>NZ_JBFUCU010000004.1:0-741394 GCF_056405075.1 Mesorhizobium sp. P2_A12
AAAAACACTGGATGCGCCAGGCTCAGAAACGCACCGTCGAGGAAACTTGGCGCCACATCGGCCACCTCGTCGAAACGATCGAGGCAGCCGAATGCAAGAACTACTTCGTAAATGCCGGATACGCTTCCGTCAAAACGTGAAGGACTCTAGCTTTAGGACACCGTGATAACTCCATCCTCAGGGCCACTTACGACGATTTCCTTGAAGTGCTTATTCTTGACTTGGACATAGTATACTCCGGCCGGAGCGTCAGCTTCTGCTTTAACCTTGAAGGTGATTATTGTCGCATCGTCGATAGTTACATCGTGTTGGTATACCGACAGATTTTTCTTGATGGATAAAGAGTCAGCATAAATAAATTCAATCACCAGGTCTTCTTTGTATTTGTCTTTAAACCAATCACGATCTGGGTATACTTTCACGCTGACCGTAACTGGATCTCCGCCCCTCACAGCATTTCCTTCAGGTGTAGAGACTTGTACTATATCTACTCTTGCCATTGTCTATCTCCCTTCGGCATTTTCAAATAACGATCGGAAACGCTAGTCGAAATCGCCGCGCCCGCCGCGGTTCATGGCACCACCGGAGCGTCCCATCGCACCGCCAGATCTGCCCATCGCGCCGCCAGATCGCCCCATCGCACCGCCGGATCTACCCATTGCTCCACCCGATCGACCAAACGAACGCGGGTCCAGCTCTGCACTCAACAGGACATCTTCGAGCGTGCCGGTGTCGAGTTCCAGCCGCATTGTCAGGTCACTCTTGTCGTAGACCCAGACCTGCATTCCGCGTGCAAACGAGCCTATCTGCGATGACAGTCCGGTATAGTCAGGGTCGCTTGGACCGCGGCTCATGACCTTGAGATCAGTTTCCGTCGGGGCTGGATAATCAACGACAGAGCCAGGCCCGTGGACAAGAAGTATGGTCGGTCGGGCCAGCTCGTAGAACTGCGCTTCGAAGGTGAACGCATAAATCCTTGCCAGCAGGCTACCGGAGGCGTCAATCTGGTTCTGCAGGAACCTGTTGTCACCAAGCCTTGGAGGCCGTCCCCCATCGACCCTCTTCGTAAGCTTCAAATCTTCAAGAACTCGACCGAACAAATGTATGGCCGAGCTACTTAGGATGGTTTCAGTTACCATGGATCACCCCATCTTCTGCATGCCGATCAAAGTTCGGCGCCACTTCTGGACATCCAGTATTTCTCGAAATAGCTCATATCCGGCAGACGCGCCTGGTCCCGTGGACGAACGATTCGACCCTCATGGACATGGCTCTTTCGGCCTGACTTTGTCAGGCGAGGCCCGGCACGGTAGCGAAAAATCCCTCTCCGGTCGAAATCCCGGAAGATGATGCTTGATAGTTCTCCTCCGGTCATACTGTCGTCGACCGCGAGCATCGTTCTCGCCACGTCACCGTAGTCCAGGAAATCCGGGGCGAGAGCCCATAGTGTCTCGGCGAGATAGGTGCCCACGATATCCCGCGCGTCGAGCAGCGCTTCGACGAAACCTTCCGGATTGCGAGCGAAATCGCGGTCAAAGACTTCCTGCACCGGCAGCTCGGCAGCTGGATCGATCTCGGCGAGGTCGGCAAGATTTTCGGCCTCCGGCGAGATCAGTCCTCGAGCCACCAGGCTCTCGTGAAAGACATCGACCAGAATGTCGAAGACGGCGCCCGTGAGAGGTTGCGACAGTGCATGCTCGTCGCTCCAGCCGTCCGCAAAATCGGCCATCGTCAGTTTGTTGTTGGCCTCGCGTATCTGGCGGTGCGGCGAGAATTCCGAGAAGCGAGAGAGTTGGTTGGCGATGTAGAGATTCCCGCGCGTCTCCGTCAGAACATTTTCGATCACGGAGGGAAAATGCATGGCCGCGATCAACGAAACGCAGTCGGAAAAGGCCTCCTGAAAGCCCAGATATTCGGGGAACTCAGCTCCCGGGTCAGGTATGCCGAGGACGCTGTAGACAAACGCATGGCCAACCTCGTGCGCGATGATATCGAAGTCGAGGCTGAAGGGGAGCGCACGTCCGTCTTGCACGAATTGGCTGCCGAGCTCGAGGAAGCCATAGCCGTATTGGGCGTTATCCCAACCCGGCAGGATCGAGATTTCCAGACGGTCGTAGTGATCGCGGAAATGCCAGATGAGCGGTTGGCCGATGTAACGCTCCCAAACGTCGAGCGTGAAGCGCACGCAACCGAACGCGTGCGCTGCTTCGAAGCCGGGCGTCGAGGGCTGATAGTGATCGAAATTGCCCTCTTCGTCGGGAACGGCCGGATCGAGGATCGCTCGCGTCCAGGGCGGCAGGGAGATGACGGGCGTGCCCAACGGGCCGTGGTTGACGCCATAAGGCCGCGTCTTGTCGACCGGCTCGACGACGTACATAAGATCGTCGGACGGGCCAGGTCCAACGCTGCCACGCGGGGAAGAAACCGTAATGATCTCAGGGCTTGACGTAGGGTCTTCGAACGGAGGCTGAACGAACAACCTGAACCGGGTACCCATTCCCCACCTCTCGGTTATATTAGTAACGTAACATAATATCCGTGGAATGGCGAGGGCGTTGGTTTGTCAGGCAAATCTTCCTGAAGGCCGGTTCTTGATTATCGGCAATAACATTGCCTCAAGAACAATGCGTATCGCTACTGCAGGAGCTGGAGCAACTTCTGGTAGCGAGGATGACTGCGAACAGAGGCGAAATCGGAATCGTTCTTGAACCAGAGTCTCATCTCGGCGCCAGCTTGCGGCAGCCACGCTTCCAAAAGGTCGATCGAGCGTTCGAAGTCCCCCAGCAACGCATAGGTACAAGCGGCGTTGTATTGGGTGTTCATATCGCTGGGGTCGATCGCCAGAGACCGGTCAAGCCACTTCGCTGCCCTGTCGCCTTCACCAAGGAAGGCCAGCACGATCGCGCCTAGGCAGGCACAATTGGCGTTCTCCGGATGCAGACGGAGTTCCTCTTCAGCTCTCTCCAATGCGATCCGCGCATAAAGCTCCGCGTCGTTCTGCTGGCCAAGAGTGCGGAAGACGTTCACCAGCATGACCGGTGCGCCGTAGTCGCTCGGTTTGATCTCCATCGCACGCATGAAGTACGTCGCGGCGAGCTCGAACTGACCGCCGGTTACGCAGAACTCGGCATAGTAGCGGTTGGCCTCGTGGCAATTGGGGTCGAGCGCGAGAGCCTGTTCGAACGCCGCGGCGGCCTCGGAACGGCGGCCGGCGAGGGACAGGGCAAAGCCCCTGGCTGAATGCGCCTCGGCCAGATTCGGGTCCAGAGCCAGGGCCTTATCGGCGGTCGCGAAAATGTCGTCCACCTGGATCGGTGAGCCATACATCGACTGAAGGCGTACGTCGCTGACCGCCAAGCCTGCATACGCGCGGGCATATCCCGGATCAAGCTCGATGGCCCTGATATAACTTTGTCTGGCCATCAGGTGGTTCGCCCTGGTCGCGATGTGGCTGTAATCGCGGCCTCGAAGATAATGCGTATAGGCGTCCACATTGTCCGTCGGCGCCTTCTCAATAGCCTTCTTTTCCTCGGGCAGGAGCCTAACCCTGAGTTGCGCCACGACCGCCTTGGCGATTTCGTCCTGCACGGCGAAGATGTCGGTGAGGTCGCGGTCGTAGCGGGCAGCCCAGACGTGTCCGTCCGTGGCGCCCTCGATCAGCTCGGCATTTATCCTTACCCGGTTTCCCGCCTTGCGGACGCTGCCCTCGACAATGTAGCCGACGCCAAGCTCCCTGGCGATGCGTTCCATCTTGTCGGTCCTGCCCTTGAAGGCGAAGACCGTATTGCGGCTGAGCACGAACAGGCCGGAGACGTTCGAGAGGTCGGTTATGATATCTTCAGTGATGCCGTCACTGAAATACTGCTGGTCTGGATCATTGCTCAGATTGGCGAAGGGTAGGATCGCCACCGACGGCTTGTCGGACCGCACCAGCGTCTGGACGCTCCCGGCCGCAACATGCGTCTCGACATGCGCGACGCCCTGGTCCCAGTTGGCGAAATAGACGTGCAGCGGCTGAGCAATGTTCTTGACAGTCCTGGCGCCCTGATCGGCGAAGTCGATGCCCAGCTTGTTGCCGACCGCATGGCGCACCGCTTCCGAGCAGGCGATGCCGCCGGGTATCGCGAGGCCCTGCAGCCGCACCGCAAGATTGACGCCGTCGCCGTGGAAATCATCACCGTCGACGATGATGTCGCCAAGGTTGATGCCCATGCGAAACTTGAAATGCCGGTCCTCGGGGATGCCGGCATTCCGCTCGGACATGCCGCGTTGGATCTCGACCGCGCAGCGCGCCGCATTGATTACGCTGCCGAACTCCACCAGGAAGCCGTCACCCATCACCTTAAAGATGCGCCCACCGTGCTTGGTGACGGTCGGATCGAAGAATTCCCGTCGATGCTGCCGAAGGAGATTGAGCGTGTGTTCTTCGTCGACCTCCATAAGTCGGCTATAGCCGACCACATCCGCGGCCAGGATCGCCGCCAGCCGACGCTCAACATGCTCCTCAGACATGTCGTCTCCTGAAATCGCAGACAATCGTTCTGCCTGATTTAGTTCTATCTGATTTACCTCCCCAGCGCCAACGTCGCAGCCGATCGACGCCCATAAATAGCGAAAGCCGCTCGGGAACGTCACGATCCGACAGAGGTAGGCGGACGGATTGAGGATCGGCATGGTCCCTTGCTTGCGCAAGGCCTACCGGCAATAATTCGGCTTCGGGAGGAAGGCGACGCAGCCGGCGATGGGGGTAAGCGTCATGGCGAATCTGATGCCGCTGCTTGTGGTCGGGGCGATGCTCCTGATCGTCGGCAGCCTGATTTATCGCGGCATTGCCCGACTGTTTTCCGGTTCGGCTTCAAAAGGCAAGCCACCGGACAGTTCCGCCTTGCCGATCGGCAAGGCTGGTCAGCGCACGCCGGCATCGTCTGAAGCGGCTCGCGCCACATCGCCCCGGCCTAACCCCGCGGCAGAAAAGCTGATCGCCGACTTGCAGCAGCAAGCCAAGGACAGCGACGACCAGCGCAAGGCGAAGTTCAAAGCGCATGTCGAGCGCAAGATCCCGCCGATTTCCGTCGATGGCCGCGAAGCGATCGAACGGGGGCAAGCCGCGCGCATTGCGATCAAGCATGTCTTTCCGCCGCGTCTTCCGCAACGCAGCATGAGCTATTTTGGCGGGCTGCCGATTGTCCCCGATGAGTTCGACTGGCCGACGGTTCACAATCGGCAGGGATTGCTCGAGCGCCTCAATTTCATGGCGCAAATCGACTGTTCGGACTTACCATCGGGACCTGGCCGCGATCTGCTGCCCGAAAAGGGTTACCTCTATTTCTTCGCGCCAATGTCCGACACGTTTGGGCCGGACGCGCTGCACTTCGTGACCCGGTATGAACCGCGTCGGGTGACGCAGAAGTGGCAGCCGCTCGACATGCCCTTCACCGCCAAGATTCTGGGATCGGATCCGACGGACGAAATCCTGTGGGGCAAGCGAACCCACTATGATCGGGTCGAGGTCGAATTTGCCTGGATCGAGGAGCCGACCGACGCCGAAGTCGCGGCGCGTGCGGAGGAAGGTCATGCTTTCGAGGTCGCGGACAAAATTCGCGCCGAAAGGGTTGCGGCCTTCTACGGTCCGCCTGTTACCCCCGATGCGCTGCTTTCCGCTCATCAGGCGCCGAAGGACACGCTTTGGACGCCGTACCCGGGATTTCCGGCCAATTGGCATTCCGCGCGGATCGTTCGCAAGCTCGTGGAGGCATATCACCGCGAAGAGACGGCCGACGTCGCGGCACAGCTGAAGGCGCTTGGCGATGTTTCTGAAGATGATCCGGAGGCCAAGCAGCTACGGGCGGTGCAGCGCGAACTGTCGGCATTCGGTTCGAAGATGTTCAACGCATTCTTTTCGACCGTCAACGCCGGACTGAAGGAATATGACGCACCTCCTGCCGAGGTGAAGCAGCAGATCCTTGCCTTCCTCGAAGACTTGCGCGCCAACGGCATGCCGTCATCTTCTCCGGCGCGGCGGTCGCATCATCGCCAACTTCCGCAGGTGATGAACCATTGGCTTTCAATCGCGGCGATCCAGGGCGCCGAGGGAGGACTGACAGATCCGGACGGTGCGGCGTTGATAGGCCCGGGCGTTGTACACGCCCTGTCTCACCGCCACTCACCCCGTGGCCATCAGATGCTTGGCAAGGGTGAAGTCATCCAGGTCGCAGCCGACGAGATGAAGGACCGCTACCTGCTGTTGCTCCAGATCGGACTGGATATGGCGCTCGACTGGACCGTCGGCGAGATGGGGCCGCTTCAATACTGGATTACGCCCGAGGATCTTGCGGCCAAGCGATTCGAGAACACAATTCTGACAATCGAAGCCTACTGACTGGTGTTTGGTCAGTGGCGCTCTGGCCACTTTGCAATCCTCGCCGGCTATCACAATAGCGGGATCGGATCACGGCCTGCGGGTCGCAATTGCAGGTCGAGATTAGGGAACCCTCCCGCTCGTCCCCAGTGCCAGGCAGCAAGAAAGGTCCGGTTACCCCGCCCCTTTGTTCTTTTCAGACATAAAAGGAAATTTGGAGGCGATTGAGGCGATTCGAACGCTCGACCCCAACCCCTGGCAAGACCAATTTCTGCCAACGCCGCCCTATGCTACTCTCCGCCAGGGTGCGATAAACCGTTGAGTTTGCTATATATCGACCAATCTTGCCTTCACCCTGCTATTCGACTGGCACCCCGTTTGCTATGCCGACTGCTTCCATTGCGCCTGGACATGTGGCAAGCGAGCAGCCGAGCAGACGCAGCTTCCTGGCTACAGCATATGGACCTCTTGGGTAATTCAATTTGAAAATTGCGCTCTCATGTTTCAAAACAGGCCGGTAGACCCGCGAGTTTCGAAGCCAGCGGGGCCGCTCCGGTCCTCAAGGCGAGAATTCTAAAAGACGTTCAACAATGACCCAGCACGTACAAAACGTTCGAATTCTCATGTACAGCCACGACACGTTCGGGCTCGGCCACTTGCAGCGCTGCCGGACGATCGCGCATTCGCTGGTCGAGGATTTCCGCGGACTTCAGGTGCTTATCATTTCGGGTGCGACCATCGCCGGCGCCTTCGACTACCGCGCCCGTGTCGACTTCGTGAAGATCCCCAGCGTCATCAAGCTGCGCAACGGCGAATACACCTCGCTGGAAAAGCATATCGACCTGCATGAGACGCTGAGGATGCGCCAGTCGATCATCCGCCACACAGCCGAGACCTACCGGCCAGATATCTTCATCGTCGACAAGGAACCGCTCGGCCTGCGTGGTGAGATCGAGGACACGCTGTCCTATCTCAAGACGCGGGGCACCACGCTCGTGCTTGGCCTGCGCGAGGTGATGGACGCGCCGCATCTGCTCGAGGCAGAGTGGGCACGCAGGGACGTGATGCGCAAGATAGGCCTGTTCTACGACAAGGTCTGGGTCTATGGTCCGCCGGATTTCTACGATCCGTTGACCGGCCTGGATGTGCCGTCGGCTGTCGGGGCAAAGATGAAATTCGTCGGTTTCCTGCAACGGAGCCTGCAGCGGAACGAGATGCCCGGCCACCGGCCCGAGGGCGACTATATCCTTGTTACCACCGGTGGCGGCGGGGACGGCGCCGACCTGATCCACGACGTCCTCGATGCCTATCAGCAGGATCCGCAATTGCAGCATAGGGCGCTGATCGTGCTTGGGCCTTACATGCCGGCGCGCAAGCGCAACAAGCTGCTGAAGAAGGGGGCCAAGATCCCCTATATCAAGATCATCGAGTTCGACAACCGCATGGAAGACCTGATTGCCGGCGCCAAGGCGGTCGTGGCGATGGGCGGCTACAACACCTATTGCGAGATCCTGTCTTTCGACAAGCCGGCGCTGATCGTGCCGCGCGTCAAGCCCCGCGAGGAGCAGCTGATCCGTGCACGGCGCGCAGCCGAACTCGGCCTCATCGAGATGCTCTTGCCGGAGGAAGCCAAGGATTCCCAGCGGTTTGCCGATGCACTGAAGGTGCTAGCGGACCGGCCCCGCCCATCGCAGAGCAATCCGCATCTGACGCTGGAAGGGCTGCCGCATATTTCCGAAATCGTCGCGGAACTGCTCGAGCGGCGGGCCGGCCATCACCTTTCGGTCATTGAAGGCATGAACTGAGTTGCAAAACCGCAAGATCGTCGTGGTTCTGAAAGGCTATCCGCGGCTGTCGGAAACCTTCATCGCGCAGGAACTGCTCGGTCTGGAGCGTGCGGGGTTCGACCTGATACTGTTCGCGCTCAGGCGGCCGACCGACGCAAAACGCCACCCCGTGCATGACGAGATCAAAGCGCCGGTCCACTATCTGCCGGAATATCTGCATGAAGAGCCGCTGCGCGTGGTTCGCTCGCTGTTTGCTCATCTGATGCGGCCGGGCTTCTGGCGCGCGCTCGGATCGCTGGCGACCGATATCCCCCGCGACTTTACGCGCAATCGCGCGCGCCGTTTCGGGCAAGCGCTGGTGCTGGCGGCCGAATGGCCGGAAGACGCGGGCTGGCTGCACGCACATTTCGCGCACACGCCGGCATCGGTGACGCGCTATGCCAGCCTGCTTCGTGGCCTGCCCTGGAGCTGCTCGGCCCATGCCAAGGACATCTGGACTTCGGCGGACTGGGATCTGGCCGGCAAGCTTTCCTCGGCGCGCTGGACGGTCACTTGCACGAAAACCGGCTTCGACCGTCTGACGAAACTCGCCAACGGCAACTCGTCCGTGCATCTGAGCTATCATGGGCTCGACCTTGATCGCTTCGGCAGTTTCGCCGCGGCGCGAAAACAGCATGATGGCTCGGCGCGGGACGAACCGGTCGTCATCCTGAGTGTCGGGCGCGCCGTCGCGAAGAAGGGTTACGATACCTTGCTGGAGGCCCTTGCCCTTTTGCCCGGTGATCTGGCGTGGCGTTTCGAGCATATCGGCGGCGGCGAGGAACTGGAACGGCTCAAGGCGCTGGCACAAAAGCTCGGACTGGATGGTCGCGTCGCCTGGAAAGGCGCGCTTGCACAGGAGGAGGTGCTTGAGCACTACCGCTGCGCCGACATCTTCGCCCTGGCCTGCAGGATCACCGCAAATGGCGACCGGGACGGTCTGCCGAATGTCCTGGTGGAGGCGGCCAGCCAGCGGCTTGCCTGCGTTTCGACCGATATTTCCGGCGTGCCGGAGCTTCTATCGCCTGAAGAAACCGGGCTGCTGGTTCCGACGGAAGACCCAATCGCCCTGGCACAGGCGCTGGAGCGCCTGATCCGTGATCCCGTGCTGCGTGCCCGCCTCGGCGACGCCGCCGAGCAGCGCGTACGCGGCGATTTCGATCATACGGCAAGCATCGGGCAGCTCAAGGACCTGTTCGAGCGGGAGTGGCGGGCCGCCGAATGAAGCGGCTGCGCGTCTTCTTCTATGTCCAGCACCTGCTCGGCATCGGCCATCTCGCGCGCGCCAGCCGCATTGCGGCGGCTCTGGTCGATGACGGGTTCGACGTAACCGTCGTAACGGGCGGAGCGCCGATCGCGGGGTTTCCGGGACCGGGTGTAAAATCTGTCACCCTGCCACCTGTCACCTCCGGCGATGAAGGATTTTCCGGACTTGTCGACCTGCAGGGCAAACCCATCGACGATGATTTCAAGAAACGGCGTTCGGAGATGCTGCTGCAGGCATTGCGGGATTGCAGGCCTGATATCGTCATTGTCGAGGCGTTTCCATTTGGACGCCGACAGATGCGTTTCGAACTCTTGCCGCTGATCGAGGCCATCGACGCGACGTCGCCCAGACCGCTGCTGGCGACGTCCGTGCGTGATATCCTTCAGGAGCGTGTCAAGGTGGGCCGAAACGAAGAAACGGTCGATCTCATCAACAGGCATTTCGACCTTGTCATGGTCCATGGCGATCCGGCTTTCGCAACCATCGACAAGACATTTCCACCGGCTGGGGCGATCAGGGCCGAGGTCACCTACACAGGGCTCGTTGCCGCACCGCCATCGCCCGCGGCCTCCGAGCGCTTCGACATTCTGGTGTCGGTCGGCGGCGGGGCTGCCGGAAAGAGCCTTGTCAGCTCCACCATCGCAGCGGCGCGCAATGCCAACAAAGGCTGGAAATGGTGTTTGATCACCGGCCCAAACCTGCCGAAAGACGAGTTTGACGCGATCGCACGCGATGCCATGCCGGGCCTGTCCATCTTCCGGTTCCGCGAGGATTTCGCCAGCCTGCTGACCGGCGCCCGCCTGTCAGTCTCGCAGGCGGGTTACAACACGGTCTGCGATGTCCTGCGCGCGGGTTGTCGCTCCCTGCTCGTTCCATTTGCAGCCGGCGGGGAGACCGAACAGACGGTTCGCGCCCTGATGCTCGAAGACCTCGGTCTTGCAACGGTGCTGATGGAAAAGGACCTGACGCCTGAAGGTCTGTCGCAAGCGATCGAACAGGCGCTTGTGGGACCGACGCCATCCGCGCATCGTCTCGATCTGGAAGGCGCGCGTCACTCTGCGCAAATCCTGCGCGAGCGGTATCGAACCTGGTCCCTGAAACTGGGGACCGGTTTCCGAAAAGTTCATCATCAAACAGACGATGGATCCTAGAGCGGGTCATCTTTGCACGGAAACGCAGGACCGCCCTATCTCTTTGTTTTGACGCAAATTCCCTGAGGGAGGGAAAGCGCTGCCCGCTATACCATCAAACAGTTCCAATCAGCATGAAGCGCGTATAATTTTTTGTCGGCAGTTCGCCCGAGAACCGCACCTCCCGCAGCGCCGCCATGGCTTCGAAGGCTGCAAGTGAAGCCACGCAGTTGATGTGTGTCGGCTCGCTGAAATAATCGTTGGATTGCAGCAGTACATTCGTGCCCCGCGGAAGCAGGGCAAGCCAGGCGCCCAGATCGGCTATATGCTCGCAGCTCGTATTGACCGTCAGATCGGGCCGCCCGGCCGCATAGTCGAGTGCGTACATATCCGCTGTGACCGCCCGGAACCGGTCGCCAGCTTCCCGGTTGAGGGTCCGGGCGACCGGTGCGACTTCGGGATCAATGTCGATGCTATCGACGGCCGCGATGTCGAAGCGGGCGTCGTTGAGAAGCATCGCCGGCAAGACGCCGTACCATCCACCCAGAACCCATATGCGGCCGAAGCGGCCGCCGAAGCTTTCGAACAGCCTGTCGCGCGCCCACATCTTGCAGGCGACCTGCTTGTGGTTGAAGGCATTGGCGATATCGGCCTCCGGATGCTTGGCGACGACGCGCGCCAGCCCTGCCACGAGAGGGCAGTTGACATAGGCAGCAATTCCCCGCGTGAGGTCCAGGGCTTGCTCGTGCCAGTCCATGCCGGCATTGCGCGGTTGCGTAACATCCATCATATTCGTCTTGTATGTTGGGATTTCGGGCGACACAACGCAATCTTGCCTCCCGCAAGGCCGTTTGATTCGCGGACGTGATCATGCTGCAAGCCGCTTCGCCATTGCCCGGTGCCGGAGAGAGCCTGTTGCGTCTGTCCGGACCATCGGCGTCGATCCGCCAGCGCCAGCCGCGCAACTGCGGCCTCGTGCTGGAACGCGCCGCCTCGCAGGTTGCTTCCATCGTCGAGGGCACAATCTCCGTGCACTGCAGCTTCGAGCTTGTCGCTGGCGACGAAGAAATCGCCGATCCGCCGTTCGCCAGCAGGTGCTCTTTCATCCTGCATCCTTCCAACTGAAGGTCCACAGTCGCATATGGAACCCAGCCTAGCTCGCTATATCTGGACGCACACCAAGAAGCAGCAGGTCTGGATATTGATCATCGTCCTGCTTTCGATGATCCCGTATTTCATGTCCTTCGACCTGCCGAAGCTGATCGTCAACGGTCCGATACAAGGTAGCGGCTTCGAGCAACCCGGCGCGACCCGGCCATTCATGAAGCTACACTACAACGTGCCGTTCATTGGAGAGGTCCAGTTCTTTTCCGGCTTTCAGCTCGACCGCAAGGAGACGCTGTTTGCCCTGAGCCTTGTGTTCCTCTTGCTGGTCGTCATCAACGGCCTGTTCAAACTCTACATCAACACCTACAAGGGCCGCCTCGGCGAGCGCATGCTGCGGCGGATCCGCTTCGATCTGGTCGATCGTGTGCTGCGGTTTCCGCCGGTTTACTTCAAGCGGGTGAAATCCGCCGAAGTGGCGACCATGGTGAAGGACGAGGTGGAGCCGCTGGGCGGCTTCATCGGCGATGCCTTCCTGCAGCCGGTACTGCTCGGCGGCCAGGCGCTGACGGCCATGCTCTTCATCATGGTCCAGAACGTCTGGCTCGGAATGATAGCGGTCGTGATCGTGGTGATCCAGATCGTGCTCATCCCGCGAATGCGGCGGCGGCTGATCGTGCTCGGGCGCGAGCGGCAGTTGACGGCGCGCGCGCTTTCGGGCCGGGTTGGCGAAATCGTCGACGGCATCGGCGCGGTTCACGTCCACGATACGTCGAATTACGAGCGCGCCGACATAGCTGCCCGGCTCGGGCTCATCTTCAAGATCCGCTTCGACCTTTACCAGTGGAAATTCATGGTAAAGTTCCTCAACAATTTTCTCGCGCAGCTCACGCCCTTTCTGTTCTACATGATCGGCGGGTATCTGGTCATCCAGGGGCGGCTGGACGTCGGCCAGCTCGTGGCCGTGATCAGCGCCTACAAGGACCTGCCCGGACCGATGAAGGAACTGATCGACTGGGATCAGGCGCGGCAGGACGTCCAGGTCAAATATCAGCAGGTCGTTGAACAGTTCACCGTCGACGGTCTCATCGAGCCAAGAATCGGGGCATTGACGATCGAAGATCCCGGCCCGATGACCAACCCCCTGTCGGCGATCGGTGTGTCCATCGCGGACGATGGCGGTGCCATGCTCCTCGACCGTATCTCCCTGCAGGTCAAGCCGGGAGAGACGGTGGCGCTGGTCAGCACCGCGACAGGTGGCGCGGAGGCGCTTGCAGAAGCTTTCGCGCGGCTGAACTGGCCGGCCAGCGGGAAGGTCGCTTCGGGCGCCGATGACCTGCTTGAACTCCCCGAAGCAGTGACCGGCCGGCGCATGTCCTACGCCTCGTCGGATGTCTTCCTGTTCCAGGCCAGCCTTCGCGACAACCTGCTCTATGGGTTGAAGCATGCGCCGCTGACACCGGTGACTTATGATGGCGCCGCGGCAGACCAGCACCGCTGGAACATGCATGAGGCGCGCCGGTCGGGCAATCCGGATCTTGATATCCAGAGCGACTGGATCAACTATGCTTCCGCCGGCGCTACCGGCCCGCACGACCTCTTTGAAGCCGTGCGCCGGGTGCTCGACGCGGTTGTCCTGTCGCGCGACATCCTGGATCTTGGCTTGCGCTCTTCGGCTAACCTCACGCGTCACACGGAGCTTGCCAGGCGGATCGTCGAACTGCGTGCGGCGCTGCGAACCCGGCTGGAACAGGAAGGGCTGAGCGGCCTGGTGGTTCCTTTCGAACCGGGCGCTTACAACAAGGAAGCAACGATCGGCGAAAACCTGCTATTCGGCGCCGCCGCCGGCCCCAAGCTGGCCGACAGGGCTCTGGCGGCCAATCCCTATTTTGCTTCCGTGTTGAAAGAAGCGGGCCTCGACCGCACGCTCTACGAAATGGGCATGGAGATCGCCGAACAGGCGATCGAGCTGTTTGCCGACCTGCCGCCCGATCACCAGTTCTTCCAGCAGCTCGCCTTCATGAGCGCCGAGGAGATACCCGCCTACGAAACCTTGCTGCAACGGCTCAAGAACCGTCCACACGAGGCGGTTTCCGAGAACGACCGTGCCATGATCGTCACCTTGAGCTTTGCCTATATCGAACCCCGGCACCGCTTCGGCCTGCTGAGCGACGAGCTGATGAGCAAGATCGTCTCTGCACGCAACCGGTTCTATGAAAACCTGCCGCCCGAGCTGCAAGATGCGATCGAACGGTATGATCCCGCCAAATACATTGCCGCGGCCACCGTCATGGACAATGTCCTGTTCGGGCGTGTGGGCAACAGCCATCCCGACGCGCCGGACCGCATACGCTCCATCGTCTATGACATTCTTGACGAACTGGGGCTTTATGCCGAGCTGCTGGATGTCGGCCTCGACTTCAACGTCGGCTCCGGCGGCAGGCGGCTGACCGGTGGACAGCGACAGAAGCTCGATGTTGCCCGGGCCCTGCTCAAGCGTCCCGATTTTCTCATTCTCAACCGGCCGCTGTCGGCGCTGGACCATCGCATGCAGGAGAAGGTGCTTCGAAACGTGCTCGAGGCAGCCAGGTGCGACGGCCATTCGCCGGCAATAGTGTGGGTGGTGACGAATCCGGCAATGGCGGCGATGTTCGATCGCATTGTCGTCTTCGACTCGGGTCAATTGGTGGAAGACGGAACACACGAGACACTTTTGGCAGGCAACGGTATCTTCAAGGAACTGCTGTCATAGAGGTACGGACATTCAGATGGGATCGTTCTGCAGGTGGGAATTTGCCAGGCGACATCGCCCGATCGCACGACATCGGGCGAGCCACCGCGTGGCTCGCCTCGCCATCCCGGAAACAGAATTAATTCCATCAGGGCGTTCGTTGCTCTAGTCTGGCAAACGCGAATTTTGGGAGGTTTGCGACAATGCTGCTCAAGGATGAAGTTGGAATGCTGCAACGCATTCCCTTGTTTTCCGGCATCGAGTCGACAAAACTCAAGCTGCTCGCGTTCACATCCGACCGGGTGAGCTACAGCGCCGGGCAGATCCTTTTCCGTCAGGGCGACGAGGGAGACGCCGCCTATGTCATCCTTTCAGGCAGCGCGGATATTCTGGTCGATTCCGACAGCGGACCGATAAAAATTGCCGAAATGGTGCCAAATTCGATCGTTGGCGAGATCGCCATATTGTGCAACAGCTCCCGCACAGCCACCGTCAGAGCGGCAAGTCCGGTGGAGGCCTTGAGAATCCGCAAGGATCATTTCTTGAGGCTTATGCGGGAGTACCCGGAAATGACCATCGAGATATTACGGGTTCTTGCCGACCGCCTAAGCCATACGACCGCGGATCTGATCGACGCACGAAGCGCCAAATAACAATGACTGCTCGATCCACCGTCGCGACGGCACTGGCCCCTGAGAAGGCCACCCGGACAAAACCTGTCTCGCCTAGCAGCCGTTGTTTGGCTACGATGAGTGACGGTACTGCGAAGGGCTAGCATGGACGACGATGTTTTCCTGGTCAGGTTTTGGGGGGTACGCGGCAGCATTTCGGTATCCGGGCCAGAATTCTCCCGCTATGGCGGCAACACGATCTGCATCGAGATGCGATGCGGCAAGCATACGCTCCTGTTCGACGCGGGCTCTGGCCTGCGGCCTGCCGGTGGGGCGCTTCGGGCGTCGGGCGTGACCGATTTCGACCTGTTCTTCACCCATTGTCATTACGATCACATCATCGGGCTGCCGGTGTTTGCGCCGATCTATGACCGGAGCGTCAAGATTGCGCTCTGGTCCGGGCATCTTGCAGGACGCATGACGACCAGGCAGATGGTCGATGAGTTCATACGGCCGCCGTGGTTTCCGGTGAGACTGGATATCTGCAAGGCAAGCCTCGACTACCACGATTTCGTATCCGGAGACGTGCTTCGGCCGCGCGAAGGGGTGGTGGTCCGAACCGCCAGTCTTGTCCATCCGGGCGGCTGCATAGGCTACCGGGTCGAATGGGGCGGCCGCGTCGTGGCAGTGATCACAGACACCGAGCACGAGCCGGACAAACTCGATCAGGCGGTGCTCGGCCTGATCGCAGATGCCGACCTCGTCGTTTACGATTGTACCTACACCGAGGAGGAAATGGAACGCCGCCGCGGTCATGGGCACTCGACATGGCAACAGGGCGTCAAGCTCTGTGAGGCGGGCGGTGCGCGGGGGCTTGCGCTGTTTCACCACGATCCGACACGCACCGACGAGCAACTGGACGAGATCGAGAAACTGGCCAAAAAAAGGTTTGCCGGCGCTTTTGCCGCGCGCGATGGCCAGACGCTCAAATTCCCGGTCTCATTGAACAAGAAGCGCTGAGCTATTTTCCTCTGCCGGCGCTGCGCCCGATCAGTGTCCTGATGGGAAGCCATGCGCAGGCCTCAGTCCGTGCGGTGAGCGTGAACAGCCGTTCGAGGAAAAGCCAGGCCGACTCATCATGGACGAGATGGTGGGTGAGCAGGCCGACCGGTTCGCCGCCGTCGAATGCATGCTGCAATTGCGCGACGATCGCCTGAACCAACAGGCCATGATCGCGGCAGCCGCGCGTGCCATGCCAATCCATGATGTCGACATTGCTGTTGATGACCGCCAGGGGAGCCGGCTTTGGCGGCCCATAGACCGACAATGCCACAAATCCTATCGATCCAAGGTCGGATACCAGGCCGGTGTCGATCCTGTTCCAGGGTGGCACCAGCATCGGAACGGCACGCGCGCCGTGCAGGCCCGTCAGGTGCGACAGCCCGCGAGCCAGATCATCCAGCACCGCCGCGCGTGGCCGATGCGCGCCGAGCTCCTGCTTTTTCTGGTCCCCGGGCGCATGATTTCGATGCGCCCAGCCATGGATGGCGACCGTGGCGTGCGGCGCCTCGTCGAGCCGGACGACAAGCTTCTCATCCGTCAGGGCCGGAATGACGGCCAGGGTGACCGGAACCGCGAATTCACCTGTGAGGTCGAGCAGCCGATCAAGCTCAGGCGTCGGCTCCACGGCGTCATCGTCGCGCAGCCAGAACTCCGCCTTGCGGCCCGCCCGTTGCCAGCGCGCCAGTTCTGCCACCAAGGGCTGCCAGATCCGATCGGGTGTCATGAAACGGGGATCTTCGAAAGAAGTTCGGCCAGACGCGCGGCTGCAGCACCGAGGGAGCGTTCTTCGAGGATGAAACGTCTGGCTTTTGCGGCCATGATTGTTCTTTCGTCGTTGCGGGCCAGTAGCCTTTCAATGGCGGAAGCGAACGCCGCCACATCGCCCGGCGGGGTGAGAAACCCGGTCTGACCGTCCCGCACGACCTCCGGCACGCCGGCGATGTCCTGAGCCACCACCGGAAGACCGGCGGCCTGTGCTTCAAGATAGGCAACGCCATAGGCCTCGCCGTAGCCCGGCCAGACGTAAATTCCCCCCCTGCAGAGCACATCAGGCACGGCAGCCGGCTCGATTGCGCCAAGCCATTCGATACGGTCGGCGGGCAAGCCGGCGAATTGCGCTTTCACCTCGTCACGGGCAGGCCCATCCCCGACGACCGACATGGTCCAGGGCAGGTGGCCGATCGGGCCGAGCGCTTGCGCCAGCATGCGATAGCTTTCGACCTTGTCGCCCGGGCGCATCATTGCGACGGTAACGAGGCGCGTCGGACAACCGCGTGCCGGCATTTCCCGGAATGCCGATGTGTCGATGAAGGGCGAAAGCATACCGAGAGCGGCGTCGGGAATCGCATCTGCCAGTCCCTGGCGGTCCCTGTGTGTGAAGCAGATGTTCAGCGCTGCCTGTTCGACGGCTCGCGCCACCAAGCCTTGCGTGTCGGCCCACAAACCGGTGTTGCGCCGCCTCGAATAGGAGGCTTCGGCCGTCACATAGGGGACGGCAAAGGCCGACGCCAGTCCGGGCCCGATCAGGTCGGGCGCCTTATAATAGGGATGATAGGAGAACCAGAGATCGGGCTTGCCGTGACGATCCCAAAGCTTGGTCAGCCGCGCGGCTTCCTCTCGGGCTTCGATCTTGAGCGCATCGAAACTTTTCGACTCCGGCTCGCGTAGATACAAGCGCAGTTCGGATGCCAGTTCGACGCTATGCCCGCCATGCTTCAGCGCCTTGACCAGCATCCGTGCCATCTGGCGGTCGCCGGAGGCAACGGGATGATTGGGCGACTTCAGCGGCGCGTAGAAGGCAATTCGCATCGCGCGACCCTATCATCGGAAAGCCTGCGCAAGTCAATTTCGTAGCATGATCGACTTCACCTCTAAACAGTGGAATGTGCTATCTGATGGTCATGGAAACAGCTGCCGCGCCCGACCCGTTTGTCGCTTCCTTGCCGGTATTCGCAAAGTTCGAAAGCGTTGCCGATATCGACAATTATCGGCCTTTGCCGGATGGCTGGGCGCTGGCCACCGCCGACATCGTCGGCTCGACCAAGGCGATCGAGGCTGGGCGCTATAAGACCGTCAATATGGCCGGCGCCAGCGTCATCTCGGCGCTGCTCAATGCGCTGGGCCGGCAGGATTTTCCCTTTGTCTTCGGCGGCGACGGCGCGCTTGTGGCGTTTCCCGGCTCGGCGCTGGAGATCGCCCGTAACGCGCTGGCTTCTGTCCAGAGATGGGTGGCGGACGAACTGGACCTGACCTTGCGTGCGGCAATCGTGCCGATAAAGGATATAAGAGCGCAAGGCCTCGACGTTCGCGTGGCGAGGTTCCAGGCCTCGGAAGCGGCGTTCTATGCGATGTTTGCCGGCGGTGGCGGCAGTTGGGCGGAAGCCGAGATGAAAGCGGGGCGCTACCGCATCGACCCCGCGCCGGCCGGGGCGCGGCCTGATCTGACCGGCCTCTCCTGCCGCTGGAACCCGATCGAGGCCCGGCATGGCGAAATCGTGTCGATCATAGCCATACCTGGGGCATCGAGCGACTTGCGCGGTTTTCAGTTTCTGGCCTCCGACATCATCGCCCTTGCCAGCAGGCAGGAACGCGATGGCCACCCGGTGCCGGTAGACGGGCCGGCCTACAGCATTCTGCCCGCCGGCCTCGATGTCGAGGCGCGGGCCACGGCGCCGCCAGGGCGGCGGTGGCTGATGAAGCTGTGGGTGGTGTTCCTGATGACGCTTACGGCTGTTACCGATAGATTTGGCTGGACGATCGGCCGTTTCGATCCGAAGGTCTACAAACGCGAGGTGGCCAGCAATTCGGATTTCCGGAAATTCGACGACGGCTTGAAGATGACCATCGACGTTGACGCGGATGTCTTGCAACGGATCGAGAGCCGGCTGAAACAGGCGGAAGAGGCGGGCATCTGCAGCTATGGCCTGCACCGCCAGCAGTCGGCCTTGATGACATGCCTCGTCATCTCGCCGCTGCAGCCCGATCATGTTCATTTCATCGATGGTGCCGACGGCGGCTATGCGATGGCTGCCGCACGCCTGAAGGCGAAGGCGCCGGTCCGATGACGGCTTGCGGAAATCGATTTTCGGCAATATGCCTCGGCCATGGTTCTCGGGATCCGATGAGCTTCGCCATGGGCCGCGGGTAGTCTGTCCGAATTGACGGGAAAGCAGATTTTTGGACGCCTCACGATCGACATATGACCGTCTCCTGGACCGGATTTCGACGCGTTCGGCGCAAGTCGGCGTGATCGGATTGGGCTATGTCGGATTGCCTCTGTCGGTTGCGGTCGCACGCGCCGGCTTTCCGGTTTCCGGCTTCGACATCGAAGTCCAGAAGGTCGAGAGCCTGAACAAGGGCCAATCCTACATCGAGGCGGTGACCTCGACAGCCCTTGCCGACCAGGTGGCGAGCGGACGCTTCCGCGCCACTGCGGATTTTGCCGAACTGGCCGTCTGCGATGTCATCATCATCTGCGTTCCGACACCGCTGACCAAACACCGTGAACCGGACCTCTCCTTTGTCAGGAACACGGCAGGCACCATCGCCAAGCATCTGCGTCTCGGTCAGCTGATCGTGCTGGAATCGACCACCTATCCCGGCACCACCGACGACGTGATCAAGCCCATACTGGAAAAAACCGGCTTGCAGTCGACCACAGACTTCTTTCTCGGTTTCTCGCCCGAACGCGAGGATCCCGGCAATCGCAGCTTCGAAGTCGCGACGATCCCCAAGGTCGTGGCAGGCGACGGCATCGAAGCGGCGACGCTCGTGCAGGCTTTCTACCAAAGCGTGGTCAAAACCGTCGTTCCGGTTTCCAGCACGGCGACCGCCGAGGCGGTCAAGCTGACGGAAAACATCTTCCGCTCGGTCAACATAGCCCTCGTCAATGAGTTGAAGGTGGTGCTCGGTGCGATGGGCATCGACATCTGGGAGGTGATCGAGGCGGCAAAGAGCAAGCCCTTCGGCTACATGCCTTTTTATCCTGGCCCCGGACTTGGCGGGCACTGCGTTCCGATCGATCCCTTCTACCTGACGTGGAAGGCGCGCGAATACGAACTGCCGACCCGCTTCATCGAACTGGCGGCGGAGATCAACACGGCCATGCCGCGTCATGTTGTCGATGAACTGGCGAAGGCGCTGGACCGCCGCTGCGGCAAGGCGCTCAGCCGCTCGCGCGTTCTCATCATCGGGCTCGCTTATAAGAAGAATGTGCCCGACATCCGCGAAAGCCCGTCATTGCGGCTCATTGAACTCATCGAGGAATGGGGCGGCAAGGCGGATTTCCACGATCCGCATGTGGCCGAGATTCCCAGCACACGCGAGCATATGGCGATCAAGGGGCGTCGCTCGGTCGAATTGACCGAGGCGGCCTTGAAGGATTTCGATGCTGTGGTCGTTGCAACCGACCACGACGCGATCGACTATCAGGCGATCGCCGATCACGCCCTGCTGATCGTCGACACGCGCAATGTTTTTGGCCGCCTCGGGCTAGCCCGAGAAACGGTGGTGAAGGCCTGACGGCCTCTTGCCGGCGAATTTTTTCGACCGATGTCAGGATCGTGGTTGCACTCCGCCGGCAGCCTCGCCACATGATGGCGCAACAGATAAATGCAGTTACGCCCGCTCCTTGCCTGCAACGACAGTCATTCGGGAAATTCTTCGCCGGCTTTTGCCGCCGAAGCCGGCTTCATTGATTTCGAGGGTCTTATCCTTGGGTCGTTGGCGGACTGTGTTGTGGCGGATCAAAGGAGTGGCCCATCTTGGACGGGTTTGGAGATAGCATGAGCACAGAAATTTCCACCATTCTCGTGGATAAGGTTGCCGATTGGCTGACCCAATCGGCGCTCGAGGGTAACGACCTGGAAACATTGGTAAAAGGCTTTTGTGAACGGCTGGCTGCCGCCGGCCTGCCACTGAAGCGGGTGCATCTGAGCTTTTCCATGCTTCATCCGCTTTATGACGCGCTTGGCTTCACCTGGTTTCGCGGCCAGGGCCTCGAAGTAGAAGGCTTCCGCAACGAGGGTGGGGTGCCGTCCGACAGGTTCGTGACCAGCCCATACTACCATCTGCTCAGCAACAAGCTCGACCATCTGCGGCGCCGGTTCGACCCGTCGGTGCCGTCGGAGTTTCCTGTTTTCGATGAGCTCAGGCTTATGGGCGTCACCGATTACATGGCTTTCGTCCATCCCTTCAGCGGCAACACCACGCAGGGCATGATGGGGTCCTGGTCCACCGACAGCGCTGCGGGCTTCAGCGACAGCATGATTGCGGCACTGCTGCGCATCCAGAACCATCTCGCTATCGCAACCAAGATGGCGGTGCTTACCAAGCTCGCCGACAACATGATGACCACTTATCTCGGCGGCGACGCCGGCAGGCGCGTGCTGGACGGCCAGATCAAGCGCGGCGAGGGCGATACAATCCGGGCCGCACTGGTCATGGCCGATATGCGCGGGTCGTCAAGGCTTGCCGAAACCTCCGGCCGCGAAATCTACATCGATACGCTGAACCAGTTTTTCGACGCCGTTGCCGCACCTTTCAATCGCAAAGGCGGGCAGATCATGAGTTTCATCGGGGATGGCTTCATTGCCGTCTACCCTTGCGAAAGGCACCGCTCGCAGTCCGAGATCGCCTGCCAGGCAGCTCTTGCGGCGGCGCACAAGGCCAGCGCGCGCATGATGGATCTCAATCTGCGCAGGAAGCAGCAGGGGTTGAGCGACATAGGCTTCGGTATCGGCCTGCATGTCGGCAATGTGATGTTCGGTAATGTCGGCCTTACCGACCGGCTGACATTCTCTGTCTTCGGCTCGGCTGTAAACGAGGTCCAGCGCCTCCAGACCCTGACCAAGAAATATCCGCACAGCGTTCTCGCCAGCAAAGACTTCGCCAGCTATTGCGGCACCAACAGCTGGCTGACGCTCGGTAACGAGGAACTGGCGGGCATCAAGAAGCTGACGGTGCTTTCACCCGATCTGTCGGGCGCTCTTGCGCTCGATGAAGACAGTGCGATGGAGCCGGTTCACGACCGGATATCGGACGCCGAGCAGGTCATGCTGCTTCATCGCGATGCCGCCCGGCTGTCGGCAGGCGACCGGCGGAAGCTTCAGTAACCGCCACGATCTGATCCGAACGCTTTTGGTCTGCAATCCGGTCGCCGGTTCCGTCAGGGAACTGGCGACCGTTTAGAATCCAAGTTGCTCTAGGCACGCAATGCGCTAGTCTCGCTTTCTGGGCCCGCCGCCAGGCAGGCCGCCAGATTGGGGCTGGTGTGAGAATGAATTCGGGTATGAATTCGGGTGTTGACCTGCTGCGGATCGAAGATGTTGGCATCTCGTTTGCCATCGTCGGGGGGCCGTTGCATGCTGTCAGGCGTGCAAATCTTCGCGTCCTGCCCGGCAAGGTTACCGCGCTTGTCGGCGAGTCCGGTTCCGGAAAATCGGTTCTCAGCCAGGCCGTGATGGGCATTCTGCCGAAGACTGCCCATGTTCGCGGCCGCATCCTGTTTTCCGATCCTGAAAAGCCCGGCACGACGCAGGATATCCTGCAGATGCCGCGTGACGGACCCGAAATCCGGGCGTTGAGAGGCAGCCGCATCGGCAAGATCTTTCAGGAGCCGATGACATCGCTGTCGCCGCTGCACACGATCGGCAACCAGGTCAGCGAATCCCTGCAGATCCATACGCCTATGCCTCGGGCGGAGCGCAAGGCGCGGACCGAGGAAATGCTCAGCCTTGTCGGTTTTCCCAATCCCAAGCGCGCCTATGATATGTATCCGTTTGAACTTTCGGGAGGATTGCGTCAGCGCGCCATGATCGCCATGGCGCTTATCTGTCGGCCCGCCTTGCTGATCGCCGACGAGCCGACGACGGCGTTGGACGTCACCATCCAGGCGCAAATCCTGCAATTGCTGCGCGGGCTTCAGACCAAGCTGAACATGGCGATGCTGCTGATCACGCACGACCTCGGCGTGGTCGCCAATGTCGCTGACGAGGTGGTGGTCATCTACCATGGAGAGATCATGGAAGCGGGACCTGTCGAGGCGATATTCCGTCGGCCAGGTCACCCTTACCTGAAAGGCCTGATGGCGGCCGTTCCGCATTTCGACCTGAAGCCTGGCGAAAGGCTGAAGGCACTCCGCGAGGTTCCGGTGAATGTCGAGAACCTGCTCGGCAAACAGACGGCGCCGGCATCGAAGGGGCCGGACGACATCCTGCTGTCGGTCAGGGATCTCACGAAGACTTTCACCATCCGCAAGTCCGGATGGTTCGGCGGAGATCACCAACCCTCTGTTCGCGCCGTGGACGGCGTGAGCTTCGATATCAGGCGGGGTGAGTGCCTGGGTCTGGTCGGCGAAAGCGGCTCCGGCAAGACCACCGTCAGCAAAATCCTCATGCGGGCTGTCACCCCTAGCGGCGGCTCTGTGATCTTCAACGGCCGCGAAGGACCGATCGACGTCCTCGAAGCCGAGGGAGACGCCCTGCGCATGCTTCGCGCGAAAATCCAGATGGTCTTCCAGGATCCGGTGTCGTCGCTTTCACCGCGCATGACGGTGGAGAACATCTTGAGCGAGCCCCTGGAAATCCATCGACGTGGCAATGCCGCGTCCCGACTCGCCATGGTCAAGAGCCTGATGCAGGCAATCGGGCTCGATCCGCGCTTCATCCAGCGTTATCCGCACAGTTTCTCCGGCGGGCAGCGTCAACGTATCGGCATCGCGCGGGCGTTGGCGCTAGGGCCTGAACTCCTGATCTGCGACGAACCGGTTTCGGCGCTCGATGTCTCTGTCCAGGCGCAGATCCTGAACCTTCTGAAGGACCTGCAGAAGGAACTGGGCCTGACCTACCTGTTCATATCCCACAATTTGGCAGTGGTGGACTACATGGCAGACCGCATCGCAGTGATGTGCGGCGGGCGTATCGTCGAACTTGCGCCGCGCGAAATTCTGCTTCGGAAACCGGTCCACCCCTACACGCGGTCACTGGTCGCCGCAGTACCTTTCCCCGATCTCGACAGGCCGATGGATTTCAAGACGCTGAAGCTCAGCGGCGCTTCCGACACCAGCGCATGGGGACCGCAATTCCGCGACGAGGGCGAGGAGGATGTGCTGTCGCCGCTCGATCTTGGCGGCGGCCACCTCGTGCTGGCCCGACGTTCGGCCGATGTCAGCGAGCTACGCCATTGATCAGCCGGCGCACTGTCCTTGGCCTCATGGCTTCGGCATTTCTGCCGGGCACGTCGCGCGCCGGCGATCTGGAGCCGGAATTCCTTCAGCCGGAGCTGAAGGCCAGGGCGCTGCCGGCACTCGCCGAACGTCTGCCCAAGAGCCCGCGCGCGATCAATCTCGCTGCGATGGGTCGGCAGCCGGGCCAATATGGCGGCACGCTGCGAACGATCATCGGCAGCCAGAAAGATATCCGGATGATGACTATCTATGGATATGCTCGCCTGGTCGGCTACGACGAAAAGCTCAACATGCAAGCCGACATTCTCGAAAGTTTCGACGTCGCCGATGATCGCGTCTTCACTTTCAAGATACGGGAAGGGCACAAATGGTCTGACGGCAGCCTTTTGACGCCGGAGGATTTTCGCTATTGCTGGGAAGATGTCTGGCTGAACGACGAGCTTTCGCAAGGCGGGCTCGCCCCGGCCCTGATGGCGGACGGCAAGCCGCCACGCTTCGAGATCGTCGATCCGTTGACGGTCCGCTACAGTTGGGAGGCGCCCAATCCCGACTTCCTGCCCAAGCTCGCCGCTGCGGCGCCGCTGTCGCTTGTTCTGCCGGCCGCCTATCTCAAGCAGTTCCACAAGAAGTACCAGGACCCATTCCGGCTCGCTGGCCTCATGAAGGAGAACCGGGCCCGGAAATGGACGCTCCTGCATATCCGCATGTCGCGGCAGTATCGCCCCGAGAACCCGGAACTGCCGACCCTCGATCCCTGGCAGAACCGGACCAAGCCGCCGGCCGAGCAGTTCGTCTTCGAGCGCAATCCGTTCTTTCATCGAATAGACGAGAATGGCCGGCAACTGCCCTATGTCGACCGGATTGTCATGAACGTCAGCTCGTCGACGATCATTTCCGCCAAGACCGGTGCGGGCGAGAGCGACCTGCAGAGCCTGGGAATTGACTTCACCGATTACTCCTTCCTGAAGGATGCGGAGAAGCGCTACCCGGTGAAGATGCATCTGTGGAAACGCACACAGGGTTCGCGGCTGGCGCTGCTGCCCAATCTGAATTGTGCTGACCTGGTGTGGCGTGGCCTTTTCCGTGATGTGCGCGTGCGCCGCGCACTTTCGCTGGCTGTGGACAGGCGCGAGATCAATTTGGCTGTGTTCTACGGGTTGGCTCAGGAAAGTGCCGATACGGTGCTGCCGGAGAGCCCGCTCTTCCGGCCGGAATTCGCGAAGGCCTGGGTCGCCCATGATCCCGACCAGGCCAATGCCCTGCTCGACGAGGCCGGGCTTCAGAAGCGTGGCGATGACGGGCTGCGCATACTTCCCGACGGACGCCCGGCGCAAATCATCGTGGAAACGGCCGGCGAAAGCACGCTGGAAACCGACGCGCTCGAACTCATCACCGATCACTGGCGCAAGATCGGCATCGCCCTGTTCATCCGGACTTCGCAGCGCGACATCTTCCGTAGCCGCGCGGTTGGCGGCCAGATCATGATGTCGATGTGGTCGGGCATCGACAATGGCGTGCCGACCCCCGATATGAACCCGTACCAGCTGGCCCCCACCATCGACGACCAGCTGCAATGGCCGCTCTGGGGTGCTCACTATTTGTCTCATGGCAAGATGGGTGAGGCGCCCGATCTTCCCCCTGTAGTCGAGTTGATGGCTTTACTCGCGCGCTGGAACGCATCGACCGAAAGCACGGAGCGCACCGAAATCTGGACGTCAATGCTGTCGATCTACACAGATCAGGTGTTTTCGATCGGCACGGTGAACGGAACGCATCAGCCGGTTCTGGCGTCCTCGCGGCTGCGCAATCTGCCTGACAAGGCGCTCTACGGCTACGACCCGACTTCCTATTTCGGTGTCTATATGCCGGATACATTCTGGCTTGGAGAGTCCTGAGCGTGCTTCGATATCTTGTCTGGCGTATCGCTGTGATGGTTCCAACGCTGCTGATCATATCGGCGCTGGTGTTCACGATCATCGAACTTCCCCCAGGCGACTATTTCGACAGCTATGTTGCCGAGCTTCGGGCTCAGGGCGAAGCAGTGGATTCCGACCGCATAGAGATGATGCGCAAGGAATATGGTTTCGACAAGCCGATGGTTGTTCGCTACTTCTACTGGGTCGGCGGGATGCTGCAGGGCGATTTCGGCTATTCCTTCGAATATGAGCTGCCGGTTCGCGACGTCGTCGGGGACCGAATGTGGCTGACCGTGCTGGTTTCCTTCGTCACGATCATCTTCACCTGGCTCATCGCCTTTCCGATCGGCATGTACTCAGCCACGCATCAATACAGCTGGGGCGATTACGGCCTGACTTTCTTCGGTCTTCTCGGCCTTGCCATTCCGAACTTCATGCTGGCGCTGATCCTGATGTATTTCGCCAACATCTGGTTCGGCACATCCATCGGCCATCTCATGGACCAGCAATATCTCGGTGAGCCGATGAGTTGGGACAAGGCGAAGTCGATCCTCGCCCATCTCTGGATCCCGGTCTTGATCATCGGCACCGGGGGCACGGCAAGCATGATCCGGCGGCTGCGCGCCAATCTGCTCGATGAGCTACACAAGCAGTATGTGGTGACCGCGCGCGCCAAAGGCCTTCATCCCTTCAAGGCGCTGGTCAAATATCCGCTGCGCATGGCGCTCAATTTCTTCATTTCCGACATCGGCTCTATCCTGCCGGCCATCATCTCCGGCGCCGAAATCACGGCGATCGTCCTGTCCTTGGAAACGACCGGGCCGATGCTGATCAAGGCGCTGCAAAGCCAGGACATGTATCTGGCAGGGTCGTTCCTGATGTTCCTCGCCTTCCTGACGGTCATCGGAGTGCTGATCTCCGACCTGGCGCTGGCGCTGCTTGATCCACGAATTCGTTTGCAGGGCGGTAGCACCAAATGAACACGCATTCGCCGCTGCCCGCTCCGGGTGCTCCACTGCAACACTACGTTTCCACCGCGCCCCTCGACCTGCAGTCGGTCGAGGCGATGACGCCGGAGCAGTCGAAGGTCTTCCAGGCGTCGCAGTTGCGGTTGATGTGGTGGAAATTCCGAAACCACCGGCTTGCCCTTGTATCCGGCATATTCCTGGCAGTGCTTTATTCCGGGATACTGATCTGCGAGTTCCTGGCGCCCTACAATCTGCACACGCGCAACATGGACTACATCTATGCGCCGCCGCAGCGGGTGCGCCTGTTCCACAACGGCGAGTTCGTCGGGCCGTTTGTCTATGGCCGCCAGATGACGCTGGATATGGACACGCTCAAGCGGAACTATATCGAGAACACGGGTGATGTTCAGCGGCTGCGTTTCTTCTGCAGGGGCGACACTTACCGGTTCTGGGGCCTGATCGAAGGTGACAGGCATTTGGTCTGCCCTGCCGAAAACGGGCAACTCTTCCTGGCCGGCACCGACAGGCTGGGGCGCGATGTGCTCTCGCGCATCATCTATGGCGCACGCATTTCGCTGACGATCGGCCTCGTCGGCATCAGTTTCAGCTTCCTGCTCGGCATCGTCATCGGCGGACTGGCCGGCTATCACGGCGGTATCTTCGACCTGATCGTTCAACGCATCATCGAAGTTCTGCAATCGATCCCCAGCATTCCGCTATGGCTGGCTCTGGCGGCGATTATGCCGATAACCTGGAGTCCGGCGGTGATCTATTTCGGCATCACCGTCATCCTAGGGCTGCTCGACTGGACCGGACTGGCGCGGGCAGTGCGTTCAAAACTTCTGGCCTTGCGCGAGGAGGATTACGTTCTGGCCGCGCAATTGATGGGCGCCAACAGCAGCCGCATCATCGGGCGGCACCTCATTCCCGGCTTCATGTCGCATCTGATCGCGACGGCGACGCTCTCCATACCCAGCATGATCCTGGGCGAGACGGCACTGAGCTTCCTTGGGCTTGGCTTGAGGGCGCCGATAACCAGTTGGGGCATCCTGCTCACCGAGGCGCGCAGCGTCAACGTGATCGCGTTCTATCCATGGCTGCTTTTGCCGATGCTCCCCGTCGTTCTCGTCATCATGGCGTTCAACTTCCTCGGCGATGGCTTGCGGGACGCCGCGGACCCCTACAAGTGAGATCGCTGTTCCGCCGCGCGCCGTGCCGCCTGTTCCACCCGATATGGTCCTTGCCGGCGGCCTGTTCGATTGTTGCAATGTTCAGGGTTCGCCTCTATATGCGGCGAAATTCGATCGGGGTTCCACACGTCGCCCTCGGGTTTCAGCCGCGAACCGCCCACGTCGCGGGCTCGCCGATTTCTTGGGCTGGTTCAGGACATACAATCGCATATGAGTCGCCTCGAGAGTTTCATCCGCAGGATGACCGCACAGCGCGACATTCTCGATCAAGTCTGCGTCGAGGTGGCGAAGATCGAGGGCCCCGTGCTCGAACTCGGCCTCGGCAATGGCCGGACGTTCCACCACCTGCGCGAGCGCCTGCCCGGACGCCGGATCGTGGCGTTCGACCGCGCACTTGCCGCACACGACAGCTCAATTCCCGACGCTGAAAACCTCGTGCTCGGCGAGATAAGCGAGACGGCGCCCAGGTTCATCGGCATCGACGCCGCTCTTGTCAATGCCGACCTCGGCACCGGCCACGAAGATCGCGATGTGGTGACCCTTAGCTGGCTTCCCGATCTGATCGCGCGCCTGCTTCGCGTCGGCGGCTTCGCGGTCAGCGGCATACCGCTCCATCACCCGCAGTTGCAACGCCTTCCGCCGCCGCCTTCGGTGCCTACCGATCGTCTATTTGTCTATAGGCGTGTGTGAGGGGCCGAGACGACCCAAAGCGCGTCGCGTTGAACGGATTCAGGCGACGCGCTTTAAGTCTTTGTTTGGATGCATGTCGTTGCCCCAAAACCGGGGCCACTTTTGGGCGACATGCAGTGCAGCGGTTCACCGTTTCACGGAAACGCCGAACCCGCTCTATCTCTTTGTTTTAACGCAATTCCCCAGCGAAAGCGCCACGCGCCTCTCCCGGGAAAACCGTTTCACACTTTTCCTGGAATTGCTCCAAGTATTCAGGGGATCGTATAGACTGCTATTTCGCGCTCAATGCCGCGCAGCGAGACCTCGTGGGGCACGGGCGTCAGCGCTTTCCTGTGCAACAGATCGGCGGTGAGATTGTCATCGACCACCGCACGAGTGGCGAAGATCGCCTGTGCGGTGGCAAGGTTCTGGACCCGCGAAGCAATGTTGACCGTCTGGCCGAAATAGTCCTGGCGCTCGTTCATGGACACGGCGATGCAGGGGCCGGCATGGACCCCGATCTTGAGCAGAAGATCCTCGCGCCCGCTCTTGTCGTTGAGTGCACGCATCGCATCGCGCATCCTGAGGGCCGCGGCAACCGCACGATCAGGCGTCGCGAAGGTCGCCATCACCGCATCACCGATCGTCTTCACCACCGCACCTGCCTCCGCCGCGACGATCTCGTGCAGAACCTGGAAATGCTCGCGCACGAGATCGAAGGCTGAGAGGTCGCCCACCCGCTCGTAAAGCGCGGTCGATCCGCGCAAGTCGGTGAACAGGAAGGTCAGGCTGGTGATCTTCAGGCGCTGGTCGATGTCGAGCGTGTCCGCGCGATAGAGATTGCGGAACGTCTGGTTGGTGAGCAGGCGCTTGGCCGTCAGGAAGGGCCGGCGTTTGCCCAGCAAATCATGCAATGCCGGTCCGGCGATGAAGACCGTTGGCAGCACGCGGGTGTCAGTCCTGTTTTCCAGCGAAATGCGCATCGGGCCCGGTTGCATCTCCAGCGTCTGGCTTTGGACATGGTCGCGGTCGAAGACCAAGGACAGGCTTCGGCGTTCCTTTGTTGGTTCGCCCTTCACGTCGATGAACTGCGCTGAATGGGTGACCGGCTCGAAGACGATGATGAATTCGGACGGAAGCTGTGTGAGCAGAAACGCCTTTTCACCGGGCGCAAGCTCGATATCCTCCAGCGAGAACGCCTCTATCTTTTTGGCGAAATCCTCTTCCGGCAGATCGACGCCGGACCCCCAGTAGATCTGGCGGAAATATTCCACCAACGGCAGTTCGTGTGGATTGTGGGCGGCAATCCTGCGCACGCGGGGACTGACGGTGAATGTCACCTCAACCATCTCGTCAAGGGTCGGCGAATAGCCCTCGGCGCACAGCGCGCAGGTGTATTCGTCCTTCTGCAGGGTTTTCAGCGTGGCGTTGGTGTCGAGCACGCCGCCACAGCCGGGGCACAGAACATTCCAGGAAATGTCGAAGATACCCACCCGCGCCGCGTGGAGAAAGGCGCCTATGGTGCGTTCCTCGTCGAGGCCATGCTTGCTGGCGAAGGCTGGCGCATTGATGCGGCAAAGCTCGCGGTCCTCGCCCTCCGCGATGGTTCGCTTGATCGCGTCGATTGCCTGCGGATCGACATCGGTCGATTGCCGCAGAAGCGAGAACAGGTCCTGAGCTTCGTTCATCGTGCAGGCTCCGGAATATGCGCCCCCGAGGCGTGTTGACCGGACCGGTCTTTGGTCCGAGTCGCTATTTTACTGCGAAACGGACCGCACGGCCATTCGAATAGACAAGCCTGGTGACAGTCCAATTTCCATTCGCGGTAACCGACGCTATGATGGTCCATGGGGAATTCATCCTTGGGGCTCTCTCCCATGCCGACATCCGACAACCCGCCATTTCCGGCGGCCCTGCGCCTTTTCTCCGCAGGGGTTATCATCGTCCTGATCGTGGGCGCCGGCCTGTTTTTCGCGCCGGCACTGGTCAAGCCGCGCTGGCCCTGGCCCGTCACGCCATTCAGTGCCCGCTTCCTCGGCGGCTTCTACACCGCCGAAATGGCGGTGATGGGGGCGCTCTTGTTCTGGAATCGCTGGTCGCCCGGCAGGCTGGTGCTCGTCATGGCCTTCATCTTCACCATCATCGTGTCGGCGGTTTCGTTGATCAATCTCGGCTATTTCAATTTCGAGCGCAAAGCGGCCTGGCTCTGGTTCCTGGTCTATCTTGCCTCGGCCGCGGTATCCGGGCTGTTCCTGTGGCAGGCCAGGGCCCGTCCTTCAGCAAGAGGCGTGACCCTAAACCCCGCATGGCGCGGCTACATGTTGGCGGAAACGGCGATCCTTGGGCTCTATGGCGTCGGCATGTTGCTGTTTCCCCTGATGGTCAGCAGCACCTGGCCATGGCCGGTCGATCCCTTCCACGCCCAGGTCTACAGCGCCATCTTCCTCGCCGGCGCTGGCGGCGTATATCTGGTCTGGAAAAGCGCGCCGCGCGAGGAACTGCTGGTGCTTGGCCTGGCGCAGTTTCTGGTTGGCCTGCTTGCCATCCTTGGCCTCGTCATCACCGACGCTGCGGTGCATCGGATCGACTGGACGGCGCCCAAGACATTGTGCTGGCTTGCCCTTTTCGGCTGGATCGGCATCAGCGGCGTCTTCAAACTCTCTGCCGCCTCCCGCTATTTCAGCGCGCAATCGGCAGCATAGCTTGCAGAGATAGCTGGATTTTCAGGGGACGTCCGGTGCATCGTGCCGGGCCGATTGCCTTCGCCGGGAACGCCATGACCAGCACGACCTCGCCATCCTCCGAGAAAATCCAGCCGCAGCTCCGCGCCATCCGGCCAAGCGACGCGGAGGCGCTTTGCGCTATCTTCAACATGCCGGGCTTTCGCTGGGGCACGCTCAGGATGCCCTTCGAGATGGTGGAGCAGGTCGAGCGGCGCATCGCCAAGGCCGGCCAGGAAACCACCTGGATCGTCGCGGAGCTGGACGGCAAGGTCGTCGGCCATGGCAGCCTGGTCGTGCAGGGGTCGCCGCGCCGGTCGCATATCGGCGAGATCAATATCGGCCTTGACGATGGCTTTGTCGGCAAGGGCATCGGCTCTGCCATACTTGGCGCCCTGCTTGACGTGGCCGACAACTGGCGCGCCCTGAAGCGGGTCGAGTTGACCGTCTATGCCGACAACGAACCGGCCGTCCGTCTGTACACAAGCCATGGCTTCGAGGTCGAAGGTCGGCATGTGAAGGCGGGTTTTACCGACGGGCAGTACCACGACCTGCTGAGCATGGCCCGACTGCGGTTTTGAGATCCGCTGTTTGGAGACTTACCTGTTTTGATCGAGTTGACGATCTAGGTGTGGGCCGGCCGGGTCCAGCAAGTCTGGTCTCCCTTGGCGTTTGCACCGCGAGCGGCTAGACGGGACCAATGACCGCCATTTCTGACCCAACCGCTGCGCCTCCGGCGGAAATTCTAGCTGTGCTGTCGCTGCTCTGCCCGGAAGTCGTGCGTGATATCGAGCAGAGCTGGAATGCCCCGGTTTCCGATTACGCCCGCCATCTGTGGCGGCCGGTGGCGACGCCTGCATCGGCCCCGGCGGTCGCTGCCCGGTCGATCCTGCGCGACGTCCTGCATCAGCGCCTTGGTGCGATCATGCAGCCTGAAGAGATCGGCAAGGCCCTCGAAGAGTTCGAGCGCAGACCGGTGATCCAGTCCGGCCTGCACTGCCTGCTGCTGATGGACCGGATCACCTTCGATGCCCTCCTGCTTGCCTGGCTCGGCGCGGTCGAAAACGGGCTGTCGGCCTTCGTCGGCTTCATGGGAACGACGATGACCATGGAGACGAACGGCCGGGAGGGGCCGGGATGGCTCGATGTCGGCGACGACAAGGTCAATTTGTTTGGCATGGGGCGCCACAAACTGTGCCGCAAGAGCGCCTGCGTGGCCGGTCCCGTCTCCCTCAACAAGCGGGCACTCGAAGCGGTGGGCGATGAAACGGATGCCAGCCGCTGGCTGGGCACGCTGCTTGCCGGCCACGACAAGGTGTTTGGGACCGCCGCCGATGCGCTGACGGCTCTCAACGAGGATCTGGTCGCCGATTGGGATCGTTCCGGCATGGCCCGGCCGGTCTTCATCGATGATCGGCTCGCCGCGGCCGCCATGGCGCGGCATCTGGAACACGACGGCAGCCTTCTTTCCAGGCTGCTCATCGAGCCGGCAAGGCGCCAGCGTCTCGAACGTGCCTTGCAAGAGGCGGCATCGGGCCCATTTGGCAGATTCCTGCCCAATAGCACGGCCTATTTCTGGGGCATCCGCGAGGAACGCGTGCGCAAGCTCGTGCTCGAGAACGGGCAGTTGATCGAGCCTGACAGGCCGCATGGTCTCTCCATCCCGTTCGAGCGGCCGCATCTCAGGCAGGCGCTGCTGGACGGCGTGCTGCTGCCGAACCTGTTCCTGATGTTCCTCGTCCTTGCCATCTTGCCGCGCGTGCGGGTGGTGGGCGGCCTGAGGCAGATCGGCTATGTAGCGCTTTTCCACTCGATCCTGCTGGCAGCGCTAGACGAAAACGCGCCGGAGGAGCGCGATCTGGCCGTAGAGCTGCAGGTTCGGGAAAATGCCTGGGGCATGCGGGTCATCGATGAAAAGATCTCAGTCCGCGAGCAGCTTGCCGGCCTGCCGGAAGGGGCGCTTTTCCCGGACCTCCTCCGGCAATACCGATTGCGGACCTTTGCCGAGACGACCGACGACCTGAAACTGGTTCGCGAAAACGCCCGATGGCGCAAGATCGGCCAGGCAGGGATCAAGGCGACCTGACATCGCCTCACCTGTCACTGCACAACACCGGCCTTGCGGAGCCCATCCACCACGAGTTCGAAATCGGCAGGATTCTTGTAGGGCAAGACCTTGCGACGGTATTCCAGCGAATAATCGGGATTGAGGCGAAGCACCTCCTGCCATGCCGCGCGGGCCTCGGCGAAACGGCCGAGATGGCCGTAGCAGGCGGCCAAAAGAGCGCGCGAGACATCGGTGACGGCGTTGCGAGCCAGCCGTTGCAGCAAGAGGTCGACGGCCTCTTCGTACCTTCCCAGTTGAAACGCGGCCAAAGCCTGGAAGTGCAGAAGCACATCGGGAAAGTACGGATTCAAGGTCTTCCCCCGGGCGAAACTCTCGAGGGCCTCCTCGGGTCTGCCCGAAAAGTACAGCGCCTCGCCGAGGATGACGTGCCCCTCGGCGAAGTTCGGATTGAGGGCGATCGCGTGCTCGGCCTCGTCGATGGCTCCATCGTGCCGTCGTGTGTACAGCTTGGCTATGGCCAGCGCCCAGTGCGCCCAGGGATCACTGTCATCCAGCGTTACCGCTTGCGTTGCGATCTCTTCCGCTTGCGCCATCGATTCCGGCGGCGAGGCACTCCACCTGTTCAGGTAATCGAGTCCGTGCGTGAGGGCGAGGAAAGCGTGGGCAGAGGCAAACTTCGGGTCCAGGTCGATGGCACGTTGCAAGACATCGCGGGCTGCGACGTTGGTCTCCTTCGTCAGCCGGTGCCACAGCTCCCGGCCCCGCAGGAAACAATCATACGCCTCCGCGTTGCGCGGGTGCTCGGGCGCCAGCCGCTGACGGTCACCCTCAGTCAGATTGAGCGCCAGCGCACCGACGATCTGCTGGGTTACGTCGTCCTGCACGGCGAATATGTCGGTCAGCTCGCGATCGAACCGCTCCGCCCAAAGATGGCCGCCCGAGGTTGCATCGATGAGCTGCGCGGTGATGCGCACCCTGTTCCCCGACTTGCGTACGCTGCCTTCAAGCACATGCCGCACGCCGAGCTTCGTGCCCACCTCCTGCACCTGGACGTTCTGGCCCTTGAAGGTGAACGACGAATTGCGCGCGATGACGAAGAGCTGCGACAGTTTGGACAGCGCCGTGATGATGTCCTCGGAGATGCCGTCGGCGAAGTAGTCCTGTTCGGCGTCACCGCTCATATTGGCGAATGGCAGGACGGCAATCGACAGCTTCGGCGGCGCTGCCGTCGCCGGTCGGTTCTCGGTTTCCGAGGTAGCGGCCGCCCTGGTCCCGGCGCTGCCGACTTGCAGCGAATAGACCCGGATCGGCTCGGCGATGTTCTTGAGCTGCGTGCTGCCCAGATCGCTGACCGAGAGATCGAGCCTCGCCTTGACCTGGCGATAGGCATCCTCGGACAGGCAGATGGCGCCGGGCGCCGCGACGCCCTCCAAACGCGAAGCGATGTTGACGCCGTCGCCCATCAGGTCGCCGTCGCTTTCCTCGACCACATCCCCTAGGTGGATGCCGATCCTGAACTCGATGCGGCGGTCCTGCGGCACGCCGGCATTGCGCTCGACCATGCCATTCTGAACCTCAACGGCGCAGCGCACGGCATCCACCACGCTGCGGAACTCGACCAGCGCCCCATCCCCGGTGCGCTTGATCACCCGCCCGTTATGCACGGCAATGATCGGATCGATCAGGTCGCTGCGCAGGGCCCGCAACCTCGCCAAGGTACGATCTTCGTCCGCGCTCGCGAGCCGGCTGTATCCGACGACATCTGCAGCCAGGATTGCGGCCAGCTTGCGATTCTCGCTCATCGGTCCGTCTCCTCGTCCCCACAATAGCAGGAAGACGGAGGGTAAGAGGGAACTTTCGCAAACGACGGCTATGCAGCCGCCCGAATCGGCAGCGCTCCGCCCGGGATCCACACGGATCGCCCGATGCCGATTTGCGCTGCCGCTTGCTGGTCGACGCCTAACGGTTCATCCTTGTGAGTACCCTGGCCGTGACGTGCGTGGGGAATCACGCCGCCGCGGCCGCTTTAGGTCTTTGTTTTTATGCATGTCGTTGCCCCAAAACCGGGTTCACTTTTGGGCGACATGCATTGGTGAGGTCTTGTCGATGGACTGCTCGGGCTGCGGTTTCGAGGTTGAGAGCGGATACGCTTTCTGTCCGAGGTGTGGCAAGCGCCAGCCCGTGCCATGCGCCAGTTGCGGCTACCCCTGCGCACCTGATTTCGAGTTCTGTCCGAAATGCGGGGCAAGCGTCGGTGCGGCCGCAAAAGCCGTCGAACGGCCTACTCCGACACCGAGCCGGACCATCGTGCCGCCTTCTCGAACGCCGTCGCTGCTTGCGAACATCGAGAGCGAAGATGGGCCGCATCCCGTCTCTGACGCCGATCGCCGGACGGTGACGGTGCTGTTCGCCGACCTTTGCGGCTTCACGACACTCAGCGAGCAGCTCGACCCCGAGGTGATGCAAGCGCTGCAGAACGAACTGTTCAAGGAATTGACGGCGGCCGTGCGAAACTTTGGCGGTTTCGTCGACAAATTCATCGGCGATGCACTGCTGGCTCTGTTCGGTGCGCCAGTCGCGCATGAGGACGATCCGGAGCGTGCGCTTCGCGCCGCTCTCGACATGATCGCCCGGACGGCGCGGCTCGGCGAAAGCGCCCCCCACTCCGGCTCGCCCCTGTTGCTCCACATCGGCATAAACACCGGGCCGGTCGTCACTGGCGGATTGGGCATCGGCACCGCCAAATCCTATTCGGTGACCGGCGATACCGTGAATACGGCGCAACGCCTGCAATCGCTGGCAGCACCGGGTGAGGTGCTGGTGGGCGAGCTCACTCACAGGCTGACCCGGCATGCCTTCTCTTACGAGCCGCTGGGTGATGTCGTGCTTCGCGGCAAGGCTGGCAGTGTGCTCGTCCATCGCCTGGATGCACCGCTTGCGGCGCCGCGTGCGGCGCGTGGGCTCGAGGCGCTCGGCCTCAGCGCACCGATGATAGGGCGTGATGCGGAGCTGCATAGAATGCTGGCGAGCCTTGACCAGGCGTGCGGCGGCTCGGCCCAACTTGTCCGCCTCGTTGGCGAAGCCGGTATCGGAAAATCGCGGCTGGTAAAGGAGTTCGTCGCCCGCGTCGGCGACGAGGATCGTTTTCGCAACGTCGCCGTGCGGCAAGCCACGTGCTCACCGCTGGGCGAACGATCATTTGGCGCCTTGGGCGCAGTGGTGCGCAGCGCTGCCGGGATGATGCAGAACGACACTGGGGACGAAATGCGGGGCAAGCTCGCTGGCTTGCTGACCGATCTCGGCCTGCAGGGCGAGGAGGCGAAGCGGCTGATGCCCTTGCTCTACCATGTGCTTGGCCTTGGCGACCCCGATGCCACCTTGCAGCATGTCGAGCCCGAGCAGTTGCGGCGGCAAATTCTCTACGCAGTCCGCACGATCATCGAACGGCGGCTTGCGTTGTCGCCGCTGTTGATCGTCGTCGAAGACCTGCACTGGGCCGACGCTGTGTCGCTCGAGGCACTGCGTTTCGTGATGGACAGGTTGGAACGCACGCGGCTGATGTTGCTGGTCACACATCGTCCGGGGCCGGACAGCGGCCAGCTCGACTCAAGTCGGGTCAGTCACACAGCGCTCAGGCTTTCGCCGCTCAGCCATGATGACGGACGCAGCCTGTTGGCGGCGCTTTTCGGCGAGAGCTGGGTAAACTCCGCAGGAACGCTTGTTGACCAGATCCTCGAGCGCGCGGGCGGCAACCCCCTTTTTATAGAGGAGATCGTTCGCGGCCTTATCGATCGCGGTGTCCTGGTGCGCGAGGGCCAGCGATGGCGGACTGTGGCAGGCGAAGCCGCAACTGGCATTCCCGCCACCATCCAGGCAATGTTGCTTGCTCGCGTCGACCGGCTGCCCCAGGACGTGCGTCGGTTGGCCCAGGAAGCCGCGGTGATCGGCCCGCGCTTCGATGCCACACTTCTGAAAACCGTGACAGCCGACCCCGGCCGGCTGGAAGCCGGTTGCGAACTGCTTTGCGATGCGGAAATCATCGAGGAAGTTGCCGGATCAGGCTCGGTTTCGTCGCAAAGCTACCGCTTTACGCAAACATTGCTGCAGGACGTGATCTACCAGAATCTGCTCCTGCAGCGTCGGACCGACATCCACGGTCGGGTCGGCGCCGCCTTGGAGCAACTGTGCGGCGCCAGACCGGAACGGCTTGAGGATTTGACCGTGCTCGGTCATCATTTCGCACAGAGCGCCGAGCGGGAGAAGGGCGCGCACTACCTGCAAGCGGCGGGCGATCGCGCTCGCATGATCTACGCCAACGACGACGCCCTTCGTTTCTACGAGCGGGCACTGACTGCGTTGGGCGCGATCGGGCAAATACCGCTCAAACTGGCGATTGCAGAGCGCATTGCCGATTTGAGCGGCCCGGCAGGCCGCCGCGAGATCGCGCACCACCACTACGAGACGGTGTTGCAGGCATACCGCGAGTCAGCCGATCGTGTCGCTTCGGCGCGCGTTTTGCGTAAGATCGGTCGGCTGCTCTGGGACGTCGGCAAGCGCGACAATGCAGAATCCCGCTATGCCGAAGCGGCAGCGCTCCTCGATGGAGCGGATGCCCCGATCGAGCAGGCGCATCTGTGGCAAGAGCGTGGCCGACAGGCGTTCCGTAGCGGCGATCACGCTCTCGCGGCAAAATGGGCGGACGCGGCGCTGGATTGCGTAGGCACTTTGACAACGGAGCATGCCTCCGAGGCCGGGCGTGATGCCACTCTTGTGACCGCCGAGGCCCTCAATACCAAGGCGGTCGCGTTGGCTCGCCTTGGGCGAAACCGTGAAGCCGTGGGTCAGGTCGAGCGTAGCATTGAACTGGCCGAAGCCGCCGGTCTGCTGGGCGCGGCCTGCCGCGGCTACACCAATCTCGGCGTGCTTTACACCACCATCGATCCGGCAAAGGCGATGGAGGTCTGTCGGCGCGGTCTTGAAGTGGCGCGCCATATTGGTGATTTGGGTTTCCAGGCGCGCCTCCTCGCCAATCTGGCGGTCGCTTGTTGTACTTTCACGGATCGCTGTCCAACGGAGGGCGTGCCGGCTGCCGAGAAGGCCATCGAGATCGACCGGGCGCTCGACCAGCGCGAGCACCTGCCGGTGCCGTTGATCGTGCTTGGGCAAATCCACCAGTGCAACGGCCGTCCGGAGCTGGCGGTCGGCTTGTTCCACGAAGCACTGGACGTAGCCCGCGAAACGGGCGAACCCCAACTGCTGTTTCCGTGTTATGATGGTCTTGCAACGCTTAATCTCGACCTCGACAATCTGGCCGAGGCCGAACGCTACTTTTCCCTGGCGCAGGATATATGCGCCCAGCACGGGCTCGACCCGGAAGCGCTTGTGGTGCTGCCTTTTCTCGACTAGCCGGGTGGGAGGTTGAAATGTCTGCGCCTAGTGACTTGGTACCGCTCCAACCGGGTGACCGCGCGCCGAACTTGGTACTCGACGCCATTACCCAGGAAGGCAAGATCGCGCTTGATGACTTTCGTGGGCAAAAACCGGTGCTGGTCGGCCTGTTTCGAGGTCTGCATTGTGCGTTTTGCAGGCGCCATATCGCCGCGCAGGCGCAGCTTGATCCGGAGCTGCGCGAAAGGGGCGTGGAGAGCCTGACGGTGGTCAACACGCCGATCGAACGGGCGCGTCTCTATTTCCGCTACCACCCGATGCCGAATCTGCTTGCGGCCTCCGACCCTGAACGCGCTTCACATCGTGCTTTTGGACTGCCCAATCTCGAATTCACCCAAAACGAGACGAACTGGCCGTACAAGGTCTCGATGGCAGCGGCAATGAATATGCGGGTCGACATACCAGGCGAGTTGCCCGGTCCTATGGATCCTATTGCGGCCGCCGAAATCCTCGACAAGAAGGACCATTACGAGCTGACTGAAGCCGACGAGCAGATGTTGGCAACGGGACACGGACAACTGGTCGGTCAGTTCCTGCTGGACCGGCAGGGGATCGTCCGCTGGAGCTTCACGGAGGTTCCAGAGGGTGGGCGATACATGTTTGGGGCGCCAAGCCCGCAGGAGCTGATGTCTGCCGTGTCCCAAGTCGCCCAATAGACTTGCGCCGCCACAGTGCTGGTTCGCAAATCCATTTAAGCAAAAGGCGCCCCGAAGGGCGCCTCTTAATCGCTTGATTCCCCGGAAGGAAACTGGAGCGGGTGAAGCGATTCGAACGCTCGACCCCAACCTTGGCAAGGTTGTGCTCTACCCCTGAGCTACACCCGCTCACACGGCGTCTTGGCCGCAAGCCGGGCCTATATGGCTGAAGAGCGCGGCGATTGCAACAGGGAAATGTCAGGCATTTTGCTATGCGGCGGGCGCGCTCGCCGCGATGTCGCATGACGGTCTTGTGTCGGCTGCCCCATTGGCCGTAAACGGCTTGGCAGGAAACGGGACGAAGACAAAACCGATGCCGAAGACCGAAGCTGAGCTGATGGAATTTCTTGCCGAACTCGGGATCGCAGCCTCGACGCGGCGCCATCCGCCGCTGTTCACGGTTGCCGATTCGCAGGCGCTGCGCGGCGAAATCGCCGGTGGCCACACCAAAAACCTGTTCCTGAAGGACAAGAAGGACAATTTCTTCCTGGTCAGCGTCGGCGAGGACGGGGTCGTCGACCTGAAGCAGATCCACCAGCTGATCGGCGCTGCCAGCCGCGTGTCCTTCGGCAAGCCGGAGATGCTGATGGAGCTGCTCGGCGTGACGCCGGGCGCGGTCACGGTCTTCGGCCTGATCAACGACGTCGCGGGCCGGGTCAAGGTCGTTCTCGACAAGGCGCTGATGGACCATGCGGTGATCAACGCGCATCCGCTGACCAATGAGGCGACGACGTCGGTCGCAGCGGCTGACCTGATCAGATTCGTCGAGGCAACCGGCCACGATGCTGCTATCTTGAAAGTCTCCGCGTGATCGCCACATGGATGGCCTAAGTCAGATTGTCTGAAAGCGCCTGGCCGCCGGCGGCCGCGCCACGGAAGGGTAAAGAGATGAGCGACAACAATCCGTTTGGCAGCCATGGTGGCCAATACTCCACCACCGTGCAATATGGTGGAACCGAGGCTCCGCGCGCGAAGGCCGCGCTTGGCGATGCGCCGCCGGCCGCCGCCCCAGGGGCCACCGATGTCATCAAGGACACGACGACCGCCGCCTTTGCCGCCGACGTCATCCAGGAATCGCGCCGTCAACCGGTTCTGGTCGATTTCTGGGCACCCTGGTGCGGGCCGTGCAAGCAGCTGACGCCGCAACTGGAGAAGGCCGTCAAGGCCGCCGGCGGCAGGGTCAAGCTGGTCAAGATGAACATCGACGACCATCCCTCGATCGCCGGCCAGCTCGGCATCCAGTCGATCCCCGCGGTCATCGCCTTCAAGGACGGCCAGCCGGTCGACGGCTTCATGGGCGCGATCCCGGAGAGCCAGATCGCCGAATTCATCACCAAGGTCGGCGGCAAGGGCAATGGTGCGCCGCCGGTGGCCGAGGCCCTGGCCGCCGCAGCCGAGGCGCGTGAGGCCGGCGACATGCAGACCGCGGCCGACATCTACGACGCCATCCTGGCGCAGGCGCCGGAGACGGTCGAGGCGATTGGCGGGCTGGGCGACCTGTTGTTCGAGGCTGGTGACATCGAGGGCGCCGAGGCGTTGCTGGCAACGGCGCCCGAGGCCAAGAAGGATGCGCCACCGCTGGCCGCCCTGCGCGCCAAGATGGCGCTGGCGGCGCAAGCGGCAGCGCTTGGCAACCCGGCCGAGTTCGAACGGCGCCTGGCCGAGAACCCCGGCGATCATCAGGCGCGTTTCGATCTGGCCATGATCCAGAACGCCAATGGCGATCGCACGGCGGCGGCCGACAATCTGCTGGCCATCATCAAGGCCGACCGCGCCTGGAACGAGGACGGCGCCAAGACGCAATTGCTGCAACTGTTCGAGGCCTGGGGCATGACCGACGAGGCGACGCTCGCGGCGCGCCGCAAATTGTCGTCGCTGCTGTTTTCTTGAGCCGGTTACCGATTGTTTTGGTCGCGCAGGCTTGCGGCCGGCGGCCATCGCACCAGATTACCAGTCGAGGACTGCGCTTCGGTGGGAAGCGATCGGAGGAATGAGGTGCAAGCGGGAAACGCGCATTATCGGCTCGCCAAGAATTTGCCGTCGACGATCCCGATCTTTCCGCTCGAGGGTGCGCTTTTGCTGCCGGGAGGCCGCATGCCGCTCAACGTCTTCGAGCCGCGCTACCTGCAGATGGTGGACGAGGCCATCGCCGGCTCGCGGCTCATCGGCATCATCCAGCCCAGCCTCGACGGCGCCTTGCGCGACGACGGCGAGCCGGAGCTCTGCAATGTCGGTTGCGCCGGGCGCATCATCGCCTTTTCTGAAACCGGCGACGGCCGCTATCTGATTTCGCTGCAGGGCGTTTGCCGGTTCCGCATCGCCCACGAGTTGACGGTCAAGACGCCGTTTCGCCAGTGCAAGCTGGCGCCCTTCCTGGCCGATCTCGACGAGGACCAGGCGGCGAACGAGATCGACCGGCCATCGCTGCTCAAGGCGTTTCGCGCCTATCTGCAGGCCAATGACCTCGAAGCCGACTGGGAGAGCGTCTGCCGGGCCGAAAACGCCATGCTGGTCAACGCGCTGTCGATGATGGCGCCCTACGGGCCGGCCGAGAAACAGGCGCTGCTCGAGGCGGCGGATCTGAAGACACGGGCCGAAACGCTGATCGCCATCACCGAAATGGCGCTGGCGCGCGAGAATGAGGATTTTGGTTCGAGCCTGCAATGAGATGCGTCGATATCTAGCCGGCCTGCAAACAGCAAATTTCCTGCGCTGGCGGCCCGACCTTGCTCTCGACAGACCTTGGGTCCGACACGAACCCGACACTTGAGAAGAGGACACGATGGCGGCGGATGGGCGTGACGGGAAGAAGGTCAATGTCGACCCCAAGCTGCTGGAGCTGCTGGCTTGCCCGCTGACCAAGGGGCCCCTGACCTGGGATCCGGAGCGTGGCGAACTGATCTCCCGGGTCGCCAAGCTCGCCTATCCGGTGCGCGACGGCATCCCGATCATGCTGCCTTCGGAAGCGCGGACGCTCTCCGTGGAGGATGTGTTGTCGCCGCCACGCTTGAGTGGGCCGTCTTGATAGGTTGCGAGATTGGCAGCGGCTGGCGGGACAACGCCCCCCTCTGCCCTGCCGGGCATCTCCCCCTCAAGGGGAGAGATCGGCAGCTTAAGCGCTCCACTCGCTTTGCGGCGATGGTGATTGGCGAAATCGGCTGAGCGTTCAATCTCCCCCTTGAGGGGGAGATGTCCGGCAGGACAGAGGGGGGCGCGAAGGATCGCCGGCGCTCCGCTCCGCGTTCGCCCGGCTCTGCCCTACTGAAAATTGCGTCCCTTGGGCATGACACTTTCCGCCTCTTCCGACAGCGTTGCGAGGTCCGGTCGGATCGCCGCGTTGCGTGGCGCGGGGCCGCGATCCGTACCGCTGACGGGGTGTTCCGCAGGGCCGGCGCCCGGCAGGCTGGCCGGACCGACCTTCTCCAGAAGCACGGTCAGCCAGGGTGTCAGATCCTCGATCTTCTCTGCGACGATATGGATGACATCCGATTCCGATTGCAATTTGCCGGTGACGCGGACGAACCTGGCGCCCATGATGACGGGCCGGTAGCGGTCGAAGGTTCTCTGCCAGATGATGATGTTGGCGACGGCCTTGTCGTCCTCCAGCGTCAGGAAGATCGCGTTGCCCTTGCCAGGGCGCTGCCGCACCAGCACGAGGCCGGCGACCGAGACACGCCTGCCATCGCGCACGGATGGCAATCCGGCATTGGGCGTGACGCCGGCCCGGTCGAGCCGCTCGCGCAGGAAGGCGACCGGATGCGCCTTCAATGACAGGCCGAGCGAGCGGTAGTCGTGGATGACATGCTCGCCGAGCGGCATTTTCGGCAGCTTCGTCTCGGGCTCCAGCTCGCGCAGGCGGATCGCCGGCTGGTCGAACAGCGGCAGTTTTTCGGCGGCACTCTTGCCGTCGAGCGCGCGCACCGCCCACAAGGCTTCACGACGATCGAGGCCAAGCGAACGGAAGGCGTCGGCCTGCGCCAGCTTTTCGATCTCGTCGACATTGAGGCCGGAGCGCAGCCAGACATCCCGGACCGACTCGTAGCCTGAACCGCGCCGCTCGACGAAAGCCTCCATGCGCTCCTCCGACAGGCCCTTGATCTGGCGGAAGCCGAGCCGCAGCACATGATTTGTCTCGATGACACCACGCATTTCGGCATGGCGTGGGAGGATGCGATCCGGATCGAAAGATGCTTTCTCCAGCGTGCAGTCCCAGACGGAGAAATTGACGTCGACGTCGCGGATGTCGACGCCATGGTCGCGCGCGTCGCGGACGAGCTGGGCCGGCTGGTAAAACCCCATCGGCTGCGAATTCAGGATCGCGGCGCAGAACACGTCGGGATAGAAGGTCTTGAACCAGCAGGAGGCATAGACGAGCAGGGCGAAGGAAGCGGCGTGGCTTTCGGGAAAGCCATATTCACCAAAACCCTCGATCTGCTTGAAGCAGCGCTCGGCGAAGTCCTTCGTGTAGCCCTTGCCAATCATGCCGTCGATCATGCGCTGGCGGTAATTGCCGATGGTGCCGGTGCGCTTGAAGGTGGCCATGGCGCGGCGCAGTTCGTCGGCCTCCCCCGGCTTGAAACCGCCCGCGACGATGGCGATCTTCATGGCCTGTTCCTGAAACAGGGGCACACCAAGTGTCTTGCTGAGGATCGCCTCCAGCTCCGGCTTTTGATACTCGGCCTTTTCCTTGCCTTGCCGTCGGCGCAGGTAAGGGTGAACCATGTCGCCCTGAATCGGGCCCGGCCGGACGATCGCCACCTCGATGACAAGGTCATAGAAATCCCTTGGCTTGAGACGCGGCAGCATCGACATCTGGGCGCGGGATTCGATCTGGAAAACGCCGAGCGTGTCGGCGCGGCAGATCATGTCGTAGACCTGCTTATCCTCCGGCGGCAGGGTGGCCAGCACATAGGGTTGGCCATATTTATCTCGCGCGTTTGGATAGTGATCCTTAAGCAGGGCGAAGGCACGCTGCAGGCAGGTCAGCATGCCGAGCGCCAGCACATCCACTTTCAGGATCTTCACCGCGTCGAGATCGTCCTTGTCCCATTCGACCATCTTGCGCTCGTCCATCGCCGTCTTGACGATGGGGACGATCTCGTCCAGCCGGTCCCTGGTGATGACGAAGCCGCCGACATGCTGCGACAAATGACGGGGAAAGCCCATGATCTCGTTGGAGCGCTCAATCACCAGTCTTGCCAGCGGGTCGGCGCGGTTGATGCCGCCAGCGTGAGCTTCCTTCTCGCCAAGTTCCGAGGTAGACCAGCCCCAGATCGTGCTCGACAATGCGCTTCTGACATCCTCGGAGAGGCCCATTGCCTTCGCCACTTCGCGCAAGGCCGAGCGCCCGCGATAGCTGATGACTGCGGCGGCCAGTGCGGTGCGCTTGGCGCTGTATTTCGTATAGATGTACTGCATCACCTCTTCGCGTCGCTCATGCTCGAAGTCGACGTCGATATCCGGCGGCTCGTTCCTCTCCTCGGAAATGAAGCGTTCGAACAGCGTGTCGATCCTGTCCGGCCCGACTTCGGTGATGCCGATGCAGAAGCAGACGATCGAATTGGCGGCCGAACCCCGCCCCTGGCAGAGGATGTCCTGGCCGCGCGCGAACTTGACGATGTCGTAGACCGTCAGGAAATATCGGGCGTAGTTGAGGCGCTCGATCAGAGCGAGCTCTTCCTCTATGCGCTTGGTCACGGAAGCAGGCACCCCCGCCGGATAACGGTTGGCCGCCCCCTCCCGCGCCAGCCGCTCCAGCTCGGCCTGCGGCCCGAGGCCGGACTCCGTCGGCTCGTCGGGGTAGTTGTACTGGAGGTCGCTGAGCGAGAAGGTCAGCTCCTGCGCAAAGCGCAAGGTCTCGGCCAGCGCCTGCGGATGCCTGCGGAACAGGCGCGCCATCTCCATCGGCGGCTTCAGATGGCGCTCGGCATTGGCGGCCAGCTGCAGCCCGACCTCGGCGACGGGCGTGTTGAGGCGGATCGCGGTCAGCACATCCTGCAGCGGGCGCCGCTCAGTCGTGTGATAGAGAACGTCGTTGGTCGCCATCAGCGGGATGCTGGCATTCTCGGCAAACGCCGCTGCCTGCTCGATCCGGAAACGGTCATTGCCCGCATAGTCCGGCGCAACGGCCAGACGGAGATTTCTTCCGAAACGATCCTTGAGCTGGCGAAGCAAGGCGAGACTGTCTTCAACGCCTGCCGTCAGATCGGGCAGGACCGCCAGCGACATCAGGTCCCCCCATTCAAGCAAGTCGCTGCGCTGGAGAAGAGTGGCGCCCTTCTCGTTCTCGTCGCGCAGATTGGCTTGCGTCAGCATGCGGCAGAGATGCCCCCAGCCCTTGCGGTCCTGCGGATAGGCGAGAATGTCAGGCGTGCCGTCACCGAAAACCAGCCGGCAGCCGGGATGGTAGGAGAGCGTCTCGACCTTGGCCTGCTGCCAAGCGCGCACCACGCCGGCCACCGTGTTGCGGTCGGCAAGTCCGATCGCGGAAAAGCCGAAAAGCTTGGCGGCGACCACCAGTTCCTCCGGCTTGGAGGCACCGCGCAGGAAGGAGAAATTCGACTGGATGCCGAACTCGGCATAGGGAATGACGGTCAGCGCATTCATGCGAAGACCCCATGCAGGAACCAGCGCGGCGGCACCTGCGAGCCGCCATAAAGGCCTTGCCGGTAGAGCCAGTAGCGGCGGCCGTCGGCATCCTCGATGCGGAAATAGTCGCGTGTCGATGCCGCCTCGTCGCTCGCGGGCTCGCGCCACCATTCCGCCGCGATGCGTTCCGGTCCCTCGGCACGCGTCACCCTGTAGAGCGCACGCCGCCAGCGGAAGTTCAGCGGCGGGCCCTCCGGCATTTCGGTGGCCGGCACCTCGATGGGCTCGGGCGAGCGGAACAGCCGGATCGGCCGTTCCGGCGGGAAGATGGTCATCGGCGCCTGGATCCGGCCCGGCTCCTTCGGCGGCGTGGTCCGGCGCGGGGCCTCGGTGAAGGGGATCGTGGCGACGGCGCGCTCCGGCAGATGGCTTTCCACAGTGACCGGTTGCAGGACCGCGCCCTCGCCGAGCCGGGCGCGGATGCGGTCGGCGAACAGCGCGATATCGGCGCCGTCATCGGTCGCGTCGCCGGCAAGGTCGGCCTGCTGCATGTCGAAAGCGGCGGCCGACAGCACCGAGAGCCGGACGAGATCGAAGCCATAGCCGGCATCGATATCCTGTTCGAGCGCGGCCAGCCTTTCATGGAACAATTTCTGGATCAGAGGGGGTTCGCGCATCGGCCGCGAGGTGCCGATGGCGATGCGGCTGACGACGCCGTCGACGCGAAACAAAAGCAGCGCCAGCATCCTGGCGCCCTCGCCACGGCGCTCAAGGTCGATCTTCAATGCCGCCGCCAGCATGCCCACCAGCCGTTCGATATCCTCGGTCAGGGTGACGGGCTCGCTGAGATGACGTGCGACCGAAAGCGGTGCGACGGGAAGGCGCGGCGACACCGCTTCGTCGAGACGGCCAAGCGCCTGGTCGAGGCGCAAAAGCAGCGAGGCGCCGAAGCGGCGGGCAAGCGGCGCGCGCGGTGCCGCCATGACGGCGCCCGCCGTGCGCAGGCCGACGCTTTCCAGGCTGGTGCGGGTGGCGGGCTCGATACGCAGGGCTGCCAGCGGCAAGGGTGCGAGCAAGGCTTCCTCCTCGCCGCCAGCGACGATGCGGTCACTGGCAAAGCGTGCCGCTGCCCAGGCCGCCCCCGGCGTCGCGGCAAGCCCGGCGCGGACATCGAACCCCTGATGGAAGAAGCGCGACAGGATGTCGTCCAGCATGGCGCGTTCGCCGCCGAAAAGATGGGTGCAGCCGGTGACGTCGAGAAACAGGCCGTCCGTTGCGTCCAGCGCCACCAGCGGGGTGTAGCGGTCGCACCAGTCGGCAAGGCCTTCGAGCAGGCGGCGGTCGGCCTGCGGGTCGGCCTCGACGATGTCGATCGACGGATGCATGGCGCGCGCATCGGCGATGCCCATGTCGCGCTTCAGGTGCAGCGCCTCAGCACGCTCGTCGAGGGCCGAGATACGCTGCGCGTTGCCCTTGCGATGGCTGATCACCAGCGGCAGGTGATCCGATGGGCGGGAACGCCAGGACCGCCCCAGACGCTGCCGCAGGATCCTTTCGACCGCGAGATAGGGAAACCACAGCGACAGGATTCTTTGCTCTTTCCTCGCCCCATCTTTCATCGAATGCGCGTTCATCGGGGTTCCACTCCAGTGTGAATTGTCCTGGCAGAGCCGTGCGGCTCTTGCCGATGGTGATGGTGAAGGCCGGGCGGCCGATCGAGCCGGCGAGCCGCCCGGCGATGGTGTCGCGCGGCACCGCCGGCGCCGACGCGACGATAAGACGAACGGGTGCGGCCGTCGGTTCGGGCTCGGCGGCCTGCCGCAGCAGGAACACCGGGCGGCCGGCACTCTGCGCCCGGGCATGCAGCCGGCGCGTCGCGGTCAGGTCGAGCCGCTGCGGATTGCCGCGGATCTCGAGGATGACGGCGGCGAGCGCCGTCATCCGGGCGGCCTCCTCGGCGACCCACAGCGCATCGACAAGTTTTGGCGCCTCGGAAAACAGCAATTGCTCGGGTTCGATGCCGAACGAGGCATGAAGCCCCCTGGCATAGGGAAAGCCGGCCTCGCGAAAAATCTCCGATGTGCCGATCCACAGCACCGGCAGCCCTTGCGTCTGCTTGAGGATCAGGCTTGTGAGCGACAGAGCGAAGCCGGCGACGGCTCCGGCATCTCGGGTTTCAATGCCATGGATTTCGCTCAAGGCGGCTTTCGGCAAGCCGCCGCTCAGGGCAGCATCGAGGCGTTCGACACCGGTGGGCAGGAACGCATCCGGCAAAGCCGCGGCAACGCCTCGGCGGACAATCGTCACATCGATGCTGGGACCGGCGTCGACGCGAGCATCAGGGGTCGCCGCGGCCGGCGCCTGCAGGCGCTCGGGCAGCGTTCCCTCGATCTTCGCGATCTGGCGGCGCAGGGCAAAAACAGTCTCCCGCGCCACGGCGGTCATCGCCATGACGGTCAGCTTTCACTCACAATTGTTCCTGTTATGTTCCTTATAGATTCCAGAGGGACCCCCAAGAGTCAAGCGGAGTCATGGGGAATTTATTCCTGTCGTGGGGCTTGGCAGAGGCGTGGCCGCCCGCGCCATTTGCCGATTGCAGCGCGAAAGCCTATATGCCGGGATCAAAGGACACAGCATGGCCCGCATCTACAAGACCCGCAGCTGGCACGACGAGCTTTCGCCGTCGATGGAGGAAATGGAGTTCCTGGCGCTGGAGGCTTACGCCCATCTGCCGGAGGATTTTCGCAAGCTGACCGGCGAGATCGTCATCCAGATCGCCGAGTTCCCGACCGACGAGATCATGGACGATTTGTCGCTGGAAACGCCCTTCGACCTGCTCGGCCTGTTCGAGGGGCGCGGCATCGCCGAGCGCTGGAACCCGCAGACCGGCGAAGGCCCGAACCGCATCACACTCTACCGCCGCGCCATCCTCGACTACTGGGCCGAAAACGAGGAAACGCTGGGCGACATCGTAACCCACGTGCTGATCCACGAGATCGGCCACCATTTCGGCCTGTCGGACGATGATATGGAAAAGATCGAAGAGGCGGCTGAGTAGGGTGTGCTGATATTCAGGTGATGCCGGTCTGCAAATGGCTGATACCTGCGCTTCCGGTGCTCACGTACCCAAATGTACGCTCCGCTCCGGTTCTCGGAACCCACCTTGTTTGGTCGCTTCGCGCCCGTCCTCGACTCCGGCTCGGCCTGACCTGAATCTCAACACACCCTGCGTCGGAGCTTTAAGCCTACCAATCGCTCAGCTTGGTATCCGGCCCATATTCCTGACCGTCGATATCCTTCACCACGGCCTGGCCGCAGCGCATCGTCTTGGCCTTCTTGTCGAAGGCATAGGTCGGCGAGCCGAACAGGTGCCAGCCCTTGTTCAGCGCCGCAGTCACCTTGTGGCAGAAGCTGGCATCGTCAGGGCCAGTGAGAAAGCGGTAGAGTTTCATCCGTCAATTCCTGTCGTGAGTGCCCTTAGCCCGCGAGCATCAGGCGATATCATGCGCCGATGGCCGCCGCCTTCGCCAGCAGTTTTTCAGCTTGCGCCAGGTGCAGCCTCTCGACCATTTTTCCATTCAGCGCAATCACGCCCTTGCCGGCATTTTCCGGAAGCGCAAAGGCATCCTTCACCAGGCGTGCCTCGGCCACGGCTTCAGCGGACGGCGCAAAGGTCAGGTTCGCCACTTCGATCTGGGCCGGATGGATGAGGCTCTTGCCGTCGAACCCCATGGCCGCCGCTTCCGTGCATTCACGGGCGAAGGCGTCGAGGTCGCGGAAATCGTTGGAGACGCCGTCCAGCATGTCGAGGCCGCCGGCGCGCGCGGCCAGCACCATCTGCATCAGCCACGGCACAAGATAGCGCCGGTCAGGCGTCGCCAGCACGCCGGATTTGCTGAGCAGATCGTTCGTTCCGGCAACGAAACAAGCCAAGCGCGAAGCCGGATCGCGGCCAAGTTCGGCAATGGCGCCGATGTTGAGCAGCGCCTTGGGCGTCTCGATCATCGCCCACAGTTTCACGCTGTCGGGAGCAAAATTGTCGTCGAGCACGTCGCCGGCCTCGAGCAAGTCGCGCGGCGTGTCGACCTTGGGCAACAGGATGCCGTCGGGCTCGCAGCTTGCGACAGCCAGCAGGTCGTCGGCGCCCCATTCGCTGGCCAGTGCATTGATGCGCACCACCATCTCGCAGCGGCGGCCAACGTGGTTGGCAGCTGGGCGGTTGGCGAAGATGCCGGCCAGCTTTTCACGCACGGCGATCTTGTCGGCCGGGGCGACGCCATCTTCGAGGTCGATGATGACGACATCGCAGGCAAGCTGCGCGAACTTGGCCAATGCCTTGTCGTTGGAGGCCGGGATGTAGAGCACCGAGCGGCGTGGGCGATAGGTTTCCATGGCTGATCTATGCCGTCTGTGGATGGTCGAGGCAAGCCGTCTCCAGCCTGCACGAAAACTGCACACGCTTGCGGAAAACCTCCTCGGATCCGCCCCGCCGTCTCCCTGCCGGCCTGCGAGACAGGCGGCATGCAAAACCGACCAAAATCCCGTTGGTCCCTTCCTTACCGGTTGCGCAGCGAAGGCTGGTGGCTGGCCGATCCGCCGCGCGCGAATCCCGTGGCGATCCTCATCCCTTTTGCCCGCAAGCGCCCGCCGATCGTCCGGCTGGAAGCCATCAGGAGGGCCAGGTCATGACAGCATTCTTCTCCGCGGCACCGACCTATTGCGCGCGCCTCGGCGTTGCCGTACTGCTTGTCGCGCTGGCGGATTTTCTGTTTTACGGCCAGCCAGCCGGCATCACGGTTTTCCTGTTCGCGATCCTGATTGCCGCCGGGGTGGTTGCCGTGCATCCCGCCGCCTTCAGCGACGGCAGGCTGTGGATCAAGCCCACCGCGCTGCTTGTCGCGCTGCTGCCGCTCGCCGAAAATGTCAGCGCGCTGTCGGTATCGATCGCGCTTGCGGCCCTGGTCGTCTTCGCGCTCTCGCTCAGCGGGCGGCTGCGCCATCGCATCGCTCGCATTGCCGGCCAGATCGCGTTGTTCGGGCTGGCGGCGCCGTTCCGCTTCATCAGCGATTTCATCCGCTGGCGCAGGGTGGCGCGCCGGTTCGGCCGGCGCCGAGTGCGGCTGGCGGCCGTTGCCGTCTGGGTGATGCCGCTGACACTGGGCGCCGTGTTCCTGGCGCTGTTCGGCGCCGCCAATCCCGTCATTGAATACTGGCTGTCGCTGATCGATCTTCTAAAACTGCTCGATCTGATCCAGCTGGCGCGGATTGCCTTCTGGCTGTTCGTGCTCGCTGGCGTCTGGGCCTTCCTGCGGCCCCGCCTGCCGCGCTTTCGGCAGCGCGGCTCCCGGCCAAACAATCCCCTTGCCGGTGCTCAACCGGCGACCAATCCGCAAAGGCACGTCGTCGAGGACATCGTGTTCGGCAAGGCAGCCATACTGCGCGCCTTGATCGTCTTCAACGTGCTGTTCGCGCTGCAGACTGGGCTCGACGCCACCTATCTGTGGGGTGGGGTCGCCCTTCCCGACGGCTTGAGCTACGCTGCCTATGCGCATCGCGGCGCCTATCCCCTGATCGTCACGGCACTCCTTGCCGCCGGCTTTGTGCTGGCGGCGCTCAGGCCGGGAAGCGAAACATCGGGGGATCCGCTCATCCGCCGGCTGGTCTATGCCTGGGTGGCGCAGAACATCATGCTGGTCATCTCGTCGATCCTGCGGCTCGATCTCTATGTCGGCATCTACGCGCTGACCTACTGGCGCATCGCGGCTTTCGTCTGGATGGGGCTGGTGGCATCAGGTCTTGCGCTGATCATCGCCCGCATCGCGCTCGGAAAATCCAATGAATGGCTATTCTCCGCCAATCTTCTGACGTTATCCCTGACGCTGTATGCCGGCTGTTTGATCAACTTTGCCGCGCTGATCGCCAACTACAATGTCGACCACTCCCTCGAAATGACCGGCCAGGGCATTTCCCTCGATGCCTGGTATCTGCGCTCGCTCGGTCCGGGCGCGTTTCCGGCGCTGGATCGCTTCCTCGATCATCAGAGTCGAGCCGCCAACAATTCGGTCTTGCGCGAACTGGCAGGGCGGCGCGGCAGCGACGAAGACTGGTACCGCACCGTCCAGCAAAACTGGCGGGCCTGGAGCTTTCGCGACTGGCGCCTGCTTCGCTATCTCGACAGCAAGGGGTCGCTCGTGCTTCCTCAGCCTTCGCAACCTTCCTTGCCGGGCCGCTGACCGATGCCGCATCACATCCTCGTCGCCGACGATGACCCGCATATCCGCGAGGTGATCTGCTTCGCGCTGGAAAAGGCCGGCATGAAAACGCTTGGGGTGGCCGACGGCGCCGCCGCCTTGCAGGAGATCGGACGACGGGCGCCGGATCTCGTCGTGCTCGACATCGGCATGCCGGAGATGGACGGGCTGGAGGTCTGCCGGCGGCTGCGGCACACATCCGACGTGCCGGTGCTGTTCCTGTCCGCGCGCGACGAGGAGATCGACCGCATCCTCGGGCTCGAAATGGGCGGCGACGACTATGTGACCAAACCGTTCAGCCCGCGAGAGCTGGTCGCCCGCGTCAACGTCATCCTGCGGCGCGCCCGCCCTGTGCCGCCCGAACCCGCCGACGACAGGCAGTTCGCGCATGGCAAGCTCGCTTTGGCGCCGGCCAGCCATGCCGCCAGTTTCGACGGCAGGCCGCTCGCCCTGACCGGGATCGAGTTCTCGATCCTGAAAGGATTTTTGGCGCGGCCGACGCATGTGCTCGACCGCGACGCGGTGATGGCAAACGCCTATGCCGCCAACATCCATGTCGCCGGCCGCACCGTCGACAGCCATATCCGCAACATCCGCGCCAAGCTGGCGGCGGCGGGCTGCCTGGATGCCATCGAGACCGTGCATGGCGTCGGCTTCCGGCTAGGCCCATGCGGCTGACGGCCTCACGCAAGTGGATTGGCCGCAAATGGCGGCCGCGCCTTGCCACGGTCGTCGTTGCCATCCTGATCCTGGTGATGGCCTTGCCGCTGGTCGGCCTGTTCTTCTTCCGGCTCTACGAGAACCAGCTGATCCGCCAGACCGAAGCCGAGTTGATCGCGCAAGGTGCCGCCATTGCCGCCATCTATGCGCAGGACGTGCGCGATGCCGGCATCCCGCCGGAAAAACTCGGCGCGCCGATGCCGCGGGCAAACGCGGATGCGAGCCGCAGCGTCAATCCGGACCCGATGTACAGGCCGATCGAGCCGCAGCTCGATCTCGCTTCCGACACCGTGCTGCCGACGCGGCCGGCCGCGATGCCTGCCACCATCGATCCCGCCTTCGCCGCGATCGGCGCGCGCCTGTCCGGCATTCTCGACGCCACGCAGAAAACCACGCTGGCCGGCTTCCGGCTGCTCGACCCCACCGGCGTCGTCATTGCCGGACGTGGCGAGGTCGGGCAATCGCTTGGCGGGGTCGAAGAGGTGCGCGAGGCCCTTGCCGGCCGCTATGCCAGCGCGCTCAGGCTGCGCATTCCCGACCAGCCGGCGCCACCGCTCTATTCGGTCAGCCGTGGCACCAAGGTGCGTGTCTTCGTCGCCATGCCGGTTGCCGTCGCGGGCCAGGTCGCCGGCGTCGTCTATCTGTCGCGGACGCCGAACAACATCATCAAACATCTCTATGGCGAGCGCGGCAAGGTGACGCTGGCGGCAATCGCCATCCTCGGCGGCACGCTGCTGATCGGCCTGGTCTTCCTGCGCACCGTCAGCCGGCCGATCTATGCGCTGATCGACCGCACAGAGCGTATCGCCGCCGGCGATCGCCAGGCCATCAAGCCGCTCGATCACCATGGTACCTACGAGATGGCGGAGCTTTCCGCCGCCTTCCTCGACATGGCCGAAAAACTGCAGGCGCGATCGGACAGCATCCAGACCTTTGCCACCCATGTCTCGCATGAGCTCAAATCGCCGCTGACGGCGATCCAGGGCGCGGCCGAGCTGCTGCGCGATTCCGGTTCCGCGATGGACGAGGCCGAGCGGCGGCGCTTCTCCAACAACATCGTCACCGACGCGGGACGGCTCAACCTGCTGGTACGCCGCCTGCTCGACCTGGCGCGGGCCGAGAACCTGGCGCCGAGCGGCGAAAGCACCTCGATCGGCGCAGCGCTGGCACTGCTGCCCGTCGACAACAGGCTGGCGGTTCGCCTCGAGGCCGGCAGCGAGATCGGCTTGCGCATATCGGCCGAGAACGCGGCAATCGTGCTTGCCAATCTCATCGACAATTCGGCCAATCATGGCGCGACGCAGGTTTTGGTCACGGCGGGGAGCACCGGCGGCAAGGCGACCATCCTGGTCAGCGACGACGGCGCCGGTATTTCGCCGAGCAACCGGGCGCGCATCTTCGAACCATTCTTCACCACGCGGCGCGATTCCGGCGGCACCGGCATGGGCCTCGGCATCGTTCTGGCCCTCCTGAAAGCGCATGATGGCACGATCAGGCTGGTTGACTCCGAACGCGGCACGCGCTTCGAGATCATTCTGCCGCTCGCGTGACTCCCGGTCAGCGGCTCGAATCGGAAAGGGCATAAAGCGTGCGCTACGACATCGTCATCATCGGCGGGGCCATCGTCGGCTCCTCGATTGCCTATTATCTGCGCGAGGAAGGATTTTCCGGCTCGATCGCGCTGATCGAGCGCGATCCGCAATTTGCGCATGCGGCGACGACGCTGTCCTGCGCCTCGATCCGCCAGCAATTCTCGATCCCGGAAAACATCCGCCTGTCGCAGTTCACGCTAAAGCTGTTCCGACGGTTGAAGGAAGAGTTCGGCACTGACGCCGATATCGGTTTTCGCGAGGGCGGCTATCTCATCCTCGCCGGCGAGAACGGGCTGCCGATCCTGAAAGCCAATCACCAGGCGCAGATCGCCGAGGGCGCCGACATCCTGCTTGAGGATGCCGACGCCTTGGTGCGTCGCTTCTCCTGGCTGTCGGCCGAAGGCATCACCGCCGGCGCCTATGGCCGGACCGGCGAGGGCTGGTTCGACGCGCATGCGATGCTGATGCTGTTCCGCAAGGCGCTGCGCGAGAAGAAGATCGATTTCATCACCGCTGACGTCACCGGCATCGAGCGGCAGGGCGACCGCGTCACCAGCGTCAGCCTCGACAATGGCGAGACGCTCGAAGCCGGCACCGTCATCAACGCCGCCGGGCCGAATGCCGGCAAGGTGGCAGCGATGGCCGGACTGGTGCTGCCGGTCGAGCCGCGCAAGCGCAACGTCTTCGTCTTCGAGGCGCGCGAGAAATATGCCGACATGCCGCTTTTGGTCGATCCCTCGGGCATCTATGTGCGGCCGGAAGGCTCGGTCTACATCACCGGCGGTGCCGAGCCGGAAGAGGGCGATGGCCCGGCCGATCCCGCCGATTTCGAGCCGGACTGGCCGCTGTTCGAGGAGGTCATCTGGCCGGTGCTGGCGACCCGCATTCCCGCCTTCGAGGCGATCAAGCCGACACGCGCCTGGGCCGGACATTACGACTACAACACGCTCGACCAGAACGCGGTGATCGGCCCGCATCCTGAGGTCGGCAACTTCCTGTTCGCCAACGGATTTTCCGGCCATGGCCTGCAGCAGGCGCCGGCGGTCGGCAAGGCGCTGGCCGAACTGATCGTGCATGGCGGCTACCGCACGGTGGACTGCTCGGCGTTTGGCTATGGCCGGGTTGCGGAAGGGCGGGCGTTCAGGGAATTGAATGTGATTTGAGATGTTAGGCGTTGGGAATATGCCGTTCCGTCGAGTTCCCGCCCCCTCTGGCCTGCCGGCCATCTCCCCCGCAAGGGGGGAGATCGACAGCTTTGGCGCCGCGCCACTCCTGTCACGTTTCGAGATTGGCGAAAGCGACTGAGCGTGTAATCTCCCTCCTTGCGGGGGAGATGGCCGGCAGGCCAGAGGGGGGTGCTGTCCCGCCGACATCAAATGGGTCTGCACCGCCACCAGTCGGCTAAGCCGCGGCCAATTTCCCCACCTCGAAATACGCCTGCAGCCAGCCCAGCACCCTGCCCCAACCCTCAGCATGCTCGGCCGCCGCGTCGCTCAAGCCGGCAAAGCCGCAATGACAGATGGTGACGCGCGTGCCGGCGGTGATCGGCTGCAGCAGCCAGGCTACCGTCGTTTGCCGCCGGCCAAGCGTGGGATGGTCCCACTCATAGGCCCGCGTCTGCACGATCCGGCGCGGCGCCTCGATGTCGAGCAAGTCGCCGCTCGCTGGCAGGTCCCTGCCGTCTGCCGTTCGAACGGTGACCGTCCAGCGGCCGCCGACGCGAAGGTCGGCCGACCAGTCGGCCATGCGATAGGTGTCGGCGGACCCCCACCAGCGCTCGACCTCGTCCGTGACCAGGGCGCGGAAGATCCGCTCGGCGGGTGCGCCGATGTCGGCGCTTGCCATGACGGTCTCGCCATTGGTCATGCTGTGGACGACAGGGACATGCAGCATAGGTGCCTCCAAAAGTTTGTTTCGCTGCCGAAACCAAGCTTCAACCCTTCGATGGCGGACGCTCGAAACCCTTGCCGGTCTCGAGCAGGCTCTTGAGGCTCGCCAGCACCAGCGGCCAGCCCTTGGTGACATTCGGGATCAACCGGTGCGGGCCGTCGGCCTCGTGGGTGACGGCAAGCTTCATCAACTCGCCGTCCTGTTCGATGGCAAAGGTGCAGCGCGTGTAGCCGTCTTCCTTGACCTCCGGCATCCATTCATTGCGCCATTTGATCACCAGGCGTCGCGGCGGGTCGATTTCGAGGATCTCGCCGCTGTCGGCGACGCTCCCGTCGGGGAAGATCAGTTTCCAGCTGGAGCCGACCTTCCACTCGCTCTCCTGATAGGAGCAAAGGAAGAACTGCCGGTTGAACTCCGGATCGGTCAGCGCCTCCCAGAGTTTTTCGGGCGTGGTGCGGATGTAGGTCACGTAAACGAAGCTGTTGCTCATCAGTCTTCCCTTTCGAGGCGTTTCTTCAGGTCACTCAATGCATCCAGCCGATGGCGCTCGAACTTGCCGATCCAGCGTTCGGCGATCTCGTTGATCGGAACCGGGTTGAGGTAGTGCTGCTTCTCGCGTCCCTTGCGGAGCGTGGTGACGAGGTTGGCTTCCTCCAGGATCGCCAGGTGCTTGGTCACCGCCTGGCGCGTCATGTCCATCTCCGCGCACAGCGCGTTCAGCGTCTGCCCGTTCCGGGCATGGAGGTTGTCCAGCAATTGCCGGCGTGTCGGGTCGGCCAAGGCGCGAAAGACGGCATCCATGCTCATGACCTTAATATGCAACCATTTGGTTGCATGTCAAGATGCAGATTTCACGCCGTTGGCGCCAGGATGCGATCACAAGGGGAAAAAATGTCAGCTCTTGCGGGAGAACCAGAAGGCGTCGGACATGCGCGTCATGCCGATGCGTTCGTAGAAGCCGACGGCGTCGGGCATGGAGATCAGGCTGATGGCGACGGACGGTCCGAGTTGCCGCCGTGCCTCGTCCATCAGGCCTTTGCCGATGCCGAGCCCCTGCGCCGATCGGGAAACGGCGAGCTCGGAGATGTAGCAGACCCAGGAGAAGTCGGTGAGGGCGCGGGCAACGCCGATCAGCGGCTTGCCCTCGACATCGAGACGCGCCGTCAGCACCAGATTGGCGCCCGACAGCATCGCCTGCAGGCGAGTGTCGTCATCGACAGGCCGTGTCTCGCCGAGGCCGGATTCCACCAGCACACGGCGGAATTCGGCGATGTCGAGCGCGGGCTCGCGGGCATAGAGGACGTGGGAGTTTTGCGCCATGACCGTCAGACTGCACCATCGGGCGGCGAATTCGAAGCCGTTTTGCGCAGCTGGCCATCCTGCACGAACAGTTGCCTTTTATTTGCCCGCGGCTTTGTGTAAAGCGTGCCTCAGCAATCCCCCGAAACAAGAATACGGGCAAAAAAGCCATGGAAAAATTCACCAAGCTCACAGGCGTCGCCGCTCCGATGCCAATCGTCAATGTCGACACCGACATGATCATCCCGAAGGATTATCTCAAGACGATAAAGCGCACCGGGCTCGGCACCGGCCTGTTCGCCGAAATGCGCTACAATGACGACGGCTCGGAAAATCCGGATTTCGTGCTCAACAAGCCGGCCTACCGCAAGGCGCAGATCCTGGTCGCCGGCGACAATTTCGGCTGCGGTTCGAGCCGCGAGCACGCGCCTTGGGCGCTGCTCGATTTCGGCATTCGCTGCGTCATCTCGACCTCGTTCGCCGACATCTTTTACAACAACTGTTTCAAGAACGGCGTGCTGCCGATCACCGTCAGCCCCGAGGATCTCGAAAAGCTGATGGATGACGCCTCGCGCGGCTCCAACGCCACTCTGTCGATCGACCTCGAGGCCAAGGAAATCCGCGGGCCGGATGGCGGCGTGGTCGCGTTCGACCTCGACGATTTCAAGCGGCACTGCATGCTCAATGGTCTCGACGATATCGGCCTGACCATGGAGAAGGCCGGCGCCATCGCTTCGTTCGAGAAGAAAGACGCCGAACAGCGCCCCTGGGCCTGAAACACGCGGCCTGACTGCAAGGCCGCACCGACGGCGAGTCTTCGGGTAAGGCGAGGACTTGTCATGACACGTTCGCTTGTTGCCGTCGCCTGCGGGCTGGTGTTGATCCTGCTGCCGGCAACGAGCCTGTTCGCCCAGCCGCCTGTCATCGACCAGCAGGCGCCGATCCCGTTCGCGGGCGGTCAATTTACCATCACCCAGCAGGAGCCGGACGGCGAAAAGGTACTCGCCTACGACGGCCAGAAGCTGGCGAGCAATTATGACGTCTTCTTCGACAGGATCGTCGACATCGCCGGCACTGAAGTGGCGCTGGTCGATGTCGGCGACGGCAATATCGACCATCTCTGCGGTCCCCCGGTGATGATCGTGTGGAAGCCGAAAGGCGGCACGATCCAGGGCATCACGGTCGAGCAGGATGGCTGCGGCGCACCGGCGTCGGTGACCGACAATGTCATTTATTTCGTCCCCTATCTGCTGCCGGGCGCCTCGAAGCGGGCGATGCAATGGTCGCCCGCCGACGGGCTGACGATTGCGGGCAATCTCACCTACATGCCGGATCCCGGCACGGGCTGGAAGGATGTCGACGTGTCGAAATACGAGGACATGATCGACGCCTTCCACAACAAGGCGGTCTACAGCGACGCCGCGGCCTTGCTTGGCGGGGACATGACCGTTCTGGCCGCCAGTTTCCTGGCCGCCGGCGGTACGAAAACAACCGCGTCCGGCATCGTCTATTTTGATGGCTGCGCGCCGCACAATTGTGGCGGCAATCACGGTTTCATGGCGGTCGACGCGACCAACCAAAAACTCTATTTCGCCCGCAGCAGTGGCAAGCCCAGGATGGATATGTGGCCGCCGGTGCAGACCTGGCCGGCCGAGGTCAAGGCGGCGCTGGACGAGGCGTTTGGATCTGCAAATTAGGGGCGGGATAAGGGCGTTCTGGTCTGTCGCGATCCTTCCCACCCCCTCTGCCCTGGCGGCCATCTCCCCGCAAGGGGGGAGATGGCCGCGTCGGCGTCCCGCCCGTCTCCGCAACGTTGGTGATTGGCATGGCATCCGTGACATCCGATCTCCCCCCTTACGGGGGAGATGGCCGGCAGGCCAGAGGGGGGTGCTGTCCCGCGATGCAAAAGGTTATCCGCCCTTGAAATCTCGCCGCCCAGTCGCCCAGTGGTGCGGACTGGCGTTTCATTCCCGGCTGGATATGATCTGACGAAACGGAGGATCACCATGACTCGTTCGCTTCTTGCCGGCGCTTGCGGGCTGGCCTTTTTCCTGCTGCCTGTGACGAGCGCTTATGCCCAGACGCAGACGCCCGCGGCGCAGCTGGCGCCGTCGGCCGAGAAACCGGCCACCGACCAGGGTACAGGCGCCGCCGATGCTTCCGACGACGACAAGCAGGCGCCTGTGCCATTCGAAGGTGGCCAGCTGACCATCACCCAGCCGGAACAGGACGGCGAGAAAGTGCTTGCCTATGACGGCCAGCAGCTGGCGAGCAATTATGACGTCTTCTTCGACAAAATTGTCGAGGTCGGCGGCGTCAAGGTGGCGCTGTTCGATGTCGGCGATGGCGGCAATCAATGCGGCCCGGCCACGGTGATCGTCTGGAAGCCGGAAGGCGGCACCATCCAGAGCACGACGGTCGAACAGGACGAGTGCGGCGCGCCGCCGTCGGCGGTGTCCGACAACGCCATCTATTTCGTGCCTTATCTGTTGCCAGGCGACGAGAAGCCGGCTTTACAATGGTCGCCGACCGAGGGGCTGACGACTTCAGGCAACCTGACCTACATGCCGGAACCGGGCACCGACTGGAAAGACATCAATCCGGAAAAGTACCAGAACATCATCGACGCCTTCCACAACGGGGCCGTCTACAAGGAAGCGCAAAAGCTCCTCGGCAAGGACATGCCCGACATGGCGACCAGCCTGCTGGTCGGTGGCGGCACGGAAAAGACCGCCTCGGGCGCCTTCTACGCCAGCGGCTGCGTGCCGCATGACTGCGGCGGCAATGACGGCTTCATGGCGATCGACCCGGCCAACCACAAGCTCTATTTCGCCCGCCGCGGCGACAATGGCCAGCCGAACGCCTGGCCGGCGGTGACGACATGGCCTGCCGATGTGAAGGAGGCGTTGGACAAGGCGCTGGGGTCGGCGAACTAGGAATTCTGGGCGGGAATCACCACACCTTCGTTATCCTCGGGCTTGACCCGAGGATCCATGCCGCGACCATGAACAAGCAATGCGGAACAGGATTCTGCACCGCGGCAGCGCTCCTATGTCATGGCATGGATCCTGGGGTCTGCGCCGCGTCGCTGCGCTCCTTGCTTCGCCCCAGGATGACGAAGACGCGAAGGCTTCGCCCAGTCTTCAAAGTGTGCGCTGGTTTGTCGGAACAACCATCAGTTTCACCTGGCCTATGGCCGAGCGGCGTCTTTCCTTTCAGAATGACGGAAGGCAACTGCAAGGGCACCCCATGCGAAAACTGATTTCCACCGGCTCGCCGTTCGAAAAGACCGCCGGCTATTCGCGCGCGGTGGTGCAGGGCGACTGGTGTTTCGTGTCGGGAACGACCGGCTATGACTATGCGACCATGACGATGCCGGATACGGTCGAGGCGCAGACGCGCAACTGCCTGGCGACCATCGGCAAGGCCTTGCAGGACGGCGGCTTCGAGATGGCCGACGTGGTGCGGGCGCATTACTACATCACCGATGCCGCCTTCGTGGACATCGTCTTCCCGATCCTCGGCGAGACATTCGGCGACGTCAGGCCGGCGGCGACGATGATCGTTTGCCAGCTCAACAAGCCGGAAATGAAGATCGAGATCGAAGTGACGGCACTGCGGCGCACGGCATGAAGGACGGGCAGGCGATGAAAGTCCGGCGGATCGTTGCCAACATCGAGACACCAGACATCGCGGCAGCGAAGCGCTTCTACCAGGACGTGCTCGGCCTCGACGTGGTCATGGACCATGGCTGGATCAGGACCTTGGGCTCGCAAGAGAAAATGAACGTCCAGGTCAGCTTCGCCGTCGAAGGCGGCTCCGGCTCGCCGGTGCCGGATCTCTCGATCGAGGTCGACGATGTCGATGCGGCGCTCCACGCCATGAAGGCGGCCGGCTTTGCCAACGAATACGGCCCGGCCGACGAGCCCTGGGGCGTGCGGCGCTTTTATGTGCGCGATCCGTTCGGCCGGCTGGTCAACATTCTCTCGCATCGGTGATCGCGGTTGTAACGCGCAGGCTTGCGCGCCGGGCGCTTGGCGTTTAGCAAGGCCGCGGTTCAATTCTTTCCAGGACGGTTCTCCATGGCAACGAAGCATCTTTTCCTGCTCGCCGGTGACGGCATCGGTCCGGAGGCGATGGCCGAAGTCAAGAAGCTGATCGCCGTCATGAACGACAAGCTCAGCAGCGGCTTTGCCACCGAGGACGGTCTGGTCGGCGGCTGCGCCTACGATGCGCATGGTGCGGCGATTTCCGATGCCGACATGGAAAAGGCAATGGCGGCCGACGCAGTGCTGTTCGGCGCCGTCGGCGGGCCGAAATGGGATGCGGTGCCTTACGAGGTGCGCCCCGAAGCCGGCCTGCTGCGGCTGCGCAAGGACATGGAGCTATTCGCCAATCTGCGCCCCGCCATCTGCTATCCGGCACTCGCCGCATCCTCGTCGCTCAAGCAGGAGGTGGTCGAAGGCCTCGACATATTGATCGTGCGCGAGCTGACCGGCGGCGTCTATTTCGGCGAACCCAAGCAGATCATCGATCTCGGCAACGGCCAGAAGCGCGGCATCGACACCCAGGTCTACGACACGTTCGAGATCGAGCGCATTTCGGGCGTCGCTTTCGAGCTGGCGCGCACGCGCAAGAACCACGTCACCTCAATGGAAAAGCGCAACGTCATGAAGTCGGGCGTGCTGTGGAACGAGGTCGTCACCCAGACCCACAAGGCTAGATACGCCGACGTCAAGCTCGACCACATGCTGGCCGATGCCGGCGGCATGCAACTGGTGCGCTGGCCAAAACAATTCGACGTCATCGTCACCGACAATCTGTTCGGCGACATGCTGTCCGACATCGCCGCCATGCTGACGGGTTCGATCGGCATGCTGCCGTCGGCCTCGCTCGGCGCACCGGATGTAAAGACCAAGAAGCGCAAGGCGCTCTATGAGCCGGTGCACGGTTCGGCGCCGGACATTGCCGGCAAGGGCATCGCCAACCCGATAGCCATGATCGCCTCCTTCGCCATGTGCCTGCGCTATTCCTTCGGCATGGTCGACGAAGCCGACCGTGTCGAAGCCGCGATCGCCGCCGTGCTCGACCAGGGCTTGCGCACAAAGGACATCCTGTCGGCGGGCATGACCGAGGTCGGCACCGTAGAGATGGGCGACGCGATTATCGCCAAATTCCTGGGCTGATCGCGTGACGGTCGACGTCCGCTGGGCGACGATCGAGGACGCGACGGCGCTCGCCACCATGCTGTGCGAGATGGCCGTGCACTACCGGCAGCCGCCGCTCGACCACGAGCGGGCCTTGTCTGCGGCGCGAAAATGGCTCGGCGAGGAAAGCCCGGCCTATCCGCATTTCGCGCTGGCCTTCGTCGAGGGCGAGGTGAGCGGCCTGGCGTCGGTGGCGATCGCGCATCCGGGCATAGATCTCGAGCGGTTGCTGTTCCTCAAGGACCTGTTCGTGCGCGACAAGGCTCGCAACGCCGGTGTCGGCCGGGCGCTAATCGGCTTTCTCGCCGGCCATTGCCGGCGCCATGGCATCGGCCGTATCGACCTGACCACCGAGGACTGGAACGAGGGCGCGCTGCGGTTCTACGACCGGCTCGGCGCCGAGCGCCACGGCCAAAAGGTCTTTCTCAGGCTTTCGGGAGAGGCACTTAAGGCGGCTAAATCCTGACGCCCGCTGGCACCTGCCCCCAGGGGTTGTCGCCCACCTGAGACGGCATAAATCCGAAGACCAGCAAGGCAATGCTGCTAATGGGCGGCATGAAGCAGAGCAGAGCAAACCAGCCGCTCAGACCGGCGTCATGCAGGCGCCGCACGACGAGAGCAATCGATGGCAGGATCAATCCCGAAATGAAAACCAGGAGGGGTATGAATCCTATGATCCCTATCGGCGTCCTGTCCGAGTTGATTTCGAAGCCGTTGATCGCCAGGTCAACGAGTATTCCGAAGCCTAAAAGTGCGAATATTCCAAGGGTGTAGAATAGCCAGAAGGCCCAGAATTCCTTGCGACGGGCGCGTCCGTTGAAATTGCCGTAGTCCGCAATCACCGCGCGCCAGAAGTAAGCCCATAGTCCAACCGACGCTACAGGCCGGTTTTCAGCACGACGGCCTGGTTGCCTTGGCCGACCGGTGCTTGGCGACGGCGCGGTTGAGGCGACGGCGACTATGTCGTGCGCCGTACCGTCGTCTGGCTGGAACTCGACGAGAGTGCCCCTGGCGAGGGTCTCCTGCTGACTCAAATCATTGCGGGAAAATATATAGCGCTTGCCGTCGATTCCGTTGATGTAGCCGTAGTCCTGATCCTGGTCGTAGTGGAACACCGTGCCGCGCATGCCCTGCCCCCCGTGCATCACGCAATACTACTCAGAGTTGTCGACAATTGCAATGCGCACGTCACCAGCTAAAACCTGATCCCTGCCGGCACCGGTCCCCACTGGTTTTCCCGGGCCTGTGTCGGAATCAGCGCGAAGACCAGGATGATCAGGCTGCCGATGGTGGGGATGAGGATCACCAGGCTGAGCCAGCCCGACAGGCCGATGTCGTGCAGCCGGCGGACGATAATGCCGAGGCTGGGCAGAAATGTCGCAAGCAGGAAGGTGCCGCACAGGCCAACAGTCACCGCCGCCGATACGTCGCTGTCGAAATGGCCCATATCCGTATCGGTGAACAGGCCGATGCCGCCGATGATCAGCAGGCAAACCGTCCAGAACAGGCAGTAGCCCCAATATTCCTTGCGCCGGGCGCGGCCGGCGAAGTTGAAGTAGTTCCGCGTCACGCCGCGCCAGAAATAGCTCCACAAATCGGTGGGTTCGGCAGGCTCGAAAGAGCGGCCGAAATGCTGGGCCTGGGGTGCACCGGCGGCAGCCGGTTTGCCGGCTTGAGGCTGCGCGGCGCTCATGTTGGCGTCGGCCGCCGGGGCTGCGGTCTGGGTGGCGATCGAAAAGACGTCGCGCGCCTGCCCGCCGCCCGGCTGGAACTCGACGGCCGTGCCCTTGGGCATGGCGGTTACCCGGCGCAGGTTCTCGCGGGTGAAGGTGTAGCGGTTGCCGTCGGCTCCGGTGATGAAGCCGAAGCCCTGCTCCTCGTCATAGTGAAGCACTTCGCCGCGCATATCCTGCCCCCTCTCGCCACGTCCCGGCCAAGATGTGACACAGGGCCGCGCCTATGGGCAAGGCCGCGTTGGGATGCGGCCCGACGTCTTGCGGGCAGGTGAAGCCGCCCCCAGGCCCTACGAGGGCCGTTTCTTCGCCTTCTTGTGTTTCGGCGCGCCGGTGTTTTCGAACTTCGGCTTGCCCGGCTTTTTGGCCCACGGCTTTGCCTCGAAGGCGCCCGCGGGGCGCTGATCGGCCGATGCCGGTGCCCGCTTCTCGAATTTGCGCTTCGGCGCGTTAGGGTCGAAAGGCGCCTTGCCGCGATGCGGTTTCTTGTCGGGGCCTGGCGGCTGATAGCCGGCCCGCGACAGATCGGGCGTGCCGTCCAGCCGCTTCACCACGATGTTGTTCTGCAATTTGCGATCGGGACCGATCGCCGCCAGGAAGCGGTCGGCCCAGTCGGCCGCGATCTGCACGAAGGTCTCTTCCGGCTGCATCTTGATGGCGCCGATCTCGCGCTTGCTGATGCTGCCGGCGCGGCAAAGCATCGGGATCAGCCAGCGCGGCTCGGCATTCTGCCGGCGTCCGATCGACAGCGAGAACCAGACGCTGGCGCCGAAATCGTCGCGGCGGCTGGGCCCTTCATCCCGGCGCGCGAAGTTCTCGCCCGCCGGTCTTTCACGAGACGGCGTGAACGGCGCGATTTCCAGGAGATCCTCCGGCGCCGAGCGGCTTGAACGGCACAGGCGCACGAAGGCCGCCGCCACCTGTTCGGCGCCATGCTTTTCGAGAAGCTCACCGATGAAGCCGCGTTCTTCATCCTTCACAGGCTCGCTGAAGGCGGGGTCGGCAAGGATGCGCTCATCGTCACGGCGCAGCACGTCGTCAGCCGAGGGCGGGCTGGCCCATGTCGCCTTGAGGCCGGCATTCTGCAACAGCCGTTCGGTGCGCTTGCGGGCACTGTTGGGCACGATCAGCGCGCTGACGCCCTTGCGGCCGGCGCGTCCGGTCCGGCCGCTGCGGTGCAGCAGCGTCTCCGGGTTGGTCGGCAGGTCGGCGTGGATCACCAGCTCGAGATTGGGCAGGTCGATGCCGCGCGCCGCGACGTCGGTGGCGATGCAGACCTTGGCGCGGCCGTCGCGCATCGCCTGCAGCGCATGGCTGCGCTCGTTCTGGCTGAGTTCGCCCGAGAGTGCGACGACGGAAAAGTTGCGGTTGTTGAAGCGTGCGGTGAGATGGTTCACGGCGGCGCGCGTGTTGCAGAACACCAGCGCGTTCTTGGCCTCATAAAAACGCAGCACGTTGATGATGGCGTTCTCGCGGTCGGCCTGGGCAACGCTCAGCGCCCGGTATTCGATGTCGAGATGCTGCTTTTCCTCGCCTGCCGCCGAGATGCGCACGGCATCGCGCTGGTAGCCCTGGGCGAGCGTGGCGATGGAGCGCGGCACGGTGGCCGAGAACATCAGCGTGCGGCGCTCGGCTGGTGCGGCGTCGAGGATGAATTCGAGGTCCTCGCGAAAGCCGAGATCGAGCATCTCGTCGGCTTCGTCGAGCACCACGGCCTTGAGCGCCGACATGTCGAGCGAGTGGCGCGTGATGTGGTCGCGCAGGCGGCCGGGCGTGCCGACGACGATGTGGGCGCCGCGTTCCAGGGCGCGCCGCTCGGTGCGCATGTCCATGCCGCCGACACAGGACGCCACCGTCGCGCCAGTCAGCTCGTAGAGCCACTCCAGCTCGCGCGTCACCTGCAAGGCCAGCTCGCGCGTCGGCGCCACCGCCAGCGCCAGCGGCGCCGCGGCCTGGGCAAAGCGCTCCGCGTCGCCCAGCAGGGTCGGCGCCAGGGCGAGACCGAAGGCCACGGTCTTGCCGGAGCCGGTCTGCGCCGACACCAGCGCATCGGCCTGCCCCAGTTCGGGCGCCAGGACCGCCTTCTGCACCGGCGTCAGTTCGGAATAGCCGCGCTTTTCCAGCGCCCTGGCAAGCGCTGGGACAATAGCTTCGAAGTTGGACATCTCACTCTTTCGGAATTCGGGGTCTGCGCTCGTCATCGAGCACGTGCCGGGGCTGACGCAGCGCCAGCCAAACAATCTTGGCTGTTCGTACTTCTTGCCGCCACCATTGTACAGGGCACGTGGGAAAGCGCCCGTCGCTCGGCAATTGACTCTTGACGCAAACCGCGTAAAAGCCGGCACCGAACAGGACAGTTTCGATGCGCGGCCTTTTGATGGCGGTTCTTGCATTCGATTTCCCTGGCCGCAATGCACATCATTGGGCCGGGCGCGTTGTCGCGTCTTCTCGTTCCAGCAAAACCGTGTTCTTGGCCAAAACTGGCAAAACCACCACCAAAACGGTGTGATTCCCTTGGCCTAACCACCCTCTCCCGGGTCCGGCCCGGGGGACGGAACCCGCTTCGGCCGGCGGGTTTTCTCCAAAAACCGAGCGGAGAGGGACAGGAGATCTTTATGAGTTTCAAGGTTGCGATCGTCGGCGCCACGGGCAATGTGGGCCGGGAAATGCTCAACATACTGGAAGAGCGCGGCTTTCCAGTGAGCGAAGTTGTAGCGCTGGCCTCGCGGCGCAGCCAGGGCACCGAAGTGTCGTTCGGCGACCGCACGCTGAAGGTCAGGGCGCTCGACCAGTATGATTTTTCCGACACCGACATCTGCATCATGTCGGCCGGCGGCAACGTCTCCAAGGAATGGTCGCCGAAGATCGGCAAGCAGGGCTGCGTCGTCATCGATAATTCGTCGGCCTTCCGCTATGATCAGGATGTGCCGCTAATCGTCCCGGAAGTAAACCCGGACGCGATCTCGCTGTTCACGCGCAAGAACATCATCGCCAACCCGAACTGCTCGACGGCGCAGCTGGTGGTGGCGCTGAAGCCGCTGCATGATTTCGCCACCATCAAGCGCGTCGTCGTCGCCACCTACCAGTCGGTGTCGGGCGCCGGCAAGGAAGGCATGGACGAGCTGTTCACGCAGACCCGCGCCGTGTTCGTCGCCGACCAGGTCGACGTCAAGAAGTTCACCAAGCGCATCGCCTTCAACGTCATTCCGCATATCGACGTCTTCCTCGACGACGGCTTCACCAAGGAAGAGTGGAAGATGGTCGCCGAGACCAAGAAGATGCTCGACCCCAAGATCAAGCTGACGGCGACCTGCGTGCGCGTGCCGGTGTTCATCGGCCATTCGGAAGCGGTCAACATCGAGTTCGAAAAGCCGATCACCGCAGACGAGGCGCGCGATATCCTGCGCGAGGCGCCGGGCTGCCAGGTCTTGGACAAGCGCGAGGATGGCGGCTACATCACGCCGCTGGAATCGGCCGGCGAGGATGCCACCTTCATCTCGCGCATCCGGGAGGATTCGACCATCGACAACGGCCTGTCGATGTGGATCGTCGCGGACAATCTGCGCAAGGGCGCGGCGCTCAACGCGGTGCAGATCGCCGAGCTGCTGGTCGAGCGCGGCCTGATCCAGCCGAAGAAGAAGGCGGCTTGATTCTCGCTCACGGGCCGCACCGCCGCTGACGCGGCTGGTCCTCCGCGGGGGCGTCGGAAGGCCGGCGGCCCGCGGTCGCGGGCTCGGCCTTTGGCCGGCGCGCTTCTTCCTTCTCCCCTTGTGGGAGAAGGTGGATCGGCGCGTAGCGCCGAGACGGATGAGGGGTGTTCCAGCGGAGTGAGACGTTGGCGTTCCCTTCATGACTAACACTCGGCTCCAACAACGAGGAAGGCCTGCCAGACATCCTCTTTGTCCGCAGGCGCTGATTCAGCCGGCGCTGTCCTTGGCCAGCTGGCGCAGCAAATCCAGTGCCTCGTCCGCCCGGTTGGCGGGGACGAACAGATGGTCGTGGTAGAAAGCCGAGACCGGATTGACGCCCATGCCGGCGGCGGCCAGCCGCGTGGTGATGGCGGCGAGGAAGCCGACGGCTTCCAGCGACGAATGGATGTTGAGCGTTACCATCCGGCAGCGGAAGGAAGCCGTCAGCCCCGCAGCGCTTGCCGCGCCCTCAGGTACGATCAGCGTCACGCCCTCGCGCTCGCGAAAGATCATCACCGGTTCGAGGCCCTCCGGCTGAGCAACGCCAGGCGCCAGCGTGGCGAAGACGTAGGTGCCGGCAAGCAGTTCCGGCGTCATCGATGCCAGCAGGGTCTTCAGATCGGTCTCGCCGGCCATTTTTTCCTCTCTCGACTGATGCGGGGCGCAGGCTACTCAATATCTGCCGCTGAGGGATGCCGATAGTCCGCAGACTGCACGCGCGACATCGCGATGTCGTTGACGGCTGAGCTTGCCGGCCTGTTGCCTCGCACAATAGAGGAGCTGAGGGCCGAAGCCGGTCCGTGAAAAGGTCCTTCGATGATCGTTCGCCCGCGCCCCACCTTCCTGCAGCTGTTCTTCGTCATGCGCGGTTCGGTGGTGCCACGCATCTTGCCGCAGATCCTGGGTTTTGCGCTTTACTCCGCGATCATTCTTGCCGTGGCGCGCCAGTTCCATCTCGATTTCAGCGTCTTCAACATCACGCCTTTCGGGTTGGTCGGCGTGACATTGTCGATCTATCTGTCGTTCCGCAACAATGCCGCCTACGACCGCTGGTGGGAGGCGCGCAAATTGTGGGGCACGCTGGTCTTCGAAATCCGCAATCTGGCGCGCGCCACCACCAGCCTCATCGCCGATCCGGCCGAACAGCGCGCCCTGCTGATGGAGGCGCTCGCCTTCTGTCATTTCCTGCGCGGGCAATTGCGCAAGATCGACAGTATGAAAGACGCCCGTGCCTTCATTGCTGCCGAGGCCGACACGGCCGCGAATTTCGCCAACCCTGCGGACGAGATGGTCAGGCGCATGGGCCGGCGCGCCAACGCGCAGCGCCGGGCAGGCGAAGTCGATCCGATCGGATTCCGCATCCTCGATGAAAGGCTGGCATCGATCACTGCCATTCAGGCGGGCTGCGAACGCATAGCCGGCACGCCCTTGCCCTTCGCCTATACGCTATTGGTGCATCGCACGGCCTACATCGTCTGCCTGCTTCTACCCATCGGCTTGATCTCGACCACCGGCTGGGCAACGCCGCTGTTCACGGCGCTGATCGCCTACACCTTCTTCGGTCTCGACGCGCTCTCGGAAGAACTCGAGGATCCGTTCGGCACCGAGGCCAACGACCTCGCCCTCGACGGTCTGTGCCGCGTCTGCGAAATCTCGGTGTTCGAGGCGCTGGGCGAAACGCCGCCGAAAATGCTGCCGGCCGAGAAGTTTTATTTTTCGTAGGTGCTCGACACAGGGTTCTGTCGGCCGCCGCGATGTGGAAACGCGAACGCTGGCGAAGGATCGCGACAGAACGGCTTTGCCGTCACCGCGCCAAAAAGAATTCGCCCCCTGTCGGATCGAGGCCTCATGCCGCGTCCTTGTTTCGACCCCAGTGAAAAGGGCTCGAAACATCAGGAGGGAACACCATGAGCATTTCCGAAACCGCGCCTGTCTCGGCGGGCGCCCTGTGGACCGGCCGCGCCCTCAGCGGCGTCATCGTGCTGTTCATGATCTTCGACGGTGTCATCAAACTGCCGCCGCTCGACATCGTCACGCAGACGATGGTGCCGCTCGGCTGGCCGGCCGACGTCAATGTCGCACGCATGCTCGGCGTCATCGGCTTGATCTCGACCGCGCTCTACGCCCTGCCGCGCACCTCTGTGCTCGGCGCCATCCTGCTCACCGCCTATATGGGCGGCGCTATCGCCACCAATGCGCGTGTCGACAACCCGCTGTTCTCGCACACGCTGTTCGGCGTCTATCTCGGCGTCATCCTGTGGGGTGGCCTGTACCTGCGCGACCCCCGGGTGCGCGCACTGATCCCGTTCAGCCGATAAGCACCAAGGAGAAAAAAATGTTCAGCACCATCCTCATTATCCTGCTCATCATCATCGCCGCCGTGCTCATCTATGCGGCGACACGGCCGAACGATTTCGTCACCACCCGCACGGCCAGCATCAAGGCCCCGCCGGAAGCGATCTTTCCGCTGATCAACGATTTCAGCCGCTGGCCGACATGGTCGCCCTACGAAAAACTCGACCCTCAGATGAAGCGCACGCTCTCCGGCCCGACAAGCGGCAAGGGCGCGGACTATGCCTGGGAAGGCAATGCCAAGGCCGGCAAGGGGCGCATGGAGATCACGAATTCGGTGCCGTCCTCGCTGGTGTCGCTCAAGCTCGACTTCGAGAAGCCGTTCAGGGCCAACAACAGCGTCGACTTCACCCTGACGCCCGCCGGCGACAACACCGCCGTCACCTGGGCGATGCGTGGCAGCCGGCCCTTCATCGCCAAGCTGATGGGCCTGTTCATGAATTTCGATACGTTGATCGGCAAGGATTTCGAGGCTGGCCTCGCCAATCTGAAACGCCTTGGCGAAAAATAGACCTGGGCGGCAGCGTTCAAACAAAGACGGCGGGCACAGGCCCGCCGTTTTCGTAAATGCGATACGGCAATATTACTCGGCGGTGGCAGCTTCCGCCTCGGCCGGCGCAGCCGCAGCGGCCGCGACAGCGGCGGCAGCGTCTTCCTGCGCCTTCTTCAGCAAGGCAGCGCGTTCCTGCGCCTTCTTGCCCGGCTCGGCCTTCTTCGGGTTGGAGCGAGCATCGCGCTTGGCAATGCCGGCCTCGTCGAGGAAGCGCAGCACGCGGTCGGTCGGCTGGGCGCCGTGCGACAGCCAGTGCTTGACGCGGTCGGCGTCGACCTTGACGCGCTCGCCGTCCTTGGGCAGCAGCGGGTTCCACGAGCCAAGCGACTCGATGAAACGGCCGTCGCGCGGCGAACGGGCGTCGGCGACGACGACATGGTAGTAAGGACGCTTCTTCGAGCCCGCGCGGGCCAGTCGGATCTTCAAGGGCATTTCTTTTCTCCTAAAAAATTCTGATTTCGTTGGGTTTCAGTTGGTTTTGGTCACGCCGTTGGAAGCGGCGATCTGTTCGTGGTGGCGGATCACTTCGCGGACGACGAAGTTGAGGAATTTTTCCGCGAAATCCGGGTCGAGATGCGCATCCTTCGCCAACTGGCGAAGGCGGGCGATCTGCTGCTGCTCCCGTGCCGGGTCGGCCGGCGGCAAGCCATGCGTCGCCTTCAGCACGCCGACCGCCTTGGTGCAGCGGAAGCGCTCGGCCAGCATGTGGATGAGTGCGGCATCGATGTTGTCGATCGAGGCGCGATAGTCGGCCAGGATTGTGCGTGCGTCGGCCATGTCCTTTTCTTCGTTCATCGCGTCCTCACTTTTTCTTGCCAAGGCCGGGCAGGCCGCCGCCGCCCATGCCGGGAAGCCCCGGAAGCTTCATGCCGCCGGGCAGACCGGGCAGGCCGCCGCCGGGAAGACCACCGGGCAGGCCCTTCATGCCTCCGAGCCCGGCCGCCTGCGCCTGCTTCTGCAAGGCCTCGAGCTGCTTGGGATCCATCTTCGACAGGTCGGGCATGCCGCCGCCCATCCCGCCCATGCCCGGCATCATGCCGCCGAGGCCCATCTTGGAGGCAAGGCCGCCCATCATGCCGCGCATCAGGCCGCCGCCTTTGCCCCTGCCGCCCATTGCCTTCATCATGTCGGCCATGCCGCGATGCATCTTCAACAGCTTGTTGATCTCGGCAGCGTCGGTGCCGGAACCGGCGGCGATGCGCTTCTTGCGCGAGTGCTTGAGAATATCGGGGTTGGCGCGCTCGGCCTTGGTCATCGACGAGATGATGGCGAGCTGGCGGCCGAACATCTTGTCGTCGAGACCGGCGGCGGCCATCTGGTCCTTCATCTTGCCCATGCCGGGTATCATGCCCATGATGCCGCCCATGCCGCCCATCTTCGACATCTGCTGAAGCTGGCCGGCAAGGTCGTTCAGGTCGAACTTGCCCGACTGCATCTTCTTGGCCATCGCCGCCGCCTGCTCGGCGTCGATGTTCTCGGCTGCTTTTTCGACAAGCGAGACAATGTCGCCCATGCCGAGGATGCGGTCGGCGATGCGCTTGGGGTGGAATTCCTCCAGCCCGTCCATCTTTTCGCCGGTACCGATCAGCTTGATCGGCTTGCCGGTGACGGCGCGCATGGAAAGGGCAGCGCCACCACGGCCGTCGCCGTCCATGCGGGTCAGCACCAGGCCGGTGATGCCGACGCGCTCGTCGAAGCTCTTGGCGAGGTTGACGGCGTCCTGGCCGGTCAGCGAGTCAGCGACCAGCAGGATTTCGTGCGGGCTCGACACCTTCTTGATGTCGGCCATCTCGACCATCAGCGGCTCATCGATATGGGTCCGGCCTGCGGTGTCGAGAATGACGATGTCATGGCCGCCGAGCTTGGCCGCCTGGACGGCGCGCCGGGCGATGTCGACCGGCGACTGGCCGTCGATGATCGGCAGCGTCGCCACCTTGACCTGCTCGCCGAGCTGGCGCAGCTGCTCCTGCGCGGCGGGACGCCGCGTGTCGAGCGAGGCCATCAGAACCTTCTTGTTCTGGCGCTCGGAAAGGCGCTTGGCGATCTTGGCCGACGTGGTCGTCTTGCCGGAGCCCTGCAGGCCGACCATCATGATGACGACCGGGGCAGGCGCATTGAGGTCGATGGCGACGCCCTCGGCGCCGAGCATCTCGACCAGCTCGTCATGGACGATCTTGACGACCATCTGGCCGGGCTTGATCGACTTGACCACGGCGGCGCCGACGGCCTTCTCGCGCACCTTGTCGGTGAAGGAGCGTACCACTTCCAACGCCACGTCGGCCTCGAGCAGCGCGCGGCGCACCTCGCGCAGCGCGGCCGAGACATCAGCCTCCGACAGCGCGCCGCGGCCCGTCAGGCCGTTCAGGATGGAGCCAAGGCGCTCTTGCAGCGATTCAAACATCTTGCGTCCTTCGATCTCGGTTCATTCGACCCGAGAGGTAATGCGTTCGCGCCGGGTGTCCAAGCAAAAGCCAAAACCAAAAAGCACCCGGGGGCGCTCAGCGCTGCCGGGTGTTGGCCTCCAGGATCGATTTACAGCACTTCACCTCAAAGAGGCTTCGGCGTCCTGGTCGGCTTGCTCGGAGGGATACTCGTCGCGGAATTCGGGGCGTGTAGACAGGAAATCGGCGGCAGAGTCAAGACAAGGGTCGCGCCGGTAGGGTCTCAGTTTAAGATTTGACGCGATTGGACACGGCTCAGCAGCGAATTGACATAGGGCTCCATCTCCAGCCTTCGCGCAGTGGACAAGACGCTTGCCCAGATATCTTGCGGGTCGCAGCCGGATGCAATCATGCCCGGCGCATTATGAAACGCGTCCGCGAGCATACGGGCCTTGTCCAGGTTATCGGTCGCGCGAATTTCGATGAGAACAAGGTGCAAAATCCTCAGGATAGTTTCGCTGGTGACGGGCCTAGGATCAATCAATTGAAGTAGCTTCCTTTTTTGCAAGCGCTCGCGCGTTCCCGGCATCTGTGCGAGGGCGTCTGTCAGCTCGTCTCCGGGAGCTCGGCGGCAATCCTCAGCGGCGAGCGTGGATGCAGCAGCAACGCAACCGTCAGCAGGCTGCAGGCGATGCCGATCAAGGCGATAAGAATTGCATCCGACACCATCCAGCCCGGCCCTTCGAGCGGCTTGGCGCTGAACAAGGCGAAGGAATTGTAACTCTGCTGGTGCGAGATCAGCAGGAAGCCGCTCAGATTGTTGCCGAGATGGGCGCCGAAGGCAGCCCCGAGATTGCCGGTAGCATAGACCACAAGCGTCAAAAGCAGCGCGAAAGCGGCGACCGAGGCCAGTACGCAGGCGTTGATGGCGGCCGAGGCGCTGTTGCTCCAATGCAGCGAGGTGAACAGCAGGGCCGGCAGCAACGCCCAGATGAATGGGCTCTTGAACCGGTTGGCGAGACCGCGCAGCAGATAGCCGCGAAACAGGACTTCTTCCGAAGACGTCTGCAGCAAGGTGAGGGCAACGATCGGGATCAGGAACAGCAGCCAGGACGACAGGCTGATCGGGCCGCGGGCAATGTCGGGCTGCAGAAGATAAAGCAGGATTTCGGACAGAAACGAGGTGATCAGCACGGCAATCAGACCCTTGAGGAAGCCCGACCGCGACACATGACGGTTGTTGCCGATTAGTGCCGACAGCTTCTCGCGGTGCACCCAGCGCATGGCGATCCACAGGCCGATCCAGATGCCGGCAAAAGACGCAAGCGCGGTTAGGATGCCGATCGGCGAGGCGAGGAAGTCCTGCATCGCTCCATCGGCTGACGGAGCCGCAGATGCCTGCCAGGTGAAGAACAGATAGGCGCCGCCGAACAGCACGGCCACTGTCGTTGCGGCCCAGAGCAGGACGACGATCGCCGTTCCCACGAACAGGCGCGGCAAGGTCGTCTTGGCGTTCGGCGAATGCCGGTAACGTTCGAAGGCGGCAGGGTCGATCACGCGAAATCCTTGGGCAAGTGCTTCGGGGGCAAGTGCTTCAGGTCGCATGATCTAGGAGATCGCCGTCTCGCGCGCAATCATGTCCGCTCGGCGCCGACTTCGACGGTTCGCACGCACCGATCCGACGTGGCGACATGCGAGAGGCGACCGCCGCTGCGCTTCGCAGCGGTCACCTCGCTAACATCAACGCACCACGTACATGATGCGGCGTGTCGACGGATCGACCAGCGCCGGCTGGCCGTTCACATAGACATAGCGATAGTTGTAGTCCGGAATTTCGCGCAGCTCGACGGTGTCGGGCAAGGTCGCGCCGGTCACCACCTCGCCATCGAGATAGACGGGGTCGAGTCGATGCGCGCCGACATAGGTTCTAACCTCGGTCGGAGGCGGCGGAAAGGCATCATTGAGCGGATCGCTGGCGATGATCGCTCCGGTGTAGTCGGTCGAGTAGCCGTCCGGCGGCGAGACGATCGCAACGCTGGAACCGTGCGGCCGCTGCGTCAGCACGACCCGGCTGCCGCCGAAATCAGCCGTCACATAATCGGAATAGACCCAGCCCTGGCCGCCGGCTTCGGCGATTGTGCACCATTTGCTGTTTTCGATGCAGCCATTGAGCGTCGCCGACTGGCCGGCGGCGAGCACGCCAATCACCGGATATTGCGGACCGGGGCCAGCGCGCACGTTGAGATCGGTGACGGCGGATACAGCGGTGTCGGCAAACGCGGCGCCCGACATCATCGTCAGCATTCCGGCGACTGCGGGAAACAATACGGATCTCATGGTTTCTCTCCGTTTTCATGGTCCCTCGCCAGCGAAAACGGGGCAGCGGCGCATGCGTTCCCGCTAAAACGCCTGCGCCAGCTCACGATTTGTTCCGGCTTCCTTTGGCAAATCGGTCAGAAGTTCGTGAACGAAGGCCAATTTCCGCGCCGTGACATCTGAAATGACGAAAGGGTAGAGGTCGGGCAGGCCCATGCAGCGGTTGATCGAATTGGAGGCTTCCGACAGCACCAGCCAGCGGGCGAGGATCCTTTCGAAAGGCTCAGGTGCTGCGGCAGGCTCCGATGGCGCCGCCTGCAGTCCACCGCCGGTGTCGCCTTGCGGCAAGTCGTTGGCCTCCACCGTCTCCAGCCGGCCGAGCGGGAAGTTCAGCGCATGGACCATTTCCAGCGTGTCGGTGATGTGCAGATGGTGAGCCCAGGTTTCCGCCCAGTCCTCCCAAGGATGCGAAGTTGCATAGGCCGAGATGTGACTTTGCTGCCAGTCGGGTGGCGCGCCGTTGGCATAATAGGTCTTCAGCGCCTGTTCGTAATCGGCGCGTTCGTCGCCGAACAGCGCGCGAAAAGCCTCCAACCTCTGTGGATCGTCGCGGATCAGGCGGTCCCAGTAGTAGTGGCCGAGTTCGTGGCGGAAATGGCCGAGCAGCGTGCGATAGTTCTCGCCCATCTCGATGCGCCGCCTTTCGCGCTCGGCCGAGTCGGCCTCGGCGACGTTGAGCGTGATCAGGCCATTGTCGTGGCCGGTCAGGATGCGCTCGCCGCCAGGACCGCCGCCGATCGGATCGGCCAGGAAGTCGAAGGCAAGGCCGACCTCGTCGGCAGGGTTCTGCTTGGGCGCGACCGGCAGTCCGAAGGCGAGCAGCGAATAGATGGCGCGCTTCTTCGCCGCCTCGACGCGGATCCATCGGCGGCGATTGCCGTCGACCGACAGATCCGGGATCAGCTGGTTCAGAACGCAGGCGCGGCAAAAAGCCTGCCCCGGCTCGGCCATCCAGTTGCAGGCGCACTCATCGGCGTTGGTGCACTGGAAGATGCCGTCGACACCCGACCGCGCAAAACGTGCATGCTCGGGATCGTAGAGCACGAGGCTCGAGCAGGTCAGGCACTGGGCGTTCTCGAAATAGAGACGGTGGCCGCAATGCGGGCAGTCGAAGAGTTTCATGTTGGTCTCAAACCTTCAGAGCCAGCATATAGGTGCAAGGCGGCCCGTGCCCAACGCGAACCGCCGGTCGGTGTTCCACATCGATCGGGCTGTTTGTTCGACGATGATCGTCCCGAAAACCGGATTCCGCTTCGCTGGCGCGGCCCTTCGGTTCGGGATCATGCCCTATTTCGCCGCACGCTGGGTCGCCACCTGTCTTGCCACCGCCTCGCCCGACAGCCGCGCCCCGCCGCAGGTCTGGATCAGCGGACCGGCGAGGTGCTCGCCGGCGAAGAAGATTTTTTCCGCCACCGGCTGCATCAGCGTCGCACGGGCCAGCGACCGACCGGGGCGGGCCGCCGCATAGGCGCCGCGCACGAAGCGCTCGCCGCCCCAATTGGTCATCATGGCGCGCGCCACGTGCTTGCGGGTGTCGCTGCCGAAAATGCCGCACAGCCGGTCGACGACGAAGTCGATGCCGGCCGCCTCGCCCGCTGCCGACATCTCCCAGGCGAAGTCGCCGCCGACGAAACCGACCATCAGGTCGAGGTCGAACGGGAAGCACAGGAAATAGATGTCGTGCCGGGCCATGCGCTCGATCAAAAGGTCGTCGAAGGGCTGCAGGCCAAGCCTCGTGCCCCGGATCTCGACCGGCAATTTGGTCAGCATGCCCATCGGCAGGTCGAAAAAGGCGCCAAAATGCGCGTCGGGAAGTGCCGGTGAGAATTCGATCTCCTCAAAGGCAAGCACCGCCGGCGAGGCCGTGACGATGACCGCTTTGGCACGAACGGTGCCGCGATCGGTGACGCAGGCGACGCCTGGCACGTCCCAGAGAATCCTGCGCACCGGCGTCGACAATTCGACCGGCAGGTCGGCGCCGAAACGCGCGACCAGCGCGCCAAAGCCTTCCTTGCTGAAATAGTTGGGGTCGAGATCGGCGGCTGCCTGAAAGTCGAGGATCGAAATCTCGTCCTCGTCGGCGCCGAAATCCATCGGTCCGGCGAAGGTTGCCGCGGCGCGCGGCGCGTGGCCCTTGGCGAGCAGCGCCGAAAGCCGGTCGTCGTCGCCCTCCTTCACCTCATGCTTGGCCAGCAATTCGAACAGCCGCGCGTCGGCCGCCTTCATCTCGGCTTCCTCGGCCTCGCTTGCCTTGCGCTTGCGATAATAGAGATGGTCGACATTCATGTCGTGGTGATGCAGCGTCCAGCCGGCCGCCTGCGCTTCTGGAAAATAGGGGTTGCGGTCGGCGGCGTGCAGCCAGGCGCAGCCGATGTCGAAGGGAATGCCGAAATGCTGGTCGCTGGTCCATGCGCGGCCGCCGATGCGGCCCATCGCTTCGAGCAGCTTGAAGGAGAGGCCGGCTGCCTGCATGGTCCTGGCCGCGGCCAGACCCGCCGAGCCGGCGCCGATGATCACGACATCAACGTCGTCCATGGCTATTTCGCCCCCGCCACAATATTCACTTGATCGTAGGCAAATTCCCCGGCATTCGCCAGCACTGCAGCAGAGACAGTGACAAGTGCGGGTTTCGCTGGCAAATTCGCAAACGGGACGTGATTCAGGCAATCAGGAGAGAAAAGCATGGCATTACTTGCCAAGGGTAGGATTTTTGTGACCGCGGTGGTGGCGGTGCTTGCGCTGGCGACGGGCGCACAGGCGGCGGCCAGCTGTGGCAAGACTGGCGCCGGCTTCGAAGCCTGGAAGCCGGAGTTCGCCGCGGAGGCCAGGGCCGAAGGTGTGGGCCCCAAGGGTCTTGCAGCTCTGGCCGGCGCGACCTACGCAACAAGGACCATCTCCGTCGACCGCGGCATTCACAAGGCTTTCAGCGGCTCAGTGGAAGATTTCATGAAGCGCCGTGGCGGCGCTGCGATCATTTCCAAAGGCCGTGCGCTGAAGAAGTCGAACGCGGCGCTGTTCGACAAAATCGAAAGCAACTATGGCGTGTCGCCAGGCGTGCTGCTCGCCATCTGGGGAATGGAGACTGGCTTCGGTTCGGCGATGGGCAACCAGAATACGGTCTCTGCCATTTTGACGCTTGCCTACGATTGCCGCCGCCCGGAATTCTTTTACCCACATGCCATTGCGGCCCTGAAGCTGGTTGATCGCGGTGCGTTGACCTCCTCGTCGGTCGGCGCTGCACATGGCGAGATCGGCCACACGCAGTTCCTGCCCGGAAATGTCTTGAAGTACGGCGTCGGCAGCGGAAACCTGCGCGACAAGGCCACTGCATTGGCTTCCACCGCCAACTTCCTCAAGGGTCATGGCTGGCGGGCCGGTGCGAGCGCGCAGTCGAATATCGGCGCCATTGCCGGCTGGAATTCCGCCAGCGTCTATCAACAGGCCATCGCCCGCATCGCCACGGCGATCGATGGCGATTGAAGAGACGACTCTGTAAAAAATCTCCGCTTTGCAGAAAGCCCGGCCATGTGCCGGGCTTTTTATTTCACGTCGAGCGCGTAGGAGCACCCGGCCAGCGTCTTGCCCGGGTGTGACTCGACCGTCGAGACGTTGAGCGTGATGCGCGTGGCGAGGCTCACGCCACCGGCGTCCTCGGTGGTTTCGGCAACGACCGCCTCGCCAAGGAATTTGTCCGGCGTCGAGATTGTCGGCGTGACATTGAACTCCTTGGCAAGGTCCGGCGCGGCAATGCCGTCGAGCACCGCCATCGGCCCGGTCGCGGTAAAGACGATGGATACCGTTTCGCGCCCGAAGACGCGAATTTTGCCCGGCAGTTCATACTGAACGAGGAATGGGTTGCCGGTCGCAACCTCCTTCCAGCCGAGTTTCCCCGCGGCGCTGGGCTCGCCGGCCAGCCACAGGGCAAAACCGTTATAGGCCGGCACGTCCGCCCGGCACTCGATCAACGCCGTAAGGTCCAGCGAGGCTGGATCGAAATCCTCGGCCATGGCCGGCGCCGCCAGAAGGAGTAGCGGCGCCAGGTATCTGCCGAGGCCGTGCACATCCTTGTTTTTGATCATGTCGTTGTCCCAAAACCGCTGCACACTTTTGGGCGACATGCACCGGCCTATTTATTGCGGCTGCGTGCCGCCAGCGTGCGCAGCCTCAGCGCATTGAGGCGGATGAAGCCGGCGGCGTCCTTCTGGTCGTAGGCGCCGCGGTCGTCTTCGAAGGTGACCAGTGCATCGGAATAAAGCGTCTTCTTCGACTTGCGGCCGGTGACCATGACGTTGCCCTTGTAGAGTTTGAGGCGCACCGTGCCCTCGACGTCTTCCTGGCTCTTGTCGATCATCGCCTGCAACATCAGCCGTTCGGGCGCGAACCAGAAGCCGTTGTAGATCAGCTCGGCGTAGCGCGGCATGAACTCGTCCTTCAGGTGCGCGGCACCACGGTCGAGCGTGATCGATTCGATGGCGCGGTGGGCTGATATCAGGATGGTGCCGCCGGGCGTCTCATAGACGCCGCGCGACTTCATGCCGACGAAGCGGTTCTCGACCAGGTCGAGCCGGCCGATGCCGTTGTCGCGGCCGAGATCGTTGAGCGCTGCCAGCATAGTGGCCGGCGACAGTTTCTTGCCGTCGAGCGCGATCGGGTCGCCCTTGAGGAATTCGATCTCGATCTCGGTGACCTTATCCGGCGCATCCATTGGCGAAACGGTGCGCTGATGGACGAATTCCGGCGGCTCGCTCCACGGGTCTTCCAGCACCTTGCCCTCGGAGGACGAATGCAGAAGGTTGGCGTCGACCGAGAACGGGGCGTCGCCCTTCTTGTCCTTCGGCACCGGAATCTGATGCTGCTCGGCGAAATTGATCAGGTCGGTGCGCGACTTGAACGACCAGTCGCGCCATGGCGCGATGACCTTGATGTCGGGGTTCAGCGCGTAAGCCGACAGCTCGAAGCGAACCTGGTCGTTGCCCTTGCCCGTGGCGCCATGCGCAATCGCGTCGGCGCCGGTCTCCCTGGCGATCTCGACCAGATGCTTGGAGATCAGCGGCCGAGCGATCGAGGTGCCAAGCAGGTAGGTGCCTTCATAGACGGCGTTGGCGCGGAACATCGGGAAGACGAAATCGGAGACGAACTCCTCGCGCACGTCGACGACGCGGATGTCCTTGATGCCCATCATCTCGGCCTTGCGGCGAGCCGGCTCGAGTTCGCCGCCCTGGCCGAGATCGGCGGTGAAGGTGACGACTTCGGCGCCGAGTTCGGTCTGCAGCCATTTCAGGATGATCGATGTGTCGAGGCCGCCGGAATAGGCGAGCACGACTTTCTTGACGTCTTTTGCTTTTGACATTTGGCGGTTCCGCGATCACGAGTTCTCGGCGGGCGAGGTATCACGCCGTTTCCGGGCTGCGCAAGAGACGAACGCCGAGGACCGTTGGGTCAACGGGATACGATCCGGGGCGCTGGATCAGCCTTTCAGCCGTCCAGTTGCTGGCAGCGATGGTTCGTATCCATTATAGGCTTGCGTGTTCCCGAGCCAAAGGGCCGTCCATGTCGTTCATCCCAGACACCGCCACGCTGATCCAGTTCGCCATCGCCACCGTGATCCTGGCGATCACGCCCGGACCGGACATGACCTTGTTCGTCTCGCGCACGCTGAGCCAGGGCCGCGCCACCGGCTTTGCCTCGATGGCCGGCGCGCTGTGCGGCACGCTGATCCACACCACGCTGGTGGTGGTCGGTGTCTCGGCGCTGATCGTCGCCTCGCCGATGGCCTTCTTCGTGCTGAAGATCTTTGGCGCCGGCTATCTCGTCTTCCTCGCCTGGCAGGCGATCACCAGGGGTTCGGCGTTTTCGCCGGAGAAGAAGACGGGACCTCAGATTTCGCTGTTGCGAAGCTGGGCGGCGGGGCTCGGCGTCAATCTGCTCAACCCCAAGATCATCCTGTTCTTCATGACCTTCCTGCCGCAGTTCGTCTCCGCGCATGACCCGAACGCGCCGGGAAAACTGTTTTTCCTCGGCTCGATGTTCATCGTGTTGTCGATCCCGGTGACCGCGCCGATGGTGCTGGCGGCGGAAAAATTCTCGGCGGCGATGAAGGCCAGCCCGCGCGTCACGCGGGTGGTCGACTATCTCTTTGCCGGCGTGTTTTCCGCCTTCGCGCTCAAGATTCTGACGGCCCAGGCGAAGTAGGCGCCTTCTCATCCTTCAACCACCAACTTCCGGCCCAGCGCCCGGCGCTAAGCCAGTAGAAGATCCCGCCGACCATGCCGCCGCCGACCACTGCCATGATGGCGCTGGTCTCCCTGACCGCGAAGGCCGAGTCACGGGCATTGTCGACCAGGCCGAGGAAAACGGCCGCGACCACCGCGCCTGCCAGCGCATAGAACAACCAGTCGCGCCGACCGAGGCTCTCGGCAAGCAGGATGACGATCGCCGCCGGCATGAAGGCGAAATAGGCGACAAACAGGGCGACGAAGGGAATTGAGAAATACAGCGAGGCGGTTGCCGTCGGGTGCGCGTGCTCCGGCACGTAGCCAAGCGAGGCCAGGAACAGGATGTTGAGGAAGGCGCTCGCCGCCAGCGAGGCGACCGCATAGCCGAACAGGATGACGGCGAAACGGACGAGGTAACCAATGAGTCGGCTCATCCCAGATCCCGGCGTGTGAGATGACCGGACTTGCGCCCGGCCAGAAGCCAGTAGACCGAACCGGCGGCAATGCCGGCCGTGGCCAGAAAACCGAGATAGCCCGGATTGAATACAAAGCTTCCGGCCGAGCGCGGGATGGAAACACCAAAGGCGGTCGAGGTAACCGCACCGGTGGCCGCAAAATAGAACCATCCTCGAAGCGCCAACCGTTCGGCGACAAAGATCGCGGGGCCGACGATCAACAGCGCGCCGACCATCACCGTCAATACGGCAAGCGGGAAGGAGCCTAGCCAATCGAATGCGAAAATGATCGACCAGTTGCCGTCTTCTATGCCTTCCAGGAGAGCGATCAGCAGCACCGGCACCAGGATCGACGTCAACACACCGGCAAAATAGCCGACAGCTATCGTGGCGAGTCGCTTCAGCCAGGCGAAGCGGCGGCTCACGCCTCGCCGTGCCCCGCAATCATCATGGCTTCCAGCGCCAGCCGGTCGACCTTGCGCATGCGCTCGGAGTCGGACTTCAGCTGGCCGCAGGCGGCGAGGATGTCGCGGCCGCGCGGCGTGCGGATCGGCGAGGCATAGCCGGCATTGTTGATGTAGTCGGCGAACTTCTCGATCGTCTCCCAGTCCGAGCACTGGTAGTTGGTGCCCGGCCACGGGTTGAACGGGATCAAATTGATCTTGGCCGGAATGCCCTTGAGCAGCTTGATCAGCCCCTTGGCGTCCTCGATGGAATCGTTGACGTCCTTCAGCATCACATATTCGAAGGTGATGCGCTTGGCGTTGGACAGGCCGGGATAGGCGCGGCAGGCGGCGATCAGCTCCTTGAGCGGGTACTTCTTGTTGATCGGCACCAACAGGTCGCGCAGGTCGTCATTGGTGGCGTGCAGCGAGATCGCCAGCATGACGCCGATCTCCTCGCCGGTGCGGAAGATTTCGGGCACGACGCCGGAGGTCGAGAGCGTGATGCGGCGCTTCGACAACGACAGGCCGTCGCCGTCGGAGGCGATCAGCAGCGCCTTCTTCACCGCTTCGAAATTATAGAGCGGTTCGCCCATGCCCATCATGACGATGTTGGACACTTTGCGGCCCTCGGCCGGCACGATGGCGCCGTCCGGCGTATCGCGATCGGGAAAGTCGCCGAGCCGGTCGCGGGCGGTGAGCAACTGGGCGAGGATTTCCTCCGCCGTCAGATTGCGCACCAGCTTCTGGGTGCCGGTATGGCAGAACGAGCAGGTCAGCGTGCAGCCGACCTGCGAGGAGATGCAGAGCGTGCCGCGGCCTTCCTCGGGGATATAGACGGTCTCGATCTCGACCGGCCGGCCGGCGCCGCGCGGCGGAAAGCGGAACAGCCATTTGCGGGTGCCGTCGGAAGAAATCTGCTCCTCGACGATCTCCGGCCTGGCAACGGTGAAATGCTTGTCGAGTTCGGCGCGCAAATCCTTGGAGATGTTGAACATGCCGGCAAAGTCGGAAACGCCGCGCACATACATCCAGTGCCAGAGTTGCTGGGCGCGCATCTTCGCCTGGCGCTCCGGCACCGCGCCGGACGCCACCAGGGCCTCGCCGAGCTCGGCCCGCGTCAAGCCGATCAGCGACTGCTTTTCCGGCTGTGCGGCGCGGGCGCGCAATGCATCACGGGCGCCATCGGCGGTGAGATCGAATGAAAGGGTCATGGTTGCACTGATATAAGCGGTTTGCGGCCGATTTCACTTATCGTGCCGGACATGAAGCGCGGCGCATAGCACAGGTTGGGGCCGGAGTCATGCAGGGAGAATGCAACCCGATGCACGCTGGCTGACAGCCCGTTTCGATCATCCGCCGGCCTTGCCCCATCTTCCCGCTGCAAAAGAACCGATCACATGATCGTGTTTGCGTAACGATTCCCGTCGCGCCTTCGAAGTCTGAAGGGGGCAACTATGCCTCTACAAAATGGGAGTATGCAGAATGAACTCTATCAAGCTTGCCGTCATTGCCGGCCTCGTCGGCCTTTCCGCCTCGCAGGCATTTGCCGAAGACGCGATGGGCACGATGACCATGATGAAGGCTGGAGAAGTGATGGCGATCATGCCGGACGGGCATATGGGCACCATGATGCCGGATGCAAAGATGGGCGCCGAGATGATGAAGATGGCAAAGCCAATCAAGCACTGCATGATGATGATGACCGACGCCAAGGGCAAAGCCTTCATGATCGATACGTCGACCAAGAAGGCACAGGCCGAATGTGAAAAAATGGCCATGTGAGACTGAACCGCCGGCACACACGCCGGCCTGAAAAAGCAAAAGGCCGGGCTTTGCGGCCCGGCCTGTCGTGCAAAACGACGCTTTGGCAAAACGAAGCTTTGCCTATTTGCCCTTTTTGCCTACTTGCACTTGGCGATCGAGGACAGCGCGGCCGAAATGCCCTTCAGCGAGAAGACATAGGAGGTGGGATTGCCGCGGCCGGACTTCGCCGTCACCTTCATGTCGGTACCGGTCTTCATGGCGGCGATCAGCACCGGTTCCTCGGCGGCGTTCTCGACCCAGGCCGACTTGCCGCGCGTGAACATCGAGAACGACTTCTTGTCGATGGTGACGGTGGCCTTGGAGCCTTCCTGGAAGGTGTAGCCGGCGATGAATTGCGGCTCGTAGGACACTTGCTGGCCGGGCCGCTGGCTGACGAAGAAGAACATGTCGCCATGGTCGAGCGTCGGCGGCTGCTTGTCGGTCGGCACGGTCAGGACATAGCAGACCTTGCCGCCCGATGCCTGGTAGCTGTAGGTGCCCCAGGCATTGTGCTGGCCGATCTTGGTCGCCGACTGCGCCAGTGCCGGCGCTGCCACGGCCACCAGGACCAGGCTCGAAACTGTAGCAATCAATCCGCGCATCGTTTTTCCCGTATTCCAAAGGTGCGGCGGCAGGCCGGCTTGGCGTCCTGCCCGTCGCTTCATTTTGATTTAATCTGGGTTACCAAACGGTGAATTTCCTTTGAGAAAAGGACCCGCACCCGAGGAAACCGCCGCCATTCTCGCGCCGCCGCCTTGCAAGCGGGTGGCGCGACGTCCCTTTCGCGACTTGGAGGCCACGAAAGCGGCAAGAGTTTGACTTTTTGCTTTGCCGCCAAACGCAGGCTCCAAAGGCATTTGCGCGGGCGCCGGCCTGCTCAGCCCTTGTCGGCGATGGCGTCCTTGGCGGCCTGCCGGTGCGCCGGCGTGATGTGGGCGCTGACCGCGGTGATCGCGGCGGTGAGCACGGCGATGTCGTCGGTGAAGCCAAGCCCGAGGACGAAGTCGGGGATGACGTCCACCGGCAGCACGAAATAGCCGAGGGCGGCCAGCAGAATGCCCTTGGCGCGCAGCGGCGTGTTCTTGTCCATGGCGCAGTAGTAGGCGGCCACGACCTCTTCCATGAAGGGGATCTGCCGCGCGGCTTTCTTCGCCGTGCGCCAGAATTTCTCGCGCACTTCGTTCTCGTCGCCCAGCTTGCCGCCAAAGCCGAAGAAGTCAAAACCGGATTGTTGCGCCATCAGTTTCTCCTTGCGAGCGTCCATGCGCATTCCAGCGCATGCCCCGCGAGCGAAAATGTGGTGAAACCCGACCCAAGCTGCAAGGTGCCGGCGCCGATTTGGCAACCGCTGCTTGTTCAGCCACCGAAAAAGCGGTTCATCTTCTTCGCCAGATCGATATCGAGCGCCGTCACGCCACCGGCATCATGGGTGTTGAGCGTCACGTCGACGGTCTTGTAGACATTCGACCAGTCGGGATGATGGTCCATCTTCTCGGCGGCCAGTGCCACGCGGGTCATGAAGGCGAAGGCTTCGGAGAAATTCGCGAAGGTGAATGTGCGCTTGATCGAGGCGCCATCGGCGGCCAGCGCCCAGCCGTCGAGACCCGTCAACGCGGCTTCAGCGGCTTCCCGGCCCAGTTTCTCTCTCGTCATGTCAGCTTCCCATGCTATTTCGACTGAAGTCGTCACCATAGCGTTGGATCGATGAGCGCGAAGCCCATAAATTCCATTCTCTTCGTCTGTCTCGGCAACATCTGCCGGTCGCCACTGGCTGAGGGCGTTGTTCGAGCCGTGTTGGCAGAGCGTGAATGGGGCCGGGATATGCTGCTCGATTCAGCCGCAACCAGCGGCTGGGAGGTCGGGTCACCTCCCGATCCACGCTCGATCGCGGTTGCGGTGCGTCACGGCATCGACATTTCCCGGCAGAGGGCGCGCAAGGTCACGCCGGAGGATTTTCACCGCTTCGACCTGATCCTCGGCATGGACCGGTCAAACGTTCGTGACCTGAAAACGCTGGCGCCGCCGGCCATGCACGACCGGGTGCACCTGTTCCTGGAGTTCGCCAAGGGCCATGTGCGCGACGTGCCGGACCCCTATTACGACGGGGCGGAAGCCTTCACGTCGGTCTACCGCATGATCCGCGAGGCGTCGGAGGCGCTGGCGACAAGGCTCGAAGCACGGGCGTCCTTGCCCGACAGCGGCCAGGCTTCCTCGACGATGTAGGGGCCGCCGCCGACCGAATCGCGCGACGACATCAGCACGAAACGGCCGATGCGGAACGGCAATGTCGAGAAATTGCCACGTGCCGAGAGATACTGGGCGACGTCGAGCGGGGTGGAATTGCGCAAGCGCGCCAGCGTCACGTGCGGCATGAACTTGCGCGGATCGGCGGGAATGCCGAGCCGCTGGCAGATGCGGTCGATTTCGCCCTGAAGGGCGGCAAGATCGGGCGAGGCGGAGGCACCCGCCCACACCGCGTGCGGCTTCTTCTGGCCGAAAGCGCCGACGCCGGACAGGGTCAGCGGGAAGGAGGGGCGGTGGACGCGGTCGAGCGCGTTGGCGATCTCGTCGGCGACATGACCCGGTACATCGCCGATGAAGCGCAGCGTCAGATGGTAGTTCTCGACGTCGATCCAACGGGCCCCGGGCAGGCCGCCCCGCAGCAGGGACAGCGAAAGGGCGGCGTCACGCGGTATTTCGAGGGCGGTGAAAAGACGCGGCATGAAGAGCCTCCCTTCCTCGAATCGAATATTAGCCCTAGCGAATCATCGAAAATCAAACGGAGCAAGAGGTTTGTTGGTCACAGGCTTTGTTAAAAGTTTCCCCAACGGAAGCAATTAGTCCGATCTCACGAACCTCCCGGCGCCGCCGCGATCGCCTTTTCGACCGTCGGCAAGATGCGTGCGACCATCTGGTCGACACCTTGAGGGCTCGGATGCAAGCCGTCCTCGAGTTGCATGCCGGGCTGACCGGCGACGCCGTCGAGAAAGAACGGATAGAGCGCAACGTCGTATTTCCTGGCAAGGTCGGGAAAGATGGCGTCGAAGGCGTTCTGGTAGTCGGCGCCGAGATTGGGCGCGGCGCGCATGCCGGCCAGCAGTACGGCAATCCTGCGGTCCTTGAGCTTGCCCATCATCTCATCCAGGTTCCTTCTGGCGATGTCGGGCGAGACGCCGCGCAACATGTCGTTGGCGCCGAGTTCGAGAATGACCAGCTGCGTGCCGTCGGGCACGGACCAGTCAAGCCGCGCCAGGCCGCCGCTCGTCGTGTCGCCGGAGACGCCGGCATTGGCGACCGTCACATCGCGACCCTCGGCACGAAGCGCGGCCTGTAGTTTTTCGGTAAAGCCTTGGTCCGGCCCAAGGCCGAAGCCCGCCATCAGGCTGTCACCGAAGCCGACGATCTTGAACGGATCGGCGAGCCCCGACGAAAAGGTGCCGCAAAAGGCGAGGAAAACGATGGAGCCTGCGGCAATCAGGCGTTTGAAAGACATGCGGCAGGCCCCATATACCCCGAGGAATTCTTCCGACGGCATCCGGCAAGCAGAGCCTTCATCCCTTGATATAGGACGCTTTCATTTTGACAGAAGCCGTCATCGCGCTGGAAGACGTATCGCTGACTCTTGGCGAAGGGGCGTCCTCCGTGCATGTGCTGAAGGGCGTCAGCCTCGATGTGGCGGCCGGCGAGGCGACCGGCATCGTCGGCCCTTCCGGCTCGGGCAAGTCGACATTGCTGATGGTCCTGGCAGGCCTTGAAAGGGTCGATTCGGGTACGGTCCGAATCGCCGGCGTACTGCTCAATGGCAAAACCGAGGACCAGATTGCTTCGTTTCGTGGCCGAAACATTGGCATCGTGTTCCAGTCCTTCCATCTCATTCCCAACATGACGGCGCTCGAAAATGTCGCGGTGCCGCTGGAACTCGCCGGCCATGCCGATCCATTTTCGGTCGCGGCGCGCGAACTGGCGGCCGTGGGCCTGAGCGATCGGGTCACCCATTATCCCGGCGAATTGTCGGGCGGCGAGCAGCAGCGCGTGGCGATCGCCCGGGCGCTGGCGCCGTCGCCGCGCATTCTCATTGCCGACGAGCCGACCGGCAATCTCGACCAGGCGACAGGGCGGCAGGTCGCCGACCTCTTGTTTGCCAAGGCGGCCGAGCGCGGCATGACGCTGGTGCTGGTCACCCACGATCCGGCATTGGCGGCACGCTGCTCGCGCCAGGTTTCGATGCGGTCGGGCCGGATCGAGGCGCCGGCACCCGTCAAGGTGACGGCTTGATGCCGTTGTCGCGGACGCTGAAGCTTGCGGTCCGCTTCTCGCTGCGCGAAATGCGCGGCGGTTTGTCCGGCTTCCTGATCTTCCTTGCCTGCATCGCGCTCGGCGTCGCGGCCATCGGCGGCGTCAACTCGGTGGCGCGTTCGATCACCGCCGGTGTCGCCAATCAGGGCCAGACGCTGCTTGGCGGCGATCTCCGCTTCCAGATCAACCAGCGCGACGCCAGCCGGGCCGAGCGTGGCTTCCTTGACGGGCTGGGGATCGTTTCGCGCACTGCAAGCATGCGTTCGATGGCGCGTCTCGCCGACGGAACCGACCAGGCACTGGTCGAGGCCAAGGCGGTCGACCATGCCTATCCGCTCTATGGCGCGTTGGAAACCGAGCCGGCGCTGTCGAAGCAGGAACTGTTCGGCGAAGAGTTCGGCGTTTTCGGCGCCGCCGCACCCGATCTGTTGTTCGAGCGGCTGCATCTGCAGATCGGCGACCGGCTGAAGCTCGGTACCGCCACCTTCGAACTGCGCGCCACGCTGGTTACCGAACCGGATGCGGTGTCCGACGGTTTCGGCTTTGCTCCGCGGCTGATGATCTCGACCGAAGGGCTGGCGGCCACCGGGCTGATCCAGCCGGGCAGCCTGGTCGAAAACGCCTACAAGATCCGGCTGCCCGCCGATGCCGATGAGGCGCGGCTGAAAGCCATCCAGGATCAGGCGGCCAAAGATTTTCCGCAGGCCGGCTGGTCGATCCGCACGCGCAGCAATGCGGCGCCGGCGCTGTCGTCCAACATCGAACGCTTCTCGCAATTCCTGACGCTGGTCGGGCTGACGGCGCTGGTGGTCGGCGGTGTCGGCGTCGCCAATGCGGTGCGCGCCTATCTCGACGGCAAGCGCGGTGTCATCGCCACCTTCAAGAGCCTGGGCGCTTCGGGCGGCTTCGTCTTTGCCGTCTATCTGGTGCAGATACTGATCATCGCCGCCCTGGGCATCGTGCTTGGCCTCGTGCTCGGGGCGCTGATGCCGTTCGCGGCCGGTGCCGCCCTCCACCAGGTCATTCCGGTGCCGGCGGAAGGCGGCTTCTATCCTGGCGCGCTCGGTATGGCGGCGCTGTTCGGCCTTTTGGTGACGCTGGTGTTCGCGCTGCTGCCGCTCGGCCGCGCCCGCGATGTGCCGGCGACCGCGCTGTTTCGCGAGATGGGGCTCGAAGGCCGCGGCTTTCCGCGCCCTGCCTATGTTGCGGCGGCTGTCGGCATCGCGCTGCTGCTGGCAGCGCTGGCCATCCTGTTTTCGGGAGACCGCCGCATCGCCTCGATCTTCGTCGGCGCCACCATCTTCGCTTTCCTGGTGCTGCGCCTGGTCGGCGCACTGGTGCAGTGGGCGGCTAGGAAGAGCCCGCGCGTGCGCTTCGTGGCGCTGCGGCTCGCTGTCGGCAACATCCACCGGCCCGGCGCCTTGACGCCATCGGTGGTGCTGTCGCTGGGGCTCGGCCTGACGCTGCTGGTGACGCTGGCGCTGATCGACGGCAATCTCAGGCAACAAATATCCGGCAGCCTGCCGGAGCGGGCGCCGAACTTCTTCTTCGTCGACATCCAGAGCAGCGATGTCGATGCCTTTTCCGCGCTGATCGGCAAGCAGGCGCCGCAGGGGATGCTGGCCAAGGTGCCGATGCTGCGCGGCCGGGTGATGGCGCTCAACGGCGTCGATGTCGACAAGGTCAAGGTGCCGGCGGAAGGCGCCTGGGTGCTGAAAGGCGATCGTGGCCTGACCTATGATGCCAAACAGCCGGACAACGCGACGCTGACCGAGGGCAGCTGGTGGCCGGACAATCATGCCGGCGAGCCGCTGGTCTCGTTCTCGGCCGTGGAAGGCAAGCAGATCGGGCTGAAGCTTGGGGATACCATTACCGTCAATGTGCTCGGGCGCAACGTGACGGCGAAGATCGCCAATTTCCGCCAGGTCGAATGGGAGACGATGGGCATCAATTTCGTCATGGTGTTCTCGCCCAACACATTCGCAGGGGCGCCGCATGGCTGGATGGCGACGCTGACCGAAAAGACCGCCTCGACGGCCGACGATGCGCGTATCCTCAATGCCGTCACCCGCGCCTTCCCGGCGGTGACCACGGTCCGGGTCAAGGATGCGCTCGACGTCGTCAACCGGCTGGTCGGGCAGCTCGGCACGGCAATCCGGGCAGCCGCCGGCGTGGCGCTGATCGCTTCGGTGCTGGTGCTGGCTGGCGCACTTGCTGCCGGCAACCGGGCGCGCATCCATGACGCGGTTGTGCTGAAGACGCTGGGCGCGACACGCACGACGCTGATTGCCGCCTTCTCGCTCGAATACATGCTGATCGGGCTCGCCACCGCAATCTTCGCCCTGGCGGCAGGTGCCGCGGCGGCCTGGTTCGTCGTCGCGCGCATCATGACATTGCCATCGCATTTCATGCCCGAGGTGGCGGTGGCGACCATTCTGTTTTCGCTCGTCATCACGGTCGGCATCGGTCTCGCTGGCACCTGGCGGGTGCTCGGCCACAAGGCCGCGCCGGTGCTGCGCAACCTCTGATTATTCTCCGGCCGCAAGTCCGACCCAAACCGCTGCACGTATTGGAATTGCTCTGAATTCCGCCGGCGGGGACCGAGATTTGGTTAAATCGGAGTAATGTTGCGCCGCCAAAGGCCGGAAAACCGCATCGTGGGTGCCTCACGAAGCATTACACCCGGTTACGGTCTTGTTCTTGACGCGAATAACCATCATATTTCGCCACAGGCATGCTGGAGCCCCGCCAGCGGCGCCTGGGTCCGGTGGACCTGACACCCGACGGGGCAGAAGCAATAGAGGACTCACATGGCTGAACCCATTCGCAACTATCAGACGCGCGCCGTGCCCGGCGCCGGCGTTGATGCAGGCATCGATCAGGGCCTGCGCGCCTATATGATCAAGGTCTACAATCTGATGGGGCTTGGCCTCCTCATCACCGGTCTTGCCGCCGTCGGCACGATCATGCTGGCCACCACTACCGATCCGGCCTCGGCTGTCGCAACGCTGCCAAGCGGCGAGATGCTGACCTCCTTCGGTTACGCGATCTTCGGCTCGCCGCTGCGCTGGGTGGTGATGCTGGCGCCTCTGGCCGCGGTGCTGTTCCTGTCGTTCCGCGTCCAGTCGATGAGCGTTTCGGCGGCGCAGACGACGTTCTGGGTCTATGCCGGCCTCGTCGGTCTGTCGCTGTCTTCGATTTTCCTGGTCTACACCACGGCCAGCATTTCGCAGACATTCTTCGCCACCGCCGCGGCCTTCGGCGCGCTGTCGCTCTACGGCTACACCACCAAGCGCGACCTGACCGCCTTCGGCTCGTTCCTGATCATGGGCGTGTTCGGCATCATCATCGCGTCGGTGATCAACATCTTCCTGCACTCGTCGGCGCTTTCCTTCGCCGTCTCGGCGCTTGGCGTGCTGATCTTCTCGGGCCTGACCGCCTATGACACGCAGAAGATCAAGGAGATGTATTTCGAGGGCGACGCTTCGGATGTCGCCGGCCGCAAGGCGATCATGGGCGCGCTGACGCTCTACCTCGACTTCATCAACCTGTTCATGTTCCTGCTGCAGTTCATGGGCGACCGCCGCTAGTTAGCAGCGACGCTTGGACCATTGAGTTCCAGAGGGCGGCCCAACGGCCGCCCTTTTCTTTTGTGTCGGGTTTTGCTGTTATTGCGGCAGAATAACGGCATGCATAAATAATGAGCAGTATCATCATGCGGCCCGCAACGGCGGCTGACCTCGACCGGATCACGGAAATCTATGCCGACGCGGTCACCCAGGGCACCGCGAGTTATGAGCTGGAGCCGCCCAGCCGCGCCGAGATGGGCGAGCGATTCGACACTTTGATGGCTGGCGGCTTTCCCTATCTGGTGGCAGAAAAGGACGGCGCCGTGCTCGGCTATGCCTATGCCGGCGCTTTCCGGCCGCGCCCGGCCTACCGCTTCATCGTCGAGGATTCGGTCTATGTGGCGCCCGAGGCCAAGGGCCAGGGGGTCGGGCTGTTGCTCATGCAAAGCCTGATCGAGTCCTGCCGGGCGGCGGGCTTCCGTCAGGTCATCGCGGTGATCGGCGACGGGCGGCCGGACAGCGCCTCGGTGCGGCTCCACGAAAAGCTCGGCTTTCGCCATTCGGGACGCCTCGAAGGCTCCGGCTACAAGCACGGGCGCTGGCTGGACACGGTGTTCATGCAGCTCCCGCTGAACGGCGGGGCGCTCGCTCCACCCGATCCCGATTCGCTGCCGGAGCAAAAATTCCGCCAGCAAAAATAAGCAGTTAGGCCTCGACGAGCTTCAGCTTGCTGTCGAAGATGCCAAGCACGCGGCCGAGCTCCTGGCCGCGCTTGAGGATGCGGCCGCCGGCGGCAATGACGGCAAAGGCGCCCTGCTTGCGCGCCAATTTCGGGTCCTTGACGATCTGGAACAGCGGCACTTCGCTGGTGCGGCGGAACACGGAAAACACCGCCCTGTCGGTGAGATGATCGATGGCGTAGTCGCGCCATTCGTTGGCGGCGACCATGCGACCGTAGAGCCTCAGGATCTGATCCAGTTCACGCCGGTCGAACCGCACCGGCTGATCGAGGCGCTCAGGTCGCGCCTCGTGCAGCGGGATCAATATTGCGGATGCGTCACCATCCCCCGTCCCGCCGCTGTCGTCAGTCATGCCTCGATCCTTCAAAATGAATCTTTGCCAACCAAAGTTGGCGCGTTCGCAGCTGAATTGCAAGACCGGCGAAGCAGGGCGGAGGCGCGCTGTTTCTGCAACGTCCAGTCACTTTTATGAAACGCCTTGTTGGAATTGGTGATGCTTCGCCACATTCTCGCCATTTTTTATCCGCGCTCATGCCCCAATGTCCGACGAGTTTACCCGCGTTGCCTGAGACGGTTCGGTCCGGCACCGGCTCGTAAACCCCAAGCCCCCCGCCCACGGGTCTGCGTCGGATCGAACCAACCTCGGTCTTTCTTCGGAAGGATCGGGTGCGACGATCCCAAAACCTAAATGACCGACGTCAGAAGCAAGCTGACGTCGGTTTTTTGTTTTTGGAGCGGAGCGCGGGGCAATGCGGCGAGGCAGAGCACGATCGTTGTTCTGTAGCGATCCTTCCCACCCCCCTCTGTCCTGCCGGACATCTCCCCCGCAAGGGGGGAGATCGGATTTCACTTCTGCTTTCGCCAATCTCCAATGTCGAACAAGATGGCGAACACGACAAAGCTGCCAATCTCCCTCCTTGCGGGGGAGATGGCCGGCAGGCCAGAGGGGGGTGCTGTCCCGCCGACATCAAGGTCCTGTAAAGTTGCGGCGTCAGCGCATCGTTGCCTTGCCCCTGACCTGCCTCAGGATGACGAAATGACGATCGTCTCGCTATCGGCGAAACGGAACGCGCCAATCGAGATGTGAAAGCTTCAAGGCTTGTGAATGAAGGCGGCGCCGAGAATGGGGCCGGGCAAGCCATCCCTGCCGACCGACTGCAGCAGCACGGCGCAGCCGCCCTTCTTGGAGATCTCGCTCATCGGCAATTCGTAGCGCTGCGCCTTGCCGTGCCACATGCCGGCGGTCTGGATGCCCGAGACCGCGTTCCAGTAGGTCAGCTTGCGGCCGGTGTTCTCACCCTGGCCGATCTTGACCGTCTGCGGCGGGTCGAAATAGACGATGACGACATGCGCATCGCTGGGACCGTTTCCGGCATCGCCGGCGTCGATCATCACGCGGTCGCTGGTCCGGCTGACCTTGACGGCGACCCGCATGCCCTGGCCGCTCTTGGCCATGCGGGCCAGCGCGCCATCGACATCGACGCGGCTGGCGCCGTTGACATGGACGCGGCCGTTGATGACGGCCTGCGGCGTGTAGACGGAGCGGCTACCGAAGGCGCGCATATAGTCATTTTGCCGCTCGGTGTTCTCCTTGCGGCTCAGCGTGTCCTGCCAGCCGAGATAATCCCAGTAGTCGACATGGTAGGCGAGCGCGACGATGTCTTCCTTGGCGGCAAGCTCGGCGAACAACGCATCGGCCGGCGGACAGGAATTGCAGCCCTGGCTAGTGAACAGCTCGACCACGCCCAACGGCCTATCTATCTGAGGTTTGTCGGCCTGCGTCTTGCCGGGCTCGGCGGTTTGGCCGGTGCCGGCAACCGCTGAGAAGGCCAGCGCAAGGGCCGCCAGCCACAATGTCTTTCGCGAGGCCATGGTCATTCCGATTCCCGCCGGTGGCGCCGGCTTTATTGTCGTTGCTGGAATATGTGGCAGAAGCGGAAGTCAACGGGAAGTCACGTTGCGGTGAAATTTTTGCCGTTGCAACCGACCGCAGCGGCGCAATAGGAGAAGGGCTCGCAGTTCAGGGTAGAAACCGATTCGGGCGGCAATCACGATGTGGCAAACTCTTTCGGCGCCGATCGATCTCTATTGCGAGCGAACCGGGCCGGAACTCTGGTCCGAGCCGGTCAATGCCCTGACAAACCTTGCCTTCATCGCCGCCGGCCTGTGGGGCGTGCGCGAGGTGCGAAGGCTGCGCACCGGCACCTTCGCCGAGGTGCTGGCCTGGTGGGTGGTGGCAATCGGCATCGGCTCGACGATCTTCCACACCTTCGCCACCAGGGGCACGGTCTGGGCCGATGTGCTGCCGATCGCCGGCTTTACGCTTGCCTATACGCTGTTCAACCTGCGCCGCTTCCTCGGCATGCAATGGGGCAGGGCGATCGCCATCTTCGTCGCCTTCTACTTGGTTGCCGGGCTGCTGACGCTGGCGGTGCCGGACTGGCTGCGCCAGGCCTCGAACGGCACGACGGGCTACCTGCCGCCGTTCCTGGCGCTCGCCTTCTTCGGCATACTGGTGGCGGCCAGCGGTAATCGCGCCGGCTGGTACAATCTGGCGGGATCGGCGATCTTCGTCGTGTCCGTCATCTGCCGGATGGTCGACCCGCTGGTCTGCGCCGGCTTCCCGCTCGGCACGCATTTCCTCTGGCACATCCTCAATGGGCTGATGCTCGGCGTGCTGCTGGCCGCAGCGGCGCGCTTCGGAGCGCCGAAAAATATGGGAGTAAGGGAGTATGGGAGTAAGGCAATAAGGCAGTAGGGGAAATAGGTTAGCCTGTTCTTGCTTGCCCTACTGCCCTACTCCCTTACTGCCCTATTCCCTTATTATTATGCTGCCAGATCGCGCAGCACGTATTGCAGGATGCCGCCGTTCCTGAAGTAGTCGAGCTCGTCCAGCGTATCGATGCGGCAGATGATCGGCACGTTCTTCACTGTGCCGTCGCCATAGGTGACCTTGGCGGTCATCGTCTGGCGCGGCTTGATGGTGCTCAGCCCATCGATCTCGACCAGCTCGTCGCCTTTCAGGTTGAGCGACGCCCAGGACATGCCGTCTTCGAAGACGAAGGGGATGACACCCATGCCGACCAGGTTCGAGCGATGGATGCGCTCGAAGGACTGGGCGATGACGGCGCGCACGCCGAGCAGATTGGTGCCCTTGGCCGCCCAGTCGCGCGACGAGCCGTTGCCGTATTCGACACCGGCGAAGATAACCAGCGGCACGCCTTCCTTCTTGTATTCCATGGCCGCGTCGTAGATCGATTCCTCTTCCTTCGACGGGTAGTGGATGGTGTAGCCGCCCTCGCGGCCATTCTCGCCCAGCATGTGGTTGCGAATGCGGATGTTGGCGAAGGTGCCGCGCATCATCACCTCGTGGTTGCCGCGCCGCGTGCCGTACTGGTTGAAGTCGGCGACGCCGACGCCATGGTCGGTGAGATATTTGCCCGCCGGCGAGGCCGCCTTGATCGAACCGGCCGGCGAGATGTGGTCGGTGGTGATCTTGTCGCCGAACAGGCCGAGCACGCGGGCGCCCTTGATGTCGCCGATCTTGCCGAAACCGGCGGTCATGCCGGCGAAATAGGGCGGGTTCTGCACATAGGTCGAGTTGTCGTCCCAGGTGTAGGTCTGGCCTTCCGGCGCCTCGACGTTCTGCCAGTATTCGTCGCCCTTGAAGACGTCGGCATATTTGCGGGCGAACAGCTCGCGGGTGACGTTCTTCTCGATGAACTCCTGGATCTCGGCCGAGCTCGGCCAGATATCCTTGAGGTAGACCGGATTGCCGTTCTTGTCGTCGCCGATCGGCTCGGTGGTGAGGTCCTTGGTGACGGTGCCGGCCAACGCGTGCGCGACGACCAGCGGCGGCGAGGCGAGATAGTTCGCCTGCACGTCGGGCGAGACGCGGCCTTCGAAGTTGCGGTTGCCGGACAGGACCGCGGCAGCGATCAGACCTTTTTCATTGATGGTCTTCGAGATCGGCGCCGGCAGCGGGCCGGAATTGCCGATGCAGGTGGTGCAGCCGAAGCCGACCAGGTTGAAGCCGATCTGGTCGAGCTCCTTCTGCAGGCCTGACTTTTCCAGATATTCGGCGACCACCTGGCTGCCGGGGGCCAGCGAGGTCTTCACCCACGGCTTCTGCTTCAAACCGAGGCGGTTGGCGTTGCGGGCAAGCAAGCCGGCGCCGATCAGCACGCTCGGGTTCGAGGTGTTGGTGCAGGAGGTGATGGCGGCGATGACGACATCGCCATGGCCGAGATCGTGGTCGGTGCCTTCGACGGCGTAGCGCTTGTGGATCTCGGCGGCCTTCTTGTATTCGGTCTCCATCGCCTTGGCGAAGCCTTCCGGAATGCCTTCCAGCGCGACGCGGCCTTCGGGCCGCTTGGGGCCGGCCATCGACGGCACGACGCTGCCGAGTTCCAACTCGAGCAGGTCGGTGAACACCGGGTCAGCCGAACCGGTGTCGCGCCACAGGCCTTGCGCCTTCGAATAGGCCTCGACCAGCGCGATGCGATCCTCGCTGCGGCCGGACATTGTGAGATAGCGGATGGTTTCGCTGTCGACCGGGAAGAAGCCGCAGGTAGCGCCGTATTCGGGCGCCATGTTGCCGATGGTGGCGCGGTCGGCCAGCGTCATGTTGGACAGGCCGGGGCCGAAGAACTCGACGAACTTGCCGACGACGCCCTTCTTGCGCAGCATCTGGGTGACGGTGAGCACGAGGTCGGTGGCGGTGACGCCTTCCTTCAGCTTGCCGGTGAGGCGGAAGCCGATAACCTCGGGCAACAGCATGGAGACAGGCTGGCCGAGCATGGCTGCCTCGGCCTCGATGCCGCCGACGCCCCAGCCGAGCACGCCAAGGCCGTTGATCATCGTGGTGTGCGAATCGGTGCCGACGCAGGTGTCGGGATAGGCGGTGGTTTCGCCGTCCTCGGTGTTGGTCCACACCACCTGGCCGAGATATTCGAGGTTGACCTGATGGCAGATACCGGTGCCGGGCGGCACGACACGGAAGTTGCGGAACGCCTGCTGGCCCCATTTCAGGAACTTGTAGCGTTCCTCGTTGCGCTCATATTCGAGCTCGACATTGCGGGCGAAGGCCAGCGGCGTGCCGAATTCATCGACGATGACGGAATGGTCGATGACGAGGTCGACGGGAACCAGCGGGTTGATCTTCTGCGGATCGCCGCCGAGCGAGGCCATGGCGTCGCGCATGGCGGCAAGGTCGACCACGGCCGGAACGCCGGTGAAATCCTGCATCAGCACACGGGCCGGGCGATAGGCGATCTCGACGCCGGCGGTGCCCTTGTCGGTGAGCCAGCCGGCAACCGCCTGGATCGATTCCTTGGTGACGGAGCGGCCGTCCTCGTTGCGCAGCAGGTTCTCCAGCAGCACCTTCATCGAATAGGGCAGCTGGGCGATGCCGGTGAGGCCGTTCTTCTCGGCCTCGATGAGATTGAAATAGACATACTCGGTGCCGCCTGCGGTCAGCGTGCGGCGGCAATTGAAACTGTCGAGGGATTTTGACACGTGCGATCCTTGTCTGTTCAGCCTGAAAGGGAACGGACGCCGATGGCATGCAATCACGCGCAAAGGTGCGGGTACGGCCATTTCCGCTGTCCGTTCCCAAGCAACCCGAGCCGTTCAAGGCGGCGCGTGCGCTGGTTCGGCGCTAATTCTGTTCCCGCGCCGACCGCTGGCACGGATGCACCGCATATAGAGAATTTTCTGGAATAGTTCTAGACAGTTGGAAAGCAAATTTGTGCGATGCGGCGGCTGCCGCGACACTTGGTTTTCAAGGCAGGCGAGGGATGCGGCTGATCGCCGAAAATCTGGGCGGCGAACGCGGCGGCGACACGGTGTTCTCCGGCATCGGCTTTGCCCTGGAGGACGGGCAGGCGCTGGTTGTCACCGGGCCCAATGGTGCCGGCAAATCGACCTTGCTGCGGGTCATCGCCGGGCTACTGCCGGTGGCCGAAGGCAGCGTGCGGATCGAAGGCGTTGTGAAGATCGAATACGTTGTGGAGATTGAAGACGGGGGCGAGGCATTTCCGTCGATCGCTGCGGCCTGTCATTACCTTGGTCACCAGAACGCCATGAAGCCTGCGCTCAGCGTGGCAGAAAATCTGCGCTTCTGGCGCGACTTCAACGGCGATGGACATGCCGGCGTCGAAGAAGCTCTGGAAACCGTCGGGCTGGGCGGCATCGGCCACCTGCCCTTCGGCTATCTCTCGACCGGACAACGGCGGCGCGCGGCGATCGCCAAACTGCTGGTCAGCCACCGTCCGCTATGGCTGCTCGATGAGCCGACGGCGGGACTGGACAAGGCTTCGGAGGGGCGATTTGCGCAGCTGATGGGGAAGCATTGCGAGAAGGGTGGGATCATCGTTGCGGCAACGCATTTGCCGCTGGGACTGGATGGGGCGAAGGAATTGAGGATGGGGCAGTAATGTCGGCATTCCTTCCTGGGCAAGGGCACCTCAAATCATGCTAGCCCTCTTCCTGCGCGATATCCGCCTGAACATCCGTGCTGGCGGCGGGGCTTTGACTGGCGTCATCTTCTTCCTCGCCGTCATCGCCACCATCCCTTTCGGCGTCGGGCCGGACCTCAAGCTGCTTGCCCGCATCGGGCCGGCGATCCTTTGGATTGGTGCGCTGCTCTCTTGCCTGCTTGGCCTCGACCGGCTGTTCCAGGCCGATCGCGAGGACGGCTCGCTCGATCTGCTGGTGCTGGGCAACGATCGCCACATGCTGGCCTTGACGGTGCTGACCAAATGCCTGGCGCATTGGGCGGGCAGCGTGCTGCCGTTGGTGGTCGCCGCTCCCTTGCTCGGACTGTTCATGAACATGGAGCCGATCAGCATTGGTGCCGCGGCGCTGACGCTGCTCGTCGGCACGCCGGCGATCACCTTTATCGGGGCGGCCGGTGCGGCGGTGGCGGTGGCGCTGCCGCGTGGCGGGCTGCTGATCTCGGTGCTGGTGCTGCCGCTGACCATCCCGGTGCTGATCTTCGGCGTTTCGGCGAGCTACGGCGCGACGGCCAACCCTGATCCGTTTCTGCAGCCCTTCCTCATTCTTGCCGCGCTGACCTTGTTTCTTGCGGTGCTGGGCCCGGTCTCGGCGGCGCTGGCGCTTCGTCATGGAACGGATTGAGGTGACATCAAAGGCTGCGGCGCGGCGCCCGATTGCGAAGCCGATGGTGCGGAGATAAGGGAAGGCATGTTCGAATTGGGCGACATGACCGGTTTGGAAAGCGGCACCTTGGCGGGGCCTGCCGCATGAGCGCGCACGCCCTCTACGTGACCGCCGCCTATACGATCACCGCCGTGGTGCTGGCCGGGCTGGTCGGCTGGATCCTGTTCGACCAGCGGGCGCGCAAGCGCGAGCTCGCCGAACTGGAAGCGTCAGGCGTGCGGCGGCGTTCCGACAAGGGTGCCAAGCCATGAGCACAGAGACGGAAACGCCGACCCGCAGTCGCCGCCTGTTCGTGATTTTGCCGCTGCTGGTCTTCCTCGGCCTGGCCGGACTGTTCCTGGCGCAGCTGTTGTCGGGGCGCGATGTTTCGGAAGTGCCGTCGGCCTTGATCGGCCTGCCGGCGCCGCAGACCAACCTGCCGGCACTGGAGGGCATCAACCTGCCCGGGCTCGATTCGAAATCCTTCGCCGGCAAGGTCACGCTGGTCAACGTCTTTGCGTCATGGTGCGCGCCGTGCCGCGAAGAGCACCCGGTGCTGCTGGCATTGGCGCAGGACAAGCGTTTCGTGATGGCGGCGCTGAACTACAAGGACCAACCGGAAAACGCCCGCCGATTCCTCGGCGATCTCGGCAATCCTTTCCAGGCGATAGGGGTCGACGAAGCCGGCCGCACGGCGATCGACTGGGGCGTCTATGGCGTGCCGGAAACCTTCGTCATCGGCAAGGATGGCAAGATCGCCTACAAGTATGTCGGTCCGCTGACGGCCGAGGCGGCGCGGATGGTGTTGTTGCCGCAGATCGACAAGGCACTAGCGGCGCATTGATATTCAGCTGATGCCGGCCTGCAAACGGCGGCTTCCTGTGCTTCCGGTGCTCACGTACTCAAAAGTACGCTCCACTCCGGTTCTCGGAACCCACCAATCTCGGCTCGGCCTGACCTGAATCTCAACGCGCCTGGGCGGCGCCGAGCAATAGACCTGAGATCAGCCGTAGATCTGCTTGTGGACCTGGTAAAGCATTTCCGAACGGTCGGCGCGCATGTCGGCCAGATCGCGGCTGGAAAAGCTGTCGATTTCGGCGACGAGGCGGTTGTAGTGCTTGCGCTTGGCAATGCTGGTGCGAGCGCGGCTCATGAGATCGTTGAAGATCATAGCAAGGTTCCTTCTGTGCCGCGTTTCTGGCGGCCGGTTGTTCCTCCCTTGATCGATACGAAGCATGACATAGTAGTGGTGCATTGCAAAAAGAAGATGTTGCAATGCACCATTGCACGCAGCGCATAGCCGGTTAACCGGCTCTTACTGACAGGTCTGATGAGGTGGCATCGCTTCCTGCCTGCCTTGAGACGTCAAGATACGGTGAAGCCTCATCATCGATCTTGCCAGATCGATTTCCGGCTGGCTTGATCGCGCCTGCAGCGCCGCGTCCTTCCGGATGTGCAAAGAACGCTGTAGCACTTTCATTTTGCGCATGATCCTTTCCGAAATCGGAATCGATTTTTCGGGATCATGCGCCCGACCTAAATGCCGGGAGAAAAAGCATGGCCGCCGCAGATTATTACGAAATTCTTGATCCGCGTTTCGCGCGGCTGTTCAGTTCCAACGCGCAAGTGGAAAAGCTGTTCACTGGATGCCAATGGGCGGAAGGGCCAGCCTGGTTCGCCGCCGGCCGCTACCTCGTCTGGTCGGATATCCCCAACAACCGCATGCTGCGCTACGACGAGACCGACGGCAATGTCAGCGTCTTCCGTCAGCCCTCCGGCAACTCCAATGGCAACACCGTCGACCGGCAGGGCCGGCTGGTGACCTGCGAGCATTCGGGCCGCCGCGTCAGCCGCACCGAGTTCGACGGCTCGGTTACCACCATTGCCACCAAATGGCGCGGCAAGCGGCTGAACTCGCCCAATGATGCGGTGGTCAAGTCGGATGGCTCGATCTGGTTCACCGATCCGAGCTACGGCATCGACACCGACTATGAGGGCGACAAGGCCGAAAGCGAGATCGGCGCCTGCTACGTCTACCGGGTCGATCCCGGCACCGGCGAGGTCGAGGCCGTCATCACCGACATGGTCAGGCCCAACGGCCTCGCCTTCTCGCTCGACGAGAGCAAGCTCTATGTCGCCGACACCGGCCGCACGCATGGCGCGCAGGATCCTGCCCATATACGGGTGTTCAATGTCGGCAAGGGCGGCAAGAAGGTGTCGGGCGAAAAGGTCTTCGCCGACTGCACGGCCGGCCTGTTCGACGGCTTCAGGCTCGATGAGGACGGCCGCATCTGGACCAGTGCGGCCGACGGCATCCACTGCTACGATCCGGACGGGACGCTGATCGGCAAGGTCAAGGTGCCGGAAGTGACCGCCAATTGCGTGTTCGGCGGCAACAAGCGGAATTGCCTCTATATAGCCGGCACCACCTCACTCTACATGGTGCGGCTGATGGTCAACGGCGCCAAAACGTACTGAGCTGCCGTCAACATAATCGAAGGGGAGGAAATCATGCCATTCGTCAACATCCGCATCGTCAAGGAAGTGATCGCCGCCGATCCGGCGGGCAAGAAGGCGGACATAGCCAAGAAAGTCACGGCCGCCATCATGGATGCCACTGGCCTCAGCAATGACGATGTCTGGGTGGTGTTCGAGGAGGTCAACGCCCGCGACTGGTATGTAGGCAAGACCGATGTAGAGACACTGAGAAGCAAGAAGTAGCCTCAGCGGCTGGCGATGAAGTCCGCGAAAGCGGACAGCGCATTGTGCATTGCCAGCCGGTTTTCCGGCTCAGCCAGGATGGTCTCCACCTCCGGTGGCTTCTTGCCGAGCAGGGCGATCTCCAGCACATCTTCGCAAAGCGCAAACGACATCGTGCGCATGATCTCGGTCAGCGCGGCGCGGGCAAACATCGAACGCCGCGAGGCGTGCACCATCATCGCGGGCTTCTCGACAGCGGCGTCGCGCGACACCAGCCAGTCGAGGACGTTTTTCAGCCCGCCCGGCACACCATGGGCATATTCCGGACAGGAGACGATGACGCCGTCGGCTTGAGTGACCGCGTCGATCAGTTCGGATGCCTCGAGCGGCGTCCGCTCGCCCTCATCGTCGGGATTGAAGATCGGCAGACGACCAAGCCGGTCATAGACTGTGACCCGACAGCCGGGGGGAGCATTCCGCGCCAGGGCCGCGACCAGCGCGGAATTGGTGGAGGCCGCCCGCAGGCTGCCGGAGATGGCAAGGATGTTCAGCAAGGGTTGGAACCAGTCAGGACGAATCGTGGTCCCGAAACCTACCACATGGTCTGTTTGTAGGCGTCGTCCAGCCAGCGGTCGGTCGCCTCGGCCGAATCGGCCATCGCCAGCTGGTCGTGCAGAATCTGGCCGAGCGTTGGCAGCGTCGCGCGATCGTACCAGGTTTCCGGCTTCCACAGATCCGAGCGCATGAAGGCCTTTGCACAGTGCATGTAGGCGGCCTTGACGGAGATAACGACGACGCTTTGCGGTTGCTTGCCGTCGACGGCGAGCCGTTCGCGCAAGGTCGCGTCGACGGTGATGCGCGCGTCGCCGTTGACGCGCAGTGTCTCGTTCATGCCGGGAATGAGGAACAGCAGCCCGACCGACGGGTTCACGAGGATGTTTTCCAGCGTATCCAGCCGGTTGTTGCCGGGCCGGTCGGGGATGGCGATGGTGCTGTCGTCGAGAACGGCGGCGAAGCCCGGCCTGTCGCCCTTCGGCGTCACATCGGCATTGCCGACGCCGTCGGACGAACCGATCAGCACGAAGGGGCTCTTGCCGATGAAGGAGCGGCAATGGCCGTCAAGCGCCTTCAATTCCTTGCGGATCGAGCCATCGGTCGGTCGCGGCGTCTTGTAGATCGTCCTCAGTTCATCGCGCGTGGTGACGAATTCCATGGCCCTCTCCCCAGAGCTTTGTTTGACGCAATTGTCTGAGGGAAAGCGCTATGCGCTTTTCCTGGAATTGCGCTATTTGCCCGCCTTCTCTTCCTTCCCGGCCTTGTCCTCGAGCGAATGGCGGAGGATCAGCGGCATCTGGCTGAAAGTAAACAGGAGCGTGATCGGCATGATGCCCCAGACCTTGAAGGTAACCCAGGCGTCGGTGGAAAAATTCCGCCACACCACTTCATTGGCAAGGGCCAGGAACAGGAAGAACAGACCCCAGCGGAAGGTCAGTTTCCTCCAGCCCTCGGCGTCGAGGCTGAAGGCCGAATCGAAGACATAGCCGAGTAGCGACTTGCCGAAGTAGAGGCCGCCGAGCAGCACGCCGCCGAACAGCGTGTTGACGATGGTCGGCTTCATCTTGATGAAGATGTCGTCCTGCAGATAGAGCGTCAGCGCGCCGAAGATGAAGACGACGACGCCAGACACCATCGGCATGATCGGCAAGGTGCGCATCAGAAGCCATGAGGCGATGAGTGCGATTGCCGTGGCGGCCATGAACAGGCCGGTGGCGACGAAGATCGGCCCGCCGAATTCGGCCAGGACAGGGAATTTCCCCACCAGCCACTCGCCGCGCGCATTGGCGAAGAAGAACACCATCAACGGCCCCAGCTCCAGCACCAGCTTGAGCAGCGGATTGACGCCTTCCTTCTTCTGCTTTTGCGGATCGGACGGATCGCGTTCGAGAATGGGTGGGTTCATAGGTTTTCTTTCTTACGCACAATCTGATCCAAAAAACCTGCAGCTTTTTGGGATATGCTTGTCAGGCAACTCCAGCGATCGCCCTGGCGAATTCGCTTGCCGAAAAAGGTTCGAGGTCGTCGACCTGTTCGCCGACGCCGATGAAATAGACCGGCAATTTGTGCTTTGCCGCGATCGCCACCAGAATACCGCCACGCGCCGTCCCGTCTAGCTTGGTCATCACCAGGCCGTTGACGCCGGCGACATTGCGGAAGATCTCGACCTGGTTGAGTGCGTTCTGGCCGGTGGTGGCGTCGACCGTCTGCAACACGGTGTGCGGTGCTTCCGGGTCTAGCTTGCCCAGCACGCGCACGATCTTTTCGAGTTCGGCCATCAGTTCGGTCTTGTTCTGCAGGCGGCCGGCGGTGTCGATGATCAGCACGTCGGAGCCGGCTTCCTTGGCCTTCTCGAAGGCGTCATAGGCCAGCCCCGCGGCATCGGCGCCGAGCTTGGAAGCGATGACCGGCGATTTCGTCCGCTCGCCCCAGATCTTTAATTGCTCGATCGCGGCGGCGCGGAACGTGTCGCCGGCAGCCAACATCACCGATAGGCCGCCATCGGTCAGCTTGGCCGCCAGCTTGCCGATGGTGGTGGTCTTGCCGGTGCCGTTGACGCCGACCACCAGGATGACATGCGGCTTGTGCGAGAGATCGAGCTCCAGCGGCATGGCGACGTGGCTCAGCACCTTTTCCACCTCGGCTGCCATGATGGCGCGAACCTCGGTGTCCGAGACATCCTTGCCGTAGCGGCTGGAAGCCAGCGCGTCGGTGACGCGCAGGGCGGTCTCCATGCCGAGATCGGCGCGGATCAGCACATCCTCCAGGTCCTGCAGGGTCTCTTCGTCCAACTTGCGCTTGGTGAAGACGCCGGCGATGTTGCCGGTGAGTTCGCGCGACGAGCGGGCAAGCCCGTCCCTCATGCGCTGGAACCAAGAGCGCCTCGGCGCCGGTTCCAGCGCTTTCTGCGGCTCGGCCTTCTGCTCGACCTTCTTGGCGACCGTCACCTTGCCGGGAGCGGGAACGGGTTTTGGCGCAGGTTGCGGCACGGCCTGCGGTTCGGGCGCGATCTCGGCGCGCACCTGTTGCTGCTCGATCGGGGCCGGCTGGCGAATGGGAGGCGAAATCTCGGCCGGCGGGATTTCGGGTGCCGGCGTTTCGGCCGGAGCCTCGACCGGTGGCGCCGGCACTTCAACAGGCACAGGCTCCGGCTGTGTCTCCGGTTGCGGCGGGACGATTTCCGGCTGCTCCGGCGCGGGAATTTCCGGCGGCTCCGGTTCGGGAATCGGCTCAGGCACCACAGGCGCGGCCGGGATTTCCTCCGGCGCAGGCTCCTCGACGGGCGCTTCCGGTCCGACCGGCTGCGGCTCTTCGACCGGGGCAGGCTCAGGCTGGATTTCCGGCTCCGGCGGAATGATCGGCGCCGGCTCTGGCGCCGGTTGCTCGACAGGCGACGGTTCCGGCGCGGGAATTGCCTCCGGCTCGACCGTCGGCGTCGGCGCAGTTTCCACTTCGGCCTGCGACTCGTCGCGCTTCAGAAATTCCGGCACAACCTGTTCGGACGCCGGCTTCAGCGCATCGAGCGCTTCCCATTTGATCGGCGGCAGCGGGGCGGTCTCGTCGACGCGCTCGTCGACCACTTCTTTCTGGCCGAACGAAAATATCTTCTTGAAAAAACCAGCCATGCTTTGCGTTTCTCAGGCGGCGCGGGCGGCAAGGGGCGCCGCGATCAGCCTGATACCATCGTGGCCAGTGATATCGGCCTCGACGATCTCGCCCGGCTCGCCCGCGCCGAGTACGGCCAGCGTAAACCCTTCGGTGCGGCCGAGGCCGTTGCGTTCGATCAGGATCGACTGGCGGGTTCCGGAAAGCGACGACAGATGGCGCCGATACGCAGCTTCACCAGCGGCACGCAGCCGGGCGGCGCGCTGCTTGACCAATTCGCGCCGTACCTGCGGCATGCGCGCAGCGGGCGTGCCTTCGCGCGGGCTGAACGGGAAGACATGCAGATGCGTCAGTCCGCATTCCTCGACGATTTTTTCCGAATTTTCGAACATGTCATCCGTTTCGGTCGGAAAGCCGGCGATGATGTCGGCGCCGAAGACGATGCCGGGGCGCAACTTGCGCACATCCTCGCAGAAGCGGATCGACTGATCGCGCAGATGCCGACGCTTCATGCGCTTCAGGATCATGTCGTCGCCGGACTGCAGCGACAGATGCAGATGCGGCATCAGCCGCGGCTCGGTGGCAATGGCGTCGAGCAAATCGTCGTCGGCCTCGATCGAATCGATGGACGACAGCCGCAGCCGCTTTACATCGGGCACCTGCTTGAGGATTGTTTTCACAAGCTTGCCGAGCTTGGGCGAGCCCGGCAGGTCGGCGCCAAAACTGGTCATGTCGACGCCGGTCAGCACGATTTCGGCATAGCCATTGCCGGCGAGGCGCTTGACCTGCTCGACCACGGCGCCCATCGGCACCGAGCGCGAGTTGCCGCGGCCGTAGGGAATGATGCAGAAGGTGCAGCGATGGTCGCAGCCGTTCTGCACCTGGACGAAGGCGCGCACCCTGCCCTCGATGGCGTCGACCATGTGGCCGGCGGTCTCGCGCACCGAAAAGATGTCGTTGACGCGTGCCTTCTCGGTGTCGTTAACGCCGAAATCCGGCAGTGCGCGATAGGAGTTCGCCTTCAGCTTCTCCTCATTGCCAAGCACGAGGTCGACCTCGTCCATGGCGGCGAAATTCTGCGGTTCGGTCTGGGCGGCGCAGCCGGTGACGATGATGCGCGCTGCGGGGTTGTCGCGGCGCGCCTTGCGGATCGCCTGCTTGGCCTGGCGCACGGCCTCGCCGGTCACTGCGCAGGTGTTGAAGATCACGGCGCCGCCTTCGAGCGCGCCAAGGCCGGCGCTTTCCGCCTCGCGCCGCATCACCTCGGACTCATAGGTGTTCAGCCGGCAGCCGAAGGTGACGACATCGATACCCTGGGAGGCCATCAGGCCGCGCTTTCGGTGTCGCGGGCCCAGGCGCCGGTCGACGGATCGAAGCTTCCGGAAAATTCCCATTCGGCGGCACCGGACAGGATGACGTGGTCATTTTCAAGCCATTCGACATGCAGCGAGCCGCCGCCGGGCGTCATCAGGCTGACGCTGCGGCCGGTCCGGTTGGTGCGGGCGGCCGCGACGACCGATGCGCATGCGGCCGAGCCGCAGGCCTTAGTCAGGCCGGCGCCGCGCTCCCAGGTGCGGATGACCATGGTGTCGGGCGAGGTGACCTCGGCAATGGTAATGTTGGCGCGCTCGGGAAACATCGGATGGTTCTCGAGCAGCGGCCCGAAGCGGTCGAGTTCATAGGACCAGACGTCTCGGTCGACCCAGAAGATGGCGTGCGGGTTGCCCATGGAGACGACCGAGGGCGAATGCAGCACCGGCGCGTCGATCGGGCCGATCTGCAGCTCGATCATGCGCGTATCGTGGAATTCCTCGGCCAGCGGAATATCCTGCCAGCCGAAACGCGGTCTGCCCATATCGACCGAGATCGACCCATCGGCATGTTCGCGTGCGTTGAGGATGCCGGCGACGGTCTCGAAGGTGAAGACCTTCTGGCCGGTTTCGGCGGCGAGCGCCTGGACGACGCAGCGCATGCCGTTGCCGCAAGCCTGCGCCTTGGAGCCGTCGGAATTCAAGATGTCGATGAAAAAGGCGGTGCCCGGCGTCTTGGCGTCGTGGATCGCCATGATCTGGTCGAACCTGGTCGCGGCATCGGCGTTCAAAGAGATTGCCGCGGCCGCCGTCACCCGATCGGCACGGCTACGCATGTCGGCAACGATGATCTCGTTGCCGATGCCGTTCATCTTGGCGAAAGGGGCAGTGCTGGCCATTGCTCCGCGAATTCCGTGTCCGTTTGGCGCTATATGGCGGAAACGAGCAGGAATTACCAGTGCGGAGCAGGCTTACGTCACCGCGAAGATGCCGAGCATCACCAGCAGGAAGATGACCAGAACAATGCCGATGAGGATGCGCGCGCCGGTGGCGGCGGCTCCTGCCAGCGCCGGCATGCCGAGCAGGCTGGCCGCCGCGGCGACGATCAACAGAATGATGATCCATTTGATCATGGAGAGGCTCCCAGCCAATTTGCGTTGGGGAAGCAACGCGTTTCAGCAATCTGGGTTCCTTGGCGGGCTGCTTGGCTAGATGGCTGGCACGTCCCAGACCTCGCCGGGCCGCAAGGCGCGAAAGCGCTGCCGCGGGATGCCCTGGTCGTCGAGCGCCTCGGTCAATTTCCGGGCCGGCTCGCCGATCGGTTCATCGGTGAGTTGGAAGGTGCCCCAGTGGCAGCCGGCGGCATAGGCGGCGTTGCACAATTTCATGCCGTGCACGGCCTCTTCGGGGTTCTGGTGCTGCGGCGCCATGAACCAGCGCGGCTCATAGGCGCCGATCGGCAGGATGGCGAAACGGAAGCCGCCATGCTTTGCAGCCATCAGCCGGTAGTTGATGCCATCGTGAAAGCCGGTGTCGCCGGCGAAATAGACGTTGCCGGCCGGCGTCTCGATGACGAAGCCGGCCCACAACGCCATGCGCCGGTCGCGGGCGCCACGCGCCGACCAGTGATGCACCGGCTCGACATGGACGGCGACGCCGTCGCCGATCTCGACCCTGTCGCCCCAGTCATGCGCCGACAGCCGCATGCCGGGAACCGCATCGCCAATCAGCGCATCGTTGCCAAGCGGGGTGATCACCAGCGGGTCGTGGCTGGCCTTCATGCGCTTCAGCGTGGCGAGGTCGAGATGGTCGTAATGGTTGTGGCTGACCAGGACGAGGTCGATCGGCGGCAGGTCGGCAAAGGCGATGCCTGGCGGGTTGATCCGTTTCGGTCCGGCAAAGGAGAGCGGCGATACACGCGGCGACCAGACCGGATCGGTGAGGATGTTGAGGCCGGCCGTCTGGATCAGCAAGGTGGAATGACCGACCATGGTCACTTGCAGAGCCGCGCCTTCGATCCGTGTCGCCGGTTTTGCCTGCGGAAAGGGGTTCGGAGCGGGCGCAGGCCATTTCGAGCGCTTGCCGCTCAGCTGCCATTTCAGCAGGTCGGCGAAGCGGCCGGGTGGCTGGCCGTCGGGATTGAAGAACAAGGTGCCGTCGAAATGATCGCTGGGTGGGCCGCTGTAGTAACGGTTGGCAGCCCTCTTTCTCGCGGCCAATTTTGCAGCTCCAGCAGGTTTCGGTTTCCAAGAGATAGGACCAATGCCGGCCGGCGCAAGCATTTGACTTGCCGGGGGCGCTTGGGGCCGATACGGGGTGAGCAGATCCCAAGGGTTGGAGCGACAGGCGACCGGTGACGCTCGGATTGCGATAAATTTGCAACAAATCTTGCTGCAAACCGTATTTTAACCATATCGGGTTGAAATTTCGCCACCTTCTCCATCTTGGTGGGGGTGAGATTGTGCGGACGGCGCCCCCCAGCCGAATCCGACGGAGGTTGGAATGATTTTTTCGAAAAGCGGCCTGGTGGCCGTATCGCTGGCGGCGCTCGTTGCGAGTGGCTGTTCGACCTCACGGTTCTCGTCGATGGACGACCAGCAGCCGGCACCGCTGCAGCCGGCACCGGCCGGCCAGGTGACCGCCAATCAGCTGCCGCCACCGGCAGCACCGGGCGCCACCGACCCGTCGAAATTCCCGACCGCGCCTGGCAATACGCAGGTTGCATCCTTGCCGCCGGACGGCTCGGCGCCCGCCGGCGCCGCGGACCTGACCGCGGCCAGCGTCGCCGGTGTCTGGAATGCCAGCGTTTCGGGCCAGAGCTGCAAGGTGGCGACCCCGCAGACCAAGTTCGGCGCCGGCTTCCGCGCCGGGCCGCTGCACTGCCCGGCGCCGATCGACGGCATCAAGTCGTGGAATGTCGCCGGCAAGCAGCTGACGCTCTATGACGAAAATGGCGGCACGCTGGCGCGGCTCTATTCGTCGGGCGGCTCGAAATTCGACGGCCAGACTTCCAACGGCCAGGCGATTTCGCTTACAAGGTAGGCGACCGCCCCTTATTTGTTTTTACGCAATTCCTGACGAAAACCGCTTTTTCCTGGAATTGCTCGACAACGACGTGACCGATGCATCTGCGTGACGGCCTCCAGACCCATGCGACCGTCAGGCAGCGCTACGACCATCTGGTGGAAACCGGCGTGATCGAACGCGATCCGGCGCAGGAACGGATCGCTGCCGCGCTCGACCGGCTGACCGACGAGATTTCGGCCAAGCGGCTGGCGCACAAGTCCAGCGCGCTGGGCTGGCTGTTCGCCCGCAAGCGCGAGACGCTTGAGGGCGTCAAAGGCCTCTACATCCATGGCGGCGTTGGGCGCGGCAAGACCATGCTGATGGACATGTTCTTCGAATTGCTGCCGGTGCGGCGCAAGCGCCGCGTCCATTTCAACGACTTCATGGCCGATGTGCAGGATCGCATCCAGAAGCACCGGCAGGCGCGCAAGGATGGCACGGTCAAGGAGGACGACCCGATTCCGCCTGTGGCCAAGGCGCTTGCCGAGCAAGCCTGGGTGCTGTGCTTCGACGAGTTCTCGGTCACCGACATTGCCGACGCGATGATCCTGTCGCGACTGTTTTCGGCGCTGTTTGCGAGCGACGTTGTGCTGGTCGCCACCTCGAACGTGGCGCCGGAAAATCTCTATGGTGACGGTCTGAACCGCCAGCTTTTCCTGCCATTCATCGGCATTTTGGAGCGGCATGCGCGGGTGTTGTCGCTCGACGCCGACAAGGACTACCGGCTGGAAAAGCTCGCCCGCACGCCTGTCTATGTCACGCCGGCCGATGCGGCGGCCGACGAAATGCTCGATGAGGCCTGGCAAACCATGACGCGCGGCCTGCCGACGGCCGAGACCTCGCTGACCCTCAAGGGACGGCAGGTGGCGGTGCCGGCTGCCGCCGGCGATGCGGCGCGGTTTTCCTTCGCCGATCTCTGCGAAAAGCCGCTCGGCGCCCGCGATTTCCTGGCGATTGCCGGCCGCTTCTCGACCATCTTCATCGATCACGTCCCGGTGCTCGGAGAAGGCAAGCGCAACGAGGCCAAGCGCTTCATCCTGTTGATCGACACGCTCTACGATCATCATGTGCGGCTGGTGGTCAGCGCCGCGGCCCCGCCGCCGCAGCTCTATCAAGGCAAACGCGGCGTCGAGGTCTTCGAGTTCGAACGCACCGCATCACGCCTGATCGAGATGCAAAGCCGCGACTGGCTGGAGGATTGGGCGGAACGGCGCAAGGCGAAGGCAGCGCCAGAGGCGGAGCAGGCACGGGCCTGAGATAGTTCTCCGGAAGGTCGCGATCCCTGCTCCTCCTCTGTCCCACCGGCGCCAAGGATCTAAAGCGCATATAGATACATCACGAAATCTTCCGCCGGCCCATGCGGCTCCTTGCGCGACTCATAAAGCGCGCGGGCAGGCACATTGCCCGGTTCGGTGCCGACCCAGGCCTCCTCGCAACCATGCTCGCGGCCAACCGCGAAAATCGCGTCGAGCATGGCTCGCGCGATGCCCTGACGGTGGAAGGACGGCGAAACGCCGACCTCGTCTATATAAAGTTCGCTGACCTTGTCGGGGTGGCGGTGAATGACGGCGGCGCATTGCCCGACGACCACGCCGTCGGCGAGCGCCACGATCATGAAATGGCCGGGTTCTCGGAGATAGGCTGCCAGCCGATCCGGTCTGACCGGCTCGTCGAAGACGTCGTCGGCGACCTGCATCACAAGGGCGTCATCACCGGGGAATAGCCTTCGGATTTCCATCTTCATTGTGTAAATTCTCTCCAGTCGGCTTACAAACTTTGACGTTTACGTAAATCCCGAACTATCTAACCGATTGAAAATGCTAGCTCCGAAATAATCGATTGAATTTATTTTGCTCCAAGGCTATTTGGTGCGGCGAAAATCCGCGGGTTCCTCGCAGCATTCCGGCCTCTTCCTCGACGCCGCCAACCAAGTCGCCAAGGACTTGGGCGCCGTCACTGACAAAGGGAAAACATCCTGACATGGCACGCAACAAGATAGCGCTTATCGGCTCTGGCATGATCGGCGGCACGCTCGCCCACATGATCGGTCTCAAGGACCTCGGCGACGTGGTGCTGTTCGATATTGCCGAGGGTATCCCGCAAGGCAAGGGGCTCGATATCGCGCAGTCGTCGCCGGTCGATGGCTTCGACAGCCGTCTCACCGGCGTCAACGACTATGCCGGCATCGAGGGTGCCGACGTCTGCATCGTCACCGCCGGCGTGCCGCGCAAGCCGGGCATGAGCCGCGACGACCTGCTCGGCATCAATCTGAAGGTCATGGAACAGGTCGGCGCCGGCCTGAAGAAATATGCACCGAAGGCCTTCGTGATCTGCATCACCAACCCGCTCGACGCCATGGTCTGGGCGCTGCAGAAGTTCTCGGGCCTGCCCAAGAGCCATGTCGTCGGCATGGCCGGCGTGCTCGACAGTTCGCGCTTCCGCTATTTCCTGGCCGAGGAATTCAAGGTCTCGGTCGAGGACGTCACCGCCTTCGTGCTTGGCGGCCATGGCGATTCCATGGTGCCGATGATCCGCTATTCGACGGTTTCCGGCATCCCGCTGCCCGACTTGATCAAGATGGGCTGGACCTCGAAGGAAAAGCTCGACCAGATCGTCCAGCGCACCCGCGACGGCGGCGCCGAGATCGTCGGCCTGCTCAAGACCGGTTCGGCCTACTACGCGCCGGCCGCCTCGGCGATCTCGATGGCGGAAGCCTATCTCAAGGACAAGAAGCGCGTGCTGCCGTGCGCGGCGTATCTTTCCGGCCAGTATGGCGTCAAGAATACCTATGTCGGCGTTCCCGTGGTGATTGGCGCCGGCGGCGTCGAGCGCATCATCGAGATCGATCTCAACAAGAGCGAGCAGAAGATGTTCGACGCTTCGGTGGCGACGGTGCAGGGCCTGACCGAGGCTTGCGTCAAGATCGCGCCGCAGCTCGCCTCGAAGTAACCCCCAGCAGTCGACCCGGAGACATCGAAGATGAACATCCATGAGTATCAGGGCAAGGCGCTGCTGAAGAGCTTTGGCGCGCCGGTGGCCGAAGGCGTGCCGGTGTTCAAGGCGAGCGAGGCGGAAGCCGCCGCGAAGGCGCTGCCCGGCCCGCTCTATGTGGTGAAGAGCCAGATCCATGCCGGCGGCCGCGGCAAGGGCAAGTTCAAGGAACTCGGCCCTGATGCCAAGGGTGGCGTCAGGCTGGCGAAGTCGGTGGCCGACGTGGTCGCCAACGCCAACGAGATGCTCGGGCATACGTTGGTGACCAAGCAGACCGGTCCCGCCGGCAAGCAGGTCAACCGCCTCTATATCGAGGACGGTGCCGACATCGAGCGCGAGCTCTATCTGTCGATCCTGGTCGACCGCTCGGTGGGCCGCGTTGCCTTCGTCGTCTCGACCGAAGGCGGCATGGACATCGAGGCGGTCGCGCACGACACGCCGGAAAAGATCATCACTGTCGCCATCGACCCGGAGAAAGGCGTCACATCCGCCGATCTGAAGGCGCTCAACGGCGCGCTAAAGCTCGACGGCGACGCCGGCCGGGATGGCGATACGCTGTTCCCGATCCTCTACAAGGCCTTTGTCGAGAAGGACATGAGCCTGCTCGAGGTCAACCCGCTGATCGTCATGAAGAGCGGCCGGCTGCGCGTGCTCGACGCCAAGGTGTCGTTCGACAACAACGCCCTGTTCCGCCATCCCGACGTGCTCGAACTGCGCGACACCACCGAAGAGGACGAGAAGGAGATCGAGGCGTCGAAATACGACCTCGCCTATGTCGCGCTCGACGGCAATATCGGCTGCATGGTCAACGGCGCCGGCCTCGCCATGGCGACGATGGACATCATCAAGCTCTATGGCGCCGAACCGGCCAACTTCCTCGATGTCGGCGGCGGTGCGTCCAAGGAGAAAGTGACGGCGGCGTTCAAGATCATCACCAAGGATCCGGCGGTCAAGGGCATCCTGATCAACATCTTTGGCGGCATCATGAAGTGCGACATCATCGCCGAGGGCGTGATTGCCGCGGTCAAGGAAGTCGGCCTGGAAGTGCCGCTGGTGGTGCGCCTGGAAGGCACCAATGCCGAACTCGGCAAGAAAATCATCAACGACAGCGGCCTCAACGTCGTGTCGGCCGACGATCTCGATGACGCGGCCAAGAAGATCGTGGCTGCGGTGAAGGGCTGAGCTGGTGCCTCCGCGCAAGATAAACCTCGTCGAGGCGGCGGACGCGCAGATCGAGAAGGTCTTCGATCCGCATATTGCCGGCGACGTCAACGACAGCCAGGCGAAAGTCGCCAAGTTCGGCGAGGTCTTCGACTGGCACGCGCATGACAATGAGGACGAAGCCTTTCTCGTTCTGCGCGGCCGCATCGCCATCGATTTCCGGGACGGTCCGGTCGAGCTAGGCGAGGGCGACTTCATGGTCGTGCCACGCGGCGTCGAGCACCGGCCACGTTCGCTCAGCAAGGAACCTGTGGTGCTGATGTTCGAGCCGGCAACGACGCTCAACACCGGTAACGCCAAGAGCGACCTCACCGTCGCCGATCTGAAGCGGCTCTGACCATGAACGCGGCCTCCTTCTCTTCGCTCTCGTCCGACCACCAGCGCCTGCAAGCGCTAGTCGGCACTTGGCGTGGCGAGGAAGATGTGGCGGCCACGCAATGGACCGATGCCGGCACAGCGACGGCCGAAGCCGTTGCCGTGGCTGAATTTGGCGGCCTGTTCGTGGTGCAGCGCTATCGCCAGCGCCGCGACGGCACGGTGTCGTTCGGCGCGCACAGCGTATTCGGCTTCGACCAGCAAAGCAGCGTCGTAACCATGCATCAATTCGACTCGATGGGCTTTGTGCCGGCCGCACCGGCTACAGGCACCTGGGATGGCAATACGCTGACGCTGCTGCGCTCGTCGCCGCGCGGGTCGGCCCGGGTTACCTACGATTTCGACAGCAATGACAGTTACCGCATGCGACTGCAGTTCCAACCCGCCGGCAGCGATGTCTGGCAAGACATGGTGAGCGGCGTCTACAGCCGTGTCTCACCTTCCTCGATCAACGATTTCTAAGAAAAAGGGCCACCATGTCCATTCTCGTCGACAAGAACACCAAGGTGCTGGTGCAAGGCCTGACCGGCAAGACCGGTACGTTTCACACCGAACAGGCGCTGGCCTATCACGGCACCAAGATGGTCGGCGGCATCCACCCCAAGAAGGGTGGCGAGACCTGGACCGGATCGAAGGGCGAGAGCCTGCCGATCTTCGCCACCGTCGCCGAGGGCAAGGAAAAGACCGGCGCCAACGCCTCCGTCGTCTATGTGCCGCCGGCGGGCGCCGCCGAAGCGATCCTGGAAGCGATCGAAGCCGAGATCCCGCTGATCATCTGCATCACCGAAGGCATTCCGGTGATGGACATGATCAAGGTCAAGGCGCGGCTCGACCGCTCGGCCTCGCGGCTGATCGGCCCGAACTGCCCGGGCGTGCTCACCCCCAACGAATGCAAGATCGGCATCATGCCGGGAAACATCTTCCGCAAGGGCTCGGTCGGCGTTGTTTCGCGCTCGGGAACACTTACCTATGAGGCTGTGTTCCAGACCACCAATGTCGGCCTCGGCCAGACCACCGCCGTCGGCATTGGCGGCGACCCCGTCAAGGGCACCGAATTCATCGACGTGCTCGAGATGTTCCTCGCCGATGACGAGACCAAGTCGATCATCATGATCGGCGAGATCGGCGGTTCGGCCGAGGAAGACGCCGCGCAGTTCCTCAAGGACGAAGCCAAGCGTGGCCGCAAGAAGCCGATGGCCGGCTTCATCGCCGGGCGCACGGCGCCGGCCGGCCGCACCATGGGTCATGCGGGCGCGGTCATTTCCGGCGGCAAGGGCGGCGCCGAGGACAAGATCGCGGCGATGGAATCGGCCGGGATAAAAGTTTCGCCCTCGCCTGCCCGGCTGGGCACGACGCTGGTCGAGGCGATCAAGGGTTAAGTGAGTAGCGAGTAGTGAATAGCGGATAGGAAACGGAGTAACGGCGCGACCCTGGGAAAATCCCTAGTCGCTATCCGCTACTCCCTATTCGCTCTGACAAGGAGACGAAGCCAAGGCTTCGATAGAGACATGGCAAGACAAGATCAGGCCAACGACCAATTTTCCCTCACCTCTTTCCTCTATGGCGGCAACGCCGACTATATCGACGCGCTCTATGCCGCCTATGAGGACGATCCAGCCTCGGTCAATCCCGAATGGCAGGAGTTCTTCGCCGGGCTGAAGGACGACGCGGGCGATGTGCGCAAGAACGCCAAGGGCGCCTCCTGGGCCAAGCCCTCCTGGCCGCTACAGGCCAATGGCGAACTGGTGTCGGCGCTCGACGGCAACTGGGGCATCGTCGAGAAGCATCTAGAAAAGAAGGTCAAGGATAAGGCGGTCACCAACGGCATCATCCTTTCCGACGCCGACGTGCACCAGGCGACGCGCGATTCGGTGCGCGCCATCATGATGATCCGCGCCTACCGCATGCGCGGCCATCTGCACGCCAATCTCGACCCGCTCGGCATCGCCAAGCCGCTTGAGGACTACAATGAGCTGTCGCCGGAGAATTACGGCTTCACCGCTGCCGACTACGACCGGCCGATCTTCCTCGACAATGTGCTCGGGCTCGAATTCGGCACCATCCGGCAGATGCTGGAGATCCTGACGCGCACCTATTGCTCGACGCTGGGCGTCGAGTTCATGCATATTTCCGATCCTGAGGAAAAGGCCTGGATCCAGGCGCGCATCGAGGGCGCCGACAAGGAGATCTCCTTCACCGCCGCCGGCAAGAAGGCGATCTTGCAGAAGCTGGTCGAGGCCGAAGGCTTCGAGCAGTTCATCGACGTCAAGTACAAGGGTACCAAGCGCTTCGGCCTCGACGGCAGTGAATCGCTGATCCCGGCGCTGGAGCAGATCGTCAAGCGCGGCGGACAGCTGGGCATGAAGGAGATCGTGCTCGGCATGGCGCATCGCGGCCGGCTGAACGTGCTCTCCCAGGTGATGGCCAAGCCGCACCGCGCCATCTTCCACGAGTTCAAGGGCGGTTCGGCCGCACCCGACGAGGTCGAGGGCTCGGGTGACGTCAAGTACCATCTCGGCGCCTCGTCGGACCGCGAGTTCGACGGCAACAAGGTGCATCTGTCCTTGACCGCCAATCCCTCGCATCTGGAAATCGTCGATCCGGTGGTGATGGGCAAGGCGCGCGCCAAGCAGGATTATCTGTTCGGCCGCAGCCGCGAGGAGATCGTGCCGCTGGAAGAGCGCGCCAAGGTGCTGCCGCTGCTGCTGCACGGCGATGCGGCCTTCGCCGGCCAGGGCGTGATTGCCGAAATCCTCGGCCTGTCCGGCCTGCGCGGCCACCGCGTTGCCGGCACGCTGCATTTCATCATCAACAACCAGATCGGCTTCACCACCAATCCGCGCTTCTCGCGCTCGTCGCCCTATCCGTCTGATGTGGCCAAGATGATCGAAGCGCCGATCTTCCACGTCAATGGCGACGATCCGGAAGCCGTGGTCCATGCCGCCAAGGTGGCGATCGAATTCCGCATGAAGTTCCACAAGCCTGTCGTGGTCGACATGTTCTGCTACCGCCGCTTCGGCCACAATGAGGGCGACGAACCGGCCTTCACCCAGCCGATCATGTACCGCAACATCCGTACCCACAAGACGACGGTGCAGATCTACGGCGACCGGCTGATCGCCGAGGCCCACATCACCCAGGCCGAACTCGACCAGCTGAAGGCCGACTGGCGGGCGCATCTGGAATCGGAGTGGGAAGTCGGCCAGAGCTACAAGCCCAACAAGGCCGACTGGCTGGACGGCGCCTGGTCGGGGCTGCGCACCGCCGACAACCAGGACGAACAGCGGCGTGGCAAGACCGCCGTGCCGGTCAAGACGCTGAAGGAAATCGGCAAGAAGCTGACCGAGGTGCCGAAGGATTTCGAGGCGCACAAGACGATCATCCGCTTCCTCGAGAACCGCCGCCAGGCGATCGAATCCGGCGAAGGCATCGACTGGTCGACAGCCGAGGCGCTGGCCTTCGGCGCCATCCTGCTCGACGGCAATCCGATCCGCCTGTCGGGGCAGGATTCCGAACGCGGCACCTTCTCGCAACGCCATTCCGTGCTCTACGACCAGCGCGACGAGACCCGCTATATCCCTCTCAACAATCTGTCGGCGGCGCAGGCCGGCTACGAAGTCATCAACTCGATGCTGTCGGAAGAGGCCGTGCTGGGCTTCGAATATGGCTACAGCCTGGCCGAGCCGAAGGCGCTGACCTTGTGGGAAGCGCAGTTCGGCGACTTCGCCAACGGCGCCCAGGTGGTGTTCGACCAGTTCATCTCGTCAGGCGAGCGCAAGTGGCTCAGAATGTCGGGCCTCGTCTGCCTGTTGCCGCATGGCTATGAAGGCCAGGGCCCGGAGCATTCCTCGGCCCGGCTCGAGCGCTTCCTGCAGCTTTGCGCCGAAGACAACATGCAAGTGGCGAACTGCACGACGCCGGCTAACTATTTCCACATCCTGCGCCGGCAGCTGAAGCGCGATTTCCGCAAGCCGCTGATTCTGATGACGCCGAAGTCGCTGCTGCGCCACAAGCGGGCGGTGTCGACGCTGCCGGAGATCTCGGGCGAAAGCTCGTTCCACCGGCTCTTGTGGGACGATGCCCAGCTGCTCCCCAACCAGGCGATCAAGCTCACCAAGGATTCGAAGATCCGTCGCGTCGTGCTGTGCTCGGGCAAGGTCTATTACGACCTCTACGAGGAGCGCGAGAAGCGCGGCATCAACGACATCTACCTGCTGCGTGTCGAACAGCTCTATCCGTTCCCGGCCAAGGCGCTGATCACGGAACTGTCACGTTTCCGCAATGCGGAGATGGTGTGGTGCCAGGAAGAGCCCAAGAACATGGGCGCCTGGTCGTTCATCGACCCCTATCTGGAATGGGTGCTGGCGCATATCGACGCCAAGCATCAGCGGGTCCGCTACACCGGCCGCCCGGCGGCCGCCTCGCCGGCGACCGGACTGATGTCGAAGCATCTCGCCCAGCTCGCCGCCTTGCTCGAAGACGCGCTCGGTGAATAGAAGTGATTTGGGTGAATAGAACAGATCTGGGCGAATAACTCAGGAAGAAACGGACAGGCACAATGGCTACCGAAATCCGCGTTCCCACTCTCGGCGAATCCGTCAGCGAAGCGACCGTCGGCAAATGGTTCAAGAAGGTCGGCGACACGATCGCCGCCGATGAACCGCTGGTCGAGCTCGAGACCGACAAGGTGACGGTGGAAGTGCCTGCCGCCGCCGCCGGCACGCTGGGCGAGATCACCGTCAAGGAAGGCGAAACGGTCGGCGTCGGCGCGCTGCTGGGTTCGATTTCGGCAGGTGGCGATGCCGCCGTCCCGGCGACCAAGCCGCAGGCGGTGTCGCAGGCCTCGTCGCCGGACGCGGCATCGACCGGCAAGCAGGCCGCGGCCGAAACCGCCAAGATCGCCGGCGACGCCGGCGCCGTCGAGCCGCGCACCATGCCGCCGGCCCCGGCCGCGGCAAAGCTGATCGCCGAGAACAATCTCGCTGTCGACCAGCTCTCGGGTTCCGGCAAGCGCGGCCAGGTGCTGAAGGGGGACGTGCTCGACGCGATCTCCAAGGGTGCGCCGTCGCAGCCGGCCGAGACGCCCAGGGCAGCCCCGGCGCCGGTTGCCGTGCGTGCGCCGTCCTCGGGCGACGATGCGTCGCGCGAGGAGCGCGTGCGCATGACCAAGCTGCGCCAGACCATCGCGCGCCGGCTCAAGGAAGCACAGTCGACCGCCGCCATGCTGACCACCTTCAACGAGGTCGACATGAGCGCGGTGATGGCGCTGAGGACCAAGTACAAGGACGTTTTCGAGAAGAAGCACGGCGTGAAGCTTGGCTTCATGGGCTTCTTCACCAAGGCCGTCACCCACGCCTTGAAGGAAATCCCCTCGGTCAATGCCGAGATCGATAGCACCGACATCATCTTCAAGAACTATGCCCATATCGGCGTCGCCGTCGGCACCGAAAAGGGCCTGGTCGTGCCGGTCGTGCGCGATGCCGACCAGATGTCGATCGCCGAGATCGAGAAGGAGATCGGCCGCCTGGGCATCGCCGCGCGCGACGGCAAGCTGTCGGTCGCCGACATGCAAGGCGGCACGTTTACGATTTCCAACGGTGGCGTTTATGGGTCGCTGATGTCGACGCCGATCCTCAACGCGCCGCAGTCGGGCATTCTGGGCATGCACAAGATCCAGGACCGGCCGGTGGTGGTCGGCGGCCAGATCGTGATCCGGCCGATGATGTATCTGGCGCTCAGCTACGATCACCGCATCGTCGACGGCAAGGAAGCGGTGACCTTCCTGGTCCGTGTCAAGGAAAGCCTGGAGGATCCGGAACGGCTGGTTCTGGATCTGTGAGCGGAGCTGATCCGCAATGAGCGGCTGGCTGGAGCAGTTGGGGTTCAAGCTGGGCCGTGGGCTACGGATCTTACGGCGTGAGCCGTGGACCTCTATGTCCACGTCGGCGGTGGTGTCGGTCGAATGGGATCCGGCGCAGGCGAGCAGCAATCTCGGCCTCTTCGACCTGAGCGATGCGCAAATGGCGGAGCGCGAGATAACCGTCACGGTGATCGGCGAGCTGGATTTGCCGACAGGCGAAATTGTCGCCTGCGATCCCCTGACTACCGGAACCAACTGGCCAGCGTTAAGCCGCAAGGTCAGACCAGGGCGCTACCCGGTATCGTTGCTTGAGGCACAAGGCCGTGTTGCTGCAGCAGTCCTGCGCTTCCGGCCCGGTAGGCCGTTTCGCTGGGAGCTGGCAACCTTGCCCGATCAGGATGCATCGACCCTGAAGGGCGACGAGGTATTTGGATATCCCGTCGATGCCGGTCTTGGTTCGTTCATGGACAAGATGGCAATGGCGTTGATGTCTGAGCAACAGGACAAGCTTGAAGCCAAGCAGAATTACTATGACGACGTCCTGGCGGCCGAGTTTGCGCCCAACCAGGATCGGTTCGCGATGCATCACCCCGTTGTCGGCAATCCCCTCAACATTGCGATGTTCTGGAGCGGCTGGGGTGACGGAATCTATCCATCGTTCTGGGGCCTCAGCGCGGCTGGCGAGCCGCTGCTGCTGATGACCGACTTTGAAGTGCTTGAAAACGCCGATGGCCGCGAGAGCCAGTAGGTCGCCGCGATGCAAAGCCCCTTGTCGTCCGCCATCGCATGCCTAGCGGGATCTCTGGGAGTCTTGTTCACCGGCTCGGCCGCAATCGCAGCCTGCCCGATCGAACTCTCCGTCTACGGCGATGCCCAGAGCGGCAGCGAGATCGATTTTAGCCCGACCGGGACCTCGGCGACCGTCACCAACAGCTTCCGGATGATCCTCGACAACCATGTGGTGCTGAACGGCATCGTCATGTGGAACGAGGGCGTGTCGCGGCCGAACGGCGTGCTGATGTACAAATGCCCCGAGGGCGATGTCACCGGCGAGGAGCTTGCCGCCTGCACGGCCTGGCACGGCGTCATCTACACGTCGGACGACAAGGGCAGCATCGGGCTGCTGCCGGCCGAAGGCGTCGAGGCGCCGAAGACGCTGATCCTGCCGGATCTTGGGCAGTCGTTGCGTCAATCCTCGGCCTATGGCGGCAATGGATTTTCGAAAGTGCCGTGGGATGTGTTTGCCTTGAAGGGGTGCCAGGAATGACCGATACGCAAAAGGTGCTACTGGTCACCGGCGGCAGCCGTGGCATCGGCGCCGCGATCTGCCGGCTCGGCTCGAAGGCCGGCTATCGCGTCGCGGTCAACTACGCTGCGAATAAGGACGCCGCCGATGCGCTGGTCGCAGAGATCCAGGCCGCCGGCGGCGACGCTCTTGCCGTCAAGGGCGATGTCGGCGTCGAGGCCGATATCGTTGCCATGTTCGGCGCCGTCGACCGCGCCTATGGCCGGCTCGATGCCTTCGTCAACAATGCCGGTATCGTCGACGTCAAGGCGCGCGTCGACGAGATGGATTTTTCGCGGCTGGAGCGCATGATGCGCATCAATGTCGTCGGTTCGTTCCTCTGCGCCCGCGAGGCGGTGAAGCGCATGTCGACGCGTCACGGCGGAAACGGCGGCGCCATCGTCAACATCTCGTCGGCTGCGGCGGTGCTTGGCGCCGCGGACAACTATGTCGACTATGCTGCCTCCAAGGGCGCCATCGACACGTTCACCATCGGGCTCGCCCGCGAGGTGGCGCTGGAAGGCATCCGCGTCAATGCGGTGCGCCCGGGCATCATCGATACGGACATCCATGCCTCCGGCGGACAGCCGGACCGGGTGGCACTCATCCAGGATACGCTTCCGATGAAAAGAGCCGGAACGGCTGATGAAGTCGCTGGTGCGGTTCTCTATCTTTTATCCGACGCCGCGTCCTATACGACGGGCGCGATCCTGAATGTAAGCGGCGGCCGCTGAGCCCCAATCAAGAAGGACAGTATCATGGCTTATGACGTCGTTATCATCGGATCGGGACCGGGCGGCTATGTCTGCGCCATCAAGGCGGCGCAGCTCGGGCTGAAGACGGCGGTGGTCGAGAAGAACGCGACCTTCGGCGGTACCTGCCTCAACATCGGCTGCATTCCGTCCAAGGCGCTGCTTTATGCCTCCGAGATGTTCGCCGAGGCCGGCCATTCCTTCGACACGCTCGGTGTCGAGATATCAGCGCCGAAATTGAACCTGAAGAAGATGATGGCGCACAAGGACGCGACGGTGGCGTCGAACGTCAACGGCGTCGCCTTCCTGTTCAAGAAGAACAAGATCGACAGCTTTCGCGGCGCCGGCAAGGTGATCGCGGCCGGGAAGGTCTCGGTCACCGGCGAGGATGGCAAGGTCGAGGAGATCGAGACCAAGAACATCGTCATCGCCACCGGTTCGGATGTCGCCGGCATTCCCGGCGTCAAGGTCGACATCGACGAGAAGGTGATCTTGTCGTCGACCGGCGCGTTGTCGCTGGAAAAAGTGCCTGGCCATCTGGTGGTGGTTGGCGGCGGTGTCATCGGCCTCGAACTCGGATCGGTGTGGGCGCGGCTTGGCGCCAAGGTCACCGTCGTCGAATTCCTCGACACCATCCTGGGTGGCATGGACGGCGAGGTCTCCAAGCAGTTCCAGCGAATGCTGTCGAAGCAGGGTTTCGAGTTCAAGCTCGGCGCCAAGGTCACCGGTGTCGCCAAGGCCAAGAAGGGCGCGACCGTCACCTTCGAGCCGGTCAAGGGTGGCGCCGCCGAGACCATCGAGGCCGACGCGGTGCTGATCGCCACCGGGCGCCGCGCCTATTCCGACAGCCTTGGGCTCAAGGAAGCCGGCGTCGAGGTCGACGAGCGTGGCCGCGTCACGACCGATGGCCATCTCAGAACCAACGTGCCCGGCATCTACGCCATCGGCGATGTCATCGCCGGGCCGATGCTGGCGCACAAGGCCGAGGACGAGGGCGTGGCGGTGGCGGAAACCATTGCCGGCCAGGCCGGCCATGTGAACTATGACGTCATTCCGAGCGTCGTCTACACCAGCCCGGAAATCGCCTCGGTCGGCAAGACCGAGGAAGAGCTGAAAAAGGCCGGCATCGAGTACAAGGCGGGAAAGTTTCCGTTCAGCGCCAATGGCCGGGCGCGCGCCATGCTGCACACCGACGGCTTCGTGAAGATCCTCGCCGACAAGGCAAGCGACCGCGTGCTCGGCGTTCATATTGTCGGCTTCGGCGCCGGCGAGATGATCCACGAGGCGGCGGTGCTGATGACATTCGGCGGCTCGTCCGAGGATCTCGCCCGCACCTGCCATGCACACCCGACGATGTCGGAAGCGGTCAAGGAGGCGGCGCTGGCCACCTTCTTCAAGCCGATCCACATCTAAAGGCCTTTCATAAACTCTACTCCGGCGGCCATCTGGCGTGGTTTTCTCCGCTTCCGGTGCTCACGGACTCAAACGTCCGCTGCGCTCCGGTTCTCGAAAACCACACCAGCTGACTCACCGGAGCGAGTTTCTGGAAAAGCCTTTAAGGCGGCACCACCCAACGCAAAACGGCCCGCCTTTTTGGCGGGCCGTTCGTATTTGATATCGAACCTATCAGTTGGCCGGTGCGGCTGGAGCCGGTGCTGGCGCTGGAGCCGGCGCAGGCGCCGGGGCAGGTTCTGCAGGCGCAGGCGCCGCCGGAGCGGGTGCAGCCGGAGCTGGTTCGGCTGGCTTCATAGGTTCTGCAGGAGCCGGCGCAGGTGCCGGTGTGCTGGCCGCCGGCGCCTCGGCAGGTGCCGGATGCTCACCGCCGCTTCTTCCGAAAACATAATACGCGACAACCGCCAGAATAACGACGACCAGCACAATCAACCAGGTGCTGCCACCGCCGCTTGGGCGAGGAGCGTTGGTGGACGAATTGAACGGGTCGTTTGGATTCGGTGTGTTCGCCATAAAAGTGTCCTCCGTGGATGAAAAACATCAAACAACAGCCATCAACGCGTTACCGTCGAATGGGTTTCACACTAGTCGAGGAAAACGCCGAAAACGCGATGCCCGGATCCTCCACCACCATGCGGCGACTCAGTTGACAGCGGTGACAGTATAGCCGGCTTTGCGGAAATCCTCGACCAGGCCTTCGGGACCGGGTCGCCACCGGACTGGCGGCGTTTCGCCACGCAGCGAGCCATACCAACCTATGCTATCGTTGGTTGCGAGGGATTTGCCGGTTATGACGCCCACTGCACAAACTTTTCCCGATCCTGAGGGCGCTCTTGCCGGCGCTCAGTTCGCCGACCGATACGTGCTGACAACCGATGGTCTTGCACTGACCGCAATTGGCGCGGCGGAACGTGTCCTGGGGCGAACACCGCGATGGGTCGGCTGGCTTATGCTGCTGCGCAACCTCGCCGTCAGGCCATTCGGGCTGAAAACGGGGGTGGAACGTGACGTGTTGCCGGAAGGCAGGGTCGGTATCTTTCCGCTCATCAGCCAGGCGCCCGGCAGGATCGTCCTTGGCCTGGACGACCGGCATCTCGATTTCCGCCTCCTGGTGGAGGTGAACGACCTCGGCGCGGGCCGGCAGGAAGTGGCTGCGTCGACGATCGTGAAGACCCACAACCTGCTTGGGCGGACCTATCTCGCTGTAGTCAAGCCGTTTCACCGGATCATCGTTCCGGCGATGCTGGCTCAGGTTTTGACCAAGTAGAGTTAAAGCCCCACGGCCGTGACAGTGTAGCCCGCCTTGCGGAAATCCTCGACCAGTCCCTCCGGACCCGGAAGGTGGAGGGCTCCGACCGCAATGAAGGCATTGCCCCTGGCCAGGATCGGCTGGGCATGATCGACCATCACCTTGTTGCGGCTGGTGATCATGGTTTCCTCGAACGCGGCATAGCCTGCCGGGTCGTCCTGCTCGTCAGGCATGGCCGCGCGGAACAGGGGCCAGAACATGCCGGTGTCGCCGCGCTGGTAGAGAACGATCATGGTTTCGTTGATGTCGTTGACCTTGTCGCCCAGCTTCAGCGTGTCGACCAGCCCCTTCATGTGAAAGGCCAGCGGCAAAGAGGCCATGGCGCGCAACTGGCTGGCAGCCGTTTCCAGCCCCTCAACCGGCTTGCCGGCGGCCTTGGCACCTTCAGCCAGCTTGACGTCGAGCACCGGGGCGCCGCCGGACTGGCGGGCGAGTTCGCAAGCCGGAAGCGCCATCATGGCCGAGAGCATCCACGGCTTCATCTTGGCGACGGTTGCCGGCGGGATGCCGCGCGCGTCGAGTGCGGCATTCATGGCCGCCGCATCGTCCGGCGACAGCAATGACGACAGCGTCGTGGAGTCGGTGAACATCATCAGGTCCGGCTCCTTGAGCATCGCCGCCATCATCTGCTGCTTGTCGAGCACGTCGGTGGTTTCGATGACGATGGTGGCGGCGGCGTCATAGGCCTTCTGCGCGGCCGGCGGCAGCGCGGTGACGCGCGGGTCGGTCATGTGCATGGTGCCGAACAGGAAGGACGGTATTTCGCCCGGCTTCTCCAGCTTCCACAGCAGCCCCTTGCCGTTCGGCGTGGCGGCGGCTTCGGCTTCGATCTTCTGGTAGGCTGACGTATCGCTCTTCTGCAAGGCAGACAGCATGTCGGCGCCGGTGCAGGTCGGAATCTCGGCATGCGCCCTGCCGGCCGCGAGCAGCAGGACGGCGAGGAACGACAGGAAAAACAGGACATTGAGCGCGACAAGCAGCTTCAGCGACACGGAAGCTGCACGGTCGGCGATGGCGATGACGCGTTTCATGACGCTGTCTTCATGTTTGACCATGACCTTTTCCGAAAACCGGGTCCCACTTTTCGGGATCATGGTCAGGTCTAGGCGCAAAAAGCGGCAAAACGGTTAATCGGCACTGCAAAATTGTCTTCGACCGGCCAGTGCGCCGGTTCGCTTGACACTGACTCAGGCGCGGGGATGGGCAGACTCATAAATTTCAAGCAGCCTGGCAGTGTCGACGCCGGTGTAGATCTGCGTCGTCGACAGGCTGGCGTGGCCCAGGAGTTCCTGGATGGTGCGCAAATCGCCACCGCGGCCGAGCAGATGCGTGGCGAAGGAATGGCGCAGCGCGTGCGGCGTCGCGGTGTCGGGCAGGTTGAGCGCCGAGCGCAGCTTGGCCATGTCGCGCTGGACGATGGCCGGATTGAGCGGGCCGCCGCGCGCGCCGCGAAACAAAAGGCCCTTCGGGTCGAGATGATAGGGGCAGAGCCGGCGGTATTCGGCGATCGCCCGCAGCGCCACCGGCAGCACCGGCACCAGCCGCGTCTTGCCGCCCTTGCCGGTGACGCGCAGCACGGTGTCGGTCGCCAATGCCAGATCGGCACCGGCGAGGCCGAGCGCCTCGGAAATGCGCAGGCCGGAGCCGTAGAGCAGCGTCAGCACGGCGGCATTGCGGGCTGCGATCCACGGCTCGGCGGCCAGTTGACCTTCGATGGAAACGACATGCTTGGCATCGCTCGCCGTCAGCGGCTTGGGCAGTGATTTGGGTTGGCGCGGCGCGCGCAAGGCTGCCGCACCGGCCGCGTTGGCGAGGCCGCGCCGTTCGAGGAACCGCAACAGCGAGCGGATGCCGGCCAGTCCGCGGCCAAGCGTACGGGCGCCGGCGCCGGCGTTGCGGCGGGCGGCGAGGAAGCCGCGCAGATCGGCCGGGCGCAGATTGGCGATGTCCGAAATGCCGGGCGCGCCGCCACAATGGCCAGTGAGGAAATGCAGGAACTGCCGCGTGTCGCGCTCATAGGCCTCGACGGTCTCCGGCGACAGCCGGCGTTCGCGCGCCAGCATTTTCAGCCAGCTTTCACGCGCCGCCTGGAGATCGGGTTTTGCCGGGATGAGGAATTCCTGCATGGCGTGCTTCCAATCTTCACGCATGTCGTTGTCCCCAAAACCGGAGGCACTTCTGGGCGACATGCATTTGTCTTTATGCATGTCGTCATCCCAAAAACCGGGAACCACTTCTGGGAGACATGCATTGGCGGCCATTTTCCGGCAACCGGGTTAGGAAGCGGTGAAGAGCGCGTCATTGAAATGACAATCGGGGAGCGTTAGAGCAAAGCCAAAGGATGTCGCGCCATGAGCAAGCCCCAGAACCCTGTCCAGATGGCCGTGATCGGCGCCGCCCACGGCATCAAGGGCGAATTGCGGGTGAAAACCTTCACCGGTGAGCCGTTGGCGCTGGCCGATTATGGGCCGCTCTATGCCAGGGACGGCCGCGCCTTCCAGATCATCGACATCAGGCCCGCCAACACCGTCGTCGTCGTCCGCTTCAAGGGTGTTGCCGACCGCAACGCCGCCGAGGCGCTCGCCGGCACCGAGTTGTTCGTCGACCGTTCGATGCTGCCCGACGATGGCGAGGAGGACGAATTCTACCATGCCGACCTGGTCGGGCTGGAGGTCCGGGATGATACCGGTGCCGCGATCGGCAAGGTCGTCGCCGTGCACAATTTCGGCGGCGGCGACATTCTCGATGTGACATTGGGGGGACGCAAGGGCGTGCTGATCCCGTTCACGCAGGCCGCCGTGCCTGATGTGTCGATCGCCGAGGGCTTTGTCCGCGTCGACCCGGCGGCGGCCGGGTTGGTCGAGGACGAGGACGGCGATGCGCCGCGCGAGGAAGACTTCGACCCGAAGGGCAGGCCGCGCGGACCGCGCGACGCCGGGGGCAACCGGTGACGTTCAAAGCCTCGGTGCTGACGCTTTATCCCGAGATGTTTCCGGGCGCGCTCGGCCTGTCGCTGGCCGGCCGGGCGCTGGAGGCCGGCACATGGTCGCTGGAAGCGATCCAGATCCGCGACTTCGCCACCGATCGCCATCGCACCGTCGACGACACGCCGGCCGGCGGTGGCGCCGGCATGGTGATGCGCGCCGATGTTTTGGCCAGGGCTATCGACCATGCTTCGCCAGAGGGCGATGCGCGGCCGCGGCTGCTGATGAGCCCGCGCGGCAAGCCGCTGACGCAGGCGCGCGTGCGCGAACTCGCCGCCGGACCGGGCGCTGTGATCCTGTGCGGCCGCTTCGAGGGCGTCGACCAGCGGCTGATCGAGGCGCGAGGACTGGAAGAGGTTTCGATCGGCGATTTCATCCTTTCTGGTGGTGAGCCGGCGGCCCTTGTGCTGCTCGACGCAGTGGTGCGGCTGTTGCCCGGCGTCATGGGCAACGCGGTGTCGGGCAAAGAGGAGAGTTTCGAGAACGGCTTGCTCGAACATCCGCACTACACGCGGCCGCAGGAATTCGAGGGGCGCGAGATTCCCGAAGTGCTGATTTCCGGTAATCACAAGAAGATCGCCGCTTGGCGGAGGGCTCAGTCCGAGGCGCTGACGAAAGAGCGGCGGCCGGATCTGCCCGGCGCTCAACCTTTGCTGAAGTAGTAGAAGGCGAGGAACAGGCCGACCGCGACGACGAAGCCGCGCACCGCGTTCTGCGGCACGCGCTTGGCGATCCAGACGCCGGCATAGCCGCCCAGCGCGGCGCCCGGGATCATGATGATCGCCTGCGGCCAGGCGACGACGCCGCCCGAGACGAAGACAACGATCGCCACCGCGGCGATGACAATGGCCAGCATGTTCTTCAGCGCGTTCAGCCGGTGGTAGTCGCCGGCTTGCGTCAGGCCGAGCGTCGCCAGCATCATGACGCCCATGCCGGCGCCGAAGAAGCCGCCATAGACGGCGGTGATGAACTGCGCCAGCGACCCGGTCAGCGAGCCGACGGCCGCTTCATGTCCGGGTCTTGGCAACGGCTTCAGCCACGGACCGGCGGCAAACAATGCGGTTGCGCCCAACAGCAGCCACGGCACCAGAACGCGAAACGACGGATTGTCGAGCGCCAGCAGGATCAGCGCACCGGCCAGCGCGCCGACCGCCGAGGTCATGCAGAGCAGCAATGCGCCACGCCAGAAATGGCGGATGTCATCCCAGTAGGCGAGCGTCGAGGTGATGTAGCCGGGAAACTGCGTCACCGAGGAGGTGGCGTTGGCAACGATCGGCGGCAGGCCGACCAATGTCATGGCGCCGAATGTGATAAAGGTGCCGCCACCGGCGACCGCATTGGCGGCGCCTGACAGAAAGCCCGCCAGGAAAAGCAGGATGGCGTCGAAGATGGACATGGAAGGCCGCCGCGGAAAACTGTGCTGCGCCCGGCTTAGGAAGCCTGGCACGCGGACGCAACCCGGCACCGGAAGCTTATGATGGTGCCATGCGGGCAAAAAAGACTCAGGTTCAGGCGTGACAAAGGGCTGAAATAGCTGTATGTGCCCGCCCGTACCGGCAAGAAAAATTCTGCCGGACCCGTCAACAATGACGGTGTAGTCGCCCCTGCCCGATGTCTTGGACACCGATGTCTTCGATAAAGGGCATAGCCGAGCGGTCATTGGAACTGCGAGGCGAGTGTCGGACGCTCTGGCTGTCGGAAGAACAAGAAGTGGATTTTTGAGATGGATATCCTCCGTCAACTCGAGGCCGAGCAGGCCGCCAAGATCGAAGCCAAGCGCAAGCTTCCCGAATTCCAGCCCGGCGACACCGTGCGCGTCCAGGTCCGCGTGACCGAAGGCACCCGCACCCGCGTCCAGGCCTATGAGGGCGTCGTCATCGCCCGCGCCGGTTCCGGCTTCCAGGAAAATTTCACCGTCCGCAAGATCTCCTACGGCGAAGGCGTCGAGCGCGTGTTCCCGGTCTACTCGCCGATGGTCGAAGGCGTCGAGATCGTCCGCCGCGGCAAGGTGCGTCGCGCCAAGCTCTACTATCTGCGCGATCGTCGCGGCAAGTCGGCCCGTATTTCGGAAAACACCGGCGTGCGCGCCCGCAAGCTGAACGATGACGAGCGCGATGCGCTGAACGCCGAGAAGGCCCGTATCGAGGCCGAGAAGGTGGCAGCCGCCGAGGCTCTGGCCGCCGAGACGGCCGCCAAGGAAGCAGCCGAGAAGAAGGCAGCCGCCGAGGCTGAGGCAGCCAAGGCCGCGGAAGCCGCGACAGCCGAATAAGTTTTTCGACAGGCATGTTTTAGAAAAGGCGGCTTCGGCCGCCTTTTTTCGTTTTCAGGAATGATGCACTGGCTGGATATTCGCGATTGACTCCGATTATATCGTGTACTAAACAATCGTACACAAGATAAATGGAGACACGAGATGACCGCATTGTATTCCACCCAGGCCCGCGCTGTCGGCGGCCGCGCCGGCCACGTCCTGAGCAGCGATGGCCTGCTCAGCCTCGACCTTGCTATGCCGAAGGAACTTGGCGGCAAGGGCGGCGCCACCAATCCCGAGCAGCTTTTCGCCGCCGGTTATGCCGCCTGCTTCGAAAGCGCCATGCGCTTCATCGCCGGCAAGCAGAAGCTGCCGCTGCAGGATGCCTCGGTGACGGCCAATGTCAGCCTGCATCCGAATGGCCAGGGCGGTTTCCTGCTCGGCGTTTCGCTGGCGGCTGAGACGAAAGGTCTTGATCAGGCGGCGGCGGAAGCGCTTGTATCGGCAGCGCATGAGGTTTGCCCCTATTCCAACGCCATCAAGGGCAACATCGAGGTGGCGCTTTCGGCAACGGCGCTTCCGGCAAAGGCAGCATGACCACCAGAACGACCTCTTCGCACCTGGACATCCCGGCGGATTTCGCCGGGATACCGAAGCTCGACCAGCATCTGTGCTTCGCGCTCTATTCGGCGAGCGGGCTGATGACACGGCTCTACCGGCCGCTGCTCGAGCCGCTCGGCCTGACCTACCCGCAATATCTGACCATGCTGGCGCTGTGGGAGCATGCACCGCGCACCGTCGGTGAACTCGGCGACACGCTGGGTCTCGATTCGGCAACGCTGACGCCGCTGCTCAAGCGACTGGAAGCGAACGGCCTGGTCACGCGCCGGCGCGATGCCGCCGACGAACGCCGGGTGCTGGTCGAACCGACGCCTCAGGGCAAAGCACTGCGCGAGGGCGCCAAGGCGGTGTCGGCCGCGATGCGGTGCCATTCGCCGCTCGATAGCGACGAGCTGAAATCCCTGCATCACTCCCTGACCCGGCTGATCGACGGTTTGCGGGAAGCGAGCGCCGATTGACGGGACACCACGGCGATCGTCCAGGAATCCCCGGATAGAAGGCAATGGAATCCGATTTCACGTGCGCCGACGCAGTGGACCGTCTTGCATGACGCTTGCGGAAAGCTAAAGTCGGCGCCGGATTTTCCTGCAAGCCCGGCCGATGTCCGGGCGCTTTCACTTCCGGGGAGTGTGTCATGACCAAATCGAAACTGCTGCTGGCCGGCCTGCTTGCCCTCATGCTTGCACCCGTTGCCGCCTTGGCGCAGGCGCTGCCCGATCTCGGCGGCAAGAAGGTGGTGGTGGTGACCGAGAACGCCTATCCGCCGCTGCAGTTCATCGATGCCAAGACGGGAAAACAGATCGGCTGGGAATATGACGCGATGAACGAAATCGCCAAACGGCTGAACTTCACAGTCGAGTACCAGAACACCTCCTGGGACGCGATGATCCAGGCGGTTTCCGACAACCAGTACAACATCGGCATGACCGGCATCACCATCAAGGACGACCGCAAGCAGAAGGTCGACTTCTCCGACCCCTATATGCGTTCGGAACAGTTCATGCTGGTGCGCGGCGACGAAAGCCGCTTCACTGACGCCAAGACCTTCGGCGCCTTCAAGGACGGACTGATCGGCGCCCAGGCCGGCACGACGCCCTTCTACACCGCCGTCTATAGCGTGCTCGACGGCAATGAGCAGAATCCGCGCATCAAACTGTTCGAGACTTTTGGTGCGACGGTGCAGGCGTTGAAGTCCGGCGACGTCGATGTCGTCCTGACCGACGGTACCGCGGGCAAGGGCTATGTCGATGCCTCCGACGGCAAGCTGAAGCTGATCGGCGGGCCGCTGGGTACCGAGGATTTCGGGTTTATCTTTCCGAAGGGTTCCGATCTGGTGAAGCCTGTCAACGCGGCAATCGCGGCGATCAAGGCCGACGGCACGTTCGACACGCTCAACAAGAAATGGTTCCTTGACTACAAGATGGGGCAGTAACCCCTCTTGTCGAGCGCATTGCATACTGATGGCGCGGTAATCCTCGCGTTGACTCTGCGCTTGAACACCCCCCTCTGTCCTGCCGGACATCTCCCCCTCGAGTGGGGAGATCGGATGTCGCATTGGCTTTCGCCAATTTCCAACGCCAAAAAATGGGCGGCGAGGTCGAGGCTGCCAATCTCCCCCCTTGAGGGGGAGATGTCCGGCAGGACAGAGGGGGGCGCCTTGGCACGTCCCGACATCTGCTTCGCCGGCATGGCCTGATGCAGGCCGCTTCTACCTCAAAATCCGACTTCCCATGGTGGCTGGTCGTGGCCGTGGCCATCGCGATTGCGGTGGCCGTCTTCGTCGCCACCAGCAACCTTTACGCCCAGGTCTTTGCCACCGTTGCCAAGGGCATCGGCATCACGGTCTTCGTCACCGTGATTGCCTTCGTGCTGGCTTCGGCCATTGGCCTCGGCATCGCACTGATGGGGCTGTCGGGCTCGCGCTGGCTCCGCCAGATCGCCCGCTTCTATGTCGAGATCATTCGCGGCGTGCCCATCCTGGTGCTGTTGTTCTGGATCGCCTTCGTCGGCGCGCCGGCCTTCGTCGCGGGCTGGAATGCCCTGACCGCGCCTTTGCAGACTGCCGGCCTCGTGGGCGAGTTGCTGGTGCGCGACGTGTCGCTGTTGTGGCGCGCCATCATGGCGCTGACCATCGGCTATTCGGCCTTCATCTCCGAGGTTTTTCGCGCAGGTATCCAGGCCGTCGAGAAGGGCCAGATCGAGGCGGCGAAGGCGCTCGGCCTGACGCGCGCTCAACGCTTCCGGCTGATCGTGTTTCCGCAGGCGATTCGCACCATCTTGCCGCCGCTCGGCAATGATTTCGTCGCCCTGGTCAAGGATTCCTCGCTGGTCTCGGTGCTCGGCGTCGCCGACATCACGCAGATGGGCAAGGTCTATGCCGCCGGCTCGTTCCGCTTCTTCGAGACCTATTCGATCGTCGCCTACATCTATCTCATCCTGACCGTCGGCCTGTCGCTGGCCTTGCGGGCGCTGGAACGCCGGTTGCGCCGCCAGCACGAGGAATAGCGTGCGGGCAAGGGCGGCGCTACGATCCTTGTCGGCATGTCTCGTTGAGGAGGTCACATGAACGTCGACAAAGCCAATGCGGCGCTGGATTCCGTCTACACTGCCGACACGCCGGAAGCGCTGGCCGAGGCCTATGCGGCATGGGCCGCGACCTATGACAGCGAGACCGCTTCGCTTGGCTATTTGCTGCCTTTCCTGATCACCGCCTGGGTGGCTCGCCACGTGCCGGCGGGCGAAGGGCCGCTGCTTGATGCCGGCTGCGGCACTGGCCTGTCGGGGCCGTCGTTGCAGGCGCTGGGCTACGGCGATATTGCCGGGCTCGACCTCTCCGACGACATGCTGAAAATCGCCGGCAGCCGCAATGCCTACAGCGAGCTGAAGCAAGCGATGCTGGGCGGGCCGTTGCCGTGGCCGGATTGTCATTTCCGCGCCTTCTTCTCAACCGGCGTGTTCACCATCAGCCATGCGCCGGCGTCGAGCCTGCATGAGCTGGTGCGCATCACCCGGAAAGGCGGCCACGCCATCTTCACCGTGCGTGACCAGGTTTTTGCGAGCGGCAACTTCCAGGCCGTGTTCGACAAGCTGGAGCAGGCGAAGACATGGCGGCCGGTCGAGCAAAGCCCATGGTTCCGCTGCTACGCGATCGCCGAGCCCGATGCGCTGGTGAAGACCTTCGTTTTTGAGGTGATGTGAGGGCGAGCAACCTACGTCCTGTAACGGCAGCTTCCAATTGCCGAAAAGCCAAAACATTGGTATGAGCCACGCCATGGAAGAGCTTTTTGGCGATCCGGCCTATAAGGGGTTCGTGCTGCAGGACAGAAAACGCCTGCCGTCGCGTTTTTCCGCGCGCGTGTCCGGCGCACTGACCAGCCGACTACCCTAGGCCACCTGTCCAGGTCGTTTCGCTGGACCGGTGATCCGGCATCTGCTCTTTCCCATTCTCATATCGACGGATTTACGCACATGAGCGCACCGCGCACCCTCTACGACAAGATTTTCGACGACCACGTCGTCGACCGCCAGGACGATGGCACATGCCTGCTCTACATCGACCGTCACCTCGTCCATGAAGTGACCAGCCCGCAGGCCTTCGAAGGCTTGCGCCTGAGTGGCCGCAAGGTCCGGCATCCGGAAAAGACGCTGGCCGTGGTCGATCACAATGTCTCGACCTCGCCCGAGCGCAAGTTCGGCATCAAGAACGAGGAGAGCCGCATCCAGGTCGAGGCGCTGGCCAAGAACGCCAAGGATTTCGGTGTCGAATACTATTCCGAAAACGATATCCGCCAGGGCATCGTCCACATCATCGGCCCGGAGCAGGGCTTTACGCTGCCCGGCATGACCATCGTCTGCGGTGACAGCCACACCTCGACCCACGGCGCCTTCGGCGCGCTGGCGCACGGCATCGGTACGTCCGAGGTCGAGCATGTGCTGGCGACGCAGACGCTGATCCAGCGCAAGGCCAAGAACATGCTGGTGCGTGTCGACGGCCAGTTGCCGGATGGCGTCACCGCCAAGGACATCATCCTGGCCATCATCGGCGAGATCGGCACCGCCGGCGGCACCGGCTATGTCATCGAATATGCCGGCGAGGCGATCCGTGCGCTGTCGATGGAAGGCCGCATGACGATCTGCAACATGTCGATCGAGGGCGGCGCGCGCGCCGGCCTGATCGCGGCGGACGAGGCGACCTTCGCCTACGTCAAGGACAAGCCGCGTGCGCCGAAGGGCGCGGCCTGGGATGCGGCACTGGAATACTGGAAGACGCTGCAGTCCGACGAAGGCGCGCATTTCGACAAGGTGATCGTGCTCGACGCGGCCAAGCTGCCGCCGATCGTCTCCTGGGGCTCCTCGCCCGAGGATGTCGTGTCCGTGCAAGGCATCGTGCCGAACCCGGACGATATTTCGGATGAAAACAAGCGCACCTCCAAGCAGCGCGCGCTCGACTATATGGGGCTGACGCCGGGCACCAAGATCACCGACATCACGCTTGATCGCGTCTTCATCGGTTCCTGCACCAACGGCCGCATCGAGGACCTGCGCGCCGTCGCCAAGGTGGTCGAAGGCAAGACGGTCAGCCCGCATGTCGATGCGATGATCGTGCCGGGCTCCGGCCTGGTCAAGGAACAGGCGGAAGCGGAAGGCCTCGACAAGATCTTCGTCGCCGCCGGCTTCGATTGGCGCGAGCCGGGCTGTTCGATGTGCCTTGCCATGAATGACGACCGGCTGAAGCCGCATGAACGCTGCGCCTCGACGTCGAACCGCAATTTCGAAGGCCGGCAAGGCTTCAAGGGCCGCACCCATTTGGTGTCGCCGGCGATGGCGGCGGCGGCGGCGATCGCAGGTCACTTCGTCGACATCCGCGAGTGGAAATAGCGCCGGAGTCTTCGGCTTCGAACGCATGCGCGACCCCGGACCGCCTTGCGGCTCCGGGGTCTTTTCATCCGCTCCGTTGCATATTCAGCTTTCGCTTAACTGCTTGTTTGGGCTTGCGCCCTAAGGTCTTCCCTGACGTAAGCGAGGGGAAGTCACAGTCCTTTGGACACCGGCCTGTTCATAGCGCTGCTCAATCCGACGATCGCGCTGGCACTCGGCGCGGCCTTCCTCGTGCTATGGTCCTATCAACGCCACCGCCCATATCTCGCCGTGCTGGCGACCAGCTACGGTCTCTCGGCGGTCGGCTTCCTGCTGCAATATTTCACCTTGCCCTTCGGCATGCAGCTGACCAAGCTGACGTCGAATATCTGCTTCACCGTTGCCGGTTGCTGCCTGTCCAGCGCCATCATCCACCGCTATGGCCGCAAGGTGCCCTATATCGGGATCGGCGTGCTGGCCGGCGGTGGCCTGGCGTCGTTTTGCTGGCTGCTGTTCGTCGCGCCGGATCTCACCTGGCGAATCCTGGCGATGAATTTCGCTTTCGGCGGGATCAGTCTTCTGGTCGCCGCCGAACTGCGCCCGGTGCGCCGCAATGGCCCGACCGAAAACATCCTGTTCGTGCTGTCGCTGCTGTCGGGCCTGAACTTCTTCGTGCGCACCCTTGTCGTCGTCATCGCGCACGGACCCTTCACCAGCTATGACGGCTTCTATGCCTCGTCCTACTGGACGACGGCGCTGCTGTCGCATGCACTGCTGTCCCTGCTCATCGCGCTCTGCCTGTTCTCCGCCGCGGCACTTGACGTGATGAAGGCGCTGAAGACCGAGACCTATACCGATCCGCTTTCGGGTCTTCTCAATCGCCGCGGCTTCGAGGAGCGGGGCATGCAGCTGTTGCGGCACTGCGCCACGGCGCGCTTCCCAGTCGCGCTGGTGCTGGCCGACCTCGATCATTTCAAGGCGCTCAACGACGTACACGGGCACGCGGCGGGCGATCGGGTGATCGCCGACTTCGCCGGCAAGCTTCGATTGGCCGCCGGGACGCGCGGCGTTGCCGGGCGTATCGGCGGCGAAGAGTTTGCCGTGCTGCTGCCGTTGAGCGATCTCGCCGCCGCGCGGCTGTTCGCCGAGGCCGTGCGCACGGTCTATTCGGCCGGCCAGGTCGACGGGCTTCCTGCCGGCACCAAGGTGACAGCCAGCTTCGGCGTGGCTGCCCGCAGCGGCGACGAGGCGCTGGAGCCGCTGATGCGCCGTGCCGACGATGCGCTCTACAAGGCCAAGAAGAATGGCCGCGACAGCGTGCGTCTGTCCTACGAGCGCCCGGAAACAATGTTCGTGCCGGAGCCTCTCAAGGTGGGCTGATCCCGGCCCGCCGCGCCAGCGTTAACGTCTTCTTCGCCGCTCGATGCTTAGCTGTCGGCGCGGGTTCGGGAAGATTATGAGCGGCGCCAACTTCATCCTGTTGATCAATGTTTCGGTCGCCGGCCTGCTGGCGGCTTCCTTCATCGCGGTCGCGTTGCATGAGGCCGGCCGCGCCGCGCCACGCTGGCTGGCATTCGGCTATCTGCTGGGCATGGTGTATTTCGCCATCGAATTCAGCATCCCCGCCTTCGACAATGCGCGGCCGGTAGTCGTTGCCGCCTTCGCGGTGTTCCTTGGCGCCACCATCGCCTTCAATGGTGGGCTGGCGCACAAATACGGCGTGGCGCCGCCGTGGAAGCAGATGCTGTTCTTCCTCGTCGCCACCTCTGTCGCGGTGTATTTCGTGCAGGACCTGCCGCGCCAGTCGCTGGCCCGCATGATGGCCTACCAGCTTCCCTATGCCGTCATGCAATTCATCGGTCTCGTGATCGTCTGGTCGTCGAGGCAAAGGCACGCCCGTCTCGACCGCATGCTGATGGCGGTGCTGGTGGCGAGCGGGCTGCAGTTTGCCTCAAAGCCGTTCATCGCGCATGCGCTCGGCGGTTGGGGCGCCAACCCGCAGGCCTATCTGCAAAGCAACTACGCGCTGGTGTCGCAGTCGCTCGGCACCGTCTTTGGCCTGGCGCTGGCGCTGCTGATTCTGGCCATCCTGGTTCGCGACGTGCTCGCCGAGGTGACGTCGAGGTCGGAGACGGACACGCTTTCGCGCCTGCTCAACCGCGGCGGCTTCGCCCGCCACGCTGAGCTGGCAGTGCTGGGCGCCGTGCGGCAAGGCGTGCCGGTCGCGCTGGTCATCGCCGATCTCGATCATTTCAAGAGCGTCAACGACAGCTTCGGCCATGCGTCCGGCGACCGGGTGATCGAAAGCTTTGCCGGTTTCCTGCGCGAGGCCGCCGACGGCCACCATGTCGCCGGCCGCATCGGCGGCGAGGAGTTCGCCATCATCCTGCCGGGAACCAACCTTGCCGCCGCCCGGCTGTTCGCCGAAGGCACGCGTAGCGCCTTCGGCGCGCTGCCCATCGACGGACTGCCGGTGGACAATCGCTGCACGGCGAGTTTTGGCGTCGCCGAGCTTCATGCGAGCGAGGATTTTGCCGGGCTGATGCGGCGCGCCGACCAGGCACTTTACCAGGCGAAGAATGCCGGGCGCGATTGTGTGCGTGTTTCCGCCGGACCGGCCGGCGGAAGAGAGATTACAGCCAGCGCTGGTTAGATACGGATCACTGGCAGGGGCTGAGCTCGGGCATCTCGCCATCGGCAAGCCCGTACATATAGCTGCGGCCCTTCACGAACACCGGCGGCCGGTAGCAATCGCCAGAGCCGGTGATTTCGTCCGATTCGTTCTCGTAGATCACCTTCGGCTGGCCGGCGCTGGTGTAGTCGGACAGCTGCTTGGCCAATTTGCCTTCGCCGACCAGGATGCGCTTGTAGCCGGCGGCGCTGTCGATGACGAGATTGCCGAACGAATCGGCGTAGACGCGGTCCTGGTGGCGTGCGCCGGCAAGCGCTGGCGCTGCCAGGCCAACGGCGGAAGCCGCCACGATGAGCGCCGCAAGGCGCATTCTTCCCGAGTTCGAACGCATGGCGTCCTCCTTGTTTAGAGGAAAGCCTCCTCGAATCAGAAATTAACCTTTTCTTAACCTTTGTTAAGAGGCGGGCGCGTTCCGCGGCGATGTCTCGGTAAACATGGTTAATATCCGACTGGGTGGAAAACCCGATGGCCATCTTTCGGCCATGCTTGGCCGCACCATCGCCGCCGGCGTCAAGCTCGGCGTCTGACGATCTTGATCTTAGCAACGCATCGTGGCCAGTTTGCCGCGCGGGAGGGACAGCATATGGCGCCAGGCCGGACGTTTCGGGTGACGCTTACCCTGTCGCCGCTTCTGGTCGCCATGGCCTGTGTGTCAAATCCTCCGAAAGCCGCCGTCACCGATGTGTCCGCGCCGCAGCCGCGCACCGCCACCTACAATTGCGCCGATGGCGGCAGGATGACCATCGAGAATCTCGGCACCTCGGTCCATGTTCTCGGTTCCGACGGTACCAGCGAGGATCTGCAGGCCTCGCCGGCCAACCAGAACAGCCGTTACCAGCAGGCGCATGACGCGATTGTGATCGATGGCCGCGAAGCGCTGGTGATGAAGGCTGGGTCGACGCCGGTGACCTGCAAGCGCTAGGTGCATTGACATTCAGGTGAGGCCGGCCTGCAAACGGCGGCTTGGGGGCTATGTCGGACCGGTGTGTTGCACTGCAGCGATAGCGAGCCGGCTTCGGGCCAATCACCCCTAATCGATTGAAGCTCGCGCCTACCTTTTAGTCAGACTAAATTACGTTTTCGAAACGGTTTTCTGGCTTTGACGCGGTGCAAAAAGAGCATTAGAAACCGGCTGTCCGAAGTCGCATCCGGAAGCGGCAATGCCGCATTTCCACCTGAGGCTCCAGGGACGCCGAACTGGGGGAGCCATGAGCAAATCACCAGCCACCCGCGCAAGACCACTTTCGCCGCACCTGACCGTGTACCGGCCGCCGATCACCATGACGATGTCGATCATCCATCGCATCACCGGCGGCGCGCTCTATTTCGGTACGCTGCTGGTCGCCATATGGCTGATGGCGGCGGCAAGCTCGCAGGCGACGTTCGACTGGGTAAATTGGGCCTTCGGCACCTGGCTCGGCCGGCTGATCCTTTTCGGCTACACCTGGGCGCTGATGCACCACATGCTGGGTGGTGTGCGCCACCTGGTATGGGACACCGGCGCCGGCCTCGAGAAGCACACCGCCTCGAAGATCGCCTGGGCGACGCTGGCCGGCTCGATCCTGCTCACGCTGCTGATCTGGATCGCCGGCTATATGGCGCGGGGAGCCTGATCATGAGCACTGGTAAGACCGACATGCGCACGCCGCTGGCGAAAGTCCGTGGCCTGGGTTCGGCCCGCGAGGGCACTGGGCATTTCTGGCGCCAGCGCCTCACCGCCATCGCCAACATCCCGCTGATGCTGTTCTTCGTGGGTTTCCTAATCGCGCTCAACGGCGCCGGCTATGCGGACGTGCGGGCCGCGCTTGCCAATCCGCTCGTGGCGCTGGTGCTGGCCCTGGTGCTCATCTCCGGGCTCATCCATATGCGGCTCGGCATGCAGGTGATCATCGAGGACTACGTGCATGGCGAGGGCATGAAGCTGGCGCTTATTGCGCTCAATACGTTTTTCACCATAGCGGTCGGCGTCGCCTCGATCTTCGCCCTGCTCAAGCTGACATTCGGAGGCTGAGTTGGCCAAGGACGCAAAAGGAGCCAACACCGGTTCCGCTTACACCTATGTCGACCACAAATTCGACGTCGTGGTCGTCGGCGCTGGTGGCGCCGGCCTGCGCGCGACGCTCGGCATGGCCGAGCAGGGCCTGCGCACCGCCTGCATCACCAAGGTGTTCCCGACCCGCTCGCACACGGTGGCGGCGCAAGGCGGCATCGCCGCTTCGCTATCCAACATGGGGCCCGATTCCTGGCAGTGGCATATGTACGACACCGTCAAGGGCTCGGACTGGCTGGGCGATGTCGACGCCATGGAATATCTGGTGCGCGAAGCGCCAGCGGCGGTCTACGAGCTCGAGCACTATGGCGTGCCGTTCTCGCGCACCGAAGAGGGCAAGATCTATCAGCGGCCGTTCGGCGGCCACATGATGAACTACGGCGAAGGCCCGCCGGTGCAGCGCACCTGCGCGGCCGCCGACCGCACCGGCCACGCCATCCTGCACACGCTCTACGGTCAGTCGCTGAAGAACAACGCGCAGTTCTTCATCGAGTATTTCGCGCTCGACCTGATCATGGAGCCGGACGGCACCTGCACCGGCGTCGTCGCATGGAACCTCGACGACGGCACCATCCACCGCTTCTCGGCCAAGATGGTGGTGCTGGCGACCGGCGGCTATGGCCGCTCCTATTTCTCGGCGACTTCGGCGCACACCTGCACCGGCGACGGCGGCGGCATGGCCGCACGCGCCGGCTTCCCGCTGCAGGACATGGAGTTCGTGCAGTTCCACCCGACCGGCATCTATGGCGCCGGCTGCCTGATCACCGAAGGCGCGCGCGGCGAGGGCGGCTATCTCGTCAATTCCGAGGGCGAGCGCTTCATGGAGCGCTACGCGCCGTCGGCCAAGGACCTTGCCTCGCGCGACGTCGTCTCGCGCTGCATGACGCTGGAGATCCGCGAAGGGCGCGGCGTCGGCCCGAAGAAGGACCACATCTTCCTGCACCTCGACCATCTCGATCCGGCCGTGCTGCACGAGAGGCTGCCGGGCATTTCGGAATCGGCAAAGATCTTTGCCGGCGTCGACCTGACCAAGGAGCCGATCCCGGTGCTGCCGACGGTGCACTACAATATGGGCGGCGTGCCGACGAACTATTGGGGCGAGGTGCTCAACCCGACGCCGAGGAGCCCGGACAAGGTGTCGCCCGGGCTGATGGCGGTCGGCGAGGCGGGCTGTGCCTCGGTGCATGGCGCCAACCGGCTGGGTTCGAACTCGCTGATCGACCTGGTGGTGTTCGGCCGCGCCGCGGCGATCCGGGCCGGCCAGGTCATCGACCGGAAGTCGGCGATCCCGGCGCCCAACGAAGCCTCGGTCGAAAAGATCATGGACCGCTTCGACCGGCTGCGCCACGCCAACGGCTCGACGCCGACGGCAAACTTGCGCGAAAAGATGCAGCGGGCGATGCAGGAAGACGCGGCGGTGTTCCGCACGCAGGAATCGCTGGAGAATGGCTGCAAGCGCATTTCGGAAATCTGGACCGAGCTGAAGGACATAAAAGTGTTCGACCGCTCGATGATCTGGAACTCCGACCTGGTCGAGACGCTGGAACTGGAGAACCTGATGGCCAACGCCATCACCACGGTCTACAGCGCCGAGGCGCGCAAGGAGAGCCGTGGCGCGCATGCGCGGGAGGATTTTTCGACCCGCGACGACACGGCCTGGCGCAAGCATACGCTGGCCCGGCTCAGCGAAGACGGCAAGGTGACGCTCAGCTACAGGCCGGTGCACACCGAGCCGCTGCTGGCGGAAAAGGATGGCGGCATCAGCCTTGCCAAGATCGCGCCGAAGGCCAGGGTGTACTGACCATGGCGCTGCCGGCCTCGGGATATTCCGCCACGCCCCTTCCGGCAAAGCTCGGCCTGAAGGACGGGATGAGCGCCGCCTTTATCGCGCTGCCGTTGGAACTCGATGACCTGGCCGGCGCCGTGGCTTTTGCCAATGTCGACCGGCTGGTCGATTGGTCGGAGATTTCAGGAACGACCCAAAAATACGATGCCGTCCATGCCTTCACCCGGCAGCGCGCCGAGATCGAGGATCGCCTCGGCGACGTCGAGGCGGCGATCAAGCGCGACGGCATGGTCTGGGTGTCCTGGCCGAAGAAGGCATCGAAGGTGGCCACCGACGTCACCGAGGGTGTAGTTCGCGCCGAGGCGCTGAAGCGCGACCTGGTCGATGTCAAGGTCGCCGCCGTGAATGAAATCTGGTCCGGGCTGAAGCTCGTCATCCGAAAGGACCGTAGGTAATGGTCGAACTGACGCTTCCCAAGAACTCGCAGATCAAGCAGGGCAAGACCTGGCCGAAGCCGGAAGGCGCCACCAATCTGCGCGAGTACCGCATCTACCGCTGGTCGCCGGACGATGACGAGAACCCGCGCATCGACACCTATTTCGTCGACATGGACGATTGCGGGCCGATGGTGCTCGACGCGCTGCTCTGGATCAAGAACAAGATCGATCCGACGCTGACCTTGCGCCGCTCCTGCCGCGAGGGCATCTGCGGCTCCTGCGCCATGAACATCGACGGCTCCAACACGCTTGCCTGCACCAAGGGCTGCGACGACATTTCCGGCGCCGTCAAGGTCTACCCGCTGCCGCATATGCAAGTGGTCAAGGATCTGGTGCCCGACCTCACCAACTTCTATGCCCAGCACGCCTCGATCCAGCCATGGCTGAAGACGGTATCGCCGGAGCCGGCCAAGGAATGGCTGCAGAGCCACGAGGAGCGTGAGAAGCTGGATGGCCTCTATGAGTGCATCCTGTGCGCCTGCTGCTCGACCTCCTGCCCGAGCTACTGGTGGAACGGCGACCGCTATCTCGGCCCGGCAACGCTGCTGCAGGCCTATCGCTGGCTGATCGATTCCCGCGACGAGGCCAAGGGCGAGCGGCTCGACAATCTCGAAGACCCGTTCCGGCTCTATCGCTGCCACACCATCATGAACTGCGCGCAGACCTGCCCCAAGGGTCTCAACCCAGCCAAGGCGATCGCCGAGATCAAGAAGATGATGGTGGAGCGGCGGGTGTAGTTTCGGTGGGCAGATCGCCTCATCCGTCAGAGGGGGGTGCTGTCCCGCCGGCCTCAGAAGGATAGCGACCCTATGACAGACACCGATCTTCCCACTCTCTCCCCTGTCGAAGCCCGCGTGCTCGGCTGCCTGATCGAGAAGAAGGAGCTGACGCCGGATGTCTATCCGTTGACGCTCAACGGCGCGCATGCCGCGGCCAACCAGAAGACGGCGCGCGAGCCGGTGATGGCGGTCGAGCTTGTCGAGGTCAGGCGGGCGCTGAGCCAGTTGGAGCAGAAGGGCCTGGTCCGGCAGGTCTTCGCCTCGCGCGTCGAGCGCTACGAGCATCAGGTGGCGCAGCGTTTCTCGCTCACCTCGGCGCAGATCGCGCTGATCGGCCTGATGCTGTTGCGCGGCGCGCAGACGGCGCATGAATTGCTGGCGCGGGCCGAACGCATGGCGCGGTTTTCGTCGATCGAGGCGCTGCGCACCGACCTCGATCTATTGATCGGCCGCCGGCCGCCGCTAGTGGTGCTGATCGAGCGCGGTCCCGGCCAGCGCGAGGAGCGTTTTATGCATCTGCTTAGCGGCGTGGTGCAGATCGCGGCCGTCGCCATGCACCAGGCGCCGTCGGGCGCCTCAGCTCTCGAAGAACGCGTCAGCGCCCTCGAGGAAGAAGTTGCGAGGCTGCGTGCCCTCATCGAGGCGCCGACCGGCGAGCGCTGACCCGAGAGTCCGTTTCAGACGATCATTATCGACGTTGGGCGCCGCCCCTCATTGCCCTGCCGGGCATTTCTCCCCGTATAGGGACGGGGAGAAAGAGGACGGCCGCGACGCGGGCGTTCTTTTTGCAGCGCTGGTGATTGGCGAACCCGTGAGCGCCCCTCTCCCCGTCACTATACGGGTAGAGGGTGCCGGCAGGCAGGTGAGGGGCAGCGCAAACGCCAGCAGGTTCTGCGATATTGTTCACCCAAGCCTGGCGTCGAGCGATACTTTTATGGCGCCGAGTGCCTTGGAGACCGGGCATTCGGCCTTGGCCTTCTCGGCCAATTCCTTGAATTTCGCCGCATCGATGCCCGGCACCTTGCCGACCACGGTGAGGGCGCTGCCGGTGATGCCGGTGCCGGGAACCAGCGTCACCACCGCCTTGGCGTCGAGCTCGGCGGCGGGCGTGCCGTTTTCGGCCAGGAAATGCGAGAACTGCATGGCGTAGCAGCCGGCGTGTGCCGCGGCGATCAGCTCTTCCGGATTGGTGCCGGATTTGCCGCTCTCGTCCTCGAAGCGCGCCTTGAACGAATAGGGCGTGCTCTTCAGGGTCCCGCTCTGCGTATCGAGCGTGCCCTTGCCCTCTTTCAGATTGCCTTTCCAGACGGCGTCTGCGGTGCGGTCCATGAATTCCTCCTTGGTTGTCTTGGTGGGTGGTCGTGGTGGGTTGCCGGGGCTTGTGATTGGGGCTTGGCCCGGCGTCCGGTCAACTATAGCGCGTGCGGACGCGAAGGCCACTGCGCTCTTTGGACCACGATGGCGGTGGCTTCGATTCTTTTTTTAAAAAAGCGCGTGCAAAAATGTCGACTTTGATCTTCCTCGCCCGTCCTGCGGGCAGCCACGCAAGTGATGGCCGGATGGAGGATCACATGGATATGCTGTTTTGTGCGCATTGGAAGAAAGCCGGCCACGGAGCCGGCGGACGGGAGGCCGACTGGATGCACCAGCCCACGCCGGCGTTCGGCCGGTTTCTGGCGGCGGTTGCCATCATCGGGGTTGCGGTGTGCATTCTCGACCATGCGGCGGCGGGCAAGGACCGGATCGACACGCTCATCGCCGCGACACAGCAAGGGAGCTCGAAATGAAATATGTTTGCCTGGTCTATGGCGAGGAAAAGGATCTTCACGCGCTGACCCCGGCAGGGTCGGCCAAGCTCAACGCCGATTCGCTTGCCTATGACCGATCGCTTGAGGAGAAAGGCTTGCTTGTCGTCGCCGAGGCGCTGCAATCGGTGACGTCAGCCAAAACCGTGCGCCGGCGCCAGGGCAAGCGGCTGGTCACCGATGGGCCCTTCACTGAGACCAAGGAGCAGTTGCTCGGCTTCGTCATGGTCGAGGCAAAGGATCTCGACGAGGCGCTGGACATTGCCGCGGGCATTCCGCTGGCCGAACTCGGCACGATCGAGGTCCGCGCCATCTACGACATACCGGGGTCATGATGCCTGCCATGCGTTGCGGTCATTTGGATCGGGACGGTCGGTTGAGCAAACGTGGTTTCATTTCGTGCGCAATTTTTGCGCGTTGAAGCAAGGCAGGAGTTCTCCTATCGTCGCCGGGATTTTGGGGGATTCGGCATGCCTTTCCTGATTGCTATCCTTGGCGCGTTGGGCGCGGCGGCGTTCTGGTGGTACCGGATGAAGGCGATGAACGAGGCGGCGCGTGACGTTGCCGATGTCATCGGTCGGGTCCAGGGCTCCGTGCGCCGCAAGAAACTGCGCAAGCAGGCGGCCCTGTCGCCGCTGACAGCGATCGACGATCCGGTGGTGGCGGCGGCGACGCTGATCACCGCCATCGTTTCCGAGGATGGGCCCGTGCTGCCGAAGCGCGAGGCTGTCATTCGCGCGGTGATTTCCGAGATCGCCGACAAGAAGAAGACCGACGAGGCGGTGATCTACGCCAAATGGGCCGCGTCACAGATCGACGACGCCACGATCGTCATCGACAAGCTGGCGCCGTTCCTGCGCGAACGGCTCGACGTGGCCGAGCGAAACGATCTGCTGCAGATGATCAACCGCGCCGCGCAAGGCGGTGAGAAACGCCTTGAGATAGCCGACCAGCGCATATTGCGGCTGCGGCAGAAGCTCGGCTTCGAGGTCAATTAGGTGTGCTGGCGTTCAGGTGAGGCTCGGCCTGACCTGAATCTGAACACACCCTGGTACGTCGTGTCAGATCGCCTCGCCTTTCAGCAATCTTGGCGTGCTGGTGGACAGTCCAGACGCCTGACGGATAAAAAACTCCTTCAGGCGCGGCATGCGCTCGACCAGACCGAGCCCGATATCACGGACGGTGCGCAGCGGGCCGATGTCGTTGGAAAACAGCCGGTTCAGCACGTCCGTGGTGATGCCCATCTGCACGGTGTCGAAGCGCCGCCACTGCTGGTAGCGTTCGAGCACGTCGAGCGCGCCGATGTCCTGGCCGAGGCGGTCGGCCTCGACGATCACTTCGGCCAGCGCGGCGACATCCTTGAAGCCGAGATTGAGGCCCTGGCCGGCGATCGGGTGGATGCCGTGGGCGGCGTCGCCGGCCAGCGCTATGCGCGGCGCGACGAAGGCGCGCGCGATGGTCAGGCCGAGCGGCCAGGCGCGCGGCTTGTCCGCGACGCGGATCTCGCCAAGCTTCAGGCTGAAACGCTGTTCGAGTTCGTGCTCGAAGACGAGATCGTCACCGGCAACCAGCTTTTCGGCATCGGGCGTGCGCTCGACCCAGACGATCGACGAACGGTTGGTGCCGTCCTCGCCGGGCTTGAGCGGCAGCGTGGCAAACGGGCCGGCCGGCAGGAAATGTTCTTCCGCGCGGCCATTGTGCGGGCGTTCATGCGCCACCGTACAGACGATGCCGGACTGGCCATATTCCCACTTCACCGTCTTGATGCCGGCCATGTCGCGCAGCTTCGAGTTGACGCCGTCGGCGGCAACCAGCAGCCGGGTCTTCAGCGTCGCACCGTCGGCAAGATGCACGGTGATGCCGGCGCCGTTGGTCTCAAAACCCTGCACGGCGACGCCTTCGATGATATCGATGCCGAGTTTCTCGGCGCTGGCCCGCAAGGCGCCGTTCAGCACCCGGTTGGCGACCATGTGGGCAAAGGGTTCACCCGGCGCGACCTCGCCGTCGAAAGTCAGGAAGACCGGGCGCACGGGATCGGAGGTGCGCGAATCGGTGATGATCATCTCGGTGATCGCCTGGGCCTGCGGCGCGATCTCGGCCCACACGCCGAGCTGGTCGAGCATGCGACAGGCGGCGGCGGCGATGGCCGATGCGCGGCCATCCCTTTGCCAGGCGCCGGCGGGTGCGGCATCGACCAGCGCGACGGCGAGGCCCGGACGCGCCTGCTTCAACGAGACGGCGCTGGCCAAGCCGACATAACCGGCGCCGGCGACCAGAACATCGAGCCCGGACCTTGCGCTTGATCTGGTTTTCGCGTCGGTCTTGCGTTCCATCTTCTTCGCTCCTTGCACGCCGACCGGGTCTTGCGCCCTTGACTGCCTGTCCGTCCTGTCGGAAACCGCCATAACACTTCTGCGGCAAGGGCGCGAAAATATGACGGCTGCCATGGACGAGCTTCTCGGCATTCTCGACCTCGAGAAGCTGGAACACAATCTGTATCGTGGTCGCAGCCCCTTGCTCGACTGGCAGCGCGTCTTCGGCGGACAGACCATCGCCCAGGCACTGGTGGCGGCACAGCGGACCGTCGACCCCGATCGCCACGTGCATTCGCTGCACGGCTATTTCATGCGGCCCGGCGACACCAAGGTGCCGATCGTCTACGAGGTCGACCGGATCCGCGACGGCGGCTCCTTCACCACGCGCCGCGTGGTGGCGATCCAGCACGGCCAGGCGATCTTTTCGCTGGAAGCCTCGTTCCAGCAGGATGAGGTCGGCCTCGAACACCAGGTGCCGATGCCGCAGGACGTCCCGGGGCCAGAGACACTGCTGTCGCAGCGCGAATTGCTGGGCAAGTTCGGCGAGGCGGTGCCCGAAGGCATCAAGCGCTACTGGGAGCGCGACCGGCCGATCGAGATGAAGCCGGTGATGCTGAAGCACTACACCAGCCGCGAAAAGCTGGAGCCGAAGCAGAACATCTGGATCCGCACGACCGGTCCGGTGCCGGCGGATCGCGCTACTCAGGCGGCGGTGCTGGCCTATCTTTCCGACATGACGCTGCTCGACACATCGACCTTCGCGCATGGCCGCGCCATTTTCGATCGCGATATCCAGGCGGCGAGCCTCGATCACGCCATGTGGTTCCATCGCAGCCATGCGCTCGACGACTGGATGCTTTATACGCAAGACAGCCCGTCGACGCAGGGGTCGCGCGGCTTTACGCGCGGCTCGCTGTTTGCCCGCGACGGCACGCTGATCGCCTCGGTTGCGCAGGAAGGGCTGATCCGGCTCAAGCGATCGCCTGCAGAGTAGGCATTTTGAGAAAATTGCCTAATTTTTAAGCAGACGGTTTGCCGCCGTTGCGGGCACCTCGTCGCTTTGGCGGCCTCAATTCCTTTGTTTACAATGGGTTAACACCCTGCTTCGGCAATTGGCACGGAGCTTGAATCCTATCGGGCACTCTCCGGCTCCTTGGGTTCGGTGAAGTCGTGCAAACGCGGGGGACCGCAACAGCAAAGGGTGAAACCTTATGAAAATCGTGATGGCAATCATCAAGCCGTTCAAGCTCGACGAGGTGCGCGAAGCGCTTACCGCCGTCGGCATCCAGGGCCTGACCGTCACCGAAGTCAAAGGCTACGGGCGTCAGAAGGGACATACGGAAATCTATCGCGGAGCGGAATACGCGGTCAGTTTCCTGCCGAAGATCAAGATCGAAGTCGCGGTCAGTGCGGACGTGGTCGACAAGGCCGTCGAAGCCATCACCGCGGCCGCCAAGACCGGCCAGATCGGCGACGGCAAGATCTTCGTTTTCGGTATCGATCAGGCGGTGCGCATCCGCACCGGCGAAACAGACACCGACGCGCTCTGAGCGGCGAACACGTATTCCAATGGAGAGTTCAATGAATATTCCTTCCACCTTGAAGACGACGGGACGTGCCGCCCTTTTGGGCTCGCTCGCTCTCGCAGCATTGGGCACGGTCGCCGCCTTCGCGCAGGAAGCGGCTCCAGCCGCGGCCGCGGCTGCGCCGGCTGCCGCCCCCACCCCGGTGCTCGACACCGGCAACACCGCCTGGATGCTGACCTCGACGGCGCTGGTGCTGATGATGACCATTCCGGGCCTGGCGCTGTTTTACGGCGGCATGGTGCGCAAGAAGAACGTGCTCGCCACCATCATGCAGAGCTTTGCCATCACCTGCCTGGTGACGGTGCTGTGGTTCATGTTCGGCTATTCGCTGGCCTTCTCCGACGGCGGCGGCATGAATGCCTATCTCGGCGGCACCTCGAAATTCTTCCATCACGGCATCACCACTGCCTCGCTGTGGCTGCCGGGCGTCGCGAACATTCCTGAATTCGTCTTCTCGATGTTCCAGATGACCTTCGCCATCATCACCCCGGCCCTGATTGCCGGCGCCTTCGCCGAACGCTTCAAATTCTCGGCGCTGCTGATCTTCATGGCGCTGTGGCTGCTGGTCGTCTACGTGCCGATCGCGCATTGGGTCTGGGGTGGCGGCTTCCTCGGCACGGCTGGCGTGCTCGACTTCGCCGGCGGTACGGTCGTCCACATCAACGCCGGTGTCGCCGGTCTGGTCTGCGCGCTGGTACTCGGCAAGCGCGAAGGCTACGGCACCACCAACATGGCGCCGCACAACCTGGTCTACTCGGTGATCGGTGCTTCGCTGCTGTGGGTCGGCTGGTTCGGCTTCAACGCCGGTTCGGAACTGGCTGCCGACGGCCTCGCCGGTGCCGCCATGCTCAACACCCAGGTTGCCACTGCAGCGGCGGCGCTGGCCTGGATGTTCGCCGAATGGATCGTCGCCAAGAAGCCCTCCGTGCTCGGCATCATCTCGGGCGCCGTCGCCGGCCTGGTGGCGGTGACGCCGGCTTCCGGCTTCGTCAACCCGACCGGCGCCTTAATCGTCGGCATCGTCGCGGGCGTCGTCTGCTACCTCTCGGCGGTCAAGGTCAAGCACATGTTCGGCTATGACGACTCGCTCGATGCCTTCGGCGTGCACGGCGTCGGCGGCATCATCGGCGCCCTGCTCACCGGCGTGCTCGCCGATCCGGCGATCAACAGCCTGTCGTCGGGTGCTTCGCTGGGCAAGCAGATCTACGGCGTCGCCGTCACCATCGTGTGGACGGCTATCGCCACCTTCGTGATCCTCTACATCGTCAAGGCGCTGGTCGGCCTGCGTCCGACGACCCAGGAAGAGGTCGAGGGCCTCGACATCTCCCAGCATGGCGAAGTGGTGCCGTAAGGCCAGCTTAGCCAAGGGGCCGGCGGAACCCTCCTCCCGCCGGCCCCTTATCTGCCTACGCAATTCCGAACGGAAACCGCGGCCGCTTTTTCTGGAATTGCCTTGAAAGATCCCGTCGTGACGCTCCCGAAAGGAGGTCACGCATTGAGGCCCGGACACGTTCCGGGCCTCTTTTTTGGTACCACGCCGAGTTCTGTGCGAACCTGCAGGCGCTTGGCGCCGCCAACTGACAGGCGTCTTGATCGAGCCGAGGTTGGATCTTTCTGCCAACCAAACAATGGCGTGCCCGGTGCCCCGCCGCGAGGCCGCGCGTGGACAGGGCTTGAGCAGGATCTCCCGACAAGCCGTTCCGGCGGCAACTCTATCCGCCGGCGCCGTCGTCCATCATGGTGTTTGTCAGCGCCTCATAGGCGCTGCTGCATGTCTGGGAATGAGGGCAATTCCTGACAATCAGGACAGGCGCCACCGTCAGGACGGCTGCGATCAAAATCTGCAGGGCGAGCCCCAGCAATGCAAATCCCTTGCCGAAAAGACCCCTGTACAGAAAATACACGCCCTGCATCAGACAGGCGGTGGCGAGGGTGTGCAGCAGCGGGCCGGTCGCCCTGGCAAAAGGCGTCACGTAGCCATCCGGGAAGCCCACCATGCCGAGTTCGACGAACCAGTGCAAAGCGAGCAGGAGACTGAGCCCCGCCCAGCCAAGAACCGCCACGCGAAGGATGACAGATTGCATGCCTCTACCCACATTGGTGGCCCTGCGGCGACGTCACGCCCCGTTCTCGGGTCGCTCTCCTCGGGCAGCTAGCGGCTCAACCGGCGGTAACGAGGTTTGATCATCTCAACCTCTTATAGTTAATGCGCCCTTAACCTTCCCACCGATAGTCTGAGACCCGAATCTGCCGGAGTGCGCCACGCACCCGCACGAAGCAATGACAGACGGGGATGAGCATGCGTTCAGGGGCTTCAGCACCGCTCGCGCTGGCCGATACGGGGCACGGCATCCAGGCGTTCGCGCGGCGACAGGTCGGGCGGCTGGTCGGCGCCGGACTGTTCGTGCTGGCCGCCTTCGGCGTCGCCAGCCTTGCCACCTGGAATGTCGCCGATCCGAGCTTCTCGCACGCGACGAACAACATCGTCACCAACGCCATGGGCTATGCGGGTGCTGTATTCTCCGACCTTGCCATGCAGTTCTTCGGCCTTGCCGCCGTCGCTGCGCTGGTTCCGACCGTGATCTGGGGCTTCCTGCTGTTTTCCGCGCGCGGTGTCGACAGGCTGCCCAGGCGCGGGCTTTCCTGGTTCGGCTTCGCCCTGCTCGCCGCGGCAATGGCCGGTTGCGTGGTGCCGCCCAAGACCTGGCCGCTGCCCACCGGCCTCGGCGGCGTGTTCGGCGACATGGTGCTGAAGATCCCCGGCGTTGTCATCGGCGGCTATCCGACCGGGCTGTTCGCCAGCATCATCGCCATCTTGCTGGCCGCACCCGCGCTCTGGCTCTTTGCCCACGGTTCGGCGCTGATCGGACGCAAGAACGGCTTCGCCGTGATGGAGGACGAGCCTGCCGCCGATCCCCGTGAGGACGACCTCTTGTTCGACAATGACGAGGATGAAGGCGACGAAGGCATTCTGGCGCTTGGCGCCATCACCCACTGGTGGCTGTCGCTGCGCGCCTGGATGCACCGCCGCGCCGTGCGCCGCAGGCAGGAGCGGGAGGAGTACGAGCCGGAGATGGAGCCGCGCGCGAGCGGCTGGCGGCGCGCCGCCGAACGGGTCGAATCGGCCGAGTTCGCCGAATCGCGGATGAGCCCGGACGGTCGCGCCCGCGTCGAGCCCGAATTCTTCGCCGCCATGGTCAATGATCGCAGCATTTCGGTCGATCCGGATGATGACGATATCTTCGGCGATCGCTTCGACAATGGCGAAGATGCCGATTTCGACGATGAGCCCGTCGTGCAACGCCGTTCGGTGCCGACCGCCAGGGTGCAGCCGTTCCGCTCCGATGCCGCCACCCGCGTCGAGGCACCGGCGCCGCGCCCGGCTCCAGGCGCCCGTGTCCAGCGCGAGGCGCAGACATCGCTGATCGGCTCGGAAAAATTCGAGATGCCGTCGCTGCATTTCCTGTCCGAACCGAAGAACGTGGTGCGCGATGCCAGCCTGTCCAAGGACGCGCTGGAACAAAATGCCCGCCTGCTCGAGGGCGTGCTGGAGGATTTCGGCGTCAAGGGCGAGATCATCGCCGTTCGCCCCGGTCCCGTCGTCACTCTCTACGAACTCGAGCCGGCGCCCGGCATCAAATCGTCGCGCGTCATCGGCCTGTCCGACGACATCGCCCGCTCGATGAGCGCCATCGCCTGCCGCGTCGCCGTGGTGCCCGGCCGCAACGCCATCGGCATCGAGCTGCCGAACGCCAAGCGCGAAACCGTCTATCTCCGGGAGATCCTGGCCAGCCGCGACTTCGAAACGACGAAGGCCAAGCTGGCGCTGGCGCTGGGCAAGACCATCAATGGCGAGGCGGTCATCGTCGACATCGCCAAGATGCCGCACGTGCTGGTCGCCGGCACCACCGGCTCGGGCAAGTCGGTCGCCATCAACACCATGATCTTGTCGCTGCTCTACCGGCTGACGCCGCAGGATTGCCGGCTGATCATGATCGATCCGAAAATGCTGGAACTGTCGGTCTATGACGGCATTCCGCATTTGCTCACGCCGGTGGTCACCGATCCGAAGAAGGCGGTGGTGGCGCTGAAGTGGACCGTGCGCGAGATGGAGGACCGTTACCGCAAGATGTCGAAGGTCGGCGTGCGCAACATCGATGGTTTCAACGCCCGTGTGCAGCAAGCCGACAAGAAGGGCGAAAAGATCTCGCGCACCGTGCAGACCGGTTTCGACCGCCAGACCGGCGAGGCGATCTACGAGACCGAGAATCTCGATCTTGAGCCGATGCCCTACATCGTCGTCATCATCGACGAGATGGCCGACCTGATGATGGTCGCCGGCAAGGACATCGAAGGTGCGGTGCAACGCCTGGCGCAGATGGCGCGTGCCGCCGGCATCCATGTCATCATGGCGACACAGCGTCCGTCGGTCGACGTCATCACCGGCACCATCAAGGCCAATTTCCCGACCCGAATCTCCTTCCAGGTGACGTCGAAGATCGACAGCCGCACCATCCTGGGCGAGCAGGGCGCCGAGCAGCTGCTCGGCATGGGCGACATGCTCTACATGGCCGGCGGCGGCCGTATCCAACGCGTGCACGGCCCGTTCGTCGCTGATGAAGAGGTCGAGAAGATAGTCGCGCATCTGAAGCTGCAGGGCGTGCCGGAGTATCTCGATGCCATCACCGAGGACGATGGCGAGGACGACGACGAGCCGTCGGGCAAGGGCGGTTCCGGCGGTGGCGGCAGTAACAGCAATTTCGAGGATTCCGATGATCCTTACGATCAGGCGGTTTCCGTGGTGCTGCGCGACGGCAAGGCTTCCACCAGCTACATCCAGCGCCGGCTGGGCATCGGCTACAACCGCGCCGCCTCGATCATAGAGAAAATGGAGAAGGAAGGGATCGTCGGCCCGGCCAACCATGCCGGCAAGCGCGAGATCCTGGTGCCGACCGAAGAGGACAAGTTCTGACCGCGACCCTTATGACATCTCCTGTCTCGCAACCTTGAACCGTTCAGGGCGTTGAAGCGAATGAGGCCCGCCTGACCCGCCAAACTTCAGCCCAACTGGGGGCCCAAGCACTAGGGCAACTCAGGAATCAGATGAGAGTGACCGACATGAAAAACGATCCTTCAGCGCTCCGCAGTTTTGCTCCCACCCGGCGCCAGTTGCTCGGGCTCGGCCTGGGGTTTGCAGGAGCGGCAGCCCTCAACGTGATGCCCGGCTTCCAGTTGCTGGCTTCGGCGCAGGCCGCCGTGCCGCCTGCCGCACAGAAGATCGCCGACCATTTTTCCTCGGTCAAATCGATGAGCGGCGAATTCGTGCAATTCGGCCCCAAGGGCGAGCAGACCGGCGGCAAGTTCTTCCTCGAACGGCCGGGCAAGATACGCTTCAACTATGACGGCGCGTCAAATTTCCGGGTGATTTCAGACGGCAAGTCGGTGGTCATACTGAACAAGAGGCTTAACACCTCCGATCTCTATCCGCTGTCGAAGACGCCGCTGAAGCTGCTGCTCGACGACAGGATCGATCTCTCCGGCGACCGCGTCAAAAGCGTCAAGCAGGAAGACGACCTCACCACCATCCAGCTCGCCGACAAATCGGTGTTCGGCAATTCGAAGATCACGATGATGTTCGATCCCAAATCCTACGAGCTGCGTCAGTGGACGATCACCGACGCACAGGGCAAGGACACGACGGTGATGATCTTCAACGTCAAGGAAGGCGTCAGCTTCGCCGCCGACACCTTCGCCATCGACTACAGCGCGAATCGCGAAGTCAACACCAAGGCGCGGTAGAGCAATTCCAGGAAATGCGTGAAACGGTTTCCCGGGAAAAGCGCGTTGCGCTTTCCCTGGGGGAATTGCGTTAAAACAAAGAGATAGAGCGGCTCTGCGTTTCCGTGAAACGATGAACCGCCCCAGGACCAATCGCGTCAATAGCTGTGGAAAGCCCTGGGTCGCGCCTCGCCGGGCGGGGGCCGGCTTGTCTTTGCGGCTTGCGGCTGGCAGTTTCCCGGACTGACTCCGTCAAAAGGCGTCTTGCCCGCCAGGGCCTGTCGGTTCTGGCTGGCCATACGCTGTCCTGGATTGCCGAATGCCTTTTTCCATTGCCACCTGGAACATCAATTCCGTTCGCCTGCGCATGCCGATCGTCGAACGCCTGCTTGTCGAGCATGCGCCGGATGTGCTCTGCCTGCAGGAGACAAAGGTTCCGGACGAATTGTTTCCCGAAAAGGCGTTCCGCAAGCTCGGCTACGAGCACATCGCCTTCCATGGCCAGAAGGGCTACCACGGCGTCGCCACGGTGGCGCGGCGGCCGATCGAGGTGGTCGAAAGGCGCCGCTTCTGCGAGATCGAGGACAGCCGGCACCTGTCGGTGACGGTGCGGGCCGGCGGCAAGGCTATCCTGCTGCATAATTTCTACGTTCCGGCGGGTGGCGACGAACCTGATCCTGTCATCAACAGGAAGTTCAAGCATAAGCTCGATTTCGTTGCCGAGATGAATGCCATCCGTGCCGAGCATGACGAGGTGTCCGGCTCCGTCCTGGTCGGCGACCTCAACATCGCCCCGCTCGAACACGACGTCTGGTCGCACAAGCAGTTGCTCAACGTGGTCAGCCACACGCCGGTCGAAACGGAAAGCTTCGAGGCGATGCGGCTGGCCGGCAACTGGGTCGACCTGATGCGGCTCAATATTCCGCAGGAGCAGAAGCTCTACACCTGGTGGAGCTATCGCGCGCAGGACTGGCAGGCCTCGGACCGTGGCCGGCGGCTCGATCATGTCTGGTCGTCACCAAATCTGGTGGCTGATTTTGCCGGCTACGAGATCCTGCGCCTGGCGCGCGGCTGGGAGCGGCCGTCGGACCATGTGCCGGTCATAGCGCGCTTCGATCTCGATTAAAGCTACGTCGCGGCCAGACCTCACCCCTAAGATTCTGGCAGAGGGATGACCAGCTCATCGCTGCCGCTAGTCAGAGAAGCGGGGCGCCAGTTCCTCGATACGGCGGATCAGTGTCTGAAATTCCTCGGAGATACGCTGGTGGAGGTTCACCGCGATTTCCGGATATTCTTCCAGGATGCGGCGGAACATCTTGCGGCTGAGCCGTATCACTTCCGAATCGATTTCGGCCGACGCGCTGGTCAGCCGGTTGCTGTCGGCGATCAATGCAAGTTCGCTCAGGATCGCGCCGGGGCCGACCGAACGTATCGGGATGCGTTCGCCGTTCTGCTCTCGATAGAGCAGGATGCGCCCGCTGACCACGACATAGGCGGAATCGGCCTCGTCGTCCTCGCGGTAAAGCTTGTGGTTGGCAAGCAATATTGTGTTCTCGGCGCCGAAGGCGAGCAGACGCAACTGTTCCTGCGTGAAGCCCTCGAAGAGCCTCACGGCGGACAGGATGCGAATGTCGTCATCCAACGCCATCTAGCTGTGTCCCCGAACGGTCAGTCCATTCCCTCCCCTGCGATACGATCCACAACCCCCTCCAACTGGATCGTACCCGAATGCGGTCCTGCCCGGCCGCTGATTGGATAATGAAATGTTTAAGGAACCAGCTTGTAGCCACCGCTTTCTGTCACAAGAATTTCCGCATTGGAAGGATCGCGCTCGATCTTCTGGCGCAGCCGGTAGACGTGGGTTTCCAGCGTGTGCGTGGTGACGCCGGAATTGTAGCCCCACACCTCCTCGAGCAGCACGTCGCGTGTCACCACCTTCTGGTCGGCGCGATAGAGATATTTGATGATCGAGGCCTCCTTCTCCGTCAGCCGCACCTTGCCGCCACGCGGGTCGATCAGCAGTTTCTGGCTGGGCTTGAAGGTGTAGGGCCCGACCGAGAAGGTGGCGTCCTCGCTCTGCTCATGCTGGCGCAATTGCGCACGGATGCGCGCCAGCAGCACGGCGAAGCGGAATGGCTTCGTCACATAGTCGTTGGCGCCGGCCTCGAGACCAAGGATCGTATCGGAATCGGTGTCGTGGCCGGTCAGCATGATGATGGGCGCCTTGTAGCCGCCCTTGCGCAGGATCTTCACCGCTTCGCGGCCATCCATGTCGGGCAGCCCGACATCCATGATGAGCAGATCGATGAGGCCGCCGCGCGCGGTGGCGACGCCTTTTGCCGCAGTCGATTCCTGCAGCACGTCGAATTCCTCGTAGAGGGACAATTGCTCGACCAGAGTGCCGCGCAGGTCGTCATCGTCGTCGACGATTAGAATGGTGCGTGAAGTCATGGATCAATCCGTTGTTTTGAAAAGAAAATTCAGTTGACCGCTGTCTCTTTATGCGGAAGCTGACCGGCACAACAGCCGATCACAGTGATTTGTTCCGTGGCACGATCATACAAGAAAAAACGCGATCGCAATGCAGCCGGCGCAAATTTGCGAAAAGGGCTGCGCGTGCTGACCGTGCGCGCGAGGCCCGGAAACCCGAGCCAAGGCCTGCTGCAGGCCGGCAGAACGGTGTTTGCCTGTGCGCTGGGGCGGGGCGGCATCTCGGCCGACAAGCGTGAAGGCGACGGCGCCACGCCGCTTGGCCCGATGCGGATCCTGTCGGGCTATTTCCGGGGAGATCAGTTCTCCGGCGGCCGCAAGACCCGTTTGGAGATGACGCCGATCGGGCCTGATCTGGGCTGGTGCGAGGTGCCTGACGACCGCAACTATAACAGGCCGGTCAAGATTCCCTATGGCGCCAGCCACGAACGCATGCGGCGCGACGACCGCCTCTATGACGCCTGCCTGGTGCTCGACTGGAACCTGGCGCCGCGCAAGCGTGGGCGCGGCAGCGCCATCTTCTTCCATCTGGCGCGGCCCGGCTTCACGCCGACTCAAGGGTGTGTGGCGGTGACGGCGCGCACGATGGCGCGGCTGCTGCCGCTGCTGTCGGACAAGACGGTGATGAGGGTAGTTAGATAAGGGCCATTGATATTCAGGTGATGCCGGCCTGCAAATGACGATTTCCGCGCTTCCGGTGCTCACGTACGTCAAGTACGCTCCGCTCCGGTTCTCGGACCCCGTCATTTTCGACTCGGCCTGACCTGAATCTCAACAGCCCTTTGAGCAATCAGCCGTTCGGCCGGCGCGGCTTTTGCCAGCCGATGTCGAGCAGGCCCAGCCGGCCAAGCTCCCTGTCCATGGCGCGGGCGACGTCACGGCGCTCGGCGCCGATGTCGCGCAGCTGGCGATCGGAGAGGTTCTCGACGTTCTGGTGGGCGATATCGTGGCGGGCGAGGCGTATGGCGACCCTGGCATGGCGAAACCAGTCAAGCACCGCGCTAAGCCAGGCCGGCGTGGATACCGGCTCATTCAAGACAATGTGGGACATGGCGTGATCCGTTTCATCCGGATATCAAATCCGGTTTGATGGTGTTGCGATGGATGCATGATGCCGTATTGAAATTTAAATGAGAAACGAGTAGTTCTTTCGAGATCATCAAGTTTTATTTGAGGATAGCATGTCCCGCCTGCTGCCTGGAACGCGAGCGCTGAGGACGCTGGAAGCCGCCGCCCGGCACCTCAACTTCACCCGTGCCGCCGACGAGCTCGGCCTGACGCCGGCTGCGGTCAGCCATCAGATCAAGGAGATCGAGGATCAGCTGGGCATCGTGCTGTTTACCCGCACCAGCCGCACCATCCGGCTGACGGCGGCGGGCACGGTGCTGTTCGAGGCCTCGATCGATGCACTCGACCTGCTTGGCCGGGCCGTCTCGCGGGCGCGCAAGCTGACGCGCGGTACGACACTGCTGAAGGTAACGCTCGACGCGCAGTTCGCGTCAAAATGGCTGATGCGGCGCGTCGACGATTTTCGCAGGCATCAGCCCAATATCGAACTCAGGTTCGACATCGCCTACGAGGTGCGGGATTTCGACCTCGACGACGTCGATGTCGGCATCCGGTTCGGCGTCGGGAAGTACCCGGGCCTTCGCGCCCATCGCCTGTTCGACAACATCATCATCCCGGTGTGCAGCCCGGGCCTGCTGACGTCAGGTCCGCCGCTGCGCGAGCCGCGTGATCTCTTCAACCACACGCTTGCCCATATCGAATGGGCGCGGCAAGGCGTGACATGGCCGAACTGGCGGATGTGGATGGCGGCGGCCGGCATCAACGATTTCGACGACAGCCGCACCATCGTGTTCAGGAACTCCACCGACGCCGTTCAGGCGGCGATCGAGGGCAATGCCGTCGCACTCGCCGACTTCGCCATGGTGGCAAACGACCTCTCCGAAGGCAGGCTGGTGCAGCCTTTTGAACTCGGCCTGCGGGTGGGAGCCGAGTTCGCCTATTTCCTGGTCTATCCCGAGAGCACGGCCGACGATCCGCGCATCGCCGCCTTTCGCGAATGGATTCTCGAGGAAGTCGCCAGGACGCGGACCTGACGATCGCGGCAGGTCATCAGCCTGCCGCCGCGCCGAACCAGCCGATCACCACACCGATGATCAGCAGCACGCCGAGCCAGTGGCCGCCGTCGATGAGGGTCAGGTCCCAGCCGAAATCCTGATAGCGATGGTTGACCGAGAGCGTCGTGGCGACGAAGCCCAGCCAAAGCACGAAGCCGAAGACAAGTCCGGCGAGCAATGACGGCTCGCCGCCGGTCATCGCGCCGACCACCAGGGCCATTATGTAGGCCATGATCAGTTCAGCGATGAAGCTGATGACGAAGGGCAATGGCGATTTCTTCATCGTTGCGGGATCAAGCTTGGCGGCCTTCAGCCACGGCTTGCTCAGGCCCATGTACCAGGCGGCGCCGAACAACCATGCGACGACGGCAGCGGCGATCACCGCCAGCCAGTTCACTGCTTCAAAATCCATGAGTTCCCCCTCCAATGCCGATCTGATGGAACGCCTGTTCGGCGATGGCGTCAAGCAAACCGCCAGACGGTGGTGCGCTTGACCAGGGAATCCTCCAATGCCCGGGTGACGGCCACTTCATAGACCGCCAGCGGTTCCAGTCCCGCTTTCGGCATATACGACCGGCCGGGATCGCCGACGAGGATCTCGGCGCCGCGCGCCTTCAGCGTCGCGAACCACGGCATCAGCCGGACGGCGAAGGAATTGTCGTAGAAAACATCGCCGGCCAGGATCACATCCCAGCCCGCATCGGTGCCGATGCAATCGATGCCGAGGAAGTCGATCCCGACATCGTTGGCCTGCGCATTGAGGCGGATCGCGGTTGCACAGAACGGATCGATGTCGGTTGCGATCACGCCGGCGGCGCCAGCCTTGGCCGCGGCAATGGCGACAAGGCCGGAGCCGGAAGCGAAGTCGAGCACGCGCTTTCCCCGAACCGCAGCCGGATTGTCGATGATGTAGCGGGCAAGGCCCTGGCCGCCGGCCCAGGCAAAGGCCCAGAAGGGCGGCGGCAGGCCGATCTCGACCAGCTCATCCTCCGTCCGCTGCCACAAATCATGCGCCTCGTCGGCAAGATGAAGCAGGATTTCCGGCACATGCGGCGGCGCCATCAGCGCCGTGTTGTCGAGGATGAATTGTTTCGCGCTGTCTGGCGTGAGCGCCGTCACGGAGCGGGTGTCAGGCCGCCCATGCGGCAGACTTCCTTCCATTCGGCCGGCGTCACCGGCTGCACGGAAAGCCGCCCGAGCCGCACCAGCGCCATTTCGGCAAGCTTTGGATTGGCCTTGACCTCTTCCAGCGTCGGTGGGTTCGGCACGTCCTTGAAGGCACGGATGTCGACGCATTCCCAGCGCGGGTCGTCGGTTGTGGTGTCGGGATGGGCAAGCGCGCAGACTTCGGCGATGCCGATCACGTTCAGCCCCTCGTTGGAATGGTAGAAGAAGCCGAGATCGCCGATCTGCATGGCCTTCATGTTGTTGCGCGCGGCATAGTTGCGCACGCCGTCCCATTGCGTGCCGGCCTTGCCCTTCGCCTTCAGCGCCTCGAAGGAGAAGACCGAGGGTTCGGATTTGAACAGCCAGTAGTTCATTTCTTTCGCTCCTCCTTGCGGGTCATCACCCAGCGACCGGAATTAACTAGCCGCCGGCTTGTTGAACGTCCAGTTCCACTGGCGGATTTCGACGCTGTCGAACAGCCCGGCCTTGGCGTACGGGTCGGCGGCCGACAAGGCCTGTGCTCCGGCAAGGTCCGGCGCCTCGACGACGACGAGGCTGCCATTGGGCTTGCCTTCGGCGTCAAGGAAGGGACCGGCGAAAGCCAGTTTCTTGTCGCCGTTCAACTCTTCGAGAAAGGCGATATGCTCGGGACGCGTGTCGAGGCGCACCTGCAGGCTCCCGGGCTTGTCCTTGCAAATCAAAGCAAACAGCATGGTCTTTCTCCTGGTCGTGGGATCGATGTTGTGGGGATCAATCGTTGGTTTCGGTCTTGAGCGGACGGGTCATCAAGGCTGTCACAGCCTGCCGGATGGTGACGGTGCCGTCCAGTATGGCCGCCACGGCGGCAATGATCGGCGCGTCGATGCTTCGCTCGGTGGCGATGCGGGCGGCGATCGCCGCTGTCGGCACGCCCTCTGCCAGCGCCAATCCGGCAAGCGGCTTGCCTTGCCCGAGCGCCAGCCCGTAGGCGAAGTTGCGCGACTGGGTCGATGAGCAGGTGAGCAGCAGGTCGCCAAGGCCGGACAGGCCCATCAGCGTTTCGGGCCTGGCGCCGAAGGCGGCACCGATGCGCCGCAGTTCGACGAAGCCGCGCGTCACCATGGCGGCCTGGGCACTGGCGCCGAGCCCGGCCCCGGTGACAGCACCTGCGGCAATGGCGAAGACGTTCTTCAAGGCGCCGCCGATCTCGACGCCGATGAGGTCGTCGCTCGAATAGCAGCGCAGATTCTCCGCCGAAAAGCGGGCGGCGAGGTCCGCGGCCAATGCCTCGTCGCGGGCGGCCACGACCACCGCCGTCGGCAGGCCCCTGGCGACATCGGTGGCGAAGCTTGGACCCGACAGGGCGGCGACCGGATTTTGTGGCAGGATCTCGCCGACGATCGCCGACAGCAAGGCGCCGGTGTCGCGCTCGATGCCCTTGGCGCAGAGGACGAGCGGAATATCGGCAGGCACATGGCCTTTCGCGACCGCCAGCGTTGCCCGCAGCGATTGCGCCGGCGTCACCGCCAGCACGCAATCGGCGCCCGTGAGTGCCGCCTTGATGTCGCTCGTCGCGTCGATGCCGGGCGCGATGGCGATGCCCGGCAGATAGCGCGGGTTCTCGCCGCGATCGATCGCGGTGACGGTTTCGGGGTCGCGGGCGAACAACCGCACCGAATGGCCGGCACGCAGCATGGCCAGCGCCAGCGCCGTGCCCCAGGCGCCACCGCCAAGCACGCTGACGCGCCAGCCGCTTTTGCCCGGTTTTTCCCTGCCTTGGCTGTTCATCTCCCGGTCACTCATGCCTTGGCTCCGCGCCGGCCGGAGCCGACCATCGGCGTCGAGATGCTGTCCAGCGGCCAGCGCGAGCGCGGCACGAAGTCGAAGCCGTTTTCCTGCGCCATGCCTTGGCGCAACCGCTCGATGCCGGCCCAAGCGATCATCGCCGCATTGTCGGTGCACAGTTTCAGCGGTGGCGCGACGAAGGTGAAGCCGGCCTCGTCGCACTGTCGCTCCAGCGTCGCCTTGATGGTGCGGTTGGCGGCAACACCGCCGGCAACCACCAGGGCCGGATTTTTGGTGCCGGGAAACGTCTCGCGAAAGCGCGCCAGCGCACGCGCGACACGGTCGGCCAACGCATCGGCCACCGCTGCCTGGAACGAAGCGCAGATGTCGGCGACATCCTGGTCGCTCAAGGGCGCAATGGCTGTCGCCGCCTGGCGTACGGCGGTCTTCAGGCCGGAAAAGGAGAAGTCGGGCTGAGCCGAGCCTTTCATCGGACGCGGAAAGGCAAAGCGCGAGGCATCGCCGGTTTGGGCAGCGTTCTCGACATTCGGTCCGCCGGGATAGGGCAGGCCGAGCATCTTGGCGGTCTTGTCGAAGGCTTCGCCGAGCGCATCGTCGATGGTGGTTGCCCAGCGCTGATAGTCGCCGACGCCGCGCACGGCGAGGATCTGCGTGTGGCCGCCGGAGACCAGCAGCAGCAGATAGGGAAAATCGAGCCCGTCGGTCAGTCTTGCGGTCAAGGCATGGCCTTCGAGGTGGTTGATGGCGATCAGCGGCTTGTTCGCCGCCGCGGCGATCGCCTTGGCGGTCATCAGCCCGACAATCAGCCCGCCGACCAGACCGGGGCCGGCAGTGGCGGCGATCGCATCGATATCGGCAAGTGCTGTGCCCGAATCGGCAAGGGCTGCCTCGACGATACCGTCCAGCGCCTCGACATGGGCGCGCGCCGCGATCTCCGGCACGACGCCCCCAAAGGCGGCATGCTCCTCGATCTGGCTGAGCACGATGTTGGACAGGATTTTTGGCGCAGCGTCACCGTCCAGCGCCACGACGCTGGCAGCGGTCTCGTCACAACTCGTCTCAATGCCCAGAACGCGGATCAATTCGTCGCTGTCCCTAGAGATTGTCTGTCGGCGCTTTCCCCATTAGGAGAAAGCCCGGAAAGGCCTCGGTCTGCCCGGGGGTTATCACGGACCGCACGCCATGCAAACAATCTTGAGAATCGGAACACGCGGCAGCCCGCTGGCGCTGGCACAGGCGCATGAAACGCAGGCGCGGCTGATGGCCGCGCATGGCATGCCGGCGGAAGCGTTTGAGATCGTCGTCATCTCGACCAGCGGCGACCGGATCCAGGACCGGCCGCTGTCGGAGGCCGGCGGCAAGGGCCTGTTCACCAAGGAGATCGAGGAGGCACTGCTGGCGGGCCGGATCGACATCGCCGTGCATTCGTCGAAGGACATGCCGACGCAACTGCCCGACGGTCTCGAACTCAGCGCCTTCCTGCCGCGCGAGGACGCGCGCGACGCCTTTATCGGCAAGGCGGCGAAGACCATCGCCGACCTGCCGCATGGAGCGAAAGTCGGCTCGTCATCGCTGCGGCGGCAGGCGCTGATCCGGCGGATGCGGCCGGATCTCGACGTGGTGATGTTCCGCGGCAATGTGCAGACGCGCCTGCGCAAGCTCGACGAAGGAGTCGCCGCCGGCACCATCCTGGCCTATGCCGGGCTGAAGCGGCTCGGGCTCGACCAAGTCGTCACCGACCTGATGCCACTCGACATCTTTCCGCCGGCGCCGGGACAAGGCGCGATCTGCATCGAAACCCGCATCGGCGACGGGGACGTCGAAAAGATGCTGGCGGCCATCCATGATGCGCCGACTGGCCAGGCGCTCGGCTGCGAGCGTGCCTTCCTGGCGGCGCTAGATGGTTCCTGTCGCACGCCGATCGCCGGCTATGCGGCGATCGAGGCCGGAAAGCTGTCCTTCGCCGGGTTGATCATCTCGCCCGACGGTACGCAGTCGCACACGGTCGAGCTCAAGGGACCGGCGCAGGACGCTGCCAGCATCGGCCAGGAAGCCGCCCGGACGGTGCGGGCAAAGGCCGGCGAAAAGTTCTTCGACGGCTGGCTCTGAAATGTTTCGCGTCCTGGTGACGAGACCGGAACCGGGTGCCTCGCGCACGGCACAGCGGCTTCAGGAGACGGGGTTCCAGCCGATCCTTCTGCCGTTGACCGAAACGGCGGCGTTGCCGGTCGATGCCGGCCTGCTTCCAGGCGGTGCCGTCGCGGTGGCCATCACCAGCGCCAATGCCGTACGGCTTGCGTCCAGGGAGCTCATCGCGGCGCATGCCGGCCTGCCCTGCCATGCCGTGGGAACAAGGACGGCGGAAGCCGCGCGCCAAGCGGGGTTCTTGTCGGTCAGCGAAGGCCCGCGCGATGCCGAGGCGCTTGCCGACAGTCTTGCCGGTCGTCTTTCGGGGATGACCATCGTCTATCTCTGTGGACGCGTGCGCTTTTCGGTGTTCGAACAGAGGCTGAGGGCGGCAGGTGTCCGGGTCCATGCCGTCGAGACATATGACACGCTCGCGGTGGGTTATTCCGACGAAGCCATCCTCGAGCGCCTGTCCGGCCAACCCGCCGATGCGGTGCTGCTTTATTCAGCCAAGGCGGCCGCAGCGATGCAGGTCCTGATCAGACGGCCCGCTCTGCAAGGGCTCTTTGAAAAGACAAGATTTTTTGCCCTTTCCACGCGCATTGCGGCAGTGCTTGACGGCACTGCCAATGAAAGAATCCGCATTGCCGCACAGCCCGACGAGGATACGCTGCTGGCGCTTTTGCGGGCGCGGCCCTGAGCCGCGTCATCACACCGCCCCTTTTCACCGCTTGGTGATGTGCTAGACCATTTTCTGAACCATCATGCGCCGCCAGGCGTTGAGACGAAGCGAATTGTGCGGAGCCCAAGCATGGTCAAGACGCCGAAGATGCGACACTCGAAAGGCCGCCGCGAGCCGGTGACCATCGATCTCGAGCCCGGCGCGATCTCGCGCATCGCCGACGAGGACGCTGCAAAGCCCCAGGCCGGCACCGAAGAGGCACCAGAGGAGGCCGTCTCGCAAGCCGAGGTCCCCGAAGAACCGGTGCATGCCGACCAGACCGATCTCGAGCCCTGGGAGCATGCCGACGCCCAGGCCGAATCGGAGCAGCCAGAGGCAGCCAAGGGCGCCAGCGAAGCTGAACCTGCCTATCCCGGAGCGTCCGAGGCGCCGGCCAACAAGACCAAAGCCTTCGACTACAATTTCGAGGATGCGTCGGCGAAGCGCTCCCAGGCCGACGACAACAAGGCGAGAACCGAGACACGGGACGATAGAATGGCGCCAACACCACCGGCAAAGCGTAGCGGCCTCAATGGCATTGCCGCCGGCATCATAGGCGGCGTCATCGCGCTGGTCGGCGCGGGTGGCCTGCAATATGCCGGGCTGCTCGGCGCGCCGGGGTCCGGTTCCGGCGTATCGCTCGACGGCGTCAACAGCGAGATCGCCGCGCTGAAGAGCGAAATCGCCGGCCTGAAAGAAACGGGCGGCAACCCCGACGCGTCGGCCAAGGTCGATGGCCTGTCGTCGGCGCTGGATCAGGTCAAGACGGATGTCGCGGCGCTGAAGTCGGCGGTCGAATCCGGTGGAGCGGGCGACACTGCCGGGCTCGCAGCGCTTGGCGACAAGATCAAGCAGATCGAAACGGCGGTCGCCGCCCTTGGCAAGGCGGGCGGCGCGGCGCCGGTCGATCTCGGCCCGCTCAACGAAAAGCTGGCTGGTCTCGACGCGCAGGCAAAGTCAGCCGGCGAAGCGACGACGGCGCTGGATGGCCGGCTCACCGCGTTGGAGCAGTCGGTGTCGCAGCTTTCCGGCAAGGTCGAGGCGGCGGCAGGACAGCCAAAGATCGCGCTCGCCATCGCCGCCTCGGCGCTCAAGTCCGCGCTCGACCGTGGCGCACCATTCTCGGCCGAACTCGAAACCTTTGCCGCGATCTCGCCGGATGCGCCGCAGCTTGCGACACTGCGCACCTATGCTGAAAAAGGCGTGCCGACCCGCGCCGAGATCGCATCGCAAGCGGATGCCGCGGCCAATGCCATGGTCGCCGCCGCAACGCCTGTCGACGAGAATGCTGGCTTCCTGCAGAACCTTTTGTCGAGCGCCGAATCGCTGGTCAAAGTCCGGCCGATCGGCGCCGTCGAAGGTGCCGGTGCGCCGGAAACCGTCGCGCGCATGGAGGTGGCGGTCAGCCAGGGCGATTATGCCAAGGCGCTCATCGAGTATGGCACGCTGCCCGAAGCAGTGAAGGCCGCCGGCGCCGACTTTGCCGGCAAACTGAAAGCACGCATCGAGGTCGAAACACAGGTCGACGCGCTGATCTCCGGCGCGATGAAGGCATGAGGGCAACACCATGATCCGCCTCTTGGCCTTCCTCATCGTCGTCTTCGCGCTCGGCCTCGGTTTTGCCTGGTTGGCCGACCGGCCTGGCGACATGGTCGTCACCTTCAGCGGCTACCAATACCAGGTCAGTCTGATGGTGGCGGCAGTTGCCGTCGTTGCCGTCGTTGCCGCGGTGATGATCTTCTGGTGGCTGCTCAAGTCGCTGTGGAACAGCCCCTACACCATTTCGCGCTATTTCCGCGTGCGCCGCCGCGACCGTGGCTATCAGGCGCTGTCGACCGGCATGATCGCCGCCGGCGCCGGTGACGGCGCGCTGGCTCGCAAGAAAACCAAGGAAGCGGCCAAGCTGATCCGCTCCGACCAGGAGCCGCTGATCCATCTGCTCGAGGCGCAGGCGTCGCTGCTCGAAGGCGATCACGAAGGCGCGCGGCAGAAGTTCGAGAGCATGCTCGACGATCCCGAAATGCGGCTGCTCGGCCTGCGCGGGCTCTATCTCGAGGCCGAACGGCTCGGCGACCGCAACGCCGCCAGGCACTATGCCGGCCGTGCCGCCGTGATGGCACCGCAACTGGCCTGGGCGGCCGAATCGACGCTGGAAGAATTGACCGCTCGCGGCGACTGGGACGGTGCCTTGAAACTGGTCGACGCTCAGAAGTCGACACGGCAGATCGAACGCGATGCCGCCAACCGCCGTCGGGCAGTGCTGTTGACGGCCAAGGCGCAGGCGCTTGCCGGTAGCGATCCGACTGCCGCCAGAACCGCGGCGATCGAGGCCAACCGGCTGCGGCCGGACTTCGCCCCCGCCGCCGTTGCCGCCGCCGCCGCGCTGTTCAAGCAGAACGACGTGCGCAAGGGCTCGAAAATCCTCGAGACCGCGTGGAGGGCCGAGCCGCATCCTGAGATCGCCGAGCTCTATACACATGCACGGCCGGGCGATGCGGTGCTCGACCGCCTCAACCGGGCGAAAAAGCTGCAGGAGATGAAGAAGAACCACGCCGAGTCGTCGATGACGGTGGCGCGCGCAGCACTTGACGCGCTGGATTTTTCGACCGCCCGCCGCGAGGCCGAGGCGGCGATCAGGATGGACCGCCGCGAGGGTGCCTATCTGCTATTGGCCGACATCGAGGAGGCCGACACCGGCGACCAGGGCAAGGTGCGGCAGCTGCTTTCCAGGGCGGTACGGGCGCCGCGCGATCCGGCCTGGGTCGCCGACGGTGTCGTTTCGGAGCGGTGGGCGCCGGTATCGCCGGTCACCGGCCGGCTCGACGCCTTCGAGTGGCGTGCGCCGATGGAGCGGCTCGGCCAGCTGATCGACAGCCATGATGATGCACCGTCCGCCCCCGTGCCGGTCATCGAAGCGCTGGCAAAGCCGGTGAGCGAGAGGCCGGTCGAGGTGATCGATGACGCCGGCGGCGAGATTTCTGCGGGCAAGGATGCTGAAGGCCGCGAGGAAGATCACGTCCGGCCGATCACGGCCGCCGCCTTCGCCGAGGTGCCGGCCAACGCCGAAGCGGTCGAGCCGGCCGAGGAGCATGCGCGGCTGCCGGACGATCCTGGCGTCGATCCGGACGAGGAAGCGGAAAAATCGCCGCGCCGGTTTCGGTTGTTTTGAGTTGGGCCGGCCGTGAGGGCCCCTGTACCCCAAGCAGATAGAGCATGATGTCGTCCGAAAACCGCCTCACACTTTTCGGCATCATGCTCTAAGGAATGGATCATGTTTGAACGCGTTCTGTCATTTCTGAGGGATTTGCCGGCCGGCGCCGGCACGCATGCCAGCAGCGACGATCCGCGCGTTGCGGCTTCGGCGCTCCTCTATCACGTCATGAATGCCGATGGCGTGCGCCAGGATGTCGAGTGGGAGCGGTTCAAGGCGGTGCTGGCCCAGAGCTACTCGATCAGCGGCGCCGAACTCGAAGCGCTCGCCGCCGCCGGCGAGCGGGCCGACAATGAGGCGATCGATCTCTATGCCTTCACCAGTGTCTTGAAGCGCCATCTCGATGCCGAGGCGCGCAAGGCCTTCATCGGCCTGATGTGGGAGATCGTCTACGCCGATGGCGAGCTGCACGAGTTGGAGGACAACACGGTCTGGCGCGTCGCCGAGCTGATCGGCGTCGAACGCCGCGACCGTATCGAGGCGCGCCGCAAGGCGGCGGAGCAGGCACCCGGCGCCACCGGAACATCGAGCGACGAATAGACGGATTTCGCCTGCCCATGCCGCGCCAAACGAGTTCGAAGCCAAAGATCCTGATCGTGCTGCATCAGGAGAATTCGAGCCCCGGACGTGTCGGCCACATGCTCTTGGAAGAGGGCTTCGAGCTCGACATTCGGCGCCCGCCGCTCGGCGATACCTTGCCGGAAACGCTCGACGGCCATGCCGGCACGGTGGTGTTCGGCGGTCCGATGAGCGCCAATGACGAGGACGAGTTCGTCCGCCGCGAGACCGCCTGGCTGGAAATACCGCTCAAGGAGAACCGGCCGTGCCTTGGCATCTGCCTTGGTGCGCAAATGCTGGTCAACCATCTCGGCGGCAAGGTCGAGGGTCACGGCGAAGGGCTGGTCGAGATCGGCTGGTATCCGCTGAAGGCGACCGAAGCCGGCAAGGCCCTGATGCATTGGCCGGAGATGGTCTATCAGTTCCACCGCGAGGGCTTTTCACTGCCCAGGGACGCGACGCTGCTGGCGACGGCCGAGACCTATCCCAACCAGGCTTTCCGCTATGGCGACAATGCCTGGGGCATCCAGTTCCACGGCGAGTTGACCAGGGCGATGATGCAGCGCTGGGTGGTGCGCGGCGCGCATCGCTTCGAGTTGCCCGGGGCGCAGCCCGGCCGCGATCATCTCGGCGGCCGGCTGATCTGGGACATGCACCTCAAGCGCTGGCTGGATGAATTTCTGCGGATGATTTTCGGCAAGCCGGCGCTGCGGTAGACGTCAGTTTCGGCCGTTGAGGTGGCGCACCTTGCGCAGTTGCGGGAACAGCACGATCCACAGCCCGGCGACCGCGATCGCGCCGACGCCGCCGACCACGACGGCCGGCACCGTGCCGATCAACGCCGCCATCGTGCCGGCGCGGAATTCGCCGACCTCGTTGGAGGCGCCGACGAAGACCTGGTTCACGGCATTGACGCGGCCGCGCACATGGTCGGGCGTCCACAACTGGATCAAGGTCTCCCTGATATAGACGCTGAACATATCGGTTGCGCCAAGGAAGGCGAGCGCCGCGATCGACAGCCAGGTGATGGTCGACAGGCCAAACAGCACGGTGAAGGCGCCGAACGCCGCAACGAAGCCGAGCATGATCAGCCCTGCATGGTTGCGGATCGGATGGCCGGCCAGCCAGATGGCGACGCAGATGGCGCCGACGCCCGGCGCCGAACGTAGCAAGCCTAGGCCCCAGGGGCCGAGCTGGAGGATGTCGCGGGCGTAGATCGGCAACAGTGCCGAGGCGCCCGACAAAAGCACGGCGAACAGATCGAGCGAGATGGCCCCCAGAACGATCTTTTCGCTCCAGATATAGCTGAACCCACCGAAAAGGTTCTGCAGCGTCGGCTTCTCGGTCGCCGTGCGTTGCGCGGGCTTCGGGATAGTGAAGATCAGCAGCCCGGACGCAAGCATAAGCACGGCGGCAGTGCCATAGGCGACCTCCGCCGACACGCCGTAGAGCAGGCCGCCGGCGACCGGGCCAACGATGGTCGCCGTCTGCCAGGCCGACGAATTCCAGGCGATGGCGTTGGCGAAATCCTCCGGAGGCACCAGATTGGCGAACAGCGAGGCCGAGGCCGGGCCGAAAAAGGCGCGGGCGACGCCGAACATGGCGAGCACGACGAAGATCGGCAGCGGTCCGCTGATACCATGCAGGGTCAGGAACAGCAGCGTCAGCGCGCAGATCGCCTCCACCACCACCGCCAGCGCCATGATCAGGCGACGGCCGAAGCGGTCGGCGACGACGCCGGTGACCAGCACCAGCAGCAGCGACGGCAGGAACTGGACGATGCCGACCAGGCCGAGATCGAGGGGATCCCGCGTCAGGTCATACATCTGCCAGCCGACCGCTACCGACACGATCATGGTGGCGAACGTGGTGAGGAAACGCGCCGCCCAATAGCTCAGGAAGGAGCGGTGGCGGAACGCGGCATAGCGCTGGTCCGGCGAGGTTTGTGCGGCAGTCATGGATCGAGGCCCCGTTGCGATGGCATCGGCCGGCGGGGCACTTCCCGGATGGGCGCTGTTCCGGCTAAGGGAACTTCTAACAAAGTTCGCAGCCCGATGTGCGCCAAAATCAGCGCTGGATCAACGAATTTTGACCCTGTTCCGTTGATTGCACGAGGACGTTATTGCCTGAGCGCCGCAGAGATGGCGTCGAGGCCGCTCCTCAACTCGGCTTCCGTCGGCCAGCCAAAACCGACGCGGAAGAAGCGCTTCGGCATTTCGAACCAATGGCCGGGTCCGACATAGGCGCCATGGTTCTCCAGCAGGTTCACATAGAACCGGTCGAGGTCGAAGCCGGGATCGACGTTCAGACGCGGGAAGCCGACGACACCGCCTTCGGGGCGTACCCAGTCGACCAGCGGCTCGCGGTCGATCCAGGCCTGGACGATGTCGCGGCGCCTGGCCATTTCGGGCAGCAGCGTCGCCAGGAACGCGTCCCGGCGCTGCAGCATGCCGCGCGCGATGCCTTCGTCGATGACGCTGCCGCAGATGCCGATCTGCTCCTTGGCGGCGAGGAATTTCTCCTGAAGTTCCGCATCCCTGGTGATCAGCCAGCCGATGCGGATGCCGGGAATGCCGAAGGCCTTGGACAGCGACGAGACGCTGATCGCCTTCGGGCTCAGCGAGGCAGCCGACGGGAGGCGCTTGCCATACGAGAGGTCGCGATAAGTCTCGTCGACCAGCAAATGGCAGCCCCTGCTTTCCGCTAGCGCTACCAGCGCATCGAGGTCGATCAGCCTGGTGTTAGGCTGGATCACCGCCTTGACGCGTTCGACATCGGCCCGGTCCATCATCGTGCCGGTCGGGTTGTGCGGGCAGGTGACGCTTCGATGGCGAAGCCTTCGTCGAAGGCCAGATCGACAAAGCTGATGGCGCAGCCGATCGCCCTTGGGGTCTCGATGTTGGTGGCGTAATTGGGCCTGATGACGACCAGATGATCGCTCTGCGACAACAGCGAGGTCGAGATGATGAACAGCGCCCCGGCGGCACCGGCGGTGACCAGCACATCATCGGGCGAGACGGCGTCCTGCGCCGCGATCAGCGCGCGCAACTCCTTGTCGCCGCGATGCTCGCCGTAGAAAAGCGTGAGATCGGGCAAGGACAGGCCGATGTCGGAGAGTTTCTGGTCGGCGATCGAACTTTCAGAGAGGTTGTAGCGGATCCGGTCGTAGCCGTACTCTTCCGGCGCCTCTTTCTCGATCACCATCCTTGTGTAGTTCATGGCTTCCCCCAAAGAACCCGTCCGGTTCATCCAAGCCACAAAAACATGAAGCCTGCCAAGGCGGATTCGCCGGCAGGCTTCTGTTCCAGTGGTCCTAAGCGTTGGCTTAGGATCGAATTGCCTAGGCCGAGGCCTTCTTCCTGCCTCTGCCCTTGGCGGGCACGACCTCGGCGGCCTTGCGGCCGAGGCCGATCGACTTCGCCAGCAGCGAACGCGAAGCGGCATAGTTGGGGGCGACCATGGGATAATCCGATGGCAAGCCCCATTTGGCGCGATAGGCGTCCGGCGTCAGGCCGAAATGCACGCCGAGGTGACGCTTCAGGGATTTGAACTTCTTGCCGTCTTCGAGGCAGATGATGAAGTCCGGCGTCACCGATTTCTTGGGGTTGACCGCCGGAACCAGCGGTGCCGCCACCGGGACCGGTGGCTGGCCGAGCCCGCTTATCGAAGTGCTGACGCTGGCGATGAGATCGGCGAGACCAGAAGCGGGCAGGCGGTTCTTCTCGACATAAGCGGACACGATGTGAGCGGTCAGCTCGAGCAGGTCGATGTCTTTACGGGCACTGTCTTTATCGTCGGTCAATCTATTCCTCCGTCTAAAGCGAATGACCTGAAAATCGGATTCGATTCCCGGAAAGGATCATGCGCAAGATCAAAATGCTGCGGCGTCCTTTGTGCATCCACGGGACGGGCAGCGTTGTTTGTGGCGCGAAATTCCTAGTCGGCAAATCTGCGCAGCGCAATGACTTGATGCTGCGGCACACGTTATTTTGAACAACTATATTAAACAATAACAATATCAGACTATCAGCGCCTTGTCGCGCCACAAACGAAATCCGCCTTCGAAGGCGCGTGTGTTGTCGCCGCGCCGGCTCTCGGCGGGCAATTCATCGAGCTTGTCGACATTGCCGCCGCCAATGACGACGTAGTCGGGCTGCATGGCGGCGCGGAGCCGGTCGACGACGTCGAAGACGTATTTCCGCCATCTCTTCTTGCCACGCTTTTCCAGGCCGCGTTCGCCGACATAGTCCTCGAAACTCTTGCCGTTCTTGTAGGGAAGATGGGCGAGTTCCATCGGCTGGGCGACATTGTCGACGATCATCGCGGCACCGAGGCCGGTTCCCAGTCCGATGAACAGCATGCGGCCGCCTTCATAGCTGCCGATGGCCTGCATCAGCGCGTCGTTGACCACCTTCACCGGCTTGCCGAATTGCGCGGCGAAATCGTAGCCGGCCCAGCCCTTGCCGAGATTGGCAGGATCGGTGAGCGGCCTGTTGTGGGTGACCGGGCCGGGGTAGCCCATCGAGATGACGTCGTAGGACAAGCCCTCGGCAAGCTTCTTCACCGCATCGGTCATCTGCTGCGGCGTCAGGCCGGGCCCGGAGTCGGCGCGCCGCTCCGCGCCGCCGGCGCTGCTGAGGATCTTGACATGCGAGCCGCCAATATCAATCGCAAGCACGATCTTCTCGGCGTCCGATGCCGGTTGCTTCACCGCTTTGGCCATTGCGCCACCTCCACTCACTTTACCGGATCGATCCAGCCATTGGGCGGCCCGAACCCGGCCATCGCGTCCGCCGGACCCCACGTGAGCGGTTCATAGAGGTGCGGCGGCGTGGTGTCGCCGAGCACCGGGCCGACGATGCGCCAGGCCAGCTCGCTGGCGTCCTGGCGCGTGAACAACTGGCCGTTGCCGTTCATGGCATCGCCGATCAGCCGCTCATAGGGCGGCATGTCGCTCTTGCTGTCGTCGAGCGCCGTCAGTTCGACCTGTTCGCCGATCATGTCGTCGCCCGCCGCCTTGCGCTGGGCGCCGACGGCGATCACCACTTGCGGATCGATGCGGAAGCGAACGTAGTTCTGGTCGGCCGGCTTGATCGGATCGAAGACGTCGAGCGGCGGCCGCTTCAGCCGCACCACAACTTCGGTGACATGCACCGGCATGTTCTTGCCGGCGCGGATGAAGAACGGCACATCCTGCCAGCGCCAGGTGTCGACGAAGAAACGCACCGCCGCAAAGGTCTCGACCGGTGAGTTCGGCGCCACGCCGGGTTCGGCGAGATAGCCGGTGAACTGACCGCGCACGACGTCGTCTTTCGCCAAGGTGCGGATCGCCCGCAGCACCTGCACCTTCTCGTCGATCAAATCGTCGGCGGAACGGCCGACGGGTGGCTCCATGGCAAGCAGCAACAGGATGTTGAGCAGATGGTTCTCGATGACGTCCCTGATGCAGCCGACATTGTCATAGAAGCGGCCACGCCCCTCGACGCCGAAATCCTCGGCCATGGTGATCTGCACGCTCTCGACGAAGTTGCGGTTCCAGATCGGCTCCAGAAAGGAATTGGCGAAGCGGAAATAGAGCAGGTTCTGGATCGCTTCCTTGCCGAGATAGTGGTCGATGCGGAAGATCGACTGTTCGTTGAACACCAGATGCAGAACCCGGTTCAGCCAGCGCGCCGATTGCAGGTCGTGGCCGAACGGCTTTTCGACCATCAGCCGCGCGCCATGCGCGGTGCCCGATTGCTCCAGTCCCTGGACGACGGTTTCGAACATGGTCGGCGGCACCGCCATGTAGTGCAGCGGTCGCTGGGCGGTGCCGAGCGCGCTTTTCAGTCTCTCGAACGTCGCCGGATCGCGGTAGTCGCCGCTGACATAGCGCAGCAGGGAGGCGAACTTGGCGAACAATTTTTCGTCGATCTTGCCGAGCGCATTGACGATGCCGTCGTGGGCGCGCGCCTGCAATTGCTGAAGGTCCCAGGCGTCGAACGCCACGCCGATCACCGGTTCAGTGAGGGTGCCCTTGGCCACCATCTGGTAAAGGGCTGGAAATATCTTTTTGTGGGCGAGGTCGCCGGTGGCTCCGAAGAGCACCAGCGTGTCGGACCGTTCCGGGCTCATCGGCGTGTCTCCCCTGCCGCCGTCACGAGCCGGACTTCGGCTTCTCGACATGGCCGCCAAAGGCATAGCGCATTGCCGAGAGCAGCTTGTCGGCGAATTCGGATTCGCCTTGCGAGGAGAAGCGGTCGAACAGCGCCGAGGACAGAACCGGCGCCGGCACGCCGGTGTCGATCGCTGCTTTCAGCGTCCAGCGGCCTTCGCCGGAATCCGAGACGCGGCCGCCGAAATTCGCCAGGTCCGGATCACCCTTCAGCGCGCCCGCGGTGAGATCGAGCAACCAGGAGCCGATGACGCTGCCATGCCGCCAGACCTCTGCCACCTGAGGCAGGTCGACGTCGAACTGGTAGTATTGCGGGTTTTCCAGGGGGCTGGTCTCGGCGTCCGCCGTTCGTTGCCGCTTGCCGGCATTGGCCGACTTCAGGATGTTCATGCCTTCGGCATAGGCGGCCATCACGCCATATTCGATGCCGTTGTGCACCATCTTGACGAAGTGGCCGGCACCGCTCGGTCCGCAATGCAGATAGCCATAGGGTGCGGTCCCGGCATCCTTGGGCGGATTGGAACCGGCATCGGCACCGGGCGCCAGCGTGGCAAAGATCGAATCAAGGTGCTGCACCGCCACGTCGGGACCGCCGATCATCAGGCAATAGCCACGCTCAAGGCCCCAGACACCGCCGCTGGTGCCGACATCGACAAGATGGATACCCTTGGCGGCCAGTTTCGCGGCCTGGTCGACGGCGTCGTGATAGTAGGAATTGCCGCCGTCGATGATGATGTCGCCGGGTTCCATCAGGGCGGCCACCTGATCGATGATCTTGCCGGTGATCGCCGCCGGCAGCATCAGCCAGACGCAGCGCGGCTTGGCCAGCTTGCCGACGAATTCGTCCATGGATGCCGTCCCTGACGCGCCGTCGGTCACCAGGGCGGCGACGCTGGCCGGGTTGATGTCATAGACGACGCATTCGTGGCCGTCGCGCATCAGGCGCCGGACCATGTTGGCGCCCATCCGGCCCAATCCCATCATTCCGATCTGCATGGTTTCGTCCCTGTTTCCTGGAGATTACTGGATTTATCGAGGAAGGATCGACTGGCTATCCTGATCGCCTGATATGACGGTGAAGTCGACATTCTCCCAATCGCCGGCTCCGGGCCAGAAAAAAGTGAAGATCAGCGAGCTTCCGCAGGGGAGGCTGGCCGTGGGCAGGTCGACCAGATGGACGCCGAAAGCGTTCTCGATCGTCGGGGTGTCGACGGCGGTCGCCCAATTATCGCTGCTCCAGCGAACCGTCGCCTGGGCCAAGAGCTCGACGCGCAGCGTCTTGCCGGCCGGCAGCGTGCGGATCTTGTTGTTGAAGCGCCATGTCCTGAACGGCGATACGGTCTTGTCCTCGATGTAGCGCTTGACGCCTTGCGGCGGCATGTCGAAGACCGCGCCGTCGCGCGCCGAGCGCAACAGCTTGATATGCTCCGAATGCGCCCAGACCAGCGGCATGGCGCTGCCCGAAGGGCGACCGTGCAGCAGTTCGCGCTCGGCCATGTCGGCTCCGTCCCAGACCTGTTCGGGCAGCAGGCCGCCCAGCCCGGCCGAGCCTTCCAGCGCCGCCAGCAGGTCCACCGCTCTGTCCTCGCGTCCGGCTGCAAGCTCGTAATGGGCGCGTTCGCCAGCGAGCAACGGCCACGGCCGGCCCTGGCCGGTGCCGTCGAAGGGCGCGCCATCCTCATGCTCGCCATAGCCATCGCCATTGTAGCGGTACCAGAGCGACCCTTGCGGCAGGTCGCAGCGCAATTGCGCATCGATGACCGTGACCGTGTCGACGATACGCGGATCGTCGGCTGCCCTCAGGCCGAAGCGGACGAGCGCCAGAGCGTCCGGGCTGACGATTGCCTCGGCCGGCTGGTCGGAAGCGCCGGGCGGCCGGTTCTTGATCGGGACATAGCCGTCCTTCGGTGAACCGGCCTCCGCGCTGTCGGGTGGCGCGATGCGCACGTAATAGCCGTCGACGCCGGCCTGCCTGCCGAGTGCCGTGCCGGTGACATAGGTCCAGCGCTCGACCTGGTCGTTCCAGACATCGGCGGTCTCGCGCAGATAGGTCGCGGCGACCTGCTTGCCGCAGGCGTCGAGCAGGTCGGCCGCGGCAAGCAGTGCCGCGATCTCGACGGCAAGCGTGAACGGGCTGTAGCCGGCATCCTCTTCCCAGCGGTCCTCACCGGTGACGGGTCCGTTGCGCACGACATAGCTGGCGGCGCGCTCGATCATCGGCTGAAAGGCGAGCAGCCTGGCCTGCGGCAGGTGCCCGGCGCGGTGCAGCGAATCGGCCAGCAGCAACGGGAACGCGCATTCATCCATCTGGATGCCTGGCCAATAGGCCGACCCGTCGAGCCAGGCGTTCTGCGGCCAGTGGCCGTCCGGCTGCTGGATGGAACTGAGATAGTCGAGGATTTGCAGGGCCGACGCGGCATCGCCGGCGGCGAGAAAACCACCGGCGGTCTCGACCAGATCGCGCGGCCAGACCAGATGGTAGCCGCCGAGGTCGTCGTCACCCTTGTTGAAGCCCCACGGAATCGAAAGGCTGGCGACCGCCGCACCCGGTATCGCGATCGACCGGTGGGTCGACAGAACCGCGGTCGAGACGCGATAGAAGTTGATCCCGGATTCGCCATGCCGGTCCAGCGGCAGCAGGCTCTTTTGCCATTTGCGCCATCTCTCGACGTAGGCGTTGGCGGCGGGCTCAAAGCCTTGCTTCAGGCTGGCGAAGGCATTTTCGGCCGCCTCGTCCGATGTCGCGCCAAAGCCCAGCGCCAGCACGGCCGTTGTCTTGGACGCGGTAAAGCCGATCTCGCCGGTCAGCGCGACATTGCCGTCCTCGGCCCGCCGGCAGACCGGATCGAGCTCGCCGGTATTGTGGAGCTGCTGCCAGCCGTCGGAGACGCCGACGTAGCCGGCCGTGCCCGTGCGCCAGGGCAGTGACGAGGCCAGGGCCAGGCAGGTGCCGCGCCCCGAGGCGAACAGCACGGGTTTTCCGTTGTGGTCACCGACCCAGGCGGTGTTGCCCATGCCGGCATTGACGAGATGCGGCGCCAGCAAGGCATAGACGCGATGGTCGCCGGCGGCACCCTTGAGCGCTGTGAAGGTAATTTCCTGCAGCAAAGCGGGCCGTGCCGGGTCGGCAAGTATGCGCTTTTCGATCCGGTAGGCGCCGTCAGTCGCGGTGTTGACCACCCTGTAGGCCGGCACGCCGTCCTCGAATGGCTCGATGGCGTGCACAGCATCGCGTTTTTCTTCGGAGAAATAGCCGTCGGGGCCGGTGACGATCAGGCCAAGGTCGCGCGTGCAGGCGCTGTCGAGGTGCGGATAGTAAATCTCGTTGAGAATGCCATGGCTGATCGTGAACCAGATATGGCCGCTTGGCGAAAGGGACGTTCCAACGCCACTCTTGGCGCTTGACGTCCAGCGGGCCGGAATTCCCGGGGCGCCCGGAGCAACGGTTGGCGTCACTGGCATTCGATTGCGATCTCCTGGCCCTTTCCCTAGACCAGGACGCGAACCCTTTTCAATCATTGCACCGCAAGTTGATCGCCACGGCCAATGGCGCCCTCGTTGACAGGGGCGCCGCATAGCGTCCACTATTCCCGGCACGGGAGGATCGCGCAGCCATGCCGGAGGTGTCCCTGGTCCTGATCGACCGGTTGCTGGCGATTTCGGCGGCGCTTGCCGGCCATATCGATCCCGGCACGGCGTTTCGCGCCACAGCCATCGAGATCGGGACGCTCATTCCGCACGACCACATGGATCTGGCGGTGCTGTCGCATGACGGGCGCAGGCATGCCTGTTATGAAGCCGGCTTCCACACCAGCTGGAGCGAGCTTGCCCAGCATCCGCTGCCGACCGAAGTCAGCCCGATTCGCTCGGTGCTGTGGGGCGAGGTGGCATATCTGCTCTCCGACGACGCGCTGCGCGACGAGCGCTTCCATTTCGCCACGGCCATCGACGGACCGATCTTCGCCGCCAGGCTGCGCAGCCGCATCGTCGTGCCGCTCAGGGCACGTGGCGGCATCATCGGGGCGCTGAACATCAGCCGGCACGAGGTCGGCTGCTACACGCTTGCCGATGTCGCGGTCGCCCAGCAATGCGCCGACCTGATCGCGCCCTATATCTTTGCGCTGATCCAGACCGAGGAGGCGCGCCGCGCCATGCTTGCCGAGAGCGAGGCGCGCAATCGCGTCGAATTGCTGCGCGTCGGCGCCTCGCAACTGACCGAGGGCATGGAGCGCGAACGCCGGCGCATGGCGATGGACCTGCATGACCAGACGCTTGCCGACCTCGCCCGCATCGCACGCCAGCTTTCGGCCCTGCGCGGCCAGGGCGTGGCGCGGGCGGCGCAGCTTGCTGACCTCGAGCAGGAGGTCGCCGGCTGCCTGACGGAACTGCGCCACATCGTCGACGACATGCGGCCGAGCGTGCTCGAACTGTTCGGCCTGCGCGATGCGGTCGAAGCGCATCTCAACCGCAGCGTCGCCAGAGCCAAGCCGCCCATCGCCGTGCGCATCGCAGACACCAGCGACGGCGGCGCCGACAATCTGCCGGAGCCCGTCCGCACGGCACTTTACCGGATCGTGCAGGAAGCCATCAACAATGCGGTTCGGCATGCTGCGCCGCGCCGCATCGACGTGCTGCTGGCTTCGACCGCAAGCGTGCTGCGGGTGATCGTCACCGATGACGGCCAGGGCTGCGGCACTATCGATCCGGCCGCCCATGGCGGCATTGGCCACATGCATACGCGCGCCGCGCTGATCGGTGCGCGGCTGCGCATTGGGCAGGCCGGCCGCAAGAGCGGCGGCACCCGTGTCGTCGTGGAGATCGACCGCCGGCCGTCGCGGGAGCTGCCGGTTGCGGCGGCTGCAGCGGCGCCCGGCCAGCTCGCCGTGTCGGAGGCCATGTGATGCTTGTGATGATCGCCGAAAATGACGGACTGCACCGCACCTTCGCGCGGCGCACCGTCGAGCAATTGTGGCCCGGCGACGTCGAGGTGATCGAAGCGAGCGACGGCGAGGACGCCATCAACCTTGCGGCCGAGCGCGAGCCGCCGCATGTCGTGCTCGACCTGCAGATGCCGAAGGCGACCGGGATCGAGGTTGCCAGGGCGATCTGGAACCGCCGCGCCGGCACGCACATCCTGTTCTGGTCGAACTTCGCCGACGAGGCCTATGTGCGCGGCGTGGCGCGCATCGTGCCGCCCGGCTCGGTCTATGGCTATGTGCTCAAATCGGCAACGGAGGAAGGCATGCGCTCGGCCTTGCGCGGCGTTTTCCGCGAGGGCCATTGCATCATCGACCGCGAGATCCGCGGCATCCAGCACCGCGTCCAGGACAAGTTCGAGGGCATCACCGACGGCGAATATGAAAGCCTTATCGACATCGCGCTTGGCCTGACCGACCGGGCGATCGCCGCACGCCGCGGCCTGTCGATCCGCGGCGCGCAGAGCCGCATCAAGCATGTCTACGACAAGCTCGGCATCGTGCCGGCGGAGGACGGGGCCGGCGATGCATCCGTGTTCAACTCGCGGACGCGGGCGATCTATCTCGCCATGGCGCGAGGCCTGATCAACATCGACGCGCTGCGCCGCGAGCAGGACCGGCTCGACGCCTGGCTGGCGCAGGCTTCGCCCGATCACTGAATGCAGCCAGAGCGGTTCGGAAAACCGTTTGACACTTTTCCTTTGCTCGGGTGCGACTGTGCAAATGCACAGTCGGGCGTGCGCTTTGACCCGTATCGCCACGCCGGTGCCGCAACTACCTTCGATCCTCAATAAGAATACATATCAGGGAAGCGCTCATGCCATTCGTCGCCATGCGAATTCGCACGGCTGTTCGCGCCGCCAGGCACCAGTGATGTCGGTGTCGGCGCGAGCTCGCCATTCCGGCTTCGACGACGTCGTCGGCGATGCGACGATCGAAACGCTGGCGAGCGGCTTCGGTTTCCTCGAAGGGCCGGTGTGGCATCCCTATGAGAAGTGGCTGGTTTTCTCCGATATTCCGGAAAGCCGCATGTATCGCCGCAGCGCCACGGGCGAGATCGAGCTGTTCCGCGAGCCGAGCCACAAGGCCAATGGCAATACGCTGGATCGCCAGGGACGGTTGGTCACCTGCGAGCACGCGACCAGCCGGGTGACCCGCGCCGAGCCCAATGGCAGCGTGACCGTTCTTGCCACACACCATCAGGACAAGCAGCTCAACAGCCCGAACGATATAGTCGTTGCCACCGGCGGCTCGATCTACTTCACCGATCCGGGTTATGGCCGAGTGGAATTTTACGGCGTGCCGCGGCCGCAGGAATTGTCTTTCCAGGGCGTCTACCGCATCGACGGCGACGGCGCCCGGCTGACATTGCTGGCCGACGATTTCGTCCAGCCGAACGGGCTTTGCTTCTCGCTGGACGAGTCGCGGCTGTTTATCAACGACACCGAACGCGGACACATCAGGGTGTTCGGCGTCGAGGCGGATGGCGACCTCAACGGCGGTGCGGTGTGGGCGGTGACCGAAGGCGACGGGCCGGGAGCGCCGGACGGCATGAAGATCGACAGCCGCGGCAATGTCTACTGCACCGGCCCCGGAGGCATCCATGTCTTCGACGCGTCGGGTGCCATTCTGGGCGTCATCCGCACGCCGGAAGACTGTGCGAATTTCACCTTCGGCGACGACGATCTGAGGAGCCTCTACATCGCCGCATCGACGTCGCTGTACCGGCTCCGGGTGCGCGTGCCGGGATTGAGACTGTTTTGAGTTCGGGACCGTCCGTGCTCAAATCAGATTGGGAGCGAGGCCGGGGTCAAAACCGGCAGGAACTGCAGCAGTAAACATCTGGGAGGATTACGACATGAAGAAACTGTTTGTCTTGGGCGCTCTGGCGGCGATGCTCGCCTCGGGCACCGCACTTGCCGACACCAGTGGCAAGAAGATCGCCTTCTCCAATAACTACGCCGGCAATTCGTGGCGGCAGGCGATGCTCGACAGCTATGGCATCGTCACAAAGAAGGCGGTCGCCGACAAGGTCGTCGGCGCGGCCGATATCTTCACGACCGCCGACAAGGAAGTGCCGACGCAGGCGGCTCAGGTGCAGAACCTGATTCTGCAGGGCTATGACGCGATCGTCATCAACTCCGCTTCGCCGGACGCACTCAACGGCGCCATCAAGCAGGCGTGTGACGCCGGCATCACCGTCGTCTCCTTCGACGGCACCGTCACCGAACCTTGCGCCTATCGCGTCGTCGTCGACTTCAAGGACATGGGCAAGCAGGAAGTCGAGCAGATGGCCAAGTTCCAGCCCAAGGGCGGCAATCTGCTGGAAATCCGCGGCCTGGCCGGCACCTCGATCGATGACGCCATCCATGCCGGCATCCTTGAAGGTGTCGCTGCCCATCCCGAGTTCAAGATCGTCGGCTCGGTGACCGGCGATTGGGACCAGACCACCGCGCAGAAGGCGGTCGCGACCATCCTGCCGTCGCTGCCCGATGTCGTCGGCATCGTGGACCAGGGCGGTGACGGCTATGGCGCGGCGCAGGCCTTTGCCGCCGCCGGCAAGCCGCGCCCGACCATCATCATGGGCAACCGGCAGGATGAGTTGCAGTGGTGGAAGGAACAAAAGGACAAGGACGGCTACAAGACCTGGTCGGCGTCGATCGCGCCGGGCGTGTCGTCGCTCGCTTTCTGGGTGGCGCAACAGGTACTCGACGGCCGCACCGATATCCCGCACGATCTCTTGGTGCCGTATCTGGCCTTCACCCAGGACGATTTCGAAGCCGAGCTGCCGAAAATCGTCAAGGGTGGCGTCGCCAGCCACGAATACACGCAAGAGGACGCGATCGCGGCCATCAAAGCCAACATCAAGTGAGTGTCGGAGAAGCGTTGCCGTCCGTATCGTCGAGCGGATATCGTTGAGCATGGTTGCAGGGAACGCTGACATCATCAGACTGAACGGCGCCGAAAAACACTTCGGCGCCGTTCGCGCGCTGGGCGGTGTGGATTTCCACGTTGGCCCGGGCGAATGCGTCGGGCTTGTCGGCCACAATGGCGCCGGTAAGTCGACGCTGATGCACATGGTTGCGGGCACGCTCGTGCCTGACAGCGGCCAGATCGGCGTGCATGGCGGTATCGAGGACAATTACTCGGTGTCGCGGGCACAGCAACTGGGCATACGCTGCGTGTTCCAGGAACTGTCGTTGTGTCCCAATCTCAGCGTCGCCGAAAACACGCGCATCAACCATGCCTCGCTGCGCGGCTTCGGCTGGCGGCGCAAGGCTGCCGAACTGATCGCCGCCAAGCTCGACGAGATCTTTCCTGGCCACAGCATCTCGGCGTCTGACATCGTCGGCGACCTATCGATCGGCCGGCGCCAGATGGTCGAGGTGGCGCGCGCCTTCACGGTCACGCAGGACCGGCTCGACCTCGTGATCCTCGACGAGCCGACATCGTCGCTCGACGCGCACACGGCCGGACAGTTGCTGGCCTTCGTGCGGCGCTTCGTCGCCGGCGGCAAAAGCTGCATCCTGATCTCGCATGTGCTGGGCGAGGTGTTGCGGAATGCCGATCGCATCGTGGTGATGCGCGACGGCAAGGTGGTTGTCGCCGACGCCGCTGGTGCCTTCGACCGCGACCGGCTGGTGACGGCGATGGGCGGGGCGGAAGCGCGCCAGAATATCGCGGCGCAGGTCGCCGACGCCAAACCGGGGGCCAGCCCGCTGCGGGTGCGGGCGCGACCCGCCGTGCAGAAGGACGGCACCGACCTTGTCGCCCGTGCCGGCGAGATCATCGGCCTGGCCGGTCTGGCGGGCCATGGTCAGACCGACCTGTTGCTGGCGATCTTCGCTGCTGCATCGCGTGCCCGAGCCGGTATCGAGGTCACCGCGCCGGTGGCGCTGGTGGCCGGCGACCGCCAGTCGGACGGCATCTTCCCGCAATGGTCGATTGCGCAGAATATCGGCATCCGCTCGCTGGCGCGTTTGCGCAACGGGCTGTTGATCTCGCCGCAGCGCGAGGCCGAGCTCGCTGCAGTCTGGCAAAAGAAGATCGGCATCCGCACGCCGGACATGAACAACAACATCTTCTCGCTGTCGGGTGGCAACCAGCAGAAGGCGCTGTTTGCCCGGGCGCTTGGCTCGGACGCGCAGATCGTGCTGATGGACGACCCGATGCGCGGCGTCGATATAGGCACCAAACTGGAGGTCTATGACCTCGTACAGGAAGAGGCCCGCCGCGGCCGCACCTTCCTCTGGTACACCACGGAAACCGAAGAGCTCGACAATTGCGACCACATCTATGTCTTCAAGAACGGCCGCATCGTCGCCAATCTGGGCCGCGACGAATTGACCGAAGAGAAGATTATCCAGTCCTCGTTCGGCGATGCGGCCTGAGATGACGGCCGCCAGCCTCGACACCACTGCAAGGAGTTCCGCCGAGCGTGGCGCGCTGGCCCGTGCTCGCCTGTTGCGCGGGTTGTTGCCGGCGCTGTCGCTGGCGCTGGTGCTGCTCGCCATCGCCTGGCTCAATCCGCGGGCCATCAGCTATTTCGGCTTCAGCCTGATGCTGAACCTGGCGATCCCAATCGCTCTGGCGACGATCGCGCAGATGTTCGTCATCGCCGGCAATGAACTCGACCTATCGATAGGCACCTTCGTCGGTTTCGTTGGCTGCGTGACCGCGACCTGGCTGAAGGACGCGCCGCTGATCGGTGTCGCCATCCTGCTCGGGTCGATCGCCGTCTATGCCTTGCTCGGCGCGCTGATCCATCTGCGCAATCTGCCTTCGATCGTGGTGACGCTCGGCATGAGCTTCGTCTGGCAGGGGCTGGCCATCCTCGTCCTGCCCAAACCCGGCGGCAAGGCGCCGGACTGGCTGCTGGCGTTCATGGCATTCAAGCCGCCTTTCGTGCCGTTCCCGATCATCGCGGCGCTGCTGATCGGCCTCATCGTCCATTTCGGGCTGATGCGTACCTCCTACGGCGTGATCCTGCGCGGTTCCGGCGGCAATCCGGCGGCCCTCGGCCGCGCCGGCTGGTCGCTGCTCAAGACCAAGATCGTGCTGTTTGCGCTGGCCGGCCTGTTCGGCGTGCTGTCCGGCATGGCACTGATCGGCATCACCACCTCGGCCGATGCCAATATCGGCAATGGCTATACGCTGCTGGCGATTGCCGGCGTCATCCTCGGCGGCGGCGAATTCGTCGGCGGCCGGGTGTCGCCGATCGGCGCGGTGATCGGCGCCCTGACACTGGCGCTGGCCGCCTCGCCGCTGCTCACCTTCATGCACATTCCGCCCGACTGGCAGGTGGCCGCCAATGGCGCCATCCTGATCATCGTGCTGGCGGCCCGCGTCCTGATCAGCCGCAGGGAGAGGTAGCCATGGCCGCATTGAAACCACTGCTTGCCAAACCCTGGATCTGGTCGTTCCTCGGTGCCTTGCTGGTGTGGCTGGCGACGATCGCCTTCACCGGCGGTTATGGCGCCGGCGGCATGGTCACGGCGGCGCTGTCGCTGGCGGTGTTCACCGTCATTGTCGGCATCGGCCAGATGTTCGTCATCACGCTTGGGCCGGGCAATGTCGATCTGTCGCTGCCGGCCAATATCGGCCTTGCCAGCGCCGTCGCCATGAAGGTGATGGACGGCAACGATGCCATGATCGTGGTCGGGCTTTTGGCGGCGCTCGCCACCGGTGCCGCGATCGGCGCCGCCAACTATTTGCTGATCTGGGCGCTACGCATCCCGCCGATCATCGCCACGCTGTCGGCCAGCTTCATCATCCAGTCGATCGACATCAGCTATGGGCGCGGGCTGCAGATCAAGCCGCCGCCCGGCTTCGCCGATTTCGCCAACTGGCAGGTGCTGGGCATTCCGGTGCTGGCGATCCTTACCGTGCTGTTCACCATCGGTGCTGCTATCGCGCTGCAACGCATGATCTATGGCCGCTCGGTGCTGGCGATCGGCCAGAACATCCGCGCGGCGTGGCTTGCCGGCGTCAATGTCGGCCGCATTCGCTTCCTCACCTATACGCTGTCCGGGGCGCTCGGTGGCATCGACGGGGCGCTGCTCGCCGGCTATTTCCGTGGCGCCAATGTCGATATCGGCAACGAGTATCTGCTGGCCTCGATCGCCGTCGTCGTCATCGGCGGCACATCGGTGGCCGGTGGCAAGGCCAACGTGCCGGGCGTCTGGGGTGCGGCGCTGTTCCTGGTGCTGCTTTTGACCATGCTCAACACGTTCGGTGTCAGCGCCGGCGTGCGGCTGTTGCTGACCGGGCTGATCATTGTCGGTGTCATCACGGCCGCTGGTGGGCAGAAGGCGCTCCGGTAGTTGCGATGGCGAAAACGCCGATGTCGGCGGGACAGCACACCCCTCTGTCCTGCCGGACATCTCCCCCACAAGGGGGGAGATCGGCAGCCTTCGCGCGTCGCTCATTCTTACAGCGTTGGAGATTGGCGGAAGCCGAGGCGACGTCCAATCGGGGGAGATGCCCGGCAGAGCAGAGGGGGGTGCGAAGGATCGCTACTACGCCGCGATGCCGGAGATGATGGCGGCTGAGGTTGCCGGCCAGCGCTAGGCTTTTCAAGACCGGTAACCATTGTGCCAGGCCGGCATCGGGTTCCCATCCGCGTCACGGCGCTGTAAATCCGGTCCGCGCGGCCACGGCCGCTCAACAATGCTGGGAGGTTTTGCGTGTCCGATTTCCTCAAGGTCAGCCGTGACGGCGATGTCGCCATCGTCACCATCGACAATCCGCCGGTCAACGCGCTGAGCTTTCAGGTCCGCGAACCGCTGATGCAGGCTCTCGTTGGGTTGCGGGATGATCCGTCGGTCGCCGCCATCGTCATCGTCTGTGCCGGCCGAACTTTCGTTGCCGGCGCCGACATCACCGAATTCGGCAAGCCGGTGCAGCAGCCCGAACTGCGCGCCATCGTGGCAACGCTGGAAACCATCGCCAAGCCGACGATCGCCGCCATCCACGGCACCGCGCTGGGCGGTGGCCTGGAGCTGGCGCTAGGCTGCCATTTCCGCGTCGCCGACACCGGCGCCAAACTCGGCCTGCCGGAGGTCAAGCTCGGTCTCTTGCCGGGTGGCGGCGGCACGGTGCGGCTGCCGCGCTTGGTCGGCGCGGTGAAGGCGCTCAAGATGATCGTTTCCGGTTCGCCGATCGGTGCAGAAGAGGCGCATGCCGCCGGTCTGGTCGACGCCGTCTTCGACGGCGATCTGACCACGCATGCCGTGAACTTCGCCAGGGAAATAGCCCGCAAGGGTGGTCCCTTCACGCCGGTGCGCGATCGAAACGATGGGCTCAAGGAGACCGATCTGGCGGCCTTCGACGCCGAGGCGACGGACCTTGCAAAAAAAGCGCGCGGCCTCGAAGCACCGATCGCTTGTGCGCAGGCGGTGCGCAATGCCGTCACGCTGCCGTTCGACGAAGCGCTGGCAGCGGAGCGCGCGCTGTTCGTCGAGCTCGTCGCCAGCGACCAGTCGCGTGCGCAGCGCCATCTGTTCTTCGCCGAACGTGAGGCGGCAAAGGTTCCCGGCAAAGATCTCGTCAAGCGCAGGATCGCACGTATCGGCGTCATCGGCGCCGGCACCATGGGCGGCGGCATCGCCATGGCTTTCGCCAATGGCGGTTATTCCGTCACCTTGCTGGAGACCAGCCAGGAGGCGCTGCAACGCGGACTGGGCACCATCGACAAGAACTATGCCGTCTCCGTCACGCGGGGATCGTTGACCGAAGATGCCAAGCGGCAGCGTCTCGCCCAGTTCACCGGCTCCACCGACTATGCCGATCTCGCCGATTGCGACCTGATCGTCGAGGCGGTGTTCGAGGACATGGCGGTCAAGAAGGAGGTCTTCGGCAAGCTCGACGTTGTGGCCAAGCCCGGCGCAATCCTCGCCACCAACACCTCCTATCTCGACATCAACGAAATCGCCGCCTCGACCTCGCGCCCGCAGGATGTACTCGGCCTGCATTTCTTCTCGCCGGCCAATGTCATGAAGCTCTTGGAGATCGTGCGCGCCGAGAAGACCGCGCCCGATGCGCTGGCTGCCGTCGTCGACATGGCGCGGCGGATCGGCAAGGTGGCTGTCGTCGTCGGCGTCTGCCACGGTTTTGTCGGCAACCGCATGCTGGCGGCGCGTGGCGCCGAATCCGAGACGCTTCTGCTGGAGGGCGCAACGCCGCGCCAGATCGACCAGGCGTTCACCGATTTCGGCTGGCCGATGGGGCCGTTCCAGATGGGCGATCTCGCCGGCCTCGACATTGGCTGGCGCAACCGCAAGGCGCGCGGCCAGACGGCCGTGATCGCCGACACGCTGTGCGAACAGGGCCGTTTCGGGCAGAAGACCGGCCGTGGCTTCTATCTCTACGAGGCCGGCGCGCGCACCGCAGTGCCCGATCCCGAGGTCGAGGCGCTGATCCGCGACAAGGCTGCCGAGAAGGGCATCGTGCCGCGCGCGATCGGCGCGGAAGAAATCATCGAACGCACGCTCTATCCCTTGGTCAACGAGGGCGCCAAGATCCTGGAGGAAGGCGTCGCCGCCCGCGCCTCCGACATCGATGTCGTCTGGGCCAATGGCTACGGCTTTCCCGTCGGCAAGGGCGGCCCGATGTTTTGGGCCGGACTTGAAGGAGCGGGCAAGATCATCGAGCGGCTCGAGTATTGGCATCAGCGGACCGGCAGGCAGGTCTTCAAACCGGCGCCGTTGCTCAAGCGAATGGCCGAAATCGGCTCCTGGGAAGCCGGGGGCTAGAGCGTTCTCCGGAAACGCTGACCCGCTCTATCTCTTTGCTTTGACGCAATTCCCTAAGGGAAGCGCCATGCGCTTTCCCGGGAAGGCCGCTACACGCTTTTCCTGGAACTGCACCCCGTCTCGGCCTTCAACCAGTCGGCGAAGATGGTCATTGCCTGCGAGTTCTGGCGCCTGCGCCGCGCCGACAGCCAATATCGGCCGACGTCGACCGTGCAGTCGAAAGGCTGCACCAGCTCAGCCGAACAGAGCTCGCGGCTGAACATCGAAATCGGCAGCAGCGCCACTCCGGCGCCCTGGACGGCAGCGTTCGCCATGGTGACCGATGAGTCGAAGACGATGCCCTTGATCGGCGGGCAATGGCACCCTGCCGTCTCGAACCAGCGCAACCATTCGTCTTCCCTGTACGAGCATAGCAGCGTTTCGCGCGCGAGATCGGACGGGTCGCGCAGACCCGCGGCGATGTCGGGCGTGCAGGCCGGCGAGAAGGCGCCGGGCAGCAACGGTGTGTTCTCGGTGCCCTGCCAGGAGCCATCGCCGAAGCGGATGGCAAAGTCGAGACCGTCGGCGGCGAGATTGACCCGGTTGTTGTTGGTCGAGATGCGCAGCTCTATGTCCGGATAGGCCTGGTGAAATGCCGGCAATCTGGGGATCAGCCATCCCGACGCGAAGGTGCCGACGACACCGACGGTGACGATGTCGTTGAAGCGACCACCCTCGAAGCGGTCAAGCGTGACGCTGATCCTGTTGAACGCGTCGCTCAGTACCGGCAACAGAGCCTCGCCCTCCTCGCTCAAAGCCAGGCCGTGCGGCAATCGGCGAAAAAGCCTGATACCAAGGACCTCTTCAAGGCCCTTGATCTGATGGCTGACGGCGGCCTGGGTGACGCGCAGTTCGAGGCCGGCGCCGGTGAAACTGAGATGCCTTGCAGAGGCCTCGAAGGCGCGCAAGCCATTCAACGGGAGGTGCGATCGCTTCATCATCCCAGCCCTAATTTTTCTTATGGCCGGGGCGATGTTTACTCGTTTGCGATGGCGCCGGATCCGGTCCAGTTCTGCTGCGCGGGGCGACAGAGAGTGTGGACATGACAAGCAGACGCAGTTTCATCAGTGGTCTCGCGGTGGTTTTGACGGCCCCGGTTGGCGCCATTGCGAAGGCGGCAACGAGCCCGACAAAATTTGATGGGGTCTTGCCGAAAATAAGGCGGATCGAGGCGAAAAGCGGCGGCCGGCTCGGCGTGGCCTGCCGGATCTCCGGAACGACCGCGCAATTCGGCTATCGTGAGGACGAGTTGTTCCCCATGTGCAGCACCTTCAAGGCGCTTGCGGCCGCATTCATCCTGCATCGTGTCGATGGCGGCATCGAGCAGCTCGACCGCAGCATCAAGATTCCGCACGACGCCGTCATCGCGAACTCTCCGACGACCAAGAAACATGCCGGCGGCGAGATGACGGTGGCGCAGCTTTGCCAGGCCGCCGTGACGGTCAGCGACAATGGGGCGGCCAATCTGTTGCTGGAGTCCTTTGGTGGCCCGGCGCAGCTGACGGCCTACCTGCGTTCGGTCGGCGACAAGGTGACCAGGCTGGACCGCATCGAGCCGGAGCTGAACGAGTCGCTGCCGGGCGACGCGCGCGACACGACCTCGCCGCTGGCCATGGCCGACAATTTCGAACGGCTGACGATCGGCAACAGCCTGTCGAAGAAGGGCCGGGCGCAGCTTGTCGATTGGCTGGTGGCGAACAAGACCGGCGACGAGCGCATAAGGGCGGCACTGCCGAAAGGCTGGACATGCGGCGACAAGACCGGAACTGGCGCGCGCGGCAGCACCAATGACGCGGCCGTCATCTGGCCGGCTTCCGGCAACCCGATCTTGATGTCGGTCTATCTGACGGGCACGAAACAGAGTCTGGCCAAGCGCAACGCCGTCATTGCCGCTGTCTCGCGCGCGTTGGTCGAAGCGATCGCGGTGTAAATCTTTGTATCGGGCGGCGCGGCGTTGCCGTGGTCGATGATCACCATCTTCGAGCGGCGGAAGGCGTCCAGCCCCTGGCGTCCAAGCTCGCGGCCAAGGCCTGAAGCCTTCCAGCCGCCGAAGGGCAAGGCGTCATTGTCGATCAGCGGGTTGTTGACCCAGACCATGCCGGCCTCGAGCCGCTCGGCGGCCTCATGCGCCTCGGCCAGATCGGTGGTGAACACCGAGGCGCCGAGCCCGAACGGGCTGTCATTGGCAAGCCGGATCGCCTCGTCGAAATCCCGGACCCGGCAGATCGCGGCGACCGGCCCGAAACACTCTTCGCGCACGATCGCCATATCAGGGGTGACACCGGTCAGGATCGTTGGCTCGTAGAACCAGCCTGTGTTGTGTGCGGGCGGGATGCGGCCGCCGGTGACCGCCCTGGCACCGTTGCGAATGGCATCGTCAACAAGGCGCATCACTTTCGCCCGCGCGCCTTCGCTGACCAACGGGCCGATCTCGGTCTTGTCCATGCCGTTGCCGATGCGCAGCGCGCGTGTCCTTTCGGCGAACAGGTCGACAAAGCAGTCATGCACCGCGTCGACGACGAAGAAGCGCTCGGCCGAGGTGCAGACCTGGCCGGTGAGGTGGAAGGCGGCGGTGACGCTGCCGGCCGCGGCGACATCGAGCGGGGCGTGTTGGCTGATGATCAGCGGATCGCTACCGCCGGCTTCGATGACGCACGGCTTCATGCGCTCGGCACAAGCCACCGCCACCGCCTTGCCGGCGGCGACCGAGCCGGTGAAGGCGACGGCGTGGGTGCGGTCGGAAACGATCAGCGCTTGCGCGGTGGCAGCGCCGCCGGGCAGGCAGGAGACCATCCCCTCCGGCAGCGAGCGGAACACGGTCATGTAATCGAGCGTCGACAGCGTCGTCGCCTCGGCCGGTTTGATGACGCAGGCATTGCCGGCGGCCAGCGACGCCGCGACCGTCCAGCACATCAGCAGGATCGGGAAATTGTAAGGCATGATGTGGACGGAGACGCCATAGGGCTCGTAGCGCGCATACTGGAACGACCCGGCCTGCGTCGTGCCGGCGATCTTGCCGGCATCGTCGCGCGCCATCTCGGCATAGTAGCGGAAGATCGGCGCGCAATTGGCGATCTCACCGATGGCTTCCGGATAGGGCTTGCCCATCTCGCGCACCATCAGCTCGGCACAACGCGTGAAGTCGGCCGCTTCGATGGCATTGGCGACGGCATGGAGGTGCTTGGCGCGGCTCTTGGCGTCGAGCCTTTTCCAGGCGGCCTGCGCCTTGGTGGCGGCAGTCAGCGCTGCATCGATCTCGCCATCTGTCACAGCGGCTATGGCACCGACCGTTTCCAGCGTCGCCGGGTCGATTACCGGTTTCGTCGCGCCGGTCATCTGCCAGTAATCGGGATTGACGAAGAAAGTCGGCCGGTCAGGGGAGAAATGCATGGATATCCTCTCCGACCCGCTCAGCGGATCATGTAGACCTTCTTGATCGTCTCATGGACGGTGCAGACGCCTTTCCAGTCCTGCGGAAAGAACGCCGCCGTGTCCGGCTCGATCTTGATGATCTCGCCGGATTCATGGACATAGGTGCAGCGGCCCTCAAGGAAGTGGCAGAACTCGTCGCGGGTGACGTGGCAGTGCCATTTGCCTGGCGTGCACACCCACAGGCCGCATTCGGAGCGGCCTTCAGGCCCTTTGTAAAGCAGCTTGCCCGAAGTGTGGGATTCGCCCTCGATCATCGTCGGGATGACGCCCCAGTCGACGAGGTCGGTAATAGTGAGCGGGGACTTCATGATCGGTGTTGTCATATCGATTTTCCCTGGGATGGCATTGGTGCTCACCGGCACATGAAAGCCTTGGTCAGCGTTTCGGTGATGATGGAGATGCCGGTCCAGCCGGCGGGGAAGAACACAAGCGTGCCGGCCTCGACCGGAACATCTTCGCCGTTCTCATGGATATAGCTGCCGCGTCCCGACAGGAAATGGCAGAACTCGTCGGCAGGAAAGGTGACCTTCCGTGTGCCCGGTGTGCATGACCACAGGCCGCATTCGCTCGATCCGTCCGGGTTCTGCGACAGGATCTTGCCCGAGGCGCGCGGCGAGCCGGCGAGCGTGTTGGTGCCCGCGCCCCAATCATCCAGGTCCACTGTCGAGGCGTTTTGCCAGTGCGGTGTCGGCATATCGTGAAGCTCCGAGGATCAGGCCAGCATGTAGACGTTGCGCATGGTTTCATGCACGGTGCATTCGCCCGCCCAGCCGGCCGGGAAAATGACCACGGTTCCAGCAATGACTTCTATCACTTCGCCGACATTCGACCTGTAGGTCGCGCGGCCGGCGACGAAATGGCACAATTCATCGCGCGGGATGCTAAGGCGCCAGCGGCCAGGCGTGCAGACCCAGATGCCGGATTCCGGCTGGTTGTTCGGCCCTTTGTGCACCAGCCTGCCAGTGGAATGGGACGCGCCGTCCAGCGCATCCGGCTGGGCGCCCCAGTCGACGAGATCGGTGCGGGTCGAGGCCTGATGGAGGTGTGGTGCGGAGGAGGTCACAGCAGCGCCTCCAGCAACCCAGCTGCCTTTTCCGGGCCGTTCTGCGCGTGCATCTGCGCCGAGGTCTTCGCCAGCCTGGCCTTCATCGCCGGATCGGTCAGGCAGGCTTCGATCTTGGCGACGAGCTCGGCATCGTTCCAGTCGTAGCGCGGCATGCCGAAGCCGTGGCCGGTTTCCTCAACGCGAGTGGCGTTGTCGTGGCCGTCCCAGACATAGGGCATGATGATGGCCGGCTTGCCGAAATAGAGGCACTCGGTAAATGAGTTGTTGCCGCCATGGTGGATCACCGCATCGGCCTGCGGGATGACCGAGGGCTGCGGGAACCAGCTTTCGACGATGACGTTGCCGGGCACGTCCGTGTACTGGTCCTTGTAGCCGCCGACATTGACCAACGCCCGGTAGCGCGTCTTGCCCAGCGTCGCGATGATGCGCTTCAACAGGTCGACATCGCCGGCGCCGAGGCTGCCGAAGGAAACATAAAGCAGCGGTCCGTCATTGTTCTCGGCGAAGGTCGGCACCGTGTAGGGTTTTTCCTGCCGCACGCAGCCTTCGAGATACTGGAATTTTGCCGGATCGAGCGGATGGCGGCGCTTGAACTTTGCCGCCTCGGGATAAAGCAGCAGGTTCAGGTAGGGTGAGGCCTCGAAGAACTGGCCGATCGGATAGGGCGCCTCGTCGTTGGCGGTGAGGAAGGCGTTGAAGTCGTCATGGATCGGCTTGATCACCGCGTTGAAATGGTCGCGGTAGCGCTGGTGGCCGGCATGGTCGTTCTCACCGCAGCCGGACAGATGCGGCGGGATGTCCTCGTCCTCGATCTCGTTTTCCGAGCAGGAGATGACACGCACCCACGGCTTGCCGAACTGCTTGATCGCCGGGAACAGGATGACGTTGTCGACGCAGATGACATCCGGCTTAATGCCAGCCAGAACGCGCGGCAGATCCTTCTGCGCCCATTTGGCGCTGTCGACGATCGCCGTCCAGCAATCCTTGACGTAATTGTCGACCTGATCATAGGGCGATTTGCGGAAGTTCGGGATATGCCCGTTGATGAAATCTTCCCAGAACTTGGCCATCTGCTCGGGCGGCATCGGCTCGGACAGGTTCACCGGATGGGCTGCGAAGCCGTAGCCCTTGTAGACGTCAACGAAGCCGGGATCGGACAGGAACACCGCTTTGTGTCCACGCGCTTCGACCGCCTGGGCGATGCCGACGGAATTGAGCGCCGGGCCATAGGCCGCTTCGGGAAAAAACGCGATCGTCTTCTGCGCCATCAGGCTTCTCCTTCACTCTGCGAAAATTCTGACATCGGCGGCGTCCCAGCCGAGTTCGACCTGGTCGCCCGACGAGACCGGCCGGCGGTCCGCCGCATCGGCGGTGACGCGCACCAGGAATGGCTTTGGCGACAGGGGGGTGCGGACATGCAGCTGCAGGTCGAGCCCCTGATAGGCCAATGCCTCGACCGTGCCGGTGGTGCGGTTGGCGGTCTCCACTGACGGGAACAGCCGGATGCGCTCTGGCCGCACCGAGGCGACAGCGGACGCACCGGGCGCAAGCTTGGGGGGAACCTTGCCGGCGATCCGCGTGCCATTGCCGGCGAGCACGCCATCGGCGGCGGCCTTGCCCGGCACGAAATTCATCACGCCGATGAAGTCGGCGACGAAGCGGTCGGCGGGATGCTCGTAGATTGCATGCGGGGTGTCGCATTGCAGCAACCGGCCGTCCTTGAGTACGGCCATGCGGTCGGCCATCACAAGCGATTCTTCCTGATCGTGGGTGACGATGACGAAGGTGATGCCGACCTCGTGCTGCAGGCGCTTCAATTCCAATTGCATGGCGCCGCGCAGTTTCTTGTCTAGCGCGCCGAGCGGTTCGTCGAGCAGCAGCAGCCGGGGTCGCTTGACCAGAGCCCGGGCGAGCGCGACACGCTGCTTCTGGCCGCCCGACAACTGCTCCGGCTTGCGGTCGGCGAAGGGGACGAGTTCGGTCGTCGCCAGGATGGCATCGACGCGGGAACGGATTTCGCTAGCCGGCAAACGCTCCATTTCCAGGCCGTAGGACACGTTGGCCCTGACGCTCATATGCGGAAACAGCGCGTAGGACTGGAACATCAGATTGACCGGCCGCTTGTTGGGCGGGATCCTGGCGATGTCGCGGCCGTCGAGCAGGATGCGCCCGTCATTCGGCGTCTCGAAGCCGGCCAGCATGCGCAGCAGCGTGGTCTTGCCGCAGCCCGAAGGCCCGAGCAGGGCGAAGAACTCGTTCTCGCGGATGTCGAGCGAGATGCCGTCGACAGCGGTCACGCGGCCGAAATTCTTCGACACATGATCGATGGCCAGCAGCGTGCGCGGTTCGCTCATTGGCCGATGACCCCTCGATTGAGCCGCTGCGACAAGGTCAGCGCGGTGATCGAGACCACCATGACGATGGTCGCCAGCGCGTTGATCTCCGGCGTGATGCCGAAGCGGATCATCGCGTAGATCTGCATCGGCAGCGTGGTCGAGGCTCGCCCGGCGCCGGCGGTGAAGAAAGCGATGATGAACTCGTCGACCGACAGCGTGAACGCAAGCAGCGCGCCGGCGATGACCGCCGGCAGGATGACCGGCAATGTCACCCGCCGAAAGGTGGTCACTGCGGACGCGCCAAGGTCAGTGGACGCCTCGACAATCGACCAGTCGAAACTTTTCAGCCGGGCGCGCACCACCGAGCAGACGAAGGCGAGGTTGAAGACGACGTGGGCAAGGATGATGGTGTGCAGGCCCAAGGTGAGGTTGAGCATGGAGAAGAACGAGAGCAGCGCGATCGCCAGCACGATGTCGGGAATGATCATCGGCGCAAAGATCAGCGCCTCGAGGCCCTTGCCATAATGTCGGCGCATCTCGACGCCGATCGCCAGCAGCGTGCCGAGCAGCGTGGCGATGGCCGTCGACACCAGTGCCACGATCAGCGTGTTGAGCGCCGCTGAGAGGATCGCGGAATTGCCGGCCAGCGAGACATACCATTTCAGCGAAAAGCCCGACCATGCGGTCGGCAGGCCGCCCTCGTTGAAGGACAGCGCCACCAGCACGGCAATCGGGATGTAGAGGAAGGCGAAGACCAGGCTCAGTACGAGCCAGAGCGTGCGCCGCGTGGCGGGAGAGCGCTCAGCCATCGGCGCCTCCGCTCACTGGCGCGGCGCGGCCCGAGGCGCGATCGGCGGCCAGCGCCTGCGCCATCAGCACCAGCAGCATGATGGCGATCAGCATCATGGCGAGCGCCGCGCCGAAGGGCCAGTCATTGGCGGTCAGGAACTGGTCGTAGACGAGATTGCCGATCATCTGGAAGCGGCCACCGCCGAGCAGGGCCGGCGTAACGAAGTTGCCGATCGACAGCACGAAGACGAACACGGCGCCGGCGGCGATGCCGGGCACGGTCAGCGGCAGGATGACACGGCGAAAGGTGGTGATGGCCGAAGCGCCGAGGTCACGCGAAGCCTCGGCGAGCTCCGGATTGAGCCGCGATAGCGGCGCGTAACAGGCGAGGATGACGAAGGGCAGGTAGTTGTAGACCAGGCCGGCGATGACGGCACCTTCGGTGTAGAGCATCGACGGCGGCTCGCCGGTGTAGCCGAACCAGCGCAGCAGCTGGGTGATCAGGCCCTCGCGGTTGAGCAGCACGATCCAGGCATAGGTGCGGATCAGATAGTTGGACCAGAACGGCAGCACGGCGAAGAACAGCAGCACCGGCTGCAGCCGGCGCGGTGCTGCTGATATGGCATAGGCGGCGGCATAGCCGATCACCACCGCGATCAGCGTCGCCGTGCCGGCGATGCGTGCAGATTTGAGGAAGATGCCGGCATAGAGCGGGTCGAAAACCAGCCCGAAATTCTCCAGCGTGAAGGTGTATTCGATGCCGCCATAGATGCCGCGGCGGAAGAAGGCGAGCGCCAGCACCAGCGCGCACGGCACGACCATCAGCGCGGTCAGCCAGACCAGCGCCGGGGCCATCAGCAAGGAGGAGCGAAGTCTGGTCTGGGACAATGTTTGGGTACCGCTCAAGGCCGGCAGCAGAAGCGCCGCCGGCCGTGATGTCTGGTTTGACGCTGCTTACTGCGCGGCCTTGATCTCGCTGACGATCTTCGAATAGTCGCGCTGGGCGTCGCCGACGTCACGCAGCTGCTCGAACTTGACGAGATCGGCTACTGGCATCGCCATGTTAGGGAATTTCGCCAGGAAATCGGCTGGCAGGCTTTCCATAGCCGGCTTGTTCGGCACCTTGTAGTCGATGTTCTGCGCCGCCCAGGCATGGTTCTTGGCGTCGAGCATGAAGTTGATGAACTGGAAGGCCGCGTCCTTGTTGGCGGAAGCCTTCATCACCACCATCGTGTCGACCCACAGATCCGACCCTTCCTTGGGGATGACGTATTTGATCTCGGGCTTCTCGGCGATGCCGTAATTGCACCAGCCGTCCCATGCCTGCACCATCAACGCCTCCCCGGAAACCAGCTTCGAATAGAAGGTGGTGTCGTCATAGGCGAGCAGGGTCTTCTTGGCCGAGATCAGCAGGTCCTTGACTTCGGCCATCTTGGCCGGATCGGTCTCGTTGACCGAAAAACCCTTGTCGAGCTGGCCCGCGGCCAGCAGCCAGCGGTCGGTCGCCAGCATGGTGGTTTTGCCCTTGAGGTCGTCGGAGGGGGCGAGAAGGTCGCTCCAGCTGGTCGGCGCCACCTTCACCAGGTCGGAGCGGTAGCAGAGGCCTGTCGTGCCCCAGGTGTAGGGGACTGAAAAGGCGTTGCCGACATCATGCGGCAGCTTGGTCGCTTCAGGGTAGAGGTTGGCGAGGTTGGGCACCTTGGCGTGGTCGATCGGCTCGGTCAGGCCGAGCTTGTTCAGCACCTCGGCGAAGGGCGAGGAGACGAAGACCACGTCATAGCCCTTGCCGCCGGCGGCGATGAGCTTGCCCATGATCTCTTCATTGGTGGCATGAACAACCACTTCGCCGGCGACGCCGGTGGCGGTCTTGAAGGCAGCCATGGCGTCGGGCGCCATGTAGCCGTCCCAGTTGGAAATGACCAGGTCGGCCGCAGCCGCGGGTGCGGCCAGCGCCAAGGCCAGGCCAAGTGCGATTGACGGCATCTTCAGCGAACGGTGCCGCAAGAGAGGGGTGGCGGTCATGACAGGTTCCCCATTCTGGTTGATCGTCGAATTCATTCGCCGGCGGCGACCCATGCCGCCGCCTCGATCCTGTTCCCTCGGTCTTTTTTGTGCCGATTGTCCTGACAGTACTATTGCAGAAAAAAGTACGTCAATCCATAATTTGCCAAGCGACCGTGGAATCTGGCCGATTGCGTCCGTGAAGCCGATCGGTCAAAGCATATAGGTCATGTCCGTTCACGAGCATTGTCATGCAAGCCGCCGCCCGACGACCCCGGACCAACCACCTCGACCTGGCGCAGCGCATCCTGGATGTGGCGCGGCAGCGTGGCTTCGAGCCTGGCGCGCGCCTGCCGGAGCAGCAGATCGCCTCGCTGTGCAATGTCTCGCGCACGCCCGTACGGGCGGCGCTTAGCCTCCTTGTGGAACAGGGCGTTGTGCGTTGGGAGGCGGATTCCGGCTATCACCTTGCCGTCGACCTCACGAGCCAGCCGGCCGTTGCCGCTGAATTGCCGCTTACCGAGGAGGACGAACTCGCCGAGGCGATCCTGCGCGACCGGTCGGCGCGGCGGCTGGACCAGACGGTGACCGTCGCCGGGTTGATGCGGCGGTATAATGCTGAACGCAAGACGGTACTAAAATCGCTTAACAGACTAACGGAAGAGAATCTGCTCGACCGTGCGCCCGGCCAGTCGTGGCTCTTCCGCCGCGCGCCTGACGACCCGGAGGCGCAAGGCGAAAGCTATGAGTACCGCTTGCTGCTGGAGCCCGCCGCCATCCTGACCCCCGGCTTCCGGCTCGACGGCGCACGGGCCGCGGCATTGCGCCAAGGCATGGAAGCGCTGTCGGCGCTGCCGGACGCCGCATTCGACACACGCGAGTTCCAGCGGCTGGACATCGATTTTCACGGCATGCTGGCGGAGGGCTCTGCCAATCGCTTCGTGGCCGACGCGTTGGCCGATCACCTCAGGCTGCGCCGGCTGCCGGGCATCTATGCCGGCGTCAACGTCTTCCGGCTGCGGCAATCGCTGCGTGAGCACCTGAACATACTCGACCATCTTGAAAGCCGGCAGTATGAGGTGGCTGCCGATCTGCTTCGCATTCACCTGCGGCTCTCCCGCAACCAGCGACCGCAAGCGGCCAGTCGCGGGGCGCCCGCCCTGTTCGGCATGATCAGCCGGCCGGAATGACGAGGATTAATTGACGCGAAAAGCCAGCCCGACCATCGCGCTGTTTCCCGAAGCGAGTTTCGGCGCGGCGTTGAATTGCGTCGGCATCGCGCAGGCGCTGCGGGCGAAAGGCGCCCGGCCTGTCTTCATCTGTCATGCCGGCTTCTCCGGTGTCTTTGCCGACTATGGTTTTCAGGAATACCAGCTGCCAACCGACGAGCCGCTGAGCGACAGCGATCGACAGAGCTTCTGGCAGGCCTTCGTGCGCAGGCATCTGCCGCATTTCAGGCTGAGCCCGATCGACCAGCTGGAAACCTATGTCGCGCCGACCTGGCAGGCGATCGTCGACACCGCGGTCAACGCCGAAGCGCCGCTGCGCCAGTTGCTGGCGCGGCTGAAGCCGGACGCGGTGGTGCTCGACAATGTCATCATGTTCCCGGCGATCGCGGCAGCCGGCTGCCCGTGGGTGCGGGTGGTCTCCTGCGCCGAGACCGAGCTTCCGGACGCTCGGGTGCCCCCCTATCTGTCGGGGCTCGGCGCCGACGACCCGCAACGCGCGGCGTTCGAGGCCCGCTATCTCAAGGCCTCGGCGCCGGCGCATGACCGCTTCAACCGCTTCCGCACCGATGCCGGCCTGGCGCCGCTGCCGAAGGGCCTGTTTCTCGAAGCCTCGCCAGACCTCAACCTTTTGCTGACGCCGACGATCGTGCGCCGCGAGCGCGCCGAGCCGCTCGACCCGGCCCGCTTCGTCTATCTCGAAGGCTGCGTGCGTTCGGAAGGACCGTTCCAGGTGCCGGTGTTCCCGCGCAATGAGGGGCCATTGGTCTATCTCAGCTTCGGCAGTCTCGGCGCCATGGATGTCGGCCTGATCGAGCGCATGCTGGCCGTGTTCGACAGGCTGCCGGCCCGCTTCATCGTCAATGCCGGCGGCCTGCGCGACGCCTATCGCGCTGTGCCGGACAATGTCTATCTCGACGCCTGGTTTCCGCAGCCATCGGTGGTGGCGAAATCAGACCTGTTCATCCACCACGGCGGCAATAACAGCTTTTGCGAAGCGCTGCGCTTCGGCGTGCCGTCGCTGATCATGCCCTATTGCTGGGACGGGCACGACAATGCCCGACGCGCCGTGGAGACCGGCGTTGGCGACCATATCGGCCGTGATGCCTGGACCGAAGGAGTATTGGAGAAAGCCATTCTCGGCCTGCTGGCCGATGACGCAATGCGCGCCCGCCTCAGGGACAATGCAGCCCATATGGCGCGGAAACCTGGAACGGACGTGGCCGCGCAAGCCATACTCTCTCTGATACGGACATGAACGAAATGCCTGACATGAACACGAATACTTCGCTCTCCAGCGGCAACGATCCCAAGGCCTGGCTGGCCCAGCACGGCATCAACGAAGTCGAGTGCCTGGTGCCTGATATGAACGGCGTCCTGCGCGGCAAGGCCTTGCCGGTGGCCAAGTTCCTCAAGGCGCTGGAGGACCGCGCACTCTATCTGCCGAGCAGCGCCTTCCTGGTCAGCATTGACGGCCGCTATACCGGTTCGATCGATGAGGGTTTTGCTTACTCAGACCCGGACATGCGCATGGTGCCGGATGTTTCGACGCTCACCCTGGCGCCCGGCGCCGGGGCAGGCAAGGCCTATGTCTTCGCCGATGCCTTCCACATGGACGACCGGCCATGGATGGCCTCGCCACGCCATGTGCTGAGAGCCGTGCTCGACCTCTACCGTCAGCGCGGTTGGCGGGCGGTAGTGGCGCCGGAGCTCGAATTCTACCTGACCGCGCCCAATCCCGATCCCGACCGGCCGCTGACGGCGCCGGTCGGCGGCAATGGCCGTGCCGAGAGCGTGCAGCATCCCTACGATATGGCGGCACTGGAGGAGTTCGAGCCGGTGGTCCGCCGCATCTATGACTATGCGGCGGCATCCGGACTGCCGCTCGACACGCTGATCCATGAATCGGGCACGGCGCAGCTCGAGATCAACTTCCTGCATGGCGACGCGCTGCCGCTGGCCGACAAGGTGCTGCTGTTCAAGCGGCTGACGCGCCAGGCCGCCCAGCAAAGCGGCATGCATGCCACCTTCATGGCCAAGCCGATCGCGGCACAGGCGGGGAGCTCGATGCATCTGCACATGTCGGTCATCGACGAGGCCGGCAACACGCTGTTTGCCGGCAGTGACGATGCCGACACTGAAATGTTCGACCATTTCATCGGTGGCCTGCAAAAATATGTCCCGGAGATCATGCCGCTGTTAGCGCCCAACGTGAACTCGTTCCGCCGCATCCGGCCGAACCACAGCGCGCCGGCCAACATCGAATGGTCGCACGACAATCGTTCCTGCGGCCTGCGCGTGCCGGCCGGTGGCCGCGCCGCGCGGCGGGTGGAGAACCGCTTGCCGGGTGCGGATTCCAATCCCTATCTGGCGATCGCCGGTTCGCTCCTCGCGGGCTATCTCGGCGTCGAGCAGAAGCTGACGCGGTCGGCCGAGGCGTCGGGCAATGCCTACAAGATCAAAAGCACGCTGCCAAAAACCATGGAGGAGGCGCTGGATCGTTTCACCGCTTGCGAGCCGGTGCGGGAGCTGCTCGGCGAGGATTTCTTCCAGACCTATCTGCGCGTCAAGAGCGTCGAGCTCGACCTGTTCCAGGGCGTGGTGACGAGCTGGGAACGCGACCACCTGCTGCTGAAGGTGTAATGATGGGCTTCAATTCCGGTTTGGATATCGGCAAATCCTACTATGTCGCGACGGCAAATCCGTCGCCGGACCATCCTGCCCTGCAGGGCGATGTCGACGCCGACCTGGTTGTCGTCGGCGGCGGCTGCACCGGCCTGTCGGCGGCCCTTCACGCCGCCGAGCGCGGCCTGAAGGTGGTGCTGCTCGAAGGCGGCAAGATCGGCTGGGGTGCGTCGGGCCGCAATGGCGGCCAGATGATCCCTGGCCTGCGCAAGGGTGCCAAGGGCCTGGTCAAGCTCTACGGGCCCGAGCGGGCGAAAGTGCTGTTCGACCTCGCCTTCGAGGCACGCGGGCTGGTGCTCGACATCATCGGGCGCCACGCCATCGATTGCGATCTCAGGCTGACCGGCCATCTGGTCGGGGCGGTCAACAGCTCCGACCTCAAAGACCTCGAGGAAGAGGCGGAGTGCCTGGCCACGGTAATGAAGTTCCCGCATGCCGAGATCCTGTCGGCGGCGGAAGCCCGCCGCAAGGTCGACACGCCCTATCACGGCGCGATGTACGAGCCGCTTGGCGGCCACATGCATCCGCTGAACTACACGCTCGGCCTGGCCCGTGCGGCTGTCGCGGCCGGCGTCGTCATCCACGAGAATTCGGTCGCCGTGCGGCTGGAGCGCGAGCCATCGATCCGCGTCTCTACGGCCAAGGGGGCGGTCCGGGCGAAACATGTCGTGCTGGCGGGCGATGCGCTGCTCAACGGGCTGGAGCCGCGCGTCAACAGCCGCATCATGCCGGTCGGCAACTACATCGTCGCCACCGAGCCATTGGAGGGCAAACGCAATGTCATCCCGGCCAATGTCGCGGTGTCCGACACCCGCTTCGTCGTCAACTACTACCGCATGTCGGCCGATGGGCGCCTGCTGTTCGGCGGCGGCGAGCGCTACACGCCGTCGCCGCCGGCCGACATTGCCGGCTTCGTGCGGCCGCATTTGGAAAAGACCTTTCCGCAACTTCAGGGCTGCCGCATCGATCATGCCTGGGGCGGGCTGGTGTCGGTGACGACGTCGCGGCTGCCGCATGTCGGGCACTATGGCGAGGTCTATTTCGCGCATGGCTATTCCGGCAAAGGCGTGATCCTGTCGACACTGTCGGGCAAGCTTTTGGCCGAGGCGATCACCGGCGACGCTTCGCGGCTCGACCTGTTCTCGACGCTCACGCCCATGCCGTTCCCGGGTGGCACGGCGTTGCGCGGACCGCTCTACGTGCTCGGCATGCTGTGGTATGCGATGCGCGACCGCATCAAGCATTGAGGAGACGGCGGCGCGGCGACCGAACGCTGGCGTTGTCCCGTCGTGTTGGGAAGGGTGGACGAGGCCCTTAGACGACGAAAAAATCCTCGATGCGCTGCTTGGCCTCGAGCAGCGCCGGCAGGATTTCCCGTTCCATCTCCGCGACGGTGAAACGCGCGGACTGGGTCGAGACGTTGATGGCCGCGACCGTGCGCTCCGCGCGGTCGCGGATCGGCACGGCGATCGAGCGCAGGCCAAGCTCCAGCTCTTCGTCGACAACGGCAAAGCCGTCCGCCTTGGCCTTGCCGATGGCATAGGCCAGCAGCCGCTTGTCGGTGATCGTCTTCGGCGTCCGTTTCTCGATCGTCGCCTGGCCGAGAAATGCGTCCAATTCCTGGGGCGCCAGGCCGGCAAGCAGGATCCGCCCCATCGAGGTGCAATAGGCCGGCAGCCTTGTGCCGACGTCGAGCGAGACGCTGAGGATGCGGCGGCCCGGAATGCGTGCGACGTAGACGACATCCTGGCCCGACAGGATCGCCGCCGAGCAGGCCTCGTTCAACTGTGCCGCCACGGCGCGCATGATAGGGGCGGCGAAGCTCCACAGCGAGGCGCCGGCGAGCCATGTGCGGGCGACGGTCAGCAGGCGCGGTGACAGCGAAAACACGCGGCCAGCCTGGGTAGCGTAGCCGGTGGCGACAAGCGTCAGCAGGAAGCGGCGGGCGCCGGCGCGGGTCAGGCCCGCTTCCTCGGCCATTTCCGTCAGCGTCATGCCCGCAGGGTGCCGGGCCAGGATCTCCATGACGGCGAGGCCGCGCTCGAGCGAGCCGACATGATCGCGGGAAGTGGCCTCTTCGTCCATCTCAGCTCCACGGAGCGGCATCGTCGCCCGGATTGACTCAATGCTACCACCCAGTGTAGAAAGTATCGCATACAAAACATATGTTCGCAATACGAACTTATTGGACCCGGAGCCGATGCGATGGTCAAGTTCCTGCCGCTCAAACAGGCTGTGGCCGAGAACCTGAACGATGGTGACGCGGTCGCCTTCGAGGGCTTCACCCATCTGATCCCGACGGCGGCGGCGCATGAGGCGATCCGCCAGGGCTTTCGCGACCTGACCCTGATCCGCATGACTCCGGACCTGATCTACGACCAGATGATCGGCATGGGCATGGCGAAGAAGATCGTCTTCTCCTATGTCGGCAATCCCGGCGTCGGCCTGCTGCGCCGCGCTCGCGACGCCATCGAGAACGGTTTTCCCAGATCGATCGAGATCGAGGAACACAGCCATGCCGGCATGGCCAACGCCTATGAGGCGGGTGCTGCCGGCCTGCCCTGCGCCGTGTTCCGCGGCTATCGCGGCGCAGGCCTCGCGGCAGTCAATCCGAACATCAAGTCGGTCACCTGTCCGTTCACCGGCGAGGTGCTGGCAGCCGTTCCTTCGATCCGACCTGACGTCACCTTCATCCATGCGCAGAGGGCCGACCGGAAAGGCAATGTGCTGGTCGAAGGCATCGTCGGCATCCAGAAGGAGGCGGTGCTGGCGGCGAAACGGTCAGTGGTGACGGTCGAGGAAGTGGTCGACAATTTCGACGATCTGCACCCCAATCTGACCGTGCTGCCGCGCTGGACGATCGCGGCGATCTCCGTCGTGCCCGGCGGCTCGCACCCGTCCTACGCGCATGGCTACTATGCGCGTGACAATGCGGCCTATCTGGAATGGGACGAGATCGCCGCCGACCGGGACAAATTCCAGGCGTGGATGCAGGCGAACGTCATCGAGAGGAGCGCCGACGATTTCGCGGCCCGTGTCGAGCATCTGAGGAAAGCGGCATGAGCGACAGTCCGGACCTCACCCCCAACGAGATGATGACGATCGCCGCCAGCCGCGCGCTGCGGAATGACGATGTCTGCTTCGTCGGCATCGGCGCGCCGTCCGCCGCCTGCAATGTGGCGCGGCTGACGCATGCACCCGACATCACCTTGATTTATGAGAGCGGCACGATCGGCACCGCGCCAGACGTGCTGCCGCTGTCGATCGGCGATGGCGAATTGTGCGAAACCGCGGTCACCACCGTCGCGGTGCCGGAGATGTTCCGCTACTGGCTGCAGGGCGGCCGTATCTCGATAGGCTTCTTGGGTGCTGCCCAGCTCGACAAGTTCGGCAACATCAACACCACCGTCATCGGCGACTATTTCCACCCGAAGACCCGGCTGCCCGGCGGCGGCGGCGCGCCGGAGATCGCGACGTCGTCGAAGGAGATCTACATCACCATGGCGCAGACCAGGCGCGGCATGGTCGAAAAGATCGACTTCTTCACCTCCTTCGGCCATGGCGAGGGCGGCGATCATCGAAAGCGGCTTGGCATCGACACCGCGGGCCCGACCTTGCTGATCACCGACCTCGCCATCTGGAAGCCGGACCCGGTGACCAAGGAATTCACGGTCGTGTCGCTGCATCCCGGTGTCACGCGCCAGCAGGTGCAGGAGACCTGTGGCTGGATGGTAAAGTTCGCTGAGGCGCTTGACGAAACACCGGCGCCAAGCGAACTCGAACTGACGACATTGCGCGACCTGCAGGCCCGCACCAAGGCGGCGCATGAGGGAACCGGAAAAGCAAAGGCTGCATGACATGGCCGAGGCCTATATCTGCGACTATATCCGCACGCCCATCGGCCGCTTCGGCGGCTCGCTGTCCTCGGTGCGCGCCGACGACCTTGGTGCCATACCCCTGAGAGCACTGGTCGACCGCAATCCCGGTATCGACTGGCAAGCCGTCGACGACGTCGTCTATGGCTGCGCAAACCAGGCCGGCGAGGACAACCGCAACGTGGCGCGCATGGCGCTTCTGCTAGCCGGTCTACCAAAGGAGATCCCGGGCTCCACCGTCAACCGGCTGTGCGGCTCCGGCATGGATGCGCTGACCATCGCCGCGCGGGCCATCAAGGCCGGCGAGGTCGAACTGATGATCGCAGGCGGCGTCGAATCGATGAGCCGCGCGCCCTTCGTCATGCCCAAGGCCGACACGGCGTTTTCGCGCAACGCCGAGATCTATGACACCACCATCGGCTGGCGCTTCGTCAACCCGGTGATGAAAAAGCAGTATGGCGTCGATTCGATGCCTGAAACCGGCGAGAACGTCGCCGAGGATTTCTCGGTGTCGCGCGCCGACCAGGACGCCTTTGCCGCGCGCAGCCAGGACAAGGCTGTCGCCGCACAGGCCAATGGCCGGCTGGCGAAGGAGATCGCCCCGGTGACCATCCCGCAGCGCAAGGGCGATGCGGTGGTCGTCTCGAAGGACGAGCATCCCCGTGCCGGCACCACGGTCGAGGCGCTGGCCAAATTGCCGACGCCTTTCCGGCAAGGCGGCACGGTGACGGCCGGCAATGCCTCCGGCGTCAATGACGGGGCGGCGGCGTTGATCGTTGCCTCGGAAGCAGCCGTCAAGAAATATGGCCTGACGCCGATCGCCCGCATCCTCGGCGGTGCCGCCGCCGGTGTGGCGCCGCGCATCATGGGCATCGGCCCGGCGCGGGCGACGCAAAAACTATGCGCGCGGGTTGGCCTGACGCCGCAGCAGTTCGACGTCATCGAGCTCAACGAAGCGTTTGCCTCGCAAGGCATCGCCGTGCTGCGCCAACTTGGCATTGCCGAGGATGCCGAGCACGTCAATTCGAACGGCGGCGCCATCGCGCTCGGCCATCCCTTGGGCATGTCGGGCGCCCGCATATCCGGTACGGCGGCGCTGGAGCTTCGCGAACGCGGCGGCCGCTATGCGCTGGCGACCATGTGCATCGGTGTCGGCCAGGGCATCGCGATCGCGCTCGAACGGGCCTGAGCGGCAGCCTCTTCTTGGCCGGCTAAGATCGAGGCTGATTCGGGCGCGCAAATTTGACCATGTGGACAAAAGTGAGGACCCGTTCCATAGTTCCCTGTCTGACATTTTCACGAACGGCCGGCTCGACACGGCTGTCGAACAGAGGGGAATGCAATGGAAAATCCGAAGAATAGATTCCAGATAAAAAGCGAAGGGCTTTCGCGACGCAATGTGCTTGAGCTGGGCGCGCTTGGCCTGGCTGCGGCCACGCTGCCAGGCGCCGCCTTCGGCAAGGACAAGAAGCTGAAGGTAGCGGCGATCTTCGCCACGCCGATCGAGGAGCCATGGGACAACCAGATCCATGTCGCCTTGCAGAAGGCCGAGAAGGAACTCGGCATCGAGTACAAATGGTCGGAGAAGGTGCAGACCGCCGATTTCAGCCGTGTCATGCGCGAATATGCGCAAGGCGGCTACCAGCTTGTGCTGGGCGATGCCTTCGCCGCCGAGCGTGAATCGCGCCGCACCGCCAAGCAATTTCCGAAGACCGCCTTCCTGTTCGGCTCCGGCGCCGGACCGGCGGAACCCAATTTCGGCGTCTTCGATAACTGGATCCACGAGCCAGCCTATCTGTCCGGCATGATCGCCGGCAAGATGTCGAAGTCGGGCACGATCGGCGCTGTCGCCGCGATGGGCATTCCGGAAGTGAACCGGCTGGTCAACGCCTTCTTCGCAGGCGCCAAGGAGGTCAATCCCAACATCAAGAAGAAGGTCGCCTTCATCGGTTCCTTCTTCGATCCGCCGAAGGCCAAGGAAGCGGCCGTCGCGCAGATCGACGCCGGTGTCGACGTCATCTATGCCGAGCGTTTCGGTGTCATCGAAGCGGCGGTGGACAAGAAGATCCTCGCCATCTCCAACATGTCCGACCAGTCGAGCCTCGGCCCCGACACGGTCATCACCGGCCCGGTCTGGGACATGTATCCGACCGTCCAGCAGGCGATCAAACTGGTCAAGGCCGGCGTCTTCACCGCGCAGGACTACGGCGATTTCTCGCGCATGGCCAAGGGCGGTTCGCAGCTCGCGCCCTACCACAAGTTCGACAAGACGCTGCCGGCGGACGTGAAGGAGTTGGTCGAGAAGAAGAAGGCCGAAATCCTCGAAGGCAATTTCCGCGTCGACGTCGACGAGAACACGCCGGTTTCGGATTGAGGTTTTTATCCTCCCCCTTGTGGGGGTGAGCAGCCGGTTCGCCGCAGGCGAATTCATTGTGCCGGGGGCACGATGAAAGGCCAGCGAACGCTGGGACGCTGCGAAGCAGCGGGGACCCGGCAACTCACCGCCCGGCCCTTCGCAGGCTCAGGGCGTTCGAAGCTCGAAAAGCCAAGCAATTGGCTTTTCGTCCGCTGCGCGGATCGCTTCTCACCCCCGCAAGGGGGAGGGTGAAGAGCCGCGCCAACGCCATTCACCGGGAGTCATCTTGCCCGCCCCACTTATCGAAATGCGCGGCATTACCAAGAGCTTCGGCGCCGTCAAGGCGAACGAGGCCGTCGATCTCAGCGTTGCGCCGGGCGAGATTCTCGGCCTGCTGGGCGAGAATGGCGCCGGCAAGACGACGCTGATGAACGTGCTGTTCGGCGCCTATGCGCCCGATGCAGGTGAGATCCTCATCCAGGGCCAGCCGGTGCGGATCACCAGTTCGGCCGATGCGCTGGCCGCCGGCATCGGCATGGTGCACCAGCATTTTCACCTGGCACCGCGGCTGACGGTGCTGGAAAATCTGCTCATTGGCATATCAGGCCGATCAGGGCGGATCGACCGCGCTGGAGGGTTGGCGCGGCTGGCGGAGATCGGCCGCCAACATGGGTTGACGCTTGATCCCGACCTTCCGGTGTCGGCGCTGTCGGTCGGCGAGCAGCAGCGGCTCGAAATCGTCAAGGCGCTGTTTCGCGGCGCCAGGCTGTTGATCCTCGACGAGCCGACAGCGGTGCTGGCGCCAACGGAGGTCGACGGGCTGTTTTCGGCGCTACGGTCGATGGCGGCGCAGGGCCTCGGCATCATCTTCATCTCGCACAAGCTGAATGAAGTGCGGGCACTGACCCATCGCTGCACGGTGCTGCGGCATGGCCGCGTCGCCGGCCGCGTCGATGACCCCGCCAACACGACATCTGCCGCAATGGCGCAACTGATGTGTGGCCACGAGATCGTGCCGCCGGCGAGGGGGCCATCGACCCCCGGTGCAGCTGTGCTGACGCTCGATGGCATTTCGACATCGCGGCATTCAGGCATGGCGTTGCGCGACGTGTCGCTTTCGGTCCGCGCTGGCGAGATCCTCGGTATTGCCGGTGTCTCGGGCAATGGTCAGCGCGCCCTGGCGGAAGTGATCTCCGGCGTGCGCGTGCCCGATGCCGGCCAGATGACAATTGCTGGCCGACAAGTGTCTGGGTATTCGCCGCGCGAGGTGCAGGCGCTCGGCCTCGGCCGGATCCCGGAAGACCGTATGACGACCGGACTGGTCACCAATCTGCCGCTCGCCGATTCGATGGTGCTGCCGCGCATCGGCACGGCGGCGTTCAGCAGCAGGGGCCTGCTCAAACCGGATGCGATCCGAGCCTTTGCCGAAGCGCAGATCAAGGCCTATGACATACGCTGCCCCGGACCAATGACCCGCGCCGGAGCGCTGTCCGGCGGCAATCTGCAGAAGGCGCTGCTGGCACGCGAGCTCGCCTTCGATCCCAAGGTGCTTGTTGTCTCGCAGCCGACGCGTGGGCTCGACATCGGCGCCGCCCGCTTTATCCACGAAAAGTTCCTCGACATGCGGGCCAAGGGCTGCGGCATTGTCGTCATCGGCGAGGATCTCGAGGAACTGCTGGTGCTCTGCGACCGCATCGCAGTGATGTATGAGGGCCGAATCGCCGGCACGCTCAACAGCGCCGATGCGACGGTGGCCCGGCTTGGGCTAATGATGACCGGCGCGGAGGGGCGCAGCTGATGTTTCGCCTGGAAGTCCGCACCTCGACGCCCGCCTGGTTCAATTTGGCCCTGCCGCTGCTGGCGATCGCAGCCACGCTTGTCCTGTGCAGTGGGCTGATTGCGTTGGCCGGCGCCGGCGTCATCGATGCCTATGGGGTGATGTTCACCGCCTCGCTGGGCGACAGCTACGCCATCACCGAAACGATGGTGCGTGCCGCGCCGATGATCTTCACCGGGCTGGCGGTGGCGGTCGCCTTCCGGGCAAAATTCTGGAACATCGGCGCCGAGGGGCAATTGCTGGCCGGCGCGGTCGCGAGCTGCTTTGTCGGCGCGATCCCGATGCCGGGGCTGCTCGCCATGCTGTTGATGGCGGTGGCCGGTGCCGCCGCCGGCGCGGCGGTTGCCTTGGTGCCGGCGACACTGCGGGTCAAATTCAAGGTCGACGACGTGGTCAGTTCGCTGCTGCTCAATTCGGTCATCTACTATGCGCTGATGGCGCTGATCGAAGGGCCGTGGAAAGACAGTTTCAGCGGCTATCCGATCTCGCCGCCGATCGAGGATTCGGCGAATTTCCCGGTGCTGCTCGAAGGCACGCGGCTGCATCTCGGCGTTGTCGTGGCGCTGATCGCAGCGCCGGTCATCTGGTTCCTGATCGTGCGCACGACACTCGGCTTCCGGATCAGGGTCACCGGCGAGAATCCCGAAGCGGCTAGATATGGCGGCATCCATGTCGAGCGCGTGCTGATCTCGACCGCGCTGTTGTCCGGCGCGCTGGCCGGGCTGGCCGGGGTCGGCGAAGTCGGCGGCGTGCATTTCCAGGTGATGAGCGACATTTCGCCGGGCTACGGCTATTCCGGCATCGTCGTCGCCATGCTGGCGCGGCTCAATCCGTTGGGCGTGGTGCCGGCAGCGATCTTCCTGGCCGCCGTGATGACCGGCGCCGAGGCGATGTCGCGGGCGACCGGCGTGCCGGCCTTCCTCAGCGATGTCATCCAGGGCACGGCTTTGCTTGCCATGCTGGTGGCGCTGCTGTTCACCGCCTACCGCATCCGCCGTGTCGGAGCCGCCCGATGAGCGCGGTGTTCGAACAGATTTTTCAGGTCGGCTTCCTTGCCGCCATCATCCGCATCGCCACGCCGCTGGCGTTTGCCACGCTCGGCGAAATGTTCTCCGAGCGCGCCGGTGTGCTCAATCTCGGCATAGAGGGCATCATGCTGTTGTCGGCTATGACCGGCTTCACCGCCACCAGCCTCAGCGGCAGCCTTTGGCTCGGCGTATTGGCGGCCGTGCTGACCGGCATGCTGATGGGCGCGCTGCATGCGCTGTTCACGGTGGCGCTGGGCCTCAGCCAGCATGTCTGCGGCATTGGTGTCACGCTGTTCTCCTCGGGCCTCGCCTATTTCCTCTATCGGCTGATCTTCGGCCAGCAATCGGTGCCGCCAAGCATCAAGGGGTTCGAGACGCTGCCGATCCCGGTCCTTTCCAGCATCCCGGTGCTCGGGCCGGCGGTGTTCAACCAGTTTACGTTGGTCTACATGGCGATCCTTGCCATTCCGCTGGCCGCCTTCGTCCTCTACCGCACGCCCTGGGGCCTGTCGGTGCGCATGGTCGGCGAAAATCCGCGCGCCGCCGACTCGGCCGGCGTCAGCGTCATCGCAACGCGCTTCCAAGCGGTCATCCTTGGCGGTGCGCTGATGGGGCTGGCCGGCGCGTTCCTGTCGATGGCGCAGTTCAACGCGTTCACCTTCGGCGTGGTGTCGGGGCGCGGCTGGGTGGCGATCGCGCTGGTCGTGTTCGGTCGCTGGGATCCGTGGCGTTCGGCAGGGGCTGCGCTGCTGTTCGCCTTTGTCGATGCCTTGCAACTGCGCATGCAGGCGAGCGGGCTGGGGCATATCCCCTACGAGGCATTCCTGATGCTGCCCTTCATCTTCACCATTGTCGCCATGGCTGTCATGTCGCGCAACGCGGTAGCGCCGTCGGCCCTGCTCAAGCCGTTTCGCAGGGAAGAGCGGTAGGCGAGTAGGTGTCCTTTCCTCTCCCTCCGGAGGGGGGAGAGGTGGCGCTGCGAAGCAGCGACGGAGTGGGGGAACCACCTGGCAACCGTCGCCAACGGATATTGAAAGGGGACCAAGGCGCATGAATCTTGCTGCACTGCGCCAAGGGTCGACCCCCCACTCCGTCGAGCTGCGCTCGACACCTCTCCCCCGATCGACGGGGTAGAGGAAGGCGCCAAGCTGTCCTTAGGACGAAGAACCTAAACTCCGGGAAACCTCACATCGCCGTAAACCCATTGTCGACGAACAGATGCGTGCCGTTGACGAAGCTGGATTCGTCGCTGGCCAGGTAAAGCGCGGCTCTTGCCACCTCTTCCGGCTCGCCGATACGGCCCTGCTGCGCGGCCAGGGCGGCGTCTGAGACATCGATGCCGAGCCGACCGAGATCGGCAACCTCGCGCAGGCCGTGCGGCGTGCGGATGAAGCCGGGGCAGACCGCGTTGCAGCGGATGTTGCGGTCGCGGAACTCGACAGCGATGGCGCGCGCGAACATGTGGCAGGCGCCCTTGGTGGTGTCGTAGAGCACCTCCATCGGCGTCGCCGCCACCGCCGAGATCGACGAGGTGCAGACGATCGAGCCGCCGCCGGCCGATATCATGCCGGGCAGCACGGCGCGCGTCATCAGGAACATCGAGCGCACGTTGACGGCATGCAGCCAGTCCCATTCCTGCACCGTCGTCTCCAGGAACGGCTTTATGACGATGGTGCCGGCATGGTTGAACAGGACGGTGACCGGGCCGAGCTTTTCAGTCGCGCCCTTCACAGCCGCCTCGACCTGGGCCTCATCGGACACGTCGGCGACCCAGTGTTCGGCTATGTGTCCCCGCGCGCGGATCGCGGCCGCGGTTGCGGCGGCTGCTTCGCCATTGCGGTCGATGATCGCCACCTTGGCACCTTCCGCGGCGAACAGCTCCGAAGCCGCTCCGCCCATCCCCGTCGCGCCGCCCGAAATGATGGCGACCTTGCCGGCCAGTCTCGCGCCCATTTTTCTGCTCCCCTGTCAGACGATTTCGTGTTTGCCGATCGGGCGATGCTATCGCGCCCGCTCCGGGCGGCCAATGCATGATTTGGGTGCAGCGAGGACAAGGCCACAAGTCCATTCAGGGCGAGAGCAATGCACGGCGTGCCATGTCGAGCGGTGGCCAAAGCACGCCGTCCCAGCAACTCAGTACCAATTCTTGATCAAATATCAGAAAATTATTCTGCCCATCGCCGAAAAATAGCAATCGACAAAGTCTACAAGTTTTATAGATTAACCGGCGAGACGGAGGTCGATATGTCCTATATCCAGAACGCTCAGACGGATCGCAGCGGCCAGCGGCTGGTCAATGCACAGCCCTTTCGCCCGGCCTATGCGGGTGCTTTCGCCTATATCGTCTTTGCCCTTGCGTTCGTGTTCACCGGGGCAGTTGTTCTGGGTCTCATTCCCTGAGTTATCAGATCGACCGGGATTAGCCGGCCACCGCTTTCAGGCAATCGGAGTTGAATGAACCGGATCCTCGGTGCGCTTTCGCACGGCTGGGATTCGAATTTCACCGCATCAATGATTCCAGTGATGGAGGAGATGGCAATGCCGATCGAGTTCACGCATGTTCCCGGCAAGACCGCCGACGCCGCCGTTCCCTTTTTCTACGACTTTGCCGAGACCGCCACCAAGCTCGGGCTGATCGAGGATGGCGGCTTCAGGAAGATCGTCGTCGACGATTCGGCCGGGCTGCTGACCAATATGGATCTTGCAGCCCAGGTGCTGGACCGGACGTCCTCGTTGGAAGTCGTGCTCACCCACTGGGCGGGCGTGGTCGAACCGACGGTGGCAGCGCGCCAGTTGGCGTCGATCGACAGGAAAAGCGGCGGACGGCTGGCGCTCAGGATGATCAGCGAACCGCTGAACGACGACGATGCCGAAACGCGGCCGGTTGGGCACACGGTCATCTGGCAGCGCATCGACGAATATCTGGTCTTGCTGAAGCGGCTGTGGTCGAACGATCGACCGTTCGACCATGAAGGCGCGTTCTACAGCATCAAGGGCGGCTATGTGCCGCGCAAGGGTCCGCACGGCGCCGATCTCGTCATCCGCATGGGCGGGCAGTCCGGAACGGCGCTCAAGGTGGCCGGCCGGCATGCCGATGTTTTCGAACTGGCGCCGGGTTCGATCGACGAGGTCCGGCAGCTGATGGAGCGGGTGCGCGGCGCCGCCGCCGAATACGGCCGGGCCGGCAGACTGCGCTTTGCGCTTCCGGTCAGGATTCGCCAGGGTGCTGCCGCCGCCGGCCACAAGGCGGTCGATGTTGCCGGGCCGCCAGCCCAAGCCGCCCTGTCCCTGCTTGCCTATGCGGCTCTCGGGATCGATGAATTCATGATTGTCGGCGTCGACACGCCGCGTGAGATCGCAACTGTCGGCCGTGAAACGATCGCCCTGCTGCGCAATTCGCTGGCGCGTCGCGAGGCGGAGGTGCCGCAGCCCGGGGCATATGCGCCGCGCATGCCGCAAGTGGTGCGTGCAGCCGGCTGAGCAGGCGCCCTCGGAGTTAACCTGTCGCGCCACTCAGCCGCGACAGGCCTTCGACAACTGCGCTCGAATCCGTCAGCACGCCGAAGACGCCGTCCTCGACCGTCACCATGTGCAGCGCCGCCTCATGCGCCTTCTGGTCGCCGCTGGCGCAAGCGTCCGAGATCGTCAGGCATTGAAAATTGCGGTCGCAGGCCTCGCGCAGCGTGGTGTGGACGCAGACATCCGTCGTGCAGCCGGAAAACATCAGATGCGTGATGCCTTGCACGCGCAGCACAAGCTCGAAATCCGTATAGGTGAAGGCGCTGTTGCAGGTCTTGTCGACGATGATGTCCTGCGGCGCGACATCGATCTCCGGAACGATCTGAAACCCCGGTCCCGAGCGAAGCAGGATTTCGGTGCCTTCGAGACCGGCGCGCTTGCGGCGCCATTTCTCGTAAGGCGTCATGTCGGCCATGTCAGCCCGATAGCCCTGCCTCGTGTGGATGATCCGGACACCGGCCTTGCGGGCGGCAGCGATCAGCCGGCTCACGGTCGGCAGGATCGCCCTTAGCGGCGAGGGGTCATATCCCTGCCTGGCGAAATAGCCAGTCGTCGACAGGAAATCCTGCTGCAGGTCGATGACGACAAGCGCGGTGTTTTCGGCGACCAGCCTGCCGTCATAAGGGAAGTCGAAGGGCGTCGCCTTGATCATCTTTGGCTCCCGGTTTTCGACCGACACCATAGCTGCTTTGCAACAACGCGACGACACCAGATGCCGGCAGCACGGATCCGAATTTCGCGCCGATATCGACGGTCGGGACAAATTGTTGATCGTTCTAGTCATCTTCAATGTTGACTAACAATGTCATGTTTTATAATCAACCGGGCATCGGCCTGCCGAAAACCAGTATCTGCAAATGCGGCGGCCGTACTGGAGAAGAGCCATGACCGTGGCTGGAATCGATGCCCAGACGGCTTTTTACATCGATGCGGTGCGCTTTGCCGTCGGCGAGCGGACGCTGCTCGGTCCGGTTTCGCTCGAACCGGAGGGCCTTCGACAGCGATGGAACTAACCTTGCCGCACGATCTGTCGCCATGGGGCATGTTCATGGCGGCCGATATCATCGTCAAGGCGGTGATGATCGGGCTGGCCTTCGCCTCCCTCGCTACCTGGACGGTATGGCTGGCCAAATCGCTGGAGATTTTCGCCGGCAAGCTGCGCATCCGTCATGCCGTACGGGCGATCGGCGATGCCGCCACCTTGAAGCAGGCCAGCCGTGCGCTCGACCGCAGCGGCGGCCCCGGCGCGCTTCTGGTGCGGGCGGCGGAGGAGGAAGTCGCCCTCTCGGCCGGAGCGCTCGATCATGTCTCGGGAGACGGGCTGAAGGAACGGGTCACCTCGCGCCTGTCGCGCATCGAGGCGGCGGCGTCACGGCGCATGTCGCGCGGCACAGGCCTGCTGGCGACGATCGGCTCGACCGCGCCTTTCGTCGGGTTGTTCGGTACCGTCTGGGGCATCATGAACGCCTTTATCGGCATCTCGCAGGCGCAGACCACCAATCTCGCCGTGGTCGCGCCTGGCATCGCCGAAGCGTTGCTGGCCACGGCGATGGGCCTTGTCGCGGCGATACCTGCTGTCATCATCTACAACGTCTTTGCCCGCTCGATAGCCGGTTACCGGCAGATATTCGCCGATGCCTCGGCGGGTGTCGAACGGCTCGTCAGCCGTGACCTCGACTTCCGCAGTGTCGCGCCGGCAACGGCGATGATAGCGGCGGACTAGCGGAGCAAGGCCATGGCAAGCAGAATCCGACAGACCATGGACGACGATCTCAAGGAAAGCCACGAGATCAACGTCACCCCGTTCATCGATGTCATCCTGGTGCTGTTGATCATCTTCATGGTCGCCGCACCGCTGGCGACGGTGGATGTCAATGTCGACCTTCCGGGCTCGACCGCAACGCCCGCGCCTCGGCCGGAAACACCGTTGTTCCTGACTCTGAAGGACGACCTGACGCTGGCAATCGGCAACGACAGCGTGCCGCGCGCGGCTTTCGCCGCCACGCTCGACGGCAGGACGAAGGGCGACAAGCAGACGCGCATCTTCCTGCGCGCCGACAAGGCGGTGGCCTATGGCGACCTGATGGAGGCGATGAACCTGCTGCGCGGTGCGGGCTATCTCAAGATCGCGCTGGTCGGCCTGGAAACGGTTCCCGCGGCCAATGCCCCGGCGCTAGCCCCCACCGGAGCAGCAGTGCAATGACGCAAGTGGCCGCCTTGCCCTTGGTCGAGTTGTCGCGCTTCAGCCGGCGCGACCTTGGCTTGTGGGCGGGTGCGGCCGCGCTGGTCCTTGGAGCCCATGTCGCGGTCGCCTATGCCGTGCAGAACTTCAGCATGGTCGACGAAGCCGATGGTGGCCCGCCACCGGCCCAGGTGATCGAGATGGCGCCGATGGTGGTGATGCCGGCGGTCGAGGAACAGGTGGCCGCGCTGGACGAGGTGACATCCGATCAGACCGAGCCGACGCCCGTAGACCCGGTCGAGAAGGCGCAGCCGGTTGTCGAACAGCTGCAAGTCGTCCCGCCCGACGAGACCGAACCCACCCGGACCGAGTTGGCTGAACAGGTCGACCAGCCGCCGCCGGATGAGGTCGTCCCCGATATTGTCGAGGCCGTCGCACCCGACGTGGTCATTCCATTGCCGCAGCCCAAGCCGGCCGAGGCTCCCAAGGACAAGAAACCGGTCGAGGCCAAGGCGAAAAGGCCTGTCGAGAAGCCAAAGTCGCGGCCGAAGAAGGAGAAGGCGGCGGCGCGGAACACGGCAAGCATCGCCAGCGCCGATGCGAGGCCGGCGGCCAGGACGGCCGCGCCGAAGTCGGCGGAATCGGCATCGCGGTCCGGCGATTCCAGCAAATGGGACTCCCGCCTGGGGGCCTGGATCAAACGGCACACGCGCTACCCCAGTTCAGCCAAGGCCCGAGGCGTGGAAGGCAAGCCGTATGTCGCCTTCACGGTCGACTCATCCGGCCGGGTCCTCTCTACCAGGCTCACCCGGTCCTCCGGGGATGCCGATCTGGACCGTGCGGCGCTCGCCGTGCTGCAAGGCGCCACCGTGCCGGCACCGCCGCCGGAACTTGGCGCGCGCCAAAGCCGCACGGCACCGTTCGTGTTCAGCCTGCGCAACTAAGGTCTGTTGGTATTCAGGTGAGGCCGGCCTGCAAATGGCGGGCTCCTGCTTCCGATGCTCACGTAGCCAAACATACGCTCCGCTCCGGTTCTCGGAGCCCATCATTTTCGCCGCGGCCTGACCTGCGTGTGGTCCCCGCCAGGAATTGCGTCAAAACAACAGGTTGGAGCGGGCTCAATCAAACCCGACCCCGCTTTAGACATGGGCGATCGGATGCTGTGCGGGCAGGATGCAATCAAGGCCGCAATGGCTGTCGCATCGAACGGCCTGCCCCTGATGATGTTGGCAACCTCGGTATCGGCCTGTTCGAACCAGTAGACCATGTCGGCGCTGCCAATATCCGCGGCGGCTCTTTTCAGCAGCGGCAGCAGGCCTTGCAACGCGCACAGTGTCTCCCAACGGTTTGGCCGGAAGGTCGAATCTGCCGCCGCGCATGCGGCTGGCGCCTGCATGCGGCTACGCTCTCCTTGCGTGAGCGCGATTGTCTTTTGGCTGCGCCTTAGGGTGCAGCGGGTTGCCGCTGAGCTGCGGATGCCTGGCCGGCCGTGCGCCGCGAAGGACGTCGAAGGCTTCGGCATAGGCCATGCCGAGCAGATAGGAGATCATGGGAAAACGGCTTGCTTCGGCCATCTGCACGAGCTCATTGGTCATCGACGAGATATATTGAAGACTATCGATCTCCGACTGACGTAAGGATTGGTTTGGCACGTGCTTCTCCTGTCATCTGGTGGAACTCAGGGAACGAGTCACTGGCATGCTAAGCCGACTAATTGATGGGCTGACCGACCGGAGGCGGCATGCTTGCGGGGTCGAGGTGGTCAAGGCAAAGATCGGCGCATCGGTAAGGCGAACGAGACCAGGCAGATGGTTGATCGCCGAATAACTGAGCGCGGCGGTGGGCATGCCGACAGGCCATGATTTGTCGCCGCAAGCATCATGTTCTGGCCGATATGGCCGGCCCTGCGAAAAGAAGACAGTCTGCGTGCCGGCGGCAATCGTCAGCTTCGGAGCGGGGGTCGCTTTCTTGGCCATTTTCATCCCTTCTTGACCCTCATGGGACCCGTTGAAAGACCCTAAAACGGGGATCCACGACAAGAAAGGTAAGGTCGAAAGAGTTAATGCTTTGTTAAAATTGCAGTAAAGCAGCGCGCAAAAGGCGTTCGTGCGACGTATCTTTCCTGAGGTTTAAGTGTAAAATATCGATTTTGTTGAGATACAGAGTCGACAATCGTTGGTATGCGTTCTTTTGGTGCATTCTTATTCTTATTTAGCGTAAACAGCGTGGCCGGGAGGGCTTAGCCCAGCCGGGTGAGGCTGACCACCAGCTGGTCGACGCCCGGATCGTCGAGCCTGACGACATGTGCCATGCTGATGGCGTGCCTCGGGCGGATGTTGGCAGTGTCGCGCCGCATGATGACTGACACGAATGCCGGCCCGGCCTCGGTCAGAAGCATGGCCTTGCCCGTTAGCACCGGTTCGGAGATGTGGGCCCATTGCACGGGGCCCTTGAACGGCTGTTGCCGGGGGTAGCTGAGGAGATCGCCGCCGCGTTGCCCGTCAGGTTCGTTGAGGCGGGTTAGGTCAGGCAGGCGGGTTGCCGCAAACGGCCGAGACGGTTGGGCAGCGGACTTTAGGCGACATGTATGTCGTCCAACTCAATGGACGGCTTCCCATCGACCATTGCAACCGTAAGATTTAGCTCCAAATCCGATCGACCGCCCTCCCTTTCGCTCCACAGTGGCGCCCGAACTGACCATCGTTCATGTCCAATTACCGAGTTCATTGCGACCACATCCCAATTGGCGAAAGGCGGAGCAGAGAAAGTCTGACCATATTCTGCGATGGTGCGGGAGAGGTCAGCAGCGGAACAACGAGTTGCACTGGTCTGGGCCAAGGCGGCGGAATAGTTGCCCGACGAGACCGCTACGATAATTTGCTGGATCGCAATTTCTGCATTCGCCGGAAGCATGGCGGCATCTTTGCTGTGTCATCTTGCGCAGTCAATGTCGGCATTGGGTCAAACTCGGTCGTTCAGAGCGATTGGAACAAAGGCGAACGGCACACACCGGCGACTATGGCACCGGAGATAGCCTGAAACGTGGGCCAAGCGCGTGGGCCAAACAAAAGAGGCCATTTCGGCTATCTTGTTGATTTCACTGGGAGATATGCCTTCCAAATTCCGCTGGTGGAGCTGAGGAGGATCGAACTCCTGACCTCGTCATTGCGAACGACGCGCTCTCCCAGCTGAGCTACAGCCCCGTCCAGCGGATTGGCGCATTTATCGGGCGCCGCGCTTTCCTGTCAAGGCGGCGTTTTGCCGAAATCCGCGGCCACCAGGCGTCAGGCCGCGTGCGAGAGAAGGCGGCCCTTGCCGGTTTCGCCTGCAATGGCTACATGTCGGCAACAATTGGAGACCGGCATGCTCGCCCTCATTCAAACAATCGTCATGGCGCTTGACCTCTACTGGTGGGTCATCATCGCCTCGGCGATCTTTTCCTGGCTCTACGCCTTCAACGTCGTCAACTCGCGCAACCAGTTCGTCGGCAGCATTGGCAACATGCTCTACCGGCTGACCGAGCCGGCGTTGCGGCCGATCCGGCGTTTCATACCGGACCTTGGCGGCATCGACATCTCGCCGATCATCCTCCTGTTGCTCCTGTTCTTCCTCCGGCAGTTCCTGCTCACCACAGTGGCGCCTCTGGTCTTGTGAACCCATGACTGCATGAGCACGCCGTTCCGCATGCGCGATGACGGTATCGACCTGTTCGTCCGGCTGACACCAAAAGCGGCGCTGGACAGGCTTGAAAGCATCGAGACCCTGGCGGATGCGCGAAGCCACCTGAAGGCCCGCGTCCGCGCCGTGCCGGAAAACGGTGCCGCCAACAAAGCGCTGGAAAAGCTGATCGCCAGGGCGCTGGGTGTGTCCGCGTCCGCCGTCTCGATCGTCGCCGGCGGCACCGCCCGCCTGAAGACCGTGCGCATTGCAGGCGACCCGGCGATGCTGGCGAAAAAAATCGAGGCGCTCGGCCAGCAGTCATGATGCACTGGGCGGTTCAATCCCCCAGCGGCAGACGCGGATCGTCGACCTTCAACGTGTTCACGCTTTGCTTGATGCGGCGCAGGTTTTCCAAAACCTTTGGTCCGCGCGTCTCGGCGACCGATGTGACGATCATGTCGACGATCGACAGCAGCGCATAGCGCGACGATGTCGGCTTGTAGATGTTGCCATCCTCGAGCGACTGGAAATGGATGACCGTGTCAGCGGCTTTGGCGAGTGCCGAGTCAGGCGGCGTGATGGCGATGGTGGTGGCGCCGTATTGCTGGGCGACCTGCACCGCGTCGATGACCGATCGGGCATAGCCGGAAACCGAAAAGGCGATCAGCGTGGTGTCGGGCGTGGCAACGGCCGCGTACATGCGCTGCAGCTGTCCGTCAATCTGCGCCAGCACCGAAACGCCCAGCCTGAACAGCCGGTTCTGCATCTCGGTCGCCATCATAGAGGAAATGCCGCCCGACCCGATGCACAGAACGTTGCCGGAGACGGCGATGCGCGCGGCGACGGCGACCAGCGTCGTCATGTCGAGGTTTTCACTGGCGCGCTGGATGGCGGCAATCGCGGCCTCGGTGATGGCGGAAGCGATGCGCTGTTCGCGGGCGTCGCGGCTCAACGGCTCCGGCGACAGATACTGGCCGCCGATGGCGATGGCTTGCGCCAGATAGAATTTGAAGTCGCGCAGGCCCTCGCAACCGAGATTGCGGCAGAACCGGGTCACCGTCGGCTCGCTGACGCCAACGCGGGCGGCAATTTCCGAGATGGCCGCCTTGGAGACCAGATCGAGGTCGGCAAGCACGAAGGCGGCCAGCTTGCGATCCGACTTCGTGCCGTCCTGCAACATCAGTTGCAGGCGTGTGATGATGTCGGCCGGCGTTTTCATAGCTGTGTTTTCATACGGGCAGGCCCGTCGCCTTGTCGAACAGGTGGATATTGCCGGGATCGACGCTCACCGGCAGCACGTCGCCCGGCCTGACCGGCACCCTGTCGCGGAACACGGCACGCACCGTATCGGTGCCGATGGCGCCATAGACATGGGTTTCTGAGCCGGTCGGCTCGACGACATCCACCTTGATCGTCATCGCGTCGGCAGCCTCGCCGATGACAAAATGTTCGGGCCGGATGCCGGCTTCCACGGCGCTGCCCGACGGCACCTTGTTGCCGGCAAGCGCAAGCCGCCCGCCGCCGGTCGACTCGAACCAGGTTTTCCCAGGCGATGTCTTGAAAGATCCGGAGACGAAACTCATCGATGGCGAGCCGAGGAAGCTGGCGACGAACTTGTTGGCCGGCCGGTCATAGAGTTCCAGCGGCGCGCCGACCTGCTGGATCCTGCCGCGGTCCATCACGACGATGCGGTCGGCCATGGTCATGGCCTCGATCTGGTCGTGAGTGACATAGACGATCGTCGATTTCAGCCGCTGGTGCAGCGCCTTGATCTCGACGCGCATCTGCACGCGCAATTGCGCGTCGAGGTTGGACAAGGGCTCGTCGAACAGGAACACCGACGGTTCGCGCACGATGGCGCGGCCCATGGCAACGCGCTGGCGCTGGCCGCCCGACAACTGGCGGGGGTAGCGGTCGAGATAGGAGAACAGATTGAGGACGCCGGACGCTTTCTTGACCTTTGCCTCGATCGTGGCGCGCGCCTCGCCGCGGATCTTTGGGCCAAAGCCGATATTGTCCGACGCCTTCAGATGCGGAAACAGCGCATAGGACTGGAACACCATGGCGATGTTGCGCTGCTGCGGCGGCAGCGCGTTGGCGCGCACGCCGCCGATCAACAGGTCGCCGGAGGTGATCGTCTCCAGCCCGGCCAGCATGCGCAGCAAGGTCGACTTGCCGCAGCCGGATGGCCCGACCAGCACGACGAACTCGCCGCTCTTGATGTCGAGGCTGATGTTTTCGAGGATCTTGTGCTGTCCGAAGGATTTCGACAGGTCGCGGAACTCGACGTCGGTCATGGTCACGCTCCCAATATGTCGTCGATGAATGGCAGGCAACCTGCCGTCAGGCCAGCGTCCACCGGCATCACCACCCCAGTTACGCCCGATGCGCGATCGGAGGCAAGGAAGGCGACGGCTTCGGCCACTTCCGAAGCGTTGACAATGCGGCCGAGCGGATAGAGCCGCTGCAGCTTGCCGAGGATTTCAGGATCCTTGGCAAGGCGATGGTCCCAGGCAGCGGTGCGGATCGATCCGGGGCAAACGACATTAGCGCGCAGGCCGCTGCGGCCGAGCTCGACGGCAATCGCCTTGGCATAGGCGTTGATGCCGGCCTTGGCCGCCGCATAGGCGGGATTGCCGAAATGCGCGATGGCATTGACCGAGGAGATGAAGACGATGCTGCCGGAGCCTTGGGTAGCCATCGCCTTGACCAGCGGATCGGCGAACATCATGACGCCGGTCAGGTTGAGGTCGAGTTCGTGCTCGATCTTGTCGGGGTTGAGGGCAGGGAGCGTCTCGGCGCGCGTCCAGCCGGCATTGTTGATGAGAATGTCGGGCACGCCATCCCGGTCGAGGATCGCGGCGATCGCCGCATCTATCGAAGCCCGGTCGAGAAGGTCGAAGACATGGCGGGAGGCAAGGTGCGGGGTCTTCAACGCTTCGCCGGACTGGTCGCAGCCGACGACCCTGGCACCCCTTTGCGCCAGCAGTGCCACGATGGCCGAGCCGAGGCCACCGCCAGCACCGGTCACGACGACAGTCTTGCCTTCGAACTCGGCCCTGCTTTCGAACTTGGCCCTGCCTTCGAATTCGGCTTGCGAAACCACCGTGCATCATCCTCTGGGAGCTCTGACAATCGTATCCGGCCTAGTCCACGAAATGTAATTAAGCAACAGAATAATCCACTTGCAAGGGCTGAAATCATCGATAATGTAGGAAAGTAACATAAATCTTCTGCGCCGGTCGCGAAGAGGCGCGCAGGCGCAAAATCAAAACGGGAGACATCAAATGAGCCTTGCAAAATGGACTGTCGGCCTGATGGCCGGAATGAGCATGCTGGCATTTGCGGCGCAGGCGAACGCGGGCGAAGTGCGCGTCACCGTCGCCGAATACAGCGCCAAGACTGGCCCTTATTTCGACAGCGTCAAGAAGGAATTCGAGGCGGCCAACCCCGGCATCACCGTCAAGTTCGAAGTGGTGCCGTGGGAAGTGCTGCTGCAGAAGCTGACCACCGACATCACCGCCGGCACCAATGCGGATCTGTCGATCATCGGCACGCGCTGGCTGATCGACTTCGTCCAGCAGGATGTCGCCGCGCCGCTCGACAGCTACATCACGCCCGACTTTAAGGGCCGCTTCATCGACACCTTCCTGTCGCCGTCGATCATGGACGGCAAGACCTACGGCCTGCCCATCGCGGCCTCGGCGCGCGCGCTGTACTACAACAAGGAGCTGTTCGAGAAAGCCGGCATCTCCAATCCGCCGGCAACCTGGACCGAGCTGCAGGAAGACGCGCGCAAGATCAAGGCGCTCGGGACCGGCACCTTCGGTTTCGGCCTGCAGGGCAAGGAGATCGAGACCGACGTCTATTACTATTATGCGATGTGGTCCCAGGGCACGGAAATCCTCAACAAGGACGGCACCTCAGGCCTCGGCACGCCGGGCGCGCTCGAAGCCGCCAAGCTCTACAAGTCGATGATCGACGAAGGCCTGACCGAGCCGGGCGTCACCTCCAACAACCGCGAGGATGTGCAAAACCTGTTCAAGCAGGGCAAGGTCGGGATGATGATCACGGCACCCTTCCTGTCCAACCAGATCAAGGACGAGGCGCCAAACCTGAAATACGGCGTGGCGGCCATTCCGGCCGGACCGACCGGTGCGCGCGGCACCTATGGCGTCACCGATTCCATCATCATGTTCAAGAACTCCAAGAACAAGGACGAGGCCTGGAAGCTGCTCGATTTCCTGTTCACCACTGAGCAGCGCGCCAAGTTCACGCAAGGCGAAGGCTTCCTGCCGGTGAACAAGGAAGAGGCCAAAATGGACTACTATGTGAACAATGCCGATCTGGCGGCGTTCACCGCCCTGCTGCCCGACGCCCGCTTCGCACCGATCATCCCTGGCTGGGAAGAAGTCGCCCAGATCACGTCGGACGCCATGCAGAAGATCTATCTCGGCAGCGCCGAGCCCGAGGCGGCGCTGAAGGACGCCGCTGCCAAGGCCAATGCAGTGCTGAAGAAATAGTGCTTAGGAAATAGGGCGTCTCTCCCGCGCCCGTGGCGCGCCCCGACGATCGGGCGCGCCACATTTTTCCGAGGCGAATATCGAATTCGCCACGGAGCGGGTCATCGTTCAACAGAAAACGCCTGACAGCTCTATCTCTCCGTTTTCAACGCAATCCCGGACGGAAAACCGCTCCGCATTTTCCTGAAATTGCTCTAGGTCAGCCGATGCAAAATCGCTTCTTGCCCTATCTCCTGACCTTGCCCAGCCTGTTCCTGGCGGCTGTCGTCATCTTCTGGCCGGTGTGGGACCTGATCCAGATCTCGACGCATGAAGTCAGCCGCTTCGGCCAGCTTCGCGAATTCAACGACTTCGCCAATTTCGCGGCGCTCGCTGCCGACCCCGATTTCATGGCCGCGCTCTGGCGCACCGGACAGTGGACGGTGCTGGTCGTCGGTGGTGCGCTGCTGCTGTCGATCCCTGTGGCGATGATCCTCAACACCGATTTCTATGGCCGCGGCGTCGCCCGCGTCATCATCATGCTGCCCTGGGCGGTGTCGCTGACGATGACCGCCGTGGTCTGGCGTTGGGCGCTGAGCGGCGAAAGCGGCATGCTGAACTCGGCGCTGATCGGCCTCGGCCTCATCGACCACAACATCCAGTGGCTGGCGAGCGCCGAGACCGCCTTTCCGATGCAGGTGATAATCGGCATCCTGGTGACGGTGCCGTTCACGACGACGATCTTCCTCGGCGGCCTGTCGTCGATCCCCGACGACCTCTACGAGGCGGCAGCACTCGAAGGCGCGACACCGCTGCAGCAGTTCCGCGAGATCACCTTTCCGCTGCTGAAACCGTTCATCAACATCGCCATCGTGCTCAACACCATCTACGTCTTCAATTCCTTCCCGATCATCTGGGTGATGACACAGGGCGGGCCGGCCAATTCGACCGACATCCTGGTCACCCATCTCTACAAGCTGGCCTTCCGCATCGGCAAACTGGGCGAGGCTTCCGCGGTCTCGCTGGTGATGTTCGCCATATTGCTGGTCTTCACCATGATCTATGTGCGGCTGGCTATGCGGGAGCAACGCGCATGACGAGTAAGCTAAGGCGTTCGATCATTGCCTGGCTGCTGCTGGCGCCGCTGATCGTGGTGACGATCTTTCCCTTTGCTGTGATGTTCCTGACCGCGGTCAAGCCGAGACAGGAAGTGCTGTCGCCGACCTGGTGGCCGAGCGAATTCCGGTGGTCGAATTTCTCCGACATGTGGGTGGCGACCGGCTTCGGCCAGGCGCTGCTCAATTCGCTCTACGTGTCCTTTATCGCCACCGTCGGCGCCATCCTGATCTCGGTTCCGGCGGCCTATGCGATGTCGCGCTTCCGCTTTGCCGGCTATGGCGCCTTGCGGCAGTTCCTGCTGATCTCGCAGATGATCTCGCCGATCGTGCTGGTACTCGGCCTGTTCCGGCTGATGGCGGCCTGGGGCCTTGTCGAAAGCACCACGGCGCTCGGCTTCATCTACATGGCCTTCAACGTCGCCTTCACGGTGTGGATGCTGCAAAGCTATTTCGACACCATCCCGCGCGATCTCGAGGAAGCGGCGTGGATGGAAGGCGCCGGCCGCTGGCTGACCCTGCGCAAGGTGTTCCTGCCGCTCTGCCTGCCGGCGATCGCGGTGACCGCGATCTTCACCTTCATCAATGCCTGGAACGAATTCGTCGTGGCGCTCACCATGCTGCGCAGCCAGGAAAGCTACACGCTGCCGATCCAGGTGTTTTCGCTGGTCGCCGGCCGCTACACCATCGAATGGCACCACGTCATGGCCGCCACGCTGCTGGCGACCTTGCCGGTGGCGATCCTGTTCATCTGGCTGCAGCGCTACCTCGTCAGGGGGCTGGCGCTCGGGGCGGTCAAATAGCCGCTAGAGCGGTTCCTCGTTTCACCGAAACGCAGGACCGCTCTATCTCTTTGTTTTGACACAATTCCGGATGGAAAAGCGTTCACACTTTTCCTGGAATTGCTGCAGCATCCACGGAGTTCTCATGCGCATCTTCACCGCCTCGCTGGCGACGGAAACCAACACCTTCTCGCCGGTGCCGACAGATCGGGCTTCGTTCGAGATGGCGTTCTATGCCGGACCGGGCAAGCATCCGGAGACGCCGACGCTGTGTTCCTCGCCGATGGTCGCCCTGCGCCGGCGCGCGGCGGCCGAAGGCCTGACCGTCATCGAGGGCACCGCCACCTGGGCGGAGCCCGGCGGCCTGGTGCAGCGACAGACCTATGAGGCGCTGCGCGACGAGATCCTCGGCGAGCTCGAGGCAGCACTGCCGGTCGATGCCGTCATTCTTGGCCTGCATGGCGCCATGGTGGCGCAAGGCTATGACGATTGCGAAGGCGATCTGCTCGAACGAATCCGCGAGATGGTGGGTCCGAAGGTGGTGATCGCCTCTGAGTTCGATCCGCACAGCCATCTGACACCAAAGCGTGTCGCGGCGTCAGACATCATGGCCTACTTCCTCGAGTTCCCGCACACCGATTTCTACGAGCGTGGCGAACATGTCGTCGAGCTCAGCCTCGCCGCGGCGCGTGGTGAGATCAGGCCTGTCATTTCGACCTTCGACTGCCGCATGATCCAGGTGCTGCCGACCAGCCGCGAGCCGATGCGCTCTTTCGTCGACCGCATCAAGGCGCTGCATGGCAGAGATGGCGTGCTGTCGATTTCGATCGTCCACGGCTTCATGGCGGCCGACGTGGCCGAAATGGGCACGCGCATCCTGGTCGTCACCGACAACGACAAGGCCAAGGGCGATGCGCTGGCGGAACGGTTGGGGCGAGAACTCTACGCGCTGCGCGAAAAGACGGCGATGACGATGCTGAGCGCCGCTGACGGCATCGATCGGGCGCTGGCTGTGTGCGCCGAAAACCCGGGCAAGCCGGTGGTCGTCGCCGACATTTGGGACAATCCCGGCGGCGGTGTGCCCGGCGACGGCACCGTCGTGCTGCGCCAGATGCTGGCGCGCGGGCTGAACACCATCGGCGTTGCAACAATCTGGGATCCGATCGCTGTGACCTTCTGCCTGGCGGCAGGCGAAGGTGCCGTCATCGACCTGCGTTTCGGCGGCAAGGCCGGCCCGCAGGCCGGCGAGCCGATCGACGCGCGGGTGCGGGTGCTGAAGGCCGTTCCGGAGGGCTGGCAGAGTTTTGGGCCGAGCCGGGTGACGCTCGGGCCGACGGCGCTGGTGCGCATCGAAGGCACCGAGGTCGACATCATCCTCAACACCAATCGCACGCAGACCTTCGAGCCGGATATTTTTTCCAATATCGGTGTCGATCCGTTGTCCAAGGACATCTTGCTGATCAAGTCGACCAATCATTTCTATGCCGGCTTCGAGCCGATCGCCGCCGAGATCATCTATGTCTCGGCGCCGAGTTCCTATCCGAGCAATCCGGCGGTGACCGATTACAAGAAGCTGACGCGGCCGGTGTGGCCTAGGGTGGCGGACCCGTGGGCGGCATAGAGCTGGGGGTAAGGGATTGCCAGCGTTGCGACCTTGCGCGGCCTGTCCTCCTCCCCCAGGGGGAGAAGGACGAAACAGGCGCTTACACCAGCCCGCGCTTGACCATCATCGCATGGGGCGACGGCATCTTGCCGCGAAACGCTGTGTAGAGCTCTTCGGGGTCCTTCGAACCGCCGGCGGCGTAGATGTTCTTCCTCAACTTCTCAGCGAGGCCCGGGTTGAAGGGATCGCCGGTCTCCTCGAAGGCCGCGAAGGCATCGGCGTCGAGCACTTCCGACCACATGTAGGAGTAATAGCCGGCCGAATAGCCGTCGCCGGAAAACACATGGCCGAAATGTGGGGTGCGATGACGCATGGCGATGGTGTCCGGCATGTCGAGCTTTTCAAGCGTTTCGGCTTCGAAACGAAGCGGTGCTTCTGGCGCATCCGGGCGCGCATGATAGGCCATGTCGATCAGTGCCGAAGAGGTGAATTCGACCGTGGCGAAGCCGGCACCAAAGGTGCGCGCCGCCAGCATCTTGTCGAGCAGCGCCTTCGGCATCGGCTTGCCGGTCTTCACGTGCAGCGCGTGCTTTTCCAGAACCGCCGGCACGGTCAGCCAGTGTTCGTAGAGCTGCGAGGGCAATTCGACGAAATCACGGCTGACCGAGGTGCCGGAAACCGACGGCCAGGTGACATCGGTCAGCATGCCGTGCAGTGCGTGGCCGAATTCGTGGAACAGCGTTCTCGCCTCGTCGACCGACAGCAGAGCCGGCTCGCCGGCCGGCGGCTTGGCGAAGTTCATGATGTTGTAGATCACCGGTTTCGACCCGTGGCCAAGCTTGTAGCCGGATTTGAGCGCGCTCATCCAGGCGCCGGAGCGTTTTGACGGCCGCGCGAAATAGTCGGCGAGGAACAGGCCGCGATCGCTGCCATCGGCGTTTTTCACCACGAAGACGCGCGCGTCCGGATGCCATGCGGCAATGCCTTGCTTTTCCTCGAAGGTGATGCCGAACAGCCTTGTCGCCACGTCGAAGCAGGCGTCGATGACGCGGTCGAGCTGCAGGTAGGGTTTCAGTTCGGCCTCATCGAAGGCGAACTTTTCGGCGCGCAGCTTCTCCTGGTAGAAGCGCCAGTCCCAGGCGGCGAATGTCTCGTTGCTGCCGGCCTGCGTCGCCAGCCGCTGCAGTTCGCTCTGGTCGGCGGCGGCCCTTTCCACTGCCTTCTCCCAGACCGGATCGAGCAGTGCATGCACTGCCTTCGGCGTCTTGGCCATGGTGTCGTCGAGCTTCAGCGCGGCAAACGAGCCGTAGCCGAGCAGCTTTGCCTTTTCGGCGCGCAGCTTCAGCATGTCGCGCACAACAATTGTGTTGTCGGTGGCGCCGCCATTCTGGCCGCGCATGGTGAAGGCGCGAAAGGCGATCTCGCGCAGGTCGCGGCGTTCCGAGAAGGTCGTGAACGGCTCGTAGATCGAACGCGACAGGGTGACCGCATAGCGGCCCTTCTGGCCGCGCATCTCGGCGGCTTCGGCCATCGAGCTTTTCAGGAAGTCCGGCAGGCCGGCAAGGTCAGCCGCGTCGAGGAACAGCGCCCAGTCGCGCTCGTCGGCAAGCACGTTCTGGCCGAAATTCGTGCCAAGCGAGGACAATTCCTCGTTGATCTTTGCCAGCCGCTTCTTGCCGTCGGCGTCGAGCTTCGCGCCGGAGCGGACAAACCCTTTCCAGGTTTTCTCCAGCACCCGCAGCGTCTCGGCATCGAGCTTCAGGCTGTCGCGGCGCTGGTAGAGGTCGTCGATACGGGCGAACAGCCGCTCGTTCATCGAGATTGCCGAGAAATGCCTGGACATTTTTGGCGAGATGTCGCGCTCCAGCGCCTGGAACGTCTCATTGGTGTGGGCGCCGGCGCGGCACCAGAAGATCGACGAGACATGGTCGAGTGCCTCGCCAACGAGTTCCAGCGCCTGCAGCGTGTTGTCGATGGTCGGCGCCTCCTTGTTACCGGCGATCGCCTCGATCTCCGCCTCATGCGCCTGCAGCGCCGCGTCGAATGCCGGGGCAAAGTCGTCGTCGCCAATGCGGGTGAAATCAGGCAGACCGAGCGGCCCTTGCCACGCGGTCAGCGGATGGATGGCGAGGTCGACGGCTTTCGTGGATGGCATGGACAATCTTTCCTTGGTGAAGGCAGGCAGGGTGAGTTGGTACCGATGTAGGGCGCAGGTTTGCCGCGCGCAACAGTGCCGCCGGTCAGGTTTTCGTCAGTAGCCGTCGCAGTTCTCGGCGATCGCCGCTTGCGAGCTGGCGGTGATGCGATTGTCGGTCACCGCGAAGGTTTCCTGCATCAGCATGTCGTTGTTGGGAAAGTCATAGCAGGCGATCACCGTGGTGATGCCGCCTTCGCTTTTTTCGATCCGGTGCCGGATCTCCGCACCCGCGACGGCGCCTTGCCATTCGTCGATCGAGGCGATGAATTCCTGCTTGCTCTGCACGATGCCGAGGTCGTCCAGCTTGATACGAACGTCGTCGGCGAGCAGGTCGGACAGTTCGGTGCGGTCGGCGACCAGGAGGGCCGAATACCATCGGCTGATGATGGCGCCATCGTCGGCACGGACTGGAATGATCGAAAACAGCAACGCTGCCGCGACGAAAGTGATCGAACGGCGATCTCCCATCATATGCTGCCTCCGTCTTCCTATCGGCTATCAGCTTACCCGAAGAGCCGGTTGTCACCTTTCGCTGGCGCGTTCCTTCGGTTCTGGATCATGTCTATGCCGTCTCCGGCCGTTCGAAATCGCCGGTCTCCTTGTTCATCACCCAGAGTTCGCCGGTCGATATGTCGAACCAGGCGCCGTGCAGCGACAGCCGCCCCTTGCCTTCGAGGATCGAAACGCAAGGAAACGTCCTGAGATTGGCGATGGAATAGCGGATCGAAATACGCTCCAGCGCGGTCTGGCGCTCTGACGCCGTCATGAAGGTGCTGGAGGACACGGTTTCGGCCGCTGGGGCGATGAGGCTCATCCATTTGCCGATGAAGTCGCCGGGAGACAGCGGTGCGGACGTGGTGTCGAGCGCGGCGCGGATGCCGCCGCAGCGACCATGGCCCATGACGACGATGTTCTTGACCTTGAGGCTCTGCACGGCAAATTCGAGTGCGGCAGAGGTCGAATGGAATTCGCCGTCCGGCGCGTAGGGCGGCACCAGATTGCCGACATTGCGCAGCACGAAGAGTTCGCCGGGCCCGGCGTCGAAGATCGCTTCGGGGGCCGCGCGGGAGTCGCAACAGGCGACGATCATCGTTTCCGGCGCCTGGCCTTCGCGGGCAAGCTCGCGATAGCGTCCGCTCTCGGTCAGATAGCGGCCGCTCATGAAATTGCGGTAGCCGGCGAGAAGATGGTCGGGGAGATGGGGCATGGGCGGCGTCTGGCCCTTTCCGGGTTGGATGCGCAATCTGAAAGACGCTCTAGCGGCAAAAGCCTACCGCGAGCAATGCCGAATTGCTGGGGACTGCAATCGAGGTGCAGGCTTGACCGTGAAACTCACAACGCGGATGTGCAGTGTCAGTGCCGCAGGCGCTGCAGCGCCTCTTCAGCTTCCTCGTCCACTCCTTCCAACTTGTCCAGCCGGCTTGGATTGTCCACCAGTCTGCGCAAATCGCCTTCCAAAGCCTTCAAGATATCGACTGGCAAAATCCGAACCATTGTAGTGATACAGTGCCACTTCATGCTGGGATCGCTTCCTCGAAGAACGCGACGGATCGGCTCGATGATTGGCTCTCCTATCGTTGAGAGAAATGCGGCCAAAGGTCGGGCAACAGGCCAATTGCCATCCGCCGTCCACTCCATCAACTCACCGAGGATGGGGGCGATGGCAGGGTAACCGGCCTCTTTGATGGCCTCGACTGCATCGTGGTCGTGTTTGTTGCGGGGAATAAGGCTCTTTACGTCAATCGACATAAGATCGTCCCTCGGAATCCAGTTGGAGGATTTTTCTCGTACCAGACGAGATGCGTCAACGTCGCCTCACGCCCAGATGGCGACCGGAATGCCGAAACGGTCGGCGAGCGGCGGGTCTGGAAACGGCTTTGCCTCGCCCTTGGCGATCCGGCCGGCGATCAGCATCATCACGGCCGCGTCGAGAAAATCGTCGGCGGCGGCACCACGCGGCGGCATCTGGTCGAGAAAGGTTTTGTCATAGCCATGCCTAGAGAGCAGCGCCTTGCGCTCTTCCATGCCGGCCGGATTGACGGCGCCCTTGATCTTCTTCGGCAAGAGCATGGCCCGGTCGCCATTCAGCCGGCAGAAGGCGACTTCCGGATGCGATTCGAAGATGCGGCCGCGCAACTCGGGCTGGGCGACCAGCAGAGCGTCGATCTCGCGGATCTTGGCAAAAATGCCGAACGCCTGGATCGAAACGCCACGCGGCGGGTAGGATGTGGTCATGGCCACCTCGCTTGCCCGGCGACGCGCGGCATACCAGGCGTCAATGGTGGTGAAGTCGCCCGTATCGGCATAGAGCGCGGCGCGGGAAGGGATCGAAAAGACGCTGGACTGCCGTTGCCCGAGCAGTGGCCGCACCAGCGCTTCCGGTCCGCGCCCGCCTTTGCTCGAAAACTCGGGCAGACCGATCGGCATGTCGACAGCGACCACCGCGTCGGCTGGGAGTGATGCAAGCAGGGCTGTGAAGCTTGCAAAGACATCGACAGAGGGTGTGGAACCGGGGCTACGAGGTATCGAACCGGGTGCGCGGCGCACGGCGATCCAGCCGGCCTTGCAGCCGTCAACGCCGACAGTCACGACGGTCGTGGCCAGGGTCACGCCCGCCGGTCCCTCCCCGGATGCGTGAGGTGGCGAAGCTGCACCATCGCCATCGGGTTTGACAGGCTCTGCGCATCGGTTTCGAGCTGCAGTTCGTCGCCGCCGCGCTTGGCGGTGCGCGCCAGGATCTCGTAGACCGCCGCCGTGGTCGACTGCAGCGCCTTGATCGCCGGCTGGCCGGACAGGATGCGCGCCAGGTAGATGGCCGCCGTCAGGTCGCCGAGACCGTTCGGCGGCTTGTCGATGAGGCGGTGCTCGGCCAGCAGCACCTGGTTGCCGTCGAGCAGCAGGTTGCCCGTGCCACCGGTCATCAGCGACGGCGCCGAGGTGACCAGCATGGTCGATGGCCCGGCGTGAAGGGCGGCCGCGATTACCGATTTCAGGTCGGGCAAGGGTGCGCCGGCCATCCATTCCAGTTCGTACCGGTTGGGGGTGGCGATGTCGGCGATCGGCATCAGCCGATCACGCATGGCGGCAGCAGTCGGTTCCGGCACGTAGAGGCCACCCGAATCGCCCATCACCGGATCGCAGATGTAGACGGCGTCAGGTGACTTTGCCTTCACGGCGGCGACCAGGGAGGCAACGGCCTCGGCCTGGCCGGCCTCGCCGAGATAGCCGGACAGCACGGCGCCGACTTCGCCCAGCCATGGCGCACGCTCGAGATCGGCCATCAGCGCCTTGAACTGGTCGAGCGGCGGCACGATCCGCGTCGCCCGCCCATGACCAGGATGCCAGGGCAGGATGATTGTCGGCACCGCCCACACCGGAAAGCCCAGAGTTTCCAGCGCGAAGACAGCCGCGCGGTTGCCGACCGAGCCGCGCGCGACATGGCTGGAAATGACGATGACCGCACGCGGCGCGTCCGTTTTTTCGGCGCTCATTGTTTCTTTGATTCCTAACTGCCCCGGATGACGTAAAGCACGAGCCAGACCATCAGGCCCAGCGTCAGCAGCAGGCCGAGTGTGCGGCCAATGCGCGTGCCCCAGACTTCGATCGGGTCGGCACGGTCGGCGTCGGCCGCGGTGACGTGGTCGCGCATGCCTTTGGTGCTGCGCGCCACAAACGAATTGCCGGCCGGATCCGTTTCGCGCGCGATGCGCTCGAGGATACGGCGCGATTCCCTCTCGCTGTCCTGGCGGTCCGCCATGATGATGTCCCGTTTCGTCAAGACCTTATCGCGTTCGCGCGGCCAATCACAGGGCCTTGCAACGGCACCGGGCGTGCCAGGCGAACGGCCGCCGGTCGGGCGGTTTTCTTGCCCGCTGATTGTGGTAATGCTTGGCATGCAACTTCTACCGAGGGACCTCATCATGTTTGCCCAGCGCCTTGCTCCACCATCCATGTTCCGCACGCTGCCCGCCTTCCTGATGATGGCGATCGTGCTGCCGCTGCTGGCTGGCTGCGGCTACAACACCATCCCGACGGCGGAGGAAAACGCCAAGGCAGCGTGGAGCGAGGTGCTGAACCAGTATCAGCGCCGCGCCGACCTCATCCCCAACCTGGTCGAGACGGTGAAGGGCTACGCCTCGCACGAGAAGGACACGCTCGATGCGGTGGTCGAGGCCCGCGCCAAGGCAACGCAGATAACGGTGACGCCGGAAACGCTGAAGGATCCCGAGGCCCTCAAGAAATTCCAGGATGCCCAGGCAGGGCTGACCAGCGCGCTGTCGCGGCTGATCGCGGTATCGGAGGCCTATCCCGACCTCAAGGCCAACCAGAATTTCCTGGCGCTGCAGGCACAACTCGAAGGCACCGAAAACCGCATCGCGGTGGCGCGCCGCGACTACATCCAGGCGGTCAAGGACTACAATCTGACGCTGAAGACCTTCCCCTCGGTGCTGTGGGCGACCTTCTGGTTCCGCAGCAACCAGCCCTTCGCCAACTTCACCATCGAGGATGACAAGCTGCAGACGCCGAAGGTCGATTTCGGCACCAAGCAGGGCGGATAACGCGCGCTTGGTGAATCTGGTCTCTGTCGACCTTGAGCTCCGTCCCACCCCCCTCTGGCCTGCCGGCCATCTCCCCCGCTAGGGGGGAGATCGGCAGCTTTGGTGCTTTCCCCAATCGTTTGCGTTGCGGAGAGTACGCTGCGTGTGATGACAGCAAATCTCCCCTCTTGCGGGGGAGATGGCCGGCAGGCCAGAGGGGGGTGGGAAGAAACGCCAACCTGGCGTTCCTAGCTCTATTTCTAAGCTTTCTCTTCCTTCCCCTCACCGCCTTCGCCGCCGACCTGCCCGCCCTGACAGGCCGCGTCGTCGACAATGCCGGCATCATCGATGCGGCGACCAAGGCGGCGTTGACGCAGAAGCTTGCCGACTTCGAGACAAAAGGCTCCGACCAGATCGTCGTCGCCGCCATCAACAGTCTCGACGGCGAGGAGATCGAACCTTACGCCAACCGGCTGTTCCGCTTCTGGAAACTCGGCCAGGCGAAGGAAAACAACGGCGTCCTGCTGCTGGTGGCCAAGGACGACCACAAGATGCGCATCGAGGTCGGTTATGGTCTTGAAGGCACGCTGACCGACCTGCACACCAAGCTGATCATCGAAAACGACATGGTGCCGGCGTTCCGCGCCGGCGACTTCTCCGGCGGCATCAGCAAGGCCGTCGACGACATGATCATGGTGCTGGAAGGCAATCCGGAGGAGCTGGTGGCGCGTGGCGAGCGCAACCAGCAGGCGCCGTTCAATTCCGACGACCTGTTCTTCGCCGTCTTCATCAGCATCTGGGCGATCATCTTCTTCGGCAGCATCGCGGTCTCCGTCCTGCCGCCGATCTTCGGCCAGAAGCTTGGTCCCGGCCGCTACCGCTGGCTCGGCATGACCTTCGAGCCACACCGGCGGTCGTCTGGTGGCGGCTGGTCGTCGGGAAGCTCTGGCGGCGGCTGGTCTTCGGGCGGTGGCGGCGGCGGCTTTTCCGGCGGCGGCGGTTCGTCCGGCGGCGGCGGCTCCTCGGGAAGCTGGTGATGGCATGACAACACCCACCGTCAGCCTGTCGAGACCCTGCCGGTTCGCCGCGGCAGTCCTGGTGGCCGTGGCGGCGCTGTTCGTCGGGTTCACGGCCTTCGCCGCCCAGCTGCCGGCGCTGACGGGGCGTGTCGTCGACAATGCCGGCATTATCGACCCCGCCACCAAGGCGGCGCTGACGCAGAAACTCGCCGATTTCGAGACAAAAGGCTCCGACCAGATCGTCGTCGCCACCATCAACAGTCTCGACGGCGAGGAGATCGAACCCTACGCCAACCGGCTGTTCCGCTTCTGGAAACTCGGCCAGGCCGGCGAGAACAATGGCGTGCTTTTGCTGGTCGCCAAGAACGACCACAAGATGCGCATCGAGGTCGGCTATGGGCTGGAAGGCACACTGACCGACCTGCACACCAAGCTGATCATCGAAAACGACATGGTGCCGGCTTTCCGCGCCGGCGACTTCTCCGGCGGCATCAGCAAGGCCGTCGACGACATGGTTATGGTGCTGGAAGGCAATCCGGAGGAGCTGGAGGCGCGCGGTCAGCGCAATCCCGCCCATAACAGCATGCCTATCGACCCCATCGTCGCGGTGTTCCTGATCCTGTGGGGCACAATGTTCTTCGGCGGGTTGGCGATGGCGTTCCTGCCGCCGATGTTCGGCACAAAGCTGTCGCCGGGCGTGTACAAATGGCTGGGCATGACGTTTCGTTACGGCCGCGGACCGAGCGGATCCTCGGGCAGCAGCTGGACAACGGGTTCGTCGTCGGGCAGCGGCTGGTCGTCGGGAAGTTCCGGTGGTGGTGGGTGGTCGTCCGGCTCAAGCAGCGGCGGCGGGTTTTCGGGTGGCGGTGGCTCATCCGGTGGTGGCGGTTCTTCAGGAAGCTGGTGAGACAAGATCATGGCGACACGACCGATCAGCCCGGAAGATCATGAGCGCATCGCCGCCGCGATCCGTGCCGCCGAAGCCCGGACCGATGGCGAGATCTATTGCGTCATGGCGCATGCCAGCGACGGCTATTTCTTCCCGGCCGCCTTCATGGCGACGGCAGGCATGCTGATCGTCAGCCTTGCCGTTGGTTATGGGCTGGAGGCCTGGTGGCTGTCGATCCGGCTGCCGCATTTCGTCATCGCCCAGCTGCTGGCGCTGGCCTGCGTGCTGGCCTTGTTGTGGGCGCTGCCCGGCCTGCGCATCCATCTGGTACCAAGGTGGATGCGTTATCAGGCGGCGCACGCCAATGCGATCAAGCAGTTCCTCGCCCGCAACGTCCACCGCACCGCGGCGCGCACCGGCGTGCTGGTCTTCGTCTCGATCGCCGAACGCTACGCCGAGGTGGTCGCCGATTCGGGCATCGATGCCAAAGTCGGCCAGCATGTCTGGGATGGCGTGGTGCGCGACTTGACCGCGCATGCCGGCGACGACCGGCTTGCCGATGGCTTCGTCAAAGCGATCGAAACGGTGGGCGCGGTGCTGGCCGAGCATTTCCCGGTCACGTCGGGCGACACCAACGAACTCGACGACCATCTTGTCGAGATCTGAGAGCCTGCCTGCAAACGCTACTCAGCCGGACGCCTGGCGCGGTTTTCTGCGCTTCCGATGCTCACGGACCTGAAAGTCCGCGGCTTCGGTTCTCGAAAACCACGCCATCCATCTCGGCTGAGCGCGTTTTCAGACAGGCTCTCGCCGATGTCACCGACGCGATGATCGTCTGTGAGAAAGCGGTCGGCGGGTCGCGCTGACTCTTGCAATCGGGCAATGCGGGTTTATGGTTAAGAAATCATGAATACGCTGACGATCGACATAAGGAAGGCCGAACCGAGCGACGCAGGCGCCATCGCCGAGGTGCACCTGCAGGCCTGGCGCGGCGCCTATTCCGGCATCATTCCACACCGCACGCTGACATCGATGATCAACCGCCGCGGCGCCGATTGGTGGGCGAATGCCATCCGCCGCGCCGCCACCGTGCTGGTCGTCGAAATCGGCGGCGAGATCGCCGGCTATGCCACGATCGGCAAGAACCGGGCCCGGGAACTCAGGCAGCAAGGCGAAATCTACGAACTGTACCTGCGGCCCGAATATCAGGGCATCGGGCTAGGCAGCCGTTTGTTCGCGGCAGCCAGGGCGCGTCTGGTCGATCACGGGCTGAAGGGCATGGTGGTGTGGGCGCTGGAAGACAACCAGAACGCGCTCACCTTCTACGCCGGCGCCGGCGGCCGTGACGTTGCCGAGGGTGTCGAAATCTTCGAGCAGAAGGCGCTGAAGAAGGTCGCTTTCGTCTGGGAATGACGCCCGGCCTTTCGGCTGCTTTGTCCACCTGGCCCTACCCAGCACCATTCGCCGCATTGCGCCGCCGCGCCGCGCCCGCTATCGATCTTTCATCGATAAGAGGGACAAAGCCATGCGCATTGAAGCCATAGCCAGCGGAAAGAATCCGCCTGAGGACGTCAACGTCATCATCGAGGTGCCGATCGGCGGCGAGCCGATCAAGTACGAGATGGACAAGGAGGCCGGCACGCTGTTCGTCGACCGCTTCCTGCACACCTCGATGCGCTACCCCGGCAATTACGGCTTCGTGCCGCACACGCTGTCGGGCGACGGCGATCCGATCGACGTGCTGGTCTGCAACACCCGTGCCTTGGTGCCGGGCTGCGTCATCAATGTCAGGCCGATCGGCGTGCTGATCATGGAAGACAATGCCGGCCAGGACGAAAAGATCATCGCCGTGCCGTCACCCAAGCTGACGCTTCGCTACGAGAACGTCACAGAGTACACGCAGCTGCCCGACATCACGCGCCAGCAGGTGCAGCACTTCTTCGAGCACTACAAGGATCTCGAGCCCGGCAAATGGGTCAAGATCGAAGGCTGGCACGATTCCAAATACGCCAAGAAGATGATCCTCGAGGCAATCGCGCGGGCCAAGGCAAGCAAGTAGCTCAGCTTCGTCATCCCAGGGCGGAGCGGGAGCGAAGCGACGCGCAGACCCTGGGATCCATGCCGTGATACCTGTCGCGGACGCGGCGGAACAGAATTCTGCACCGCTGCGGCGTTGTGATTTCGCGGCATGGATCCTCGGGGTCTGCGCTGCGTCGCTACGCTCCTTGCTCCGCCCGTGGATGACGAAGTTACGGGCGCTGCGGCCAATCTCCGACGAGCTTAGTTGTCGACGCGGCCGAAAGCCGGCACGTTGCCGACGACGGTGTGCCGATCCTTGCCGCAGGCGAACGTCCGCGCTTTGTCGTCAGCCAGTTTGCGCGCCTGAGCACCAGGCCGACCGTGCAGCCATCGCGGGCGTCCATCTGGCCGACCTTGGCGACGAGCAGCACCTCGGTCGGCTTGTTTTCGTCGTCCGGGTTGCTGATCGAGCGGCGGTGGATCGCGGCAAAGGGCACAGCCTTGTCGCCCGTGGTTTCGATGCGCCACTCGATCCTGGCGCCGGACGAATTGAAGCCGGAGAAACTCTCCCAGACCGATGTCATGTCGCTGCCGGGCGGAAAGCCATAAAACAGCGATTCGCGCGCGTCGTCATAGGCGATCAGAACGGGGTAGCCGCGATAGCCCGAACAGGCGAGATCGGCCCAGTCGCCGTCGCCTTCTTCGGCCTGCGCGTAGGTCACGCAGTCCTTCTTCCAGTCGAGATCGGTATAGGCGCTTGAGATGTCGCTGGCCTGCGCAGCCTGGCAGAAACCGGCCAAGACGAACGGGATCAGAAGCGCGCGCATGGCCGACAAACTCCGTTGCAAGCCATCGCAGCGTAGCGTCAAACACTATTTCTTCAAGCTCGCTTCAATCAGAAGATCGGCGTTGCGGGCGACCGATTGCGCCGGGCCGCCGAGCCCGAACAGCTGGCCGCTGATATAGGCGCCTTCGATCAGCAGCAGCAGGCCGTCGCCCAGCGTATCGGGATCCTGCGCACCCATTGCAACCGCCATGGCGCGCAGGCGGCGGCGCAATTCCTGCTTGTTGGCCTCGCTGACTACGCGGGCCGGATGGCTGTGTTCGGGGTACTCGACCGCGGCATTTGTCATGCCGCAGCCGCGATAGTCCGCCACCTGCGTGCGCTTGCCGATGCGGGTCAGGAAAGCCTTGATCTGCGCACGCGGATCGCCGGGATGGGCGGCGACCGCCTCATCGAAACGCTCCCAGTATTCCTGGTCGTACTGCCTGAGATAGGAGGCCGCCAGCTCATCCTTGGAGGGAAAGCTGCGATAGAGGCTGGGCTTGGTGACGCCGGCGCGCTTGACGATCTCGTCGACGCCGATCGCCCTGATGCCGCGCCGGTAGAACAGCTCGTAGGCCACGTCGAGGATCTTCTTGGCAGCCTTCGGTGGCGCCGATGCATGACCGTCGCTGATGGTCAGTTCAATATTTTTGTCCGTTGGCATCATGGAACTCGATTGACAATGTTACCGATCGGTACGTATACATCCTCCCATCAGCAACGTACCGGTCAGTAACATGATAGCTCAATCCCGTCCGTTTGGCCAGCGCTACGCTTTCGTCGTGGTTGGCGTCATCTTCCTCTGCCTGCTGGTCGCGGCCGGCCTGCGCTCGGCGCCCGCCGTCATGATGCTGCCGCTGGAGAACAGTTTCGGCTGGCGCCGCGACGTCGTTTCGCTGGCCGCCGGTGTCGGCATCCTGCTCTACGGCCTGACCGGGCCGTTCGCCGCCGCCCTGATGGAGCGGATCGGGCTGCGCCGCACGTTGCTTGCCTCGCTGGTGGTGATGTCGGGCTCGACCGCGCTCAGCCTCTTGATGACCAAGCCCTGGCATCTGTTCATCACCTGGGGCGTGTTCTCGGGCATTGGTTCCGGCGCTGTCGCCAGCGTGCTCGGCGCCACCATCGTCAACCGCTGGTTCAAGACCAATCGCGGCCTTGTCATGGGGCTGATGTCGGCCTCCAGTGCCTCAGGCATGCTGGTGTTCCTGCCGCTGATCGCCTCGCTGGCACAGTCGGGCGGCTGGCAGCCGGTTGTCATTGCCGTTTCGATCGCCACCGCTGCTCTGGTGCCGCTGGTCTGGCTGCTGGTGCCGGAACGGCCGGCTTCGATCGGCATGGTGCGCTATGGTGCTGCGGCCGACGATGTGCCGCCGGTGTCACCGGCTTCGCAGGGCAATTTCCTCGCACACACGTTCTCGACGCTGCGCCGCGCGGCCGGCACGCGCGTGTTCTGGTATCTGTTCGCCACCTTCTTCGTCTGCGGTTTCACCACCAACGGGCTGGTCGGCACGCATCTGATCGCCTTCTGCGGCGACATGGGCATCGGCGAGGTGCAGGCCGCCGGCCTGTTGTCGATGATGGGCATTTTCGACCTGATCGGCACGACGCTGTCGGGCTGGCTCACCGACCGCTACGACCCGCGCAAGCTGCTCGGCGTCTATTATGGGATCCGTGGCCTGTCGCTGATCTACCTGCCCTATTCCGGCTTCTCGGCGACCAGCCTGATCATCTTCGCGGTGCTTTACGGCCTCGACTGGATCGCCACTGTGCCGCCGACGCTGAGGCTTGCCAACGAGGCATTCGGCGACCGCAGCGGCCCGATCGTGTTCGGCTGGATCGTCGCCGGACATCAGATCGGCGCAGCTGCTGCCGCTGCCTTCGGCGGCACCATGCGCGAGTTGCAGGGCAATTACGAGCTGGCCTTCATGGTCGCCGGCATGACGGCAATCGCCGCCGCCTGTATCTCGCTGTTGATCAACACCAGCCGACCGGCCTTCGATCCGGAACCGCAAGCGGCGTAAGGGTGACTGGGTGCGGCTCTCCCTTCCCTATGAGGAGAAGGGAGAACGTGCCCTGCCTGTTGGTTGTTATCAAACCGTCATGGTTTCGAGATGCGCCTGAAACATTGAGGCTGGACCTTGGTGGCACCGTTCAAGCCATCCAGGAGACAGCCATGAACAAGCTCTCGATGACCCGCCGTGCTTTCGTCACCTCGGCCAGCGCCGCTGGCCTGGTCGGCGCATCAGGCCTGGCAATGCCATACTATTCACGCGCCAGCCAGCGCCCGGCCTTCACCCATGGCGTGCAGTCAGGCGATGTCGACGCCATCAGCGGCATGGTGTGGACGCGCACGGATCGGCCGTCGCGCGTCATGTTCGAAGTGTCGTCGACCGAAAGTTTCACTGATGCCGTCCGCCTGGCGCCGCTCGATACCTCGCCGGCCAGCGACTATACGGTCAAGCGTCTGCTCACCGACCTCGCTTCCGACCAGGACATCTTCTATCGCATGACGGCAGCCGATCTCGCCGACATCAATGCAGTTTCCGAGCCGATCACCGGCCGCTTCCGCACCGCGCCCGCTTCCAGGCGCGACATCAAGTTCGCCTGGTCGGGCGACACCGCCGGCCAGGGCTGGGGCATCGACGAGACCGGCATGAAGACCTACGCCACGATCGCCAAGCACACGCCCGATTTCTTCCTGCATTCGGGCGACACCATCTATGCCGACGGCGCCATGAAGGACGAGGTCGACCTGCCCGGGGGCGGCAAGTGGAAGAACGTCGTACTGATCGACGGCAAGCGCAAGGTCGCCGAGACGCTGGACGAATACCGGGACCAGTGGAAATACAACATGATGGACAAGAACGTGCTGGGCCTCAGCGCTATCTGCCCGACGTTCTACCAGTGGGACGACCACGAAGTGCTGAACAACTGGTCGGATTCGAAGGATCTCAGCGCCGACAACCGGTACACCGAGAAATCCATCCATGTGCTGGCGGCACGCGCGGCGCGTGCGTTCCATGAAATGACGACGATCCGCTACGAACCGTCCGAACCGGGCCGCGTCTATCGCAAGATTGCCTATGGGCCGCTGCTCGACGTGTTCTTCCTCGACATGCGTTCCTATCGCGGCCCCAACGGCCCGGACATGCAGGATGAGATGACGCCGCAATCGCGCATGCTCGGCGAACAGCAGACGAAATGGCTGAAGCGCGAACTGGCAAATTCGAAGGCAACCTGGAAAATCATCGCCGCCGACATGCCGCTCGGCCTCGTCGTCTGGGACGATGCCGCCAAGAAGGCGGGTGCCGAAGCGGTCAGCAACGGCGACAACGGCCCGGCCAAGGGACGCGAGCTCGAGATCGCCGACCTTTTGCGCTTCATCAAGAACGCCGGCATCAGCAACACCGTCTGGCTGACCGCCGACGTGCACTACACCGCCGCGCACTACTACAATCCCGACAAGGCGCAGTTCCAGGATTTCAATCCGTTCTGGGAATTCGTCTCGGGCCCGATCCATGCCGGCACGTTCGGCCCGAACGCTTTCGACATGACTTTTGGTCCGGAGCTGAAATTCATCAAGGCGCCAACCGCCGAGCAAGGCCAGAACCTGCCGCCGTCAGCCGGCCTGCAATTCTTCGGGCTGGTCGATATCAATGGCGCCAGCGAGCAGATGACGGTGCGGCTGATGGATCGCGACGACAACGAACTCTACAAGGTCACGCTCGACCCGGTGCGGTCGGCGTAAGCCGACCTTCGTCATCTCTGGGATGACGACCGCTGCCGGCGGTCGTCAGTCGGGATAGCAGACCATCGGGATTTTCGGCCAGACGGCGGTGTCGCAGTTGGCGGCGTCCTGCCTTTGCTTGAAGGCGGCGCTGACCGGGCCGGTCACCATCGGGTCGACGCCGTCGGGCGCGTCGGCGAAGACCTGCTCGGCGGATGGCGCAACGGTTGGCAAGGCCGGCCGCGCTTCCTTCTGCGTCGCAGCCGACTGCGCGGCGTTGGCCGCCAGCAGGACGGCAAAGGCAACAGACGCGATGAGCGGCCAAAATCGGTTGAGTTTATCGGTCATAACGTTCGAACTGCCCGGGCCTCGAAAGGTTCCCGCCTTGGTTAACAAAATCATCTCACACGCAGATGCTTAAGATTTGATGAGTATTTGGTATCGCGCGTCCTCTTTCGCAACTGCGAAAAACCCTGTATGAGCCGCGCAACCGAAAGAGGCAGCGCCTTTTGGCCTGCTGCCTGCAACGCTTCCGAGACCAGAACATGAAAATCCGTAATATCGCGATCATCGCGCACGTCGACCATGGAAAAACCACCCTCGTCGACCAATTGCTCCGGCAATCCGGCTCCTTCCGCGACAATCAGCGCGTCGCCGAGCGCGCCATGGATTCCAACGACCTCGAAAAGGAACGCGGCATCACGATCCTGGCCAAGGCGACCTCGGTCGACTGGAAGGACACCCGCATCAACATCGTCGACACGCCCGGCCACGCCGATTTCGGCGGCGAAGTCGAGCGTATCCTGTCGATGGTGGATTCGGCCATCGTGCTGGTCGACGCCGCCGAAGGGCCGATGCCGCAGACCAAGTTCGTCGTCGGCAAGGCGCTCAAGGTCGGCCTGAAGCCGATCGTCGTCATCAACAAGATCGACCGTCCGGACGCCCGCCATGTCGAGGTGGTCAACGAGGTGTTCGACCTGTTCGCGGCGCTCGACGCCACCGACGAGCAGCTCGACTTCCCGATCCTCTACGGTTCAGGCCGCGATGGCTGGGTTTCGGAAAATCCGGAAGGCCCCAAGGACCAGGGCCTGGCGCCGCTGTTCGATCTCGTCATCAAGCATGTGCCGACGCCGACCGTTCATCCCGGCCCGTTCCGAATGATCGGCACCATCCTGGAAGCCAATCCGTTCCTTGGCCGTATCATCACCGGCCGCATCGAGAGCGGCACGCTGAGATCCAACCAGCCGGTCAAGGTGCTGCACCATGACGGCACGCTGGTCGAGACCGGCCGTATCTCCAAGATCCTCGCCTTCCGCGGCCTCGAGCGCCAGCCGATCGAAGAAGCCCAGGCGGGTGATATCGTCGCCATCGCCGGCCTCTCGAAGGGCACCGTCGCCGACACGTTCTGCGACCCGTCGGTGACCGAGCCGCTGCATGCGCAGCCGATCGATCCGCCGACCGTGACCATGTCCTTCCTCGTCAACGACAGCCCGCTTGCCGGCACCGAAGGCGACAAGGTGACCAGCCGCGTCATCCGCGACCGCCTGTTGCGCGAGGCCGAAGGCAATGTCGCGCTGAAGATCGAGGAATCGCCGGACAAGGATTCGTTCTTCGTCTCCGGCCGCGGCGAATTGCAGCTGGCCGTGCTGATCGAGACCATGCGCCGCGAAGGCTTTGAAATCGCCGTGTCGCGGCCGCGCGTCGTCATGCAGAAGGGCGAGAACGGCGAATTGCTGGAGCCGGTCGAGGAAGTCGTCATCGACGTCGACGAGGAGCATGCAGGCATCGTCGTGCAGAAGATGTCGGAGCGCAAGGCCGAGATGGTCGAGTTGCGCCCTTCCGGCGGCAACCGCCAGCGCATCGTCTTCCACGCGCCGACGCGCGGCCTGATCGGCTACCAGTCGGAACTGCTGACCGACACGCGCGGCACCGCCGTCATGAACCGGCTGTTCCACGCCTACGAGCCCTACAGGGGCGAATTGCCGGGCCGCACCAACGGCGTGCTGATCTCCAACGAGCAGGGCGAGGCGGTAGCCTATGCCATGTGGAACCTGGAAGACCGCGGCCCGATGGTCATCGATCCCGGCGTCAAGGTCTATCAGGGCATGATCATCGGCATCCATAGCCGTGACAACGACCTCGAAGTGAACGTGCTGAAGGGCAAGAAGCTCACCAACATCCGCGCCGCCGGCAAGGACGAGGCGGTGAAGCTGACCCCGCCGATCCGCATGACGCTGGAACGCGCGCTGGCCTGGATCCAGGACGACGAGCTGGTCGAGGTGACGCCGAAGACCATCCGCCTGCGCAAGCTCTATCTCGACCCGAACGAGCGCAAGCGCTTCGAGAAGTCGGCCAAGGCAGTCGGCGCCGCGTAACCTTATTTTCTTTTTCTCACAGCTGAGAGGGGCGGAGTGCACAAGTGCTTCGCCCCTCTCTTCATTCACCCGCCGGCGGCCGAGATGATGGCCTGACGATCGGGTTGGCCGGCGAGGTCGACGCGGATCGTGGTCCCCGCGCGGGCCGGCTTGCGCAGGGCTTTGGCGCCGTCAGGGTCCACGACCAGCAATCGCCTTTCTTCCAACGTCTGAAGCCGGGATCGCGAGAGGCCGAGTTCGCTGGCGAGCAGCCGGTCAAGCCGCAGCGATGTCGGCATTTCGAGCCCAAGCTGGAGTTCCAACACGGTTGCGGCCTCTTGAGGGGAGCCAAGCATTTGTTTGCGGACGACGACGTCGGAAAATTCTTCGACGCGTCCCACGCGGCTGCGCAGCGCAACGACATCGAACGCATGGCGCCGGGCAAGCGTTGGATCGTTGTTTTCGAGCGCCACGAGCCGAGCCGGTTCGATGTCACGGCGGTTGCAGCGCTCCAATATGCCGAAATTCCAGGAATTGTCGCAGTCGATGCAACGATAGATCAGCCAGACGTCGATGCGCTTGCCGTTGGCGTTGACGCGGAATTTTTCGCTGCAGCGATAGGCCTTCAAGGTGCCGCAGCGATTGCAGTTGATGAGTGGTCGAGGTGCGGTCTTGGGCGCGATCGCCCAGCGGATACTCGATAGTCCAGACATGCCGATAAGCCCTTCCCGTCGGGAAGTTCATCAGGTCGGCAATGTCGAGATGCCCATGCGGGGCGCGGCGTGGCGGCAGCTAACTATGATCGGAAATCGGGTGTCACGGCGGAAAGCCCGCGACAGCGGTTCAGCAGTGCCAAACCGGTCTCGAACCGCCGCCCAGAGGAACACATGAAATGAAAACAGGCACCGCGAATTGCGGCGCCATGCAGTGTGTCGGGGGAGTTGACGAGACCGGCGGTTACTGAGGCAAAGTGACGCTCGAAAATGTTTCGCGGCGGTTCTTCTAGCTGCGAGACGCTGGAGGTGCAAGGCACCTGATTGCCTTTGCCCGCGTTACAGCTGTCGGGTTAGTGTGGCGGATCGAACCTCTTGAGCAGGGATCCTGACCATGCACCTCACCTCGCTGCTGATCTTCGCCGCCGCCTTGTTTGTTGCCGCCGGCTCGCCGGGGCCGTCGATCGCGGCGCTCGTCGCGCGGGTCATCTCGAAAGGGTATCGCGACGTGTTCCCGTTCCTGCTCGCCATGTGGATCGGCGAGGGCATCTGGCTGTCGTTGGCGGTGTTCGGGCTGGCTGTCGTGGCGCAGAGTTTCACTTCGCTTTCGTTGTCGTGAAATGGATCGGCGTCGCCTATCTCGCCTATCTCGCCTTCAAGATGTGGACCGCGCCGGTCGACGCCAAGGCAGGCGAGATGCCGCGCGAGGATTCGCCCGCAAAACTGTTCTTCGCCGGCATGGCGGTGACACTTGGCAATCCCAAGATCATGATGTTCTACTTGGCGTTGCTGCCGACGATCATCGACCTCGCGTCGGTCAGCATCATCGGCTGGGTCGAATTGACGGCGACCATGGCGGTGGTCCTCATCGTCATCAATCTCGCCTGGGTGCTCGCCGCCTCGCAGGCGCGCAAGCTGTTGAAGAGCAAGCGCGCCATGAAGATCGCCAACCGCGTCAGTGCCACGACGATGGCCGGCGCCGCCGCGGCGATCGCGGCGCGGTGACAGGGCATGAACCTGAACCGAGGGACTGCGTCAGCGAAAGCGGGAACGTTTTTGCTTCGCCGACCCTCGGCAGGAGAGATCACGCTTAAAATGGCGCGTCACATCACTTCAATGATCGGCGCGATCTCGACGCTGAAAGCAGGGTCCATAAGGATAGGACAATCCTTGGCCTTGCCGACGGCATCGTCGATGTCCTTTGCTTCGACGATCGTATAGCCGGCGGTTGGATTGCTGCCGCCATTGTTCTCGACCTTGCCCCCTGACAGCACCATCTTCGACATGCCGACGGGATTGCCGCCGTCGACCACGGCCGAGCCGAGCTTGCCGTACCAGTTCGTCCAGGCGTCCATTGCCGCCTGCCGTTCGGCCTCCTCGGTCGGCATCTTGCCCGAGCCGTGATAGACGTAGAGAAACTTCGCCATGTTCTCCTCCCTTGATCAGCGGCATCGAACCGGCATGCGGTCCACACCGCCTGGCAATCATCGGACCAAAGTGGCGAACATGCAACGAGAATGCTAAGCAGCTAATATAGGGTGAGGCTGACTCCAGCCACTCACCTCGCCATCGCGTGGTATTCGTCGTTCGGCCGCATGTCGATTGCCGCCGCCACGCGGTTCGACATGTTGAAGAAGGCCGCGGTCGAGGCGATGTCCCAGATGTCGCGATCGGTAAAGCCGGCGTTGCGCAGTGCCGCCCGATCAGCCTCGACGACCTTAGCCGGCTCTTCCGTCAGCTTGACGGCGAATTCGAGCATTGCGGCCTGCCCCGGCGATAGCTCGGCGGCGCGGAAGTTCATCACCATCATCTCGCCGAGCGTCGGGTCACCGGACAACTGGCGCACCGCCGCGCCATGCGCGGTCAGGCAATAATAGCAATGGTTGATCGAGGAGACGGCGACCGCGATCATCTCGCGCTCCAGCTTCGACAGGCCGGATTCTCCCAGCATCAGGTCGTTGTACATGTCGGTGAAGGCCCGCAGCTTCTTGTCGTCGAAGGCATAGGCGCGCAGCACGTTGGGGACGAGCCCGAGCTTCTCCTCGCATTTGGCGAAATAGGCTTTTGTCGCCTCGCTCAGCTCTCCCGAAGCGAGGTCAAGCGCAGTGATTTTGCCGGTCATGGGGTCGTTTCTCCTCGTCGGGCGGTGTCCTGTCACCGAATTCCGATAATTCTTGACAAGCCGTCAAACCTTTGTCGCCAAACAGCGCTCATCTGCTACCATAGTCACAAAAGCATGCGACGGGAGGAATGGCACATGGCCAGCGTGAAAACCGCAGCGAAGTCGAAGAAAAAAGCCACCGCGGCGACAAAAACGGAGGAAAGACCAACAAGACTCGCTGACTACCTGCTCGCCCGCGCGCCGGCCGAAGACATTGCCGCCTACGAGGCGGCCGACCTCGAACGCGCCGCCGATCTCGCCGGCCAGGCGGTCGCCGGCCACAAGAAAGGTGAGTGCGTCGTCGCCGTCGATGCCGATTCAGGCGTCGTCCGCGAGGGCCGCCCTGTGACCGTGATCACGGTCGTCAACGACAACATGCCGTTCCTGTTCGATTCCATCCTCGGCGAGATCACCGAAAGCGCCGGCGAACCGACCTTGGTCACCCACCCGGTCATCACCGTTCGCCACGGCAAAGGCGGTGTGGAAGAAATCCTCGGCGACGGCAATTTCGCCAAGGACGACGGCAGCCACAACCGGCTGAGCGTCATCCATGCCCATATCCCGCGGCTGACCGCCGAGCAGGCGGCCGGGTTGACCGAGCGGCTGCGCAAGATGCTCGGCCAGGTGCACGCCGCCGTCCATGACTGGCGGCCGATGCTGGCCCGCCTCGATCAGGCTATCTCCGAGTTCCGCTATTCGGCGGTGCCGCTTGACAAGAAGAGCGTTGCCGAGGCGATCGCCTTCCTGGAGTGGCTGCGCGACGACAATTTCACCTTCCTCGGCATGCGCGAATTCAAATACACCGGCGGCGAGGAAAGCGGCACGCTGGAGCGCGCCGACAAGCCCGGTCTCGGCATCCTGTCCGACCCCGACGTGCTGGTGCTGCGGCGCGGCACGGAAGCGGTGACGACAACGCCGGAAATCCGCGCCTTCCTGCATGGGCCGGAGCCGCTGATCGTCACCAAGGCGAATGCCAAGTCCTCGGTGCACCGCCGCATCTATCTCGATTACATCGGCGTCAAGACCTATACGTCCAAGGGCACGCTGGCGGGCGAATTGCGCATCGTCGGCCTGTTCACCTCGACCGCCTACACGCGCTCTGTGATGAAGATCCCGTATCTGCGGTCGAAGGCCGAAACCATCATCGCCAAGTCCGGCTTCGACCGGCACGATCACTCCGGCAAGGCGCTGATCAATGTGCTGGAGAGCTATCCGCGCGACGAGTTGTTCCAGGTCCCGGTACCGATCCTGAAGAAGCACGCCGCAGCCATTCTCGGCCTCGTTGAGCGGCCGCGGGTCAGGGCGCTGGTGCGCGTCGACCAGTTTGATCGTTTCGTCTCGATCCTCGTCTTCGTGCCGCGCGACCGTTACGACAGTGTCGCGCGCGAGAAGATCGGCAGCTATCTCAAGACCGTGTTCGAAGGCCGGCTGTCGGCCTATTATCCGGCCTTCCCCGAAGGCGGGCTGGCGCGTGTCCATTTCATCATCGGCCGCTCTGGCGGCAAGACGCCGAAGGTCGAGCAAGCGGCGATCGAGGCGGCTATCCGCGACATCGTGCGCACCTGGGAGGATGCCCTTTCCGATGCGGCGGACGCCAATGGCGGTAACCAGGCTTTGAAGAGCATCGCCGCTCGGCTGCCGGAAAGCTACCGCGATACGTTCAGCGCGGCGGTGGCGCTGGCCGATGCGGGGCGCATCGCCAAGATCAGCGCCAGCAATCCGATCGCCATCGACTATTATCGCAATGCCGAGCAGAAGCCGCATCAGGCGTCTCTGAAGATCTATCACCACGCCAGCCCGGTGGCGCTGTCGCGGCGCGTGCCGGTGCTGGAAAACATCGGCTTCCGGGTCATCAGCGAGCGCACCTTCGAGGTCGGCGACGACCAGTCCGGCATGGTCTTCATCCACGACATGGAGCTTGAGAACAGCTACGGCAAGTCGATCGACCTTGCCGACGGCGGCGCGCTGTTCGAGGACGCATTCCTGTCTGTCTGGCGCGGCGACGTCGACAATGACGGCTATAACGGCCTTGCCCAGACCGCAGGCCTGTGGTCGGGCGAGATCACCATCCTGCGCGCCTATGGCCGCTATCTGCAGCAGGTCGGCATTCCGCAAAGCCAGGACTTCATCGCCGCCGCGCTCAACCGCTATCCCGATATCGCCCGCGGCCTGCACGCCCTGTTCATCGCCCGGCTTGGCCCGACGGCCGAGGCCGAAGGCGTGGTGGCGGCAAAGCACCTCAAGGCCAAGATCAAGGATGCGCTGGAAGATGTGCCGAACATCGACGACGACACCATCATCCGCCGCTACCTCAATCTGATCGAAGCCTCGCTGCGCACCAATCATTTCGTTGCCGATACGAAAGAGAAAGGCCAGTCGCTGGCGATCAAACTCGATTCGCATGCGGTCGACGGCTTGCCGGCGCCGCGGCCGTGGCGAGAGATCTTCGTCTACGGTTCCGAGGTCGAGGGGCTGCATCTGCGCTTCGGCCCGGTGGCGCGTGGCGGTCTGCGCTGGTCGGACCGCGCCCAGGACTACCGCACCGAGGTGCTCGGCCTGGTCAAGGCGCAGCAGGTCAAGAACGCCGTCATCGTGCCGGTTGGCGCCAAGGGCGGCTTTTTCCCCAAGCGCCTGCCGGCGGGCGGCAGCCGCGATGCGATCTTCGAGGCCGGCACCTCGGCCTACAAGAACTTTGTCTCCAGCCTGCTGTCGATCACCGACAATATTGGCCTCGACGGTGTCATCCCGCCGGCCGGCGTCGTGCGCCGCGACCCGGACGATCCATATTTCGTCGTTGCCGCCGACAAGGGCACCGCGACCTTCTCCGACACCGCCAACGCCATCAGCGAGAAGCACGGCTTCTGGCTCGACGACGCCTTCGCCAGCGGCGGATCGGCCGGCTACGACCACAAGAAGATGGGCATCACCGCCAAGGGCGCCTGGGAAGCGGTCAAGCGGCATTTCCGCGAGATGAACCGCGACATCCAGACCACACCCTTCACCGTCGTCGGTGTTGGCGACATGTCGGGCGACGTGTTCGGCAACGGCATGCTTTTGTCGCCGAAGACCAGGCTGATCGCCGCCTTCGACCACCGCGACATCTTCATCGATCCCGATCCCGACATGGCGGCGTCGATGGCCGAGCGCGAGCGCATGTTCGCCCTGCCGCGTTCGAGCTGGCAGGACTACGACAAGACCAAGCTGTCGGAAGGCGGCATCATCGTGTCGCGCAACCAGAAGTCGATCACCTTGCCGGCGGCAGCGGCGGCGGCGATCGGTCTGGCCAAGACGACCGCGACGCCGGTCGAGATCATGGGCGCCATCCTCAAGGCGCCGGTCGATCTGCTCTGGTTCGGCGGCATCGGCACGTATCTGAGGGCATCCGGCGAAACCAACGCCGAGGTCGGCGACCGCGCCAACGATGCCGTCCGCATCACCGCGCTCGACGTGCGCGCCAAGGTGATCGGCGAGGGCGCCAATCTCGGCGTGACGCAGCGGGCCCGCATCGAGTTCGGCATGAATGGCGGCCGCTGCAACTCGGACGCCATCGACAATTCGGGCGGCGTCAACTGCTCCGACGTCGAGGTCAACATAAAGATCGCGCTGGCTTCGGCCATGCGCAAGGGATCGTTGACGCGCCCGGCGCGCAACAAGCTGCTGGCCGAAATGACCGGGGAGGTTGGCGGACTGGTGCTGTCCAACAATTACGAGCAGACCCTGGCGCTTTCGATCGCCCGCAAACGCGGCCTCGCCGACATCGCGCATCAGAGCCGCTTCATGACGGCGCTGGAGGGACGCGGCCTGCTCGACCGCGCCGTCGAGACGCTGCCGTCGCCGGCGGCGCTCGCCGAGCGCGAAGCACGCGGCGAGCCGCTGACCAGGGCCGAGCTCGGCGTGTTGCTGGCCTATGCCAAGATCGTGCTGTTTTCCGATATCGTCGCCAGCGACGTGCCGGACGACGCGCATTTCGATCGCGACCTGATGGGCTATTTCCCGGACCGGATGGCGAAGAAATACGCCGCCGAGATCAACGGCCACCGGCTGCGCCGCGAGATCATTGCCCGGGTCGTCGCCAACGACCTGGTCAATCGCGGCGGCCCGTCCTTCGTCAACCGGTTGCAGGAAGCGACCGGCCGCACCGCCGCCGACGTGGTGCGTACCTTCGCGGTGGTGCGCGACGGTTTTGCCTTGCCGGCGCTCTATCGCGAGATCGACGCGCTCGACAATCTCATCGACGGCCAGGTGCAGCTCGATCTCTACCAGGCGGTCAGCCGGCTGATCTACGTGACCAGCGGCTGGTATCTCAAGAACGATGCCGGCACCGCACCGCTTGGCCAGCGTATCGCCGAATTGCAGGAAGCCCGCAAGGCACTGGAGCCCAAGCTCGTTTCGCTGCTGCCGGCCTTCTCGCGCGAGCGTATCGAGGAAAAGCGGCACGGGCTGTTCAAGAGCGGCGCGCCGGAAAAGCTGGCCGGACAATTGGCGCTGAACGAGGTGGCGGAGCTTATCCCCGACATCGCGCTCACGGCGCGCACGGCCGGTGCCGACATCGTCGCCGCGGCCAAGGCGTTCTTCGCGGTCAGCGATGCCTTCCGCATCCCGCGTGTCGAGGACGCGGCGCGTTCGATCACGCCCTCCGACTACTACGATCAACTGGCGCTGTCGCGCGCCACCGACACGATCGGCTCAGCCCGGCGCGGCATTGCGGTGGCGGCACTCACCGGTCATGCGACGGCCGCGGATCCGGTGGCGGCCTGGCTGGAAGCTGGCGGCGAGCGGGTGGCGCGCATCCGCGAGCGGCTGCAAGCGCTCACCGAAGGCGGCGACATCACCGTGTCGCGGCTCTCAGTCGCGTCCGGGCTGATGAGCGATCTGACGGGAATGTGATTCGCTTCGCGAGGCTGGCGCTGCCCCTTATCCGGCTGCCGCCACCTTCTCCCCGTATGACGGGGAGAAGGGAGCCTGTCACGATTGTTTGCGCCTTACTGCAACGCTGATTGTCGGCGAAACCGTCGATGACGGCGTCTTTCTCCCCGTCACAATACGGGGAGGAATGCCCGCCAGGGCAATGAGGGCGGCGCCATGGTTGTTCGTTTGCATGAGCACGGGAAACATGCAGACATGGCGCGCGACGCGTGGAGCAGACCCTGAGGAGGGGACATGACCGAGGTAACAGTGCAGCGTGCGTCCGGGCGCGGCATCTGGGGATGGATGTTCTTCGACTGGGCGGCGCAGCCGTTCTTCACTGTCGTCACCACCTTCATCTTCGGCCCCTATTTCGTTTCGCGCATGGCGAGCGATCCCAATACCGGCCAGGCGGTCTGGGGCTATGGCATTGCCGCGGCCGGGCTGGTCATCGCCGTGCTGTCGCCGATCCTCGGCTCGATCGCCGACCAGACCGGACCGCGCAAGCCATGGATCGCGTTCTTCGCCGCGATCAAGATCACCAGCCTTTGCCTGTTGTGGTTCGCGGCCCCCGGTTCCAACCTGTTCCTCATCGTGGCGCTGTTCTCGCTGGCTTCGGTGGCGGCGGAATTCTCGACCGTGTTCAACGATTCGATGATGCCGCGCCTGGTGCCGAAAAGCGAAATCGGCCGCATCTCCAACATCGCCTGGGGCCTCGGTTATCTCGGCGGCATGATCGCGCTGATCTTCGTCGTTACCTGCATGGCCGGCTCGCCCGAGACCGGCAAGACGATCATCGGCCTCGACCCACTGTTCGGCCTAGACCCGAAACTCGGCGAGGACGCGCGTGCCACCGGGCCGCTGTCGGCCGGCTGGTACTTCCTGTTCATCCTGCCGATGTTCTTCTTCACGCCGGATGCCATCAAGGGCATCCCGATCGGGCCGGCGGTGCGCGAAGGCCTGTCGGAGTTGAAATCGACGCTGGCCGAGGTGCGCCAGCGTGGCGGCATCTTCCGCTTCCTCGTCGCCCGCATGATCTACCAGGACGGCGTCAACGCGCTGCTGGCACTGGGCGGCACCTTTGCGGCGGCGATGTTCCACTGGTCGATCACCGAGATCGGCATGTTCGGCATCATCCTCAATGTTGTCGCCATCCTCGGCTGCTGGGTCGCGGCGCGCCTCGACACCGCGCTCGGATCCAAGGCGGTGGTGATGATTTCGCTGGTCATGCTGTCCATCGCCACCGTCGGCGTCGTCTCGACCGGTCCGGGCTTCACGCTGCTCGGCCTGATACAACTCTCGACGGCAGATTCGGGCGGCCTGTTCGGCACCGCGGCTGAAAAGGCCTACATCCTGTACGGTCTGTTGATCGGCCTGGCCTTCGGGCCGGTGCAGGCGTCGTCGCGCTCCTACATGGCGCGTAGCGTCACGGCGGCGGAATCCGGCCGCTATTTCGGCATCTATGCGCTGGCCGGGCGGGCAACCAGCTTCCTGGCACCGTTCCTGGTGGCAACCATCACCGCCGTCAGCGGCTCGGCGCGGCTCGGCATGGCGGTGATCATCCTGTTCCTGGGCATCGGCATGGCGATCCTGATCAGGACGCCGTACCCGGCGGACCAGCCGGTGGAATGAGAGACGTTCGATAATTCTACTCCGCCGGCCGCCTGGCGCGGTTTTCTGCGCTTCCGGTGCTCACGGACTTGAATGTCCGCTCCGCTCCGGTTCTCGAAAACCACGCCATCCGACTCAGCGGAGCGAATTCTCAAACATCTCTCTGCCGGCAGCTAGTGCCGGAAGTGTCTCACGCCGGTAAACACCATCGCGATGCCGTGCGCGTCGGCGGCGGCGATGACGTCGTCGTCGCGCATCGAGCCGCCGGGCTGGATGACGGCGGTGGCGCCGGCTTCGATCGCCGACAGCAATCCATCGGCGAAGGGGAGGAAGGCGTCGGAGGCGACAACCGAGCCCTTGGTCAGCGGTTCGGCAAGGCCCGCCGCCTCGGCCGCGTCGAGCGCCTTGCGCGCGGCAATGCGCGAGGAATCGACCCGGCTCATCTGGCCGGCGCCAATGCCGACGGTGGCGCCGTCCCTGGCGTAGACGATGGCGTTGGACTTGACGTGCTTGGCGATGCGGAAGGCGAATTTCAGGTCGGCCATTTCGGCCGCTGTCGGTGCGCGCTTGGTCACCACTTTCAGCTCGAGGTCGTCGACCACGGCATTGTCCCTGCCCTGGACGAGCATGCCACCAGCGACGGATTTGACCGTCGTGCCAGGCGTGCGCGGGTCCGGCAGGCCGCCGGTTACCAGCAGGCGCAGGTTCTTCCTCGCCGCGACGATTGCGGCGGCCTCGTCGGTCGCGTCGGGTGCGATGATCACCTCGGTGAAGGTTTTCACGATCTCCTCGGCGGCTTCGGCGTCGAGGGTGCGATTCATGGCGACGATGCCGCCGAAGGCCGAGACCGGATCGCAGGCGAGCGCCTTGGCATAGGCTGCCTTCAGCGAGGCACCTTCAGCGACACCGCACGGGTTGGCGTGCTTGATGATGGCGACGGCGGCGGAGCGGTTCGGGTCGAATTCGCCGGCCAGTTCGAAGGCGGCATCGGTGTCGTTGATGTTGTTGTAGGAGAGCTGTTTGCCCTGCAGCTGGCGCGCCGTGGCGACGCCAGGCCGCTTGTCGCCATTGACGTAGAAGCCGGCGCTCTGGTGCGGGTTCTCGCCGTAGCGCATCACCTCGACCAGCCTGCCGCCAAAGGCGCGCCACATCGGATGCTCGATCTCCAGGGCCTCGGCGAACCAGCCAGAGATCGCCGCGTCATAGGTGGCGGTGCGGGCAAAGGCCTTGGCCGCCAGCTTCTTGCGGAAATCCAGCGACAGCGAGCCGATGTTCATCTCCAGCGCGTTCAGCACCGAGGCATAGTCGCCGGGATCGGTGACGATGGCGACATAGGCATGGTTCTTGGCCGAGGCGCGGATCATCGCCGGGCCGCCAATGTCGATGTTCTCGACAATCGCGGCATAGTCTGCGCCGGAGCGGCGGACCTCCTCGAACGGATAGAGATTGGAGACGACGAGATCGATCGGCTCGATGCCGTATTTGCGCATCGCAGCCGAGTGCTCGGGGTCGTCGCGCACGCCAAGCAGCCCGCCATGCACGCTGGGATGCAAGGTCTTGACGCGACCATCCATGATTTCGGGAAAACCGGTGAGCTCGGAGACGTCACGCACCGCCAGGCCCGCCTCGGCGATCGCCTTTGCGGTGCCGCCGGTCGAGACCAGCTCGACGCCGGCCGCCGCCAGCGCCCTGGCGAAATCGATCAGTCCGGTCTTGTCGAAGACGGAGAGCAGGGCGCGACGGACCGGAACGAGGTCAGGTGCTGGAATGTTCTTGGCGGCGACGGCCATGGGCTGGCGGCCTTTCACGGCTGGTGTGGTGGTTGCCCGCGCCGTAGCACATGACATCGGGAAATCAAACCGGAAGCGCTGCCTGGCTCTTGTTTTGCCGCATGATGTTCATCCGAAAAATCTGCAAGTTTTCGGCCTCATGCTCGAGGCAGATACGATCAGTTGTTTTCCGGGTAACCGGCGATGCTGGTGCGCGTTAGCTGCCAGTGGACTTCGGCGACGTCCGAGGCCTTGAAGGCAAGCACGATCTGGCGGCTGCGGCGCGGGCCGCCAAGGCCGGCGAAATAGATTGATTCCTCGACCTCCGGCACCACGTCGCTGGAGGTGAACACCCAGGTGTCGGCCTGATCGCCGGCCAGGACCAGTCGATCATGCTCGTCCTGCAGCAGGTTGACGTCGGGATGGACGTGGAAGCGGATGGTGACGAAGTCACGGCCATTGTTGCGGATCGCAGCATTGCCGGGCCGCAGAAAGCGGTCCCTGCCGGCCAGCACGTTGCCGTTCTGCGACAGTTTCAGCTCGCGCTCATGCAGGAAGCCGAAGCGCGGGACATAGCCGTCATGGCGGGCGATGAAACCTTGAATTCCTTTCTGGTCGGTGCGCTTGCACTGCACCTGCTGCGGCCCGCCGATCAATGGTGAGCCGAGCAGGTCGTTGACACGCAACGAATGGCTGAAGCGTGCCGACGAGGTGTCGTTGATGGTGGCGGTCGAGTGCGCAGCGGTGGCGCGCGCCAGCGGCCGGAACTCGGCGACGCCGTAGGTGTCGATGCCGGCGTTGACGATGTAGTGCTGGCGGCCGGACGACAGTTCGAAGGCGAGGCAGCCGGCGTGCGCGGCATTGGACACGTCGACCGGCGGCGGCAGGCCGGTGTCGGCGATGACGGTGACGCCGCCGATCGACAGGCGCTCATAGCCGGAATGCGGCGCATGCAGCAGCGGCGAACCGGCGGTGTCGTCGTGACGCAGGATGGTGGCGATGCGATCGTGGATGGTGGCGCCCATGCCGTTGAAACGGGCGAGGCTGCCGTCCTGATGGCGGAAGAAGCGCAGCGCCGGCAGCATGCGGTCGATGGCACCGATGAGGGCCTGCGGCGGCGTTTCGGCCTGGTTGGCATAGGTCTGGCGCAGCGGCAAAAGGTCGGCGAGGATTTCCAAGACGACCATCGGATTGCGCGAAATGTGACCGCCATCGGCAAGGATCTGGCGGTCGAGTTCCGCGGCGAGGTTGCGGGTGGCGCCGCGCAGCGCCGATGCCGGCGCCGGCAAGGACAGGGCGGCGAAGGCCAAAGCGATGCGGGCGCGCAGCCTGTCCTTGCCATCCGGCATTTCGCGCGCCATCGACCTGAGGTAGCGGATCTGGACGGCAAGGGTCTTCAGGAAGGCGCGGTAGAAGGGGAATTCGGCGCCCTGCAGCACGACAGAGGAATGCTGCAGCCAGGCGATGATGCGCTTGGCCGTCGTGCCGGGTTCCCAGGCGATGCCGGAAATATGGCTGCCATGGATGGTGATCCAGTCGGAGACCAGCGCGCGGGCGTTGGCGGCGGCGAGCTCGGTGCCGGCGGCGCGCATGTGGCGCAGCCAGCGAAAGCCGTGCAGCGTCTTTTGCCAGCCATGGTTGGGCACGTTGATCTGGAATGGCGATCTGCCGCCGGTCTCGACCAGATGCCCCGACAGGGGATAACGGCCGTAGTAGATCTCGAGCGCGATCTGCGGATCGGCCAGACGCAGGTCCGGCGGTGCAATCAGCACACGTTCGGGCGTGCGGCCGGAATAGCGCCAACGATACATCGGCCCGGCACGCAAGCGCCGGCGCGTCTTGCGCCAGAACTCCTTCGCGACAAGCGTCCACAGACGCGTCGTGTTGCTGGCAGCAAGTGCCAAATCCCCTCCTGATCGTCCTCTACCCCGGCGCAAGTTTACATGATTGCACGACTCGTGCGAAGGCGAATTCCATTGGACGGCGCCGGTTCACCCGGTGTTGCCCCCGACCTTCCCTAAAAAAGTCAGCAAATCCCGGCGGTTAAATATTTAGCCGGCTCGGCGCATGCGGGCGGCGAAGAAGCCGTCGAGGCCTGAGCGTTCCGGCGCGCCGAGGTCCAGATCGGCGGGCGTGGTGCGCAAAGTGCCTAGCGGCGTCAGGAACTGATCGATGCCGGCGATCTCGCCTTGCTGCAGCGGATCGTTGGCTATTTCAGCCGCGCCGGCCAGAAAGGCGCGATAGAGGTCCTCGCCCTCGAGCGGGTCGAGCGAACAGTTGGAAAAGACGATCCTGCCGCCGGGTTTTACCAGCGTCACGGCGCGGGCGAGCAGCCTGCTTTGCAGGTCGGCGAGCTTTTCGACATCGGCCGCCGTCTTGGTCCATGGCACGTCGGGATGTCGCCGCACCGTGCCGGTCGACGAGCAGGGCGCGTCGAGGAGCACGGCATCGAACGATTCCTTCGGCTCGTATTTGGTGAGGTCGGCCTGGACTATGTCGGCGGACAGGCCGAGGCGGCCGAGATTTTGCGTCAGCCGCACCAGCCGGTTCTTCGACGTGTCGACGGCGGTGACCTTGGCGCCGGCGAGAATGAGCTGCGCGGTCTTGCCACCGGGAGCGGCGCAGAGATCGGCAACGCGAAGTCCACTGACGTCGCCGAACAGCCGCGCCGGCAGGCTGGCGGCGGCGTCCTGAACCCACCAGGCGCCGTCGGCAAAGCCGGGCAATTCGGTGACGGGCCCGGCAAGCTTTTCCACCCGAATTGTGCCGGTCGGCAGGACGATGCCGCCGAGCCGTTCGGCCCACAGTTCGGGATCGGCCTTGACCGAGAAATCGACCGGCGCTTCGTGCCGATGCGCGGCGAGAATCTGCCTGGCCGTTTCATTGCCGTAGGCAGCTTTCAGCCGGTCGGAGAACCATTTGGGCGCTTCGTCGGTGGCGGCAAGGGCGGCAGGCAATTCCGTTTCCTTGGCGCGCGCGAGCGTGCGCAGCACGCCGTTGACCAGGCCGGAAAAGCGCACCGTGCGCGGATCTGATTTGGCGTGGGTCACCGCCAGGTCGACGGCGGCGCTGTCGGGAATCTCGAGGAACAGGATCTGTGCCGCCGCCACGTGCAATATGTGCGACAGCGCGGTGGCGTTGGGCGGCAGTGGCTTTTCCAGCCGGCGCGCCAGCAGCCCGGTGATGGTCATGCGATAGCGCAGCGCGGTGACCAGGATGGCGCGGACGAGGCCGCGATCGCGCAGGTCGAGCGCTCTGTATTGCGGGTGGCCGTTCTCGTGGTCGGTCAGCCCGTCGAGCGGCGTCCTGGCGTCGATGACGGCGGCAAGCAGGCGCGCCGCCGTCTTGCGGGCGGCGAGACCGGCAACGAAGTCGCCGCCGGCAGTGTGTTCCTGATCGCCTGAAACGGTGCGTCGAGGTCCTCTGCCCGCCACGCTCACGACCACCGGCCTTTGGGCCCGGTCGGGTTGCGCCCCCACGGATTGGGCTTCGGCGCGGCAGGTTCCGCCGGCTGTTCAGGCCGCGCTGGCTGATCCCATGGGCCCGATGGCCGCTGCTCGTCCGCCTGTTGCGGCATCGGCGCCCGACGTGGCGCGACCCGCGTGTCGCTGCCTTCCATCTGGCGAGCCATCGCCTGCAAGGCAGCGATGCGGTTTTCGGTGCTCGGGTGGGTGGAAAACAGACTGTCCATGCGCTCGCCGGAAAGAGGATTGATGATGAAGAGATGCGCCATTGCCGGATTGCGCTCGGCATCGGGGTTGGGAATGCGTTCGGCGCCGCGAGCGATCTTGTCAAGGGCGGATGCCAGCCAGAGCGGGTGTCCACAGATTTCGGCGCCGCGCCGATCGGCCTCGTATTCGCGGGTGCGGCTGACCGCCATCTGCACGATCATCGCAGCAAAAGGAGCCACGATCATCGCCGCCAGCACGCCGACAAACCCGAACGGATTGTTGTCGCGATTGCCGCCAAGGAAGAAGGCGAAATTTCCGAGCATCGAGATGGCGCCGGCGAAGGTGGCGACGATGGTCATGGTCAGCGTGTCGCGGTGCTGCACATGGGCGAGTTCATGCGCCATCACCGCCGCGACCTCTTCATGGCTCAGCCTCTGCAGCAGGCCAGTGGAGGCGGCGACGGCCGCATTCTGTGGGTTGCGACCGGTGGCGAAGGCGTTCGGCTGCGGATTGTCGATCAGGTAGGTCTTCGGCATCGGCAGGCCGGCCTGTTGGGCCAGTGACTGAACGATGGCGTAATATTCGGGCGCGTTCTTTTCGTCGACCTCGACGGCGCGGTTCATCGATAGCACCATCTTGTCGGCGTTCCAGTAGCTGAACAGATTGGTGCCGGCGGCAATGACCAGCGCGATCATCATGCCGCCCGATCCGCCGATCAGAAAGCCGACGCCCATGAACAGTGCCGTCATCGCGGCAAGCAGCATGGCGGTGCGAAGTGTGTTCATCGTCTGCTCCTGTCCCGGCTGCGGTGAAAAGGGGTCGATCCCTGTAAACTCATCGCTATATGATGGGAAAGGCTTGCCCCTGTTTCAATCCGCCGGAAATATCGCATGAACGACGAGACCAGTAAAACCGATGCCGACCTTGGGCATGACATCCAGCCAAAGGCGCTGACGCCGGAGGCCAGCCGTGCGCTCGCGGAAGCCGAAGCGAGGCGCGTGAAATATCTGGAGAAGGAAGCCGCGACGCCGAAGGAAATCGGCGGCCGTGGCGGCAAGGAACCCGGCCGCTACGGCGACTGGGAGGTCAAGGGCCTGACAAGCGATTTCTAATGCATGTCGCGCAAAAGTGACCTCGGTTTTGCGACAACGACATGCACAACAAGAAGGCCTAAAGCGCGTCGCTTGAATCCGTTTTAACGCGACGCGCTTTAGGAAGCCGCCGCGCTTCGTATCTGCTCCAGACCAAGCTGGCCCTGGGCGTCGGTGACCGCCGTCAGGTTGCTGTAGTCAAAAATGGTTTCGTGCGGCGTCTCCATCTTGTGCTGATGCGTCGCGGTGATCACCACCACCGTGGCGCCCGCCGCCTCGCCCGCCTGGATGCCCGGCGTTGCGTCCTCGAAAACCACGCAGTCGTGAGCGTCGAATCCAAGCCGTTCGGCGGCCAACAGGAAGCAGTCGGGGGCAGGCTTGCCGTGAACCACGTCTTCCGCCGTGACCATTGTCGCCGGACGCGGGATGCCCGCCGCTTCGATCCGCACCAGCGCAAGCGCGAGCGGCGATGATGTTACGATGGCCCAGCGATCCGGCGGCAGCGCACCCAGGAATGCCGCGGCGCCGGCGATGGCATTCACCCCTTCGACGTCGGCGATTTCGGCCCGTGTAATCTCGTTCGCCTCGTGCTGTGGATCGACCCCGGGAAGTGCCAGCCGGCGGACGGTCTCGATGGCGCGCCTGCCATGCATCGTTGGCAGGAAAGTCGCCACGTCGAGGCCGTGCCCCATCGCCCAATTGCTCCAGACGCGTTCCGCGGCCGCGGTCGAATTGAGCAGCGTGCCATCCATATCGAAGAGGAAGGCCGCGAATTTCTTGCCTGCGAACATGGTTTTCCTTGAATTGGAGAGCGCTTATGGCGGTCGCCGAACCTAACGTCGCGGCGTCGGTATGGGAAGGCGCGAGGGCCACCTTTTCGATAGTCCCAGGGAACCACAGTCCGTCCTCTCGCGTTTGAGCAAAACCGTTTTCCACGACGATCGAAGGGGGACTGCGATGCTGATCCGGCTCGGCTACGAAATCGCTATCGAGTGCACCGCGGCCACACCGGTGATTTCACTGCTCGAGATCCACAAGGACAGGCAGTCCGACATCAAGCGGCAGACGCGGGTGCTGACGTCGCCTGCGGTGTCGACCAGGCTCTACCACGATCTCCATGGCAATGGCTGCCGCCGCTTCACCGCGCCCGCCGGCGGTTTTCGCATCCTTTATGATGCGGTCGTCGAGGACAGCGGCGAGTCCGACGAAGTCAACACGCTGGCCAGGGAAGTGCCGGTGGCGGAACTGCCCGACGAGGTGCTCGGCTATCTCCTCGGCAGCCGCTATTGCGAGACCGATCACCTCAGCGGCCTGGCATGGCAGCTTTTCGGCCATGTCCCCTCGGGTTGGGCGCGGGTGCAAGCGATCGTCGACTATGTCCACAACCGGCTATCGTTCGGCTACGGCTACGCGCGTTCGACCCGCACCGCGGCTCAGGCGCATGAGGAGCGCGTCGGCGTCTGCCGCGACTTCGCTCATCTGGCGATCACGCTCTGCCGCTGCATGAACATTCCGGCGCGCTATGTGAACGGCTATCTCGGCGACATCGGCGTGCCGGCCGATCCGGCGCCGATGGATTTCTCGGCATGGCTGGAAGTGTTCCTCGACGGCAAATGGTACGCGTTCGATCCCCGCCACAACACGCCGAGGGTCGGCCGCGTCGTCATCGCGCGCGGCCGCGACGCCACCGACGTGCCGCTGCTGCACAGCTTCGGCCCGCACCGGCTCAGCCTGTTCAAGGTGTGGACCTACGAACAGGAAGGCAATTTGTTCAATCCGCCCTATCACGGCATCGACCGGACGGTCAGCGCGCAGATGCTGGCCTGATCTCTCGGTAGCAGGGCATGGTGATCCGGCGGTTTCACGCCCTGCGATTTCTGACAGTTGGTCCGCTTCGGCACAGAAGCCCTGTGCCGCAACAGGACGTCATCAGGCATTGCGTGATCCCTTGGCTTGATCATGGTAAGCGGCTCGTAAACGAAGCCGAAAAAATGTCTTTCTGTTTACCAGTCATTCACCTTTGCGCAGCTCGAACTCAAACAAAAACAACACGTTGATAGCGAGCGGCTGGCCTTCCGCCCCGTAGCGGCGTCACCCGGCCGGAATCCTGCATTGTCCTTCCCGCGGCGACGAGGCCGAGGCGAGTGGAGGCTGCAGGATGCGGAATTTCGGGGGTTTTGTTCACGCGGCTGGCATCTTCGCCAGACATCGTGGTGGAAATTTCGCGGTCCTGTTCGGCCTTGCCGCTTCTGTCTTGGCGCTGGCTGTTGGTTTTTCCGTCAACGTAACGCAGCTCTACAATGCCAGATCGAGCTTGCAGGGCGTGGTCGACGCCGCGGTCACGTCGACGGCGCGCGACCTGACGACCGGCGTCATCAGGGAAGCCGATGCCAACAGATCGGTGCAGGCTTTTCTCGATGCCAACAGCCAGGCAGGCATCCTGCAGGCTGACCAGATCGTACTCGACAGGCTGATTGTCAGCAGCACGGCCAAGACGGTCCAGGCGGACGCCCATGTCGATGTCGCCCTGTATTTCCCGATGTTCAACATGGGGGACATCAAGCGCGTCGCCGCGTCGACAACGGCGCTCTATTCGGACAAAACCATCGAAGTGGCGATGATGCTCGATGTGACCGGGTCGATGGGGCCGAACATTTGGGCCAAGACCAACAAGATCGGGGACCTGCAGATTGCCGCTTCCGGGGCTGTCAAGGATCTGCTGGACAACAACATCGATCCGAGAAATCCGCGTGTGCGTGTGGCGATTGTTCCCTACGCCGAAGCTGTGAACACTGGCGGTCTTGCTGACAGTGTCTTCGTCGAGGAGAAGGGCGGGCCCGACCTGCCGCCACCCTTGGATGCTCCGGTTTCGGTGTCGGTGACACCAGCGCCCGACAAATGTGCCACCGAACGCAAGGACAGGGATGGCTATGCCGACACTTCGTCCGATGGACCTTCCACGTCGCGGTGGGACAGCAACGGCAAGGAGTACCTGGCCAAGATCAATCGGGACGATCACATGAGAACCTGCCCGACGCCAGAACTCATCCCGTTGTCGGCCGACGAGGACAAGCTACTCGACACGATCGATGATTTCAGCGCTGCTGGCGTAACCTCCGGCGGCATCGCCGCGCAGTGGGGCTACTACATGCTTTCACCCTCGTGGCGCTCGACCATCGTCAATGCCGGGCTCGGTGCCGGTCCCGCCAATTTCGACAAGAGGAAAGTCGCCAAGGTCGCTATCCTGATGACGGACGGCCAGTTCAACACAGCCTTCGCCGGCGAGCGCGGTGCGCCAAAATCACAGAATGCCGGCCAGATGTCGCGCGACAATGCCGGAGGCATTTGCGCCGAGATGAAGCGCGTCGGCATCGAGATCTTCACGATCGGCTTCGATCTGAACGATCCAACCATGACGGCGACCGAAAGGGACCAGGCAAAAAGCGTGCTCCAGGACTGCTCCACGGCGGACACGTCGTCGCTGAAACACTATTACGAGGCAGCGACAGGTGCGGAATTGAAGCAGGCGTTCGACGACATCGTCCAGAACATCGAGAAGATCACCGTCACCAAATGAGCTTTTGAGCAGCGGGCAGTTCCGCGGGATGTTGGTCCAAAAGGAAAAGGCCGCCGCTTCTTTCGAAGCCGGCGGCCTTCCGTGTTTCCGTCCGTGGCGCGGCCAATGGCGGTGACCCGTGAGGTCACCTACCGCGCATCTCGCGCCTTAACGGGAAGTCTGCTTCCCGAAAGTGCAATCCGCTGAGGCCACGTTCTGGAAAACGAAATCACTCGACATCGGATCACCTCCTTTCGATTTGTTGAACACACTGGGATGATGGGGTCTGATTTGGTAAATGGCAAGGCGTCACCCTCAAAAAGCCGGGTGTGTGTCTTTCCGGACATGCTGGCCCGACAGGCTGGCCAGACGGGCTGACCAGACGGGGTGGCTTGCGGTCCGGGGGCAAACGGACAACATTGGCGCTCTGGCTTCGGGGAGGAAGCATGGACGCCACCGACAAGGCCGCGCGTATTGTTCGAACGGTAGCTGAGACACTGAACCCGGGCTTTGCCGTCAGGCTCTGGACCGGCGAGCGGATTGGCCCCGCCACCGGCCCTGTGCTCACCATCAATGACCCGGACATCGTCTGGCAGATGGTTCGCCGCCCCACCTTCTCGACGCTGATCGAGATGTGGATTTCCAAGGCGGTCGATGTCGAAGACGGATCGCTGTTTGATTTCTACGCCCTGCCATCGCAAGGCAAGCTCAGGTCGAAACTCAAGACATTGCCGAAGCTGGCGATCCTGCGTGACTTGCCGGCAGTGCTGTTTTCAAGGAAACAGATCACCGCGCGAACCGATCTTTCGGGGCGCAATCCCTTCGTCAGCGGGTCAAGCCAGGAAGCGATCCAGCATCACTATGATATCTCGAATGCTTTCTATCGGCTCTTTCTCGACGAGCGCATGGTCTACAGCTGCGGCTACTTCAAGGATTTCGCCAACAGCATCGATCAGGCGCAAATCGACAAGCTCGACCATATCTGCCGCAAGCTGCGGCTGAAGCCCGGCGAAAGATTGCTCGACATCGGCTGCGGCTGGGGAGCGATGCTGATCCATGCCGTGAAGAACTATGGCGTCGTCGGCCACGGTGTCTCGCTGTCAGAGGCGCAGACCAATCTTGCCCGTGAACGCATCCGTGCCGAAGGGCTGGAGGACAAGATCACCGTCGAGATAAAATCCTACGCCGAGCTCTCCGGTAGCTTCGACAAGATATCGTCGATCGGCATGTTCGAGCATCTGGGGCTCGCCAATCATGCCGCCTACTTCTCCACCATCCACCGGCTGCTGAAACCGGGCGGCATCTACCTGCATCACGCCATCACCAGGCGCAGCAAGGGCGACATCAAGAAAACCCTGCGCAAGGGACCGGAATACAAGGCGCTGATCAAATACATCTTCCCCGGTGGTGAACTCGACACGATCGGCATGACGCTCGGCAATTTCGAAGCGCATGGCTTCCTCGTCTATGACGTCGAGAACCTGCGCGAGCACTATGCCCGCACCTGCAGGCTTTGGGCGGAACGTCTGCACGCCCGGTTCGATGAGGCGATCGCCGAGGTCGGCGAAGCCAAGGCACGCCTGTGGCTGCTTTACCTGACTGGCTGTTCGATCACCTTCGAACGCGCCTCGGCGCAGATTTTCCAGACCGTCGTCACTAAGCGTGCGCGGGGCTCGAGCGGCTTGCCGCCGACGCGAGCGGATCTCTACCGGTGATCAGACGAATCGCATCGCCGCGCCGATTTCGACGCGGGCCGGCCGATCGACCGTGCAGTAGACGCCGAGATTGTGCGCGTTGTAGCGGACCAGATTGCGCAGGATGGCGGGGTCGTGATCGAAACCATCCTGGGCGATGATGGTGAAGCCGCAGCGGCGGCAGGGCTCGGAGATGGTCAGCAGTAGATCGCCGATCGCCAGCTTGCGGCCGATCCATTCCGTCTCCGGGAACGATCCTTCGACCGGCGCCATGTCGACGACGATGTTGGGGCGGAAGCGGCGCGGATCGGGGACGCCATCGGGGTGCAACGCCTTCAGCCGTGCCAGCGAAGCCGTGGTCAAAAGGTGGATCGGGGCCTTGCGGTAACGCTCGGCGGTCAACGGACCGGAATAGCCGGACGCCGCGTGTTCCCTCCGAAACGGCCGGATCGAGGCCGCGAAGCCGAGATAGGCGGAAACGGCGCGATCGCTTTCGGCTCCCGGCGCCGCCAGCCAGTCGCCGTCCGGAAGGGCAACCTCCAGTTCGCGGTTTGGCGACAGCCGGGTCCTGATGCGCGGCACCTTGTGCCATTTCGCATCGCGGTCCGGCCGCGCGATTTCGTTGTCGGTGGCATCGACGAGACCGAACATGCGGTCGCCGTCGATGCTTTCCTGGTCTACCGAAATCGCATCCAGGCGTTCTCCGGCGAGCGAACTCGCCGGATAGCGCCAAAGCTCGGTGACCGCGCCCACCGCGGCTGTCGATGGCATCAGCTTTTCTTGTTCTGCCGGTTGGCGATCAGGTCATCGACGACGGCCGGATCGGCAAGCGTCGAAGTGTCGCCAAGTGCCGAAAAATCGTCCTCGGCGATCTTGCGCAGGATGCGGCGCATGATCTTGCCCGAGCGCGTCTTGGGCAGGCCGGGCGCGAACTGGATCTTGTCGGGCGAGGCGATGGCGCCGATCTCCTTGCGGACGTGGGCGATCAACTCCTTGCGCAGTTCCTCGTTCGGCTCCTCCCCCTTCATCAAGGTGACGTAGCTGTAGATGCCCTGGCCCTTGATGTCGTGGGGGTAGCCGACGACGGCTGCCTCCGAAACCTTGTCGTGGCTGACCAGTGCCGATTCGACTTCGGCCGTGCCCATGCGGTGGCCGGAGACGTTGATGACGTCGTCGACGCGACCGGTGATCCAGTAATAGCCGTCGGCGTCGCGGCGGCAGCCGTCACCGGTGAAGTACTTGCCCTTGTAGGTCGAGAAATAGGTCTGCACGAAGCGGTCATGGTCGCCATAGACGGTGCGCATCTGGCCCGGCCAGGAATCGGTGATGCACAGATTGCCGTCGGCCGCCCCTTCCAGCACCTTGCCCTCGCCGTCGACCAACTGCGGCTTGATGCCGAAGAAGGGCCGCGTCGCCGAACCTGCCTTGAGGTCGGTGGCGCCCGGCAGCGGCGTGATCAGGATGCCGCCGGTCTCGGTCTGCCACCAGGTGTCGACGATCGGCACCTTGCCGTTGCCGACGACGTTGAAATACCACTCCCAGGCTTCCGGATTGATCGGCTCGCCGACCGAACCCAGCACGCGCAACGACTTGCGCGATGTCCTGGTGACATGCGTATCGCCGGCGCCCATCAGCGCGCGCAATGCCGTCGGCGCGGTGTAGAAGATGTTGACCTTGTGCTTGTCGATGACTTCCCAGAAGCGCGACTGCGACGGGTAGTTCGGCACGCCTTCGAACATCAGCGTGGTGGCGCCGTTGGCGAGCGGCCCGTAGACGATGTAGCTGTGGCCGGTGACCCAGCCGACATCGGCGGTGCACCAGTAGATGTCTCCGTCATGGTAGTCGAAGACATATTGGTGCGTCATCGATGCATAGACGAGATAGCCGGCGGTGGTGTGGAGCACGCCCTTCGGCTTGCCGGTCGAGCCTGATGTGTAGAGGATGAACAGCGGATCCTCGGCCTTCATCTTCTCCGGCTTGCACTCGGCCTTAACCGTGGCGACCTCGTCGTGGTACCAGACGTCGCGTCCGGCCACCCAGCCGGTCTTGCCGCCGGTGCGGCGCACAACCACCACCTTTTCGACTTTCGTTCCGGCCTTGGCGGCGATCTCGATCGCCTTGTCGGTGTTGTCCTTCAGCGGGATCGGCTTCCCGCCGCGCAGGCCTTCATCGGCGGTGATGACGAAGGTCGACTTGCAGTCGTCGATGCGGCCGGCCAGCGCGTCCGGCGAGAAGCCGCCGAAGACGATCGAGTGGATGGCGCCCAGCCGCGTGCAGGCCAGCATCGCGTAGGCGGCTTCCGGGATCATCGGCATATAGATGGTGACGCGGTCGCCCTTCTTGACGCCGTGCTTCTTCATCACATTGGCGAGTCGGCAGACATGCTCGTAAAGCTCGTTGTAGGTGATCTTCTTGTCGTCGTAGGGATTGTCACCTTCCCAGATGATGGCGGTCTGGTCGCCGCGCTTCTTCAGGTGGCGGTCGATGCAGTTGTACGAGACGTTGGTCAGCCCATCCTCGAACCACTTGATCGAGACCTTGCCATCGAACGAGGTGTTCTTGACCTTGCTGAAGGGCTTGAACCAGTCGATGCGCTTGCCATGCTTGCCCCAGAACTTGTCCGGGTTCTTGACGCTGTCGGCATACCATTTCAGGTAGGTGTCATTGTCGATCAGTGCGTTTTTCTTCCACGCCGGCTGGACGCGATGGACATGAACCTCGGACATTCCTTACTTTCCTCCCGAACCAATCCGCCGGCTTGAAACGCCGGCGGGATCGCGGCGACACGGCCGCGAATTCGGCGGCATTATTACCAGTTCCTCCGCTACGGCAATATTAGACATTGGGTTTGTCTGGAGATTTGGGGGTTTGCGCGGCTGGATGCCGCAGCCAGACTTGCGCCGGCTGTCAGCACTCAGGCGATGTCGCTGCTAACTGCATGTTTTCGCGCGGAAAACCCGTTCTCGATCAGGAAAAATCAATAGACAGTTAAGCAACGGCGCGCACAATTCAGCGTTGGGAGGAAAGGAGACTCAACCAAGGGACCGCCGAAGGGGGCTGCAATGCACGACCATTCTGAAATGGACCTGATGCTTAAGGGATATGGCCTGACCACGGCCAAGATTCTCTATCATTTTCCCGATCATCCGCACCTGCTGCAGAGCTACATCTGGCAGGACTACGACATCGCGCCGACGTTTCCGGTGCTGATCCGGTTCATCGAGTTCTGGAAGACCAGGCTCGACGGCCCCCTGCATTCGGTTGTCTACACGCACCAGAAGCTGATCGCGCCGAACGAATGGCGCAAGGTCGACGGCGAGTTCGTGCTGCATTAGGGTCAAAACCCAATCGACCGTCTGGCCGAGATTGGGGAAAAGCGGCGATCGGGTCCCGCTGTCAGTTCCTCGATGCTCAGGATCTGAGGATCTCCACGCGTAAGTATCTCGCCGTACCATGACACTTTCTCATGGGAAGGCAGAAGAAGAGGTGACGCCTTTCGGCCTAACAGGGCGCGCTCCATTGCTTCGCCAAAAGTGTGGCCCACTAAGCCTATGCCGGGCATGTCCGGGAAGACCGCAAACACCCGCCCCGCTCTATCGATATAAAGGCTTTCATGACCATTGTGAGCGCTGGCAAAGCAAGCCAACTCCGTCTGAAGCAAGTCTCCAATTTCGAAAATTTCTTGGTAGCCTTCGTCTGGAGACCAGCGAAAGAGGACGTCGCTCCGGGCGCATTCCAGCCCAGGGCCGAGTTTGCCGACATTGAGGCCACCGAACCCGCTGAGAATGGCAGCCACCGGATGACTGGCCGGAACTGCTGGGGATACGGGCACGTTTCGCCCGGGAAACCATCCGGCTGCGGCAAATATCGGCAAAACAGCAGTCGGTAGAGTTGTCATTCCGTATTATGGTCGGTGGTTCTAAGGTCCGCAACGGGTGGAAAGCGGACCTTAGTGGTGGGCGAAATGCCTCGTGTCGTCTGTCGCCCAGCGGCCCTTTCTAAACCGCCGGCGGATTGAGCCGCGCAAAACCTTCCTGGCGGCGATAGGGGAAATATGGGTAGGGCGCGGTGACTTCGCTGGCCGCGTCGAGTTTCCCGATCTGCTCCGGCGTCAACGTCCAGCCGATGGCGCCGAGATTCTGGCGCAACTGTTCTTCGTTGCGGGCGCCGATGATGACCGAGGACACAGTCGGGCGCTGCAGCAGCCAGTTGATGGCGATCTGCGGCACCGTCTTGCCGGTTTCCTCGGCCACCGCGTCAAGGGCATCCATGACCCGGTAGAGATGCTCATCCTCGACCGGTGGGCCGAAGCTGGCGGTGTCGTGCAGCCGGCTCTTGTCCGGCAGTTTTGCTCCCCGGCGGATCTTGCCGGTCAGGCGGCCCCAGCCGAGTGGGCTCCACACCAGCGCGCCGACGCCCTGGTCGAGGCCAAGCGGCATCAGCTCCCACTCATAGTCGCGGCCGACCAGCGAATAGTAGACCTGGTGCGCAATGTAACGCGGATAGCCGTGCCTGTCGGCTTGTGCCAGCGACTTCATCACTTGCCAGCCTGAGAAGTTGGAGACGCCGACATAGCGAAGCTTGCCGGAGCGCACCAGCTCGTCCAGAGTCGACAGGACCTCCTCGATCGGCGTGCCGGCATCGAAGGCATGCAGCTGCAGCAGGTCGATGTAATCGGTGCCGAGCCGCCGCAGCGCGTCGTCGACGGATTTGATCAGCCGCGAACGCGACGAGCCGTAGTCGGCCGGGCCGTCGCCCATCGGCAGCGAGGTCTTGGTCGAGATCAGCGCGGCATCGCGGCGGCCCTTTATCGCTTCGCCGAGCACTTCTTCCGACGCGCCGTTCGAGTAGACGTCGGCGGTGTCGAACAAATTGACGCCGGCTTCGAGGCAGATGTCGATTAGCCGCCGTGCTTCCTTCGCGTCGCTGTTGCCCCAGGCGCCGAACAGCGGGCCGGAGCCGCCAAAGGTTCCCGCGCCGAATGAGAGTGCGGGCACTTTCAGGCCCGATGCACCGAGACGTCGATAATCCATTTTCGTGGCTCCTGATGGTTTAGAAAGGGATGTCGAAGGCGAACCGGTTTTGCCGGCGTTACGAGCGGACCGAGACAGGCTCGCCGATCGTAGGGCTGCGCTCGAGACGCAGTGCCAGTCCCGCCACGGCGAGTGCGGTGAGCGGCAGCAGGGCGGCGATCCAGGTGAGCGAACCCAAGCCGAGGCCTTGGGCAATTACCGCGCCGCCAAGCCAGGCGCCGGCGGCATTGCCGAGATTGAAGGCGGCAATGTTGAAGGACGAGGCAAGGCTTTGGCCCGCACCTTGCGCCTTTTCCAGCACCCACATCTGCAGCGGCGCCACGGTGGCGAAGGCGGCGGCACCCAACAGGCCGACATAGATCACGGCCATCACCTGGCTGTGGATGGCGAAGGTCATGGTTGCGAGCACGAGGGCCAGCACCACGAGGCTGCCCAGCACGGCCGGCACCAGCCAGCGGTCGGCGACCTTGCCGCCGGCGAGATTGCCGGCGATGAGACCGCCGCCGAAGACGAGCAGGATCGGCGACACGGCGGCTTCACCAAAGCCGCTGATCTGCGTCAGCAACGGGGCGATGTAGGTGAAGACGGCGAAGACGCCGGCATAGCCGAGCACGGTGGTGGCGAGGCCGAGCAGCACGGGCGTGCGGCGCAGCACGGCGAGGTCGGCGCGCAGGTCGTTCTTTTCGGGCGCCGTCCGGCTGCGTGGCACCAACGCCAGGATGACAGCGAAGGCCGCCAGGCCAACCACGGTTACCGCCCAGAAGGTCGCCCGCCAGCCAAAGGCCTGGCCGAGCCAGGTGCCGAAGGGCACGCCGAGGATGTTGGCGATGGTCAGGCCGGTGAACATCAGTGCGATCGCCGAGGCCTTCTTGTTGGGTGCGACCAGCCCGGTGGCGACCACCGAACCGACACCGAAGAAGGTGCCATGGGCAAAAGCGGTGATGACGCGGGCGCCCATCAGCGTCCAATAGTCCGGCGCCAAGGCACAGGCGAGATTGCCAAGCGTGAAGATCGCCATCAGCGCCAGAAGCACGGTCTTGCGCGGCCAGTTGCCGGTGGCGATGGTCAGCAGCGGCGCGCCGATGACGACGCCGAGCGCATAGCCGGAAATGAGCTGGCCGGCGGCCGAGATCGAGACGCCGAGATCCTTGCTGACGTCGAGCAGCAGACCCATGATGACGAATTCGGTGACGCCAATGCCGAAGGCACCGGCGGCGAGGGCGTAAAGGGCAAGAGGCATGGCGAATTCCACTTCGGTGAGGAAGAGCGCCGTCCCGCGCCCCGACCCGAAAGATCGTGTCGCCATGCATTGTGAACCAGACTTGCGCCGGGCACATTTTCTGTGAAATAGATTCACAGATGGCCAGGCCCGATATCAATCGCTCCGGCGAGATCGAAGTCTTCGTGCGCGTCGTCGAGGAAGGTAGTTTCTCTTCCGCGGCACGCGCGTTGCGCATGACGCCGTCGGCTGTCAGCAAGCTGATCGCGCGGCTGGAGGCCCGGCTTGGCGCGCGGCTGGTCAGCCGTTCGACGCGAAAACTGCAACTGACACCGGAAGGCACCGCGTTCTACGACAGCGGTCTGCGCATCCTGGCCGACATGGCGGCGGCCGAGCAGGAAGCCGCGGCAGGGGCGGCACCACGCGGGCGGTTGCGCGTCAACTCCTACGTTCCCTTCGGGGTGCATCGGCTGATCCCGCTCCTGCCACGCTTCCTTGAACGTTACCCCGAGATTTCGGTCGATCTGGTGCTGACCGACAGTGTCATCGACCTGATGGCGGAACGCGCCGATGTCGCCATCCGCGCCGGGCCGCTCGGCGAATCGCGGCTGGTGGCGCGCAAGCTCGGGCAAAGTCCGGTGGTGGTCGTTGCAGCACCTTCCTACCTCGAGACGCATGGCTTGCCACGGACACCGGCCGATCTCGACAGACACAACCGCATGGGCTTCGGTTTCGTGCGGCATCTCGACGGCTGGCCGTTCCTCGATGCGGCCGGCAATCCCATCATGGTTCCGATCACCGGCAACACGCTGGTCAGTGACGGCGAGGCGATGCGGCTGATGGCGCTGGCCGGCGCGGGCATTGCCCGGCTGGCGCGCTGGCACGTGGCGGCCGATATCGCGGCCGGCCGGCTGGTGCGGTTGCTGGAGGATTTCAATCCGGGCGACGAGGAGGCCACCCACGCCGTCTATGTCGGCCAGGGTCGGCACCTGCCGGCGCGGGTGCGGGCCTTGCTCGATTTTCTTGGCGAGAGCGTGCGGCTGACCTGAGGCGACACGGCTCTCGGGAGCCTGTGGGCCCCCGAGATGTCTGCGCTGGCTGCTGCTATGCTTTCGGCGTGAACGGCGCCGGGCGGCGACCGGCTGCCTGACGTTCCACCATCCAGCCGGGATATTCGGCAGGCAAGGCGCTGACCTCATCGAGGCGGACGAGATCGTCGGTGTCGAGCTTCAGCTGGGTGGCGGCAAGGTTCTGCTCGAGCTGCTCCATGCGGCTGGCGCCGATGATGACGCTCATCACGAATGGCTTGGCCAGGACATAGCCGAGCGCCACCGTGGCAACGCTCACATCGTGCTTCCCTGCGATCTCGCGCATGACGGCGACGGCCGCCCAGGCGCGCTCCTCGTTGACCGGCGGGAAGTTGAGGGAGGCACGGCGGCCCTCGCCATTGCCGGGCGCGCCGGGGCCGTATTTGCCGGACAGCAGGCCTCCGGCCATCGGCGACCATACCATCAGGCCAAGCTTTTCCTCGTTGATGAGCGGCACGATTTCGCGCTCGAGATCGCGTCCGGCGATCGAATAATAGGACTGGATGGTCTCGAAACGGGCAAAGCCCTTGCGGTCGGCGATGCCGAGCGCCTTGGCGATGCGCCAGGCCTGCCAGTTGGAGACGCCGACATAGCGGACCTTGCCGCTGGCAACCAGATCGTCGAGCGCCCGCATCGTCTCGTCGATCGGCGTGACCATGTCGGTGCCGTGCAGCTGATAGAGGTCGATATGGTCGAGCTGCAGCCGCTCGAGGCTGGCATCGACCGAATCCATGATGTGGCCGCGTGACGAGCCACGCTGGTTGGGACCGTCGCCCATGGCGCCGTGCACCTTGTTGGCGATGACCACCTTCTGCCTGTCGACGCCGAGATCTCTCAGCGACTGGCCGAGCAGCCGCTCGGACTCGCCGAACGAGTAGACGTCGGCCGTATCGAAGAAATTGACGCCGGCGGCGAGCGAACGCGCAACGATCTCGTTGACGCCCTTCTGGTCGAGGCTGGCGATCAGGCCCCATTGGGCGTTTTCGCCGGCGGCGCCGAAGGTCATGGTGCCGAGGCAGAGTTCGGAGACGAACATCCCCGTATTTCCAAGCTGGTTGTAACGCATAGTGGAGGCTCCAGGAGAATGGTGATGACACCAAGCAAATAGGAACGATACGTTTCGTTTCTAGTGTTGGCACAACGAGGCTGCCAGATTGGCCTAAAGTCTGCGGTGTCAACGGCTGCCGAAGATCGCCGATCCGACCCGGACGCTGGTGGCGCCGAAGGCCACCGCCGTCTGGTAATCGCCGGACATGCCCATCGACAGTTTGGTGACGCCGGCCTCATGCGCAAGCTTCTCCAGCAAGGCGAAGTGAGGACCTGGGTTTTCGTCGGCCGGCGGGATGCACATCAGGCCTTCAATGGCGAGGCCGTGGACACCACGGCAGCGGGTGACGAAGGCGACCGCGTCGCGAGGTTCGATGCCGGCCTTCTGCGGCTCGGAGCCGGTGTTGACCTGGACATAGAGCTTCGGCGCGCGGCCCTGCCTGGCGATCTCCCTGGCGAGTTCGACGGCGATCTTGTCGCGATCGACCGTCTCGATGACATCGAACAGCGCCACCGCCTCCTTTGCCTTGTTCGACTGCAGCGGACCGATCAGATGCAGCTCGATGTCGGCAAAAGTCTCCTTCAGCGCCGGCCATTTGCCTTGCGCCTCCTGCACGCGGTTTTCGCCGAAGACGCGCTGGCCGGCCTCGATGACCGGGCTAATGTCGGCGGCGTCAAAGGTCTTGGAAACCGCGACCAGCGTCACCGCGCCAGCTTGGCGACCCGCCTCACGCTCGGCGGCGGCGATCTTGGCCTTGACCGCGAAAAACTGCTGAACGGCGTCGCCCATATGCAAATCCCGCTGTTTTGATCCGCGTTTTTGGCCGACGCGAGACCCATATGGTTGACGGGTTTGCCAAACCATGGTGAACACCCGGACCATATCCAATGAACTGCCGAGCTGTCGCCCGCAGTCCGCATGCTTTTAAGTGAAAAACGTCCCATGGCAACCGAACGATACAATCCGCGCGCGTCAGAGCCCAAATGGCAGAAGGCCTGGGACGTCAGGAAGCTTTTCGAAGCGCACAATGACGATCCGCGCCCGAAATACTATGTGCTGGAGATGTTCCCCTATCCGTCGGGGCGCATCCATATCGGCCATACCCGCAACTACACGATGGGCGACGTGGTGGCGCGCTACAAGCGGGCCAAGGGCTTCAACGTGCTGCACCCGATGGGCTGGGACGCCTTCGGCATGCCGGCCGAGAACGCGGCGATGCAGAACAAGGTCCATCCCAAGGAATGGACCTACCAGAACATCGCCACCATGCGCGAGCAGCTCAAGGTCATGGGCCTGTCGCTGGACTGGGCGCGCGAATTCGCCACCTGCGATGTCGACTACTACCACCGTCAGCAGATGCTGTTCCTCGATTTTGTCGAGAAGGGCCTGGTGACGCGCAAATCCTCCAAGGTCAACTGGGACCCGGAGGACATGACCGTTCTCGCCAACGAGCAGGTCATCGACGGACGCGGCTGGCGTTCGGGGGCGCTGGTCGAACAGCGCGAACTGACGCAGTGGTTCTTCAGGATCACCGATTTCGCGCAGGACCTGCTGGATTCGCTCGACGGCCTCACCGAATGGCCGGAAAAAGTGAAACTGATGCAGCAGAACTGGATCGGCCGCTCCGAGGGCCTGCTGATTCGCTGGCCGCTGGCCGACGCCATCGGCGGCGAGCATGAGCTGGAAGTCTATACGACAAGGCCCGACACCATTTTCGGCGCCTCCTTCATGGCTGTCGCCGCCGATCATCCGCTGGCCAGGAAGGCTGCCGAGACCAATCCGGCGCTGGCCAAGTTCATCGACGAGGTCCGTCATATGGGCACCTCCGTGGCGGCGCTGGAGACGGCAGAGAAGAAAGGCTTCGACACCGGCATCCGCGTCGTTCACCCGTTCGACGACAGCTGGACGCTGCCGGTCTATGTCGCCAATTTCGTGCTGATGGAATACGGCACCGGCGCTATCTTCGGCTGTCCGTCCGGCGACCAGCGCGACCTTGACTTCGCCAACAAATACGGCCTGCCGGTGATCCCGGTGGTGATGCCGGAAGGCGACAATCCAGGCAGCTTCCAGATCATCGATGAGGCCTATGTCGGCGACGGCGTGATGATCAATTCGCGCTTCCTCAACGGCATGACGCCGGATGAGGCGTTCGACGAGGTCACGAAACTGCTGGAGCAGAAGACCATCGGCAACCGGCCGATGGCCGAGCGCAAGGTGAATTTCCGCCTGCGCGACTGGGGCATTTCGCGCCAGCGCTACTGGGGCTGCCCGATCCCGATGATCCATTGCGAGGATTGCGGCGTGGTGCCGGTGCCGAAGGCCGACCTGCCGGTCAGGCTGCCCGACGATGTCGATTTCGATCGGCCGGGCAATCCGCTCGACCGTCATCCGACCTGGCGCCACGTCAAATGCCCGCAATGCGGCAAGGATGCGCGGCGTGAAACCGACACGATGGACACGTTCGTCGATTCGTCGTGGTATTTCGCACGCTTCACGGCACCCAGGGCGTATGAGCCGACCGATCCCAAGGCAGCCAATGAATGGCTGGCGGTCGACCAGTATATTGGCGGCATCGAGCACGCGATCCTGCATCTGCTGTATTCGCGCTTCTTCACCCGCGCCATGCGCGAGACCGGCCATGTCGATCTGGCCGAGCCGTTCAAGGGCCTGTTCACGCAAGGCATGGTGGTGCACGAAACCTATCGCGTCGGCTCGGCATCGAATGGTCGCTGGCTGGCGCCTACGGAAGTGCGGCTGGAGGACGTCGACGGCAAGCGCCGCGCCATCGATATCGCCACCGGCGAGGCGGTGACGATCGGCCCGCTGGAAAAGATGTCGAAGTCGAAGAAGAACACGGTGAGCCCGGAAGACATCACCGACGGCTACGGCGCCGACACGGCGCGCTGGTTCATGCTGTCGGACTCACCCCCCGAGCGCGATGTCGAATGGACCGACGACGGCGCCGCCGGCGCGCATCGCTTCATCCAGCGCATCTGGCGCCTGGTCTCGACGGCCGCCGAGACCCTGGCCGGCATCGAGCCCGTGGCGGCCAATGCCGGCGAGGCGGCAGTGGTTTCGAAAGCTGCGCACAAGATCCTGAAGGCGGTCGGCGAGGATATCGAGAAGCTTGCCTTCAACCGCGCCATCGCCCGCATCTACGAACTGGCCAATGCGCTGACCGCGCCGCTCAACGATGTGGCCGAAGGCAAGGCCGATGCGGCGCTGAAAGGCGCTTGCCGGCAGGCCGTGGAGATCCTCGTGCATCTGATCGCGCCGGTCATGCCGCATCTGGCCGAGGAGTGCTGGGAAACGCTCGGCGGCACCGATCTGGTCGCCGAACGGCCGTGGCCGGTCTTCGACCCGGCACTGGTCGTCGACAACGAAGTTACCTACCCGGTACAGGTCAACGGCAAGAAGCGGGGGGATTTGACAATTGCCCGCGACGCGGACCAAGGTGCGGTCGAAAAAGCGGTACTGTCTCTCGACTTCGTGCAGAAAGCACTCGAAGGTAAGGCTCCGCGCAAGGTGATCATCGTGCCGCAGAGGATCGTCAATGTCGTTGCCTGATCGAAAGACAGAGCTGGGCCGTTTGCTGCGCCGCGTGGCGCTTGCCGGCCTGCTCGGCTCGCTTGCGCTGGCCTCGGCCTGCACGGTGCGGCCGCTCTATTCGAGCGCGCCGTTGTCGACCGGCTCGACCGGCAGCGCGAATTCCGAACTGGCGTCGATCGGCATCAAGCCGGTCAACACGCGTTTCGGGCAGCAGGTGCGCAACAATTTGATCTTCGGATTTGGACGAGGCGCCGGCGAACCGGCCTCGCCGGCCTATTCGCTCTTCCTCGGCGTGGGCGAAGCCGTCGAATCTGCGGCACTCGTGCAGGTCGGAACCGACGAAGACGAGCCGACCGCCGGCTCCGTGACGCTGACCGCCAACTACACGCTGAGCGATGCCAAGACCGGGGCAAAGATCGCGTCCGGGAGGCGCTCGATCACCTCGTCCTTCGACAGGCCGCGTCAGGAATTCGCCGCATACCGGGCACAGATCGACGCCGAGAACCGTGCCGCGCGCGAACTGGCCGAAGCGCTGCAACTGTCCATCGCCCAGGACCTGGTCAAGTACGGCAAGACGGCCGGCTAGCGCATCATCGTTTCGAACACTCCCCGCCTCAAAATGCGGGTATGGCGGGCAATGGTGACATTGATCACGCGCGCACAAAGTCAGTCCGCCCGAGATTCCGTGGAGGTGGCCTACACGCCTTGTGGTTCCCGCAATCAGATTGCGCCGGCGTGAGTGCTGCCTGACAACGGGTCGCTCGTTGCGACCGGTACGATGACATTGCCGTCCCAAGATCGTCGACGATCGCACCGCCGGGAAGCAACTGTTAACCACTCGCTCCCTATTGCTCGGGAGACGTTTCAGAGCGAGTCGTGAGAATGGAATCCAAGCGTTTTTCCCGGGTCAATTCATTGAAGGCAACTTCGCCCGATGACCCTGGGGTAGAGCGTTTGGAGGGCGCGGGTGGCAGGGCCGGTCGGCAAGCCCCTTCAGCCGCGATAGGCGGCAATGATCGCCCAACTCACCAGGGACAGGACGGCCGGCAGTCCGGCATACACCAGGCCAGCTATTCCGCGCGGGTTGTTGATCTTGGCGGCAGCAGGCGGCCCTATATGGAGCCGAGGGTTGACCAGGGGACGAGCCATGCGTCCCCGAAAATCGGCGACATCGAAAGTCCTGCCTGGCAGGAATATTTCTTCCTCGCGCCCAACGTGCGTTTTACACGCACGCCTGACTACGAGACCAAGAAGCATCGCCAGCAGAGCGACCCTGTCGTCGAACAGGGCGCTCCAGACGCGCTCCCAACGCAGCAGGCCGTCACACAGCCCATCGTTGACAAGGCACCAGTTGCTCCCTCGCTGCTGGCATTGCCGGTTTCGGTGAAAAGCCGCAATTTGGAAGCAGCCCGGTTGCAGGGCAGCAGCGAATCGGCCGCATCAAGGACGTCGCCGCTGGCCGCAGCGTCTGCTGCGCCGGGGCGTGCCAACGACAAGGCACGACGTGTGCCGTCGGTACCTCCGATGACGGCCGCAACGGGACGAGCATCCGTGCGCATGGCCGCCGTCCCTGCAGGCAGCGCCGCGACTAAGATAGCCAACCCCGAGACACTGCGCTGGCCTCATCTCTCCGATCACGCCTTCTTCGAGGTCATGGCGCCATACCTTGTCGACGTCTCGTCCGAGGCCCGGCCAGCCAGCCCGGCCACTCCGGCGCCGGCCGCCGCTGCGCGAATTGGTATCAGCCCATCGATGGTGGCCGACACCACCTCGCTGTTTCGTGTCATCGAATGGCTCCCGGGCCAGCCCTCGAAGCCTTTAACTGATGTCCAGCCGTCCAACTCGAACGAAGCTGTCGCCCAGCCGCACGTGCCGGCGAGCAATGCGCCTCTGCAGGCAGAGACCGCTGTAATCCCCGCTGCGGCAAGGGATACCGTTGCCGTGCCAATCGTGCCGAGACGGGACGTCGCCGTGCGGGCCGCGGCCGCGTCCCCACGCTTGCCTCTGGCCGGCAAAATCGCACCTTCAATGGCGGGGGATTCCTATCAACTCCCCTCCGAAGAGTTGTTGCAGCAGCCACCGGAGGGGCAAGGGTTCTACATGTCGCAGGAGCGGCTCGAGCAGAACGCCGATCTTTTGGAAAGCGTGCTCGAAGATTTCGGCGTGCGCGGCGAGATCATTCATGTTCGCCCGGGCCCGGTCGTCACGCTCTATGAGTTCGAGCCGGCGCCTGGTGTCAAATCCTCTCGTGTCATCGGGCTCGCCGATGACATCGCCCGCTCCATGTCGGCGGTTTCGGCGCGCGTCGCGGTCGTGCCTGGCCGCAACGTCATCGGCATCGAGCTTCCGAACGAGATGCGCGAAACGGTCTATTTCCGGGAGCTGATCGAATCGGAGGGCTTCCGCAAGACCAGCTGCAAGCTGGCGCTTTGTCTCGGCAAGACCATCGGCGGCGAGCCTGTCATCGCCGAATTGGCGAAGATGCCGCACCTGCTCGTGGCGGGCACCACCGGCTCCGGCAAGTCGGTCGCCATCAACACCATGATCCTGTCGTTGCTCTACCGGCTGAAGCCGGAAGAGTGCCGCCTGATCATGGTCGACCCCAAGATGCTGGAGCTCTCCGTCTATGACGGCATCCCGCATCTTTTGACCCCCGTCGTCACGGATCCCAAAAAGGCGGTCACCGCGCTCAAATGGGCGGTGCGCGAGATGGAGGACCGCTATCGCAAGATGGCGCGGCTCGGCGTGCGCAACATCGACGGCTACAATGAGCGCGCGGCTGCCGCCCGCGACAAGGGTGAGACGGTGGTGATGACCGTGCAGGCCGGCTTCGAAAAGGGCACCGGCGAGCCGCTTTTCGAACAGCAGGAAATCGACCTTGCGCCGATGCCCTATATCGTCGTCATCGTCGACGAGATGGCCGACCTGATGATGGTCGCCGGCAAGGAGATCGAAGGCGCCATCCAGCGTCTTGCGCAGATGGCGCGTGCTGCCGGTATCCACCTGATCATGGCAACGCAACGCCCTTCGGTCGATGTCATCACCGGCACGATCAAGGCCAACTTCCCGACCCGGATTTCCTTCCAGGTGACATCCAAGATCGACAGCCGCACCATCCTGGGCGAACAGGGCGCCGAACAGCTGCTTGGCCAGGGCGACATGCTGCACATGATGGGTGGCGGGCGCATTTCGCGCGTGCATGGCCCGTTTGTTTCCGATGCGGAAGTCGAGCATGTCGTGGCGCATCTGAAGGCGCAGGGCCGCCCCGAATATCTGGAGACCGTGACAGCCGACGAGGATGAAGAAGAACCCGAAGCCGATCAGGGCGCGGTCTTCGACAAGGGATCCGTTGCAGCCGAAGACAATGATTCCATCTATGACGAGGCGGTCAAGGTGGTGGTGCGCGACAAGAAGTGCTCGACGTCTTACATCCAGCGCCGCCTGGGTGTCGGTTACAACCGCGCCGCATCGCTGGTTGAGCGCATGGAAAAGGAAGGGCTGGTCGGTGCACCCAACCATGTCGGCAAACGCGAGATCATCATGGGCCGGCGCCCGCAGGTGAGCGCGCCCGACGATAACGGCACCGATTGATCGGCAGGCGAGCCCTTGGCGATTTGACGTCTTCGGGGGGCGCAACAAAAAAGGCCGGTTGCCCGGCCTTTTCTGTTTGAAGCGGTGTGATCTCAGCCGATCGCCGTCCTAGCCGATCGATTGGCCGGTCTTTGCCCAGTCGGCGAGGAACTGTTCCAGGCCCTTGTCGGTCAGCGGATGCTTGACCAATGCCTTCAGCGTCGCCGCCGGAACGGTGGCGACATCGGCGCCGATCAGTGCTGCCTGCTTGACGTGGTTCACGGTGCGAACCGAAGCCACCAGGATCTCGGTCTGGAAATCATAATTGTCGTAGATCTGCCGGATCTCCTGGATCAGCTCCATGCCGTCGACGCCCATGTCGTCGATGCGGCCAACGAAGGGCGAGATGAAGGACGCACCGGCCTTGGCCGCCAGCAGCGCCTGGTTGGCCGAGAAGCACAGCGTGACGTTGACCAGGCGGTTCATCTCGGTGCGGATCGTCTTGCAGGCCTTCAGGCCGTCGAGCGTCAGCGGCACCTTGATGCAGACATTGTCGGCGATCTTGGCCAGAACCTTGGCCTGCTGCATCATCTCGGAATATTCGGTGGCGGTGACCTCAGCCGAGACCGGACCCTTGACGATATCGCAGATCTGCTTGGTGACCTCGGCGATCTTGCCGCCGGATTTCAGGATCAGCGACGGGTTGGTGGTGACGCCGTCAAGCAGGCCCAGATCGTTGAGCTCACGGATATCCTTGACGTCTGCGGTGTCGACAAAAAATTTCATGGCGGTCTCCTGACGATTTCGTCGTGCTGGGAAAGGCACGTTCAGCGTTGCCCTTTGATCTAGACCAAAGTCGGGGCAAGGTCACGCTTCATGATCGAAGATTCGCCCTTTGTCGCAGCCGCGCCGGTGCTGGTGCCGATGCCCGCCGAACGTCCCTACACCTATGCCGTGCCGGCCGGCATGCGCGTGGTGCCGGGCTCGATCGTGCGCGTGCCGCTTGGCCCGCGCCAGGTTGCCGGCATCGTCTGGGATGGTGCGGTCGAGACGGTCGACGCGAAGAAACTGCGCCCCATCGAACAGGTCTTCGACTGCCCGCCGATCGACCGCGCGATGCGCCGCTTCGTCGACTGGGTGGCGCAGTACACGCTGTCGCCACCCGGCATGGTGGCGCGCATGCTGCTCAGGGCGCCGGAGGCCTTCGATCCCGAACCATGGATCGAGGGGCTGCAGCGCACCCTCTTGACGCCCGACCGGATGACGGGTGCCAGAGAGCGCGTGCTGGAGACGGCCGAAGGCGGACTTGCCTGGACGCGCTCCGGCCTGGCGCACGCGGCCGGGGTGTCGTCGACGGTGATCGACGGCCTGAGGGCGCAAGGTGTGTTCGAGACGGTGATGATCCCGCCGCGCCCGGTGGTGGCCGCGCCCGACACACGCTACGCCGTGCCGGAATTGATGCCGGACCAGAGCGATGCCGCGCAGATGCTGCGCGCCAATGTCGCGGCCGGTGTGTTCAATGTCGCGCTGCTCGACGGCGTCACCGGGTCTGGTAAGACCGAGGTCTATTTCGAAGCGGTGGCGGCTGCCCTCGACCAGGGCAAGCAGGTGCTGATCCTGCTGCCGGAAATCGCGCTGACGCACGCCTTTCTCGAGCGGTTCCAGCAACGTTTCGGCGCCAAGCCGGGCGAATGGCACTCGGACCTGCCACCGAGGATGCGCGAACGCGTCTGGCGGCAAGTGGCGGAAGGCGGCGTGCGCGTCGTCGCCGGCGCTCGCTCGGCGCTGTTCCTGCCGTTCAGGGAGCTTGGCCTGATCGTCGTCGACGAGGAGCACGACCCGGCCTACAAGCAGGAAGACCGCGTCTTCTACAATGCGCGCGACATGGCGGTGGTGCGCGGCCATATCGGCAGCTTTCCGGTGGTGCTGGCCTCGGCGACGCCATCGGTCGAGAGCCGGGTCAATGCCAGCCAGGGCCGCTACAACAGGGCGGTGCTTTCGGCTCGCTTTGCCGAGGCGGCGCTTCCACATCTCAAGGCGGTCGACATGCGGCGGGCGCCGCCGGCGCGTGGCGGCTTCCTGTCGCCGGCGCTGCTCGACCAGATGCGCCAGACGCTGGGGAAGAAGGAGCAATCGCTGCTGTTCCTCAACCGGCGCGGCTATGCGCCGCTGACGCTGTGCCGCGTCTGCGGCCATCGCTTCGGGTGCCCGGTCTGCTCGGCCTGGCTGGTCGAGCACCGGTTTCGCGGCCAGCTGGTCTGCCATCATTGCGGGCACAATGAGCGCCGCCCCGAAGCCTGTCCGGAATGCGGCACGCTGGATCATCTGGTCGCTTGCGGACCCGGCGTCGAGCGCATCGCCGAAGAAGTCGTCGCGCATTTCCCTGACGCGCGCACCATAGTTTTGTCGTCCGACCTGATGGGCGGCGTGCGGCGGCTGCGGCTGGAACTGGAAGCCATTGCCAATGGTGAGGCCGACATCGTCATCGGAACGCAGCTTGTCGCCAAGGGTCATAACTTCCCCAACATGACTTTGGTCGGTGTCGTCGATGCCGATCTCGGTCTCGCCAATGGCGATCCGCGCGCTGCCGAGCGGACCTTCCAGTTGCTCAGCCAGGTGACCGGCCGCGCCGGCCGTACCGGCAAGAAGAGCCTCGGCCTGCTGCAGACTTTCCAGCCCGACCATCCGGTGATGCGGGCGATCGTCTCCGGCGACGCCGAGGCCTTTTACGAGCGCGAGATCGCCGAGCGCGAACGGGCGGCCCTGCCGCCGTTCGGCCGGCTTGCCGGCGTCATCGTCAGCGCGGTGACGAGGGCAGAGGCCGAGGGCCATGCGCGCGGCCTGCGCCGCGCCGCGCCGGAGGCCACCGACCTGTTCGTGCTGGGACCGGCGGAGGCGCCGCTGTCATTGCTCGGCGGGCGCCACCGTTTTCGCCTGCTGATCCAGGGTGAACGGCGCGCCGACATGCAAGGCTTCATCCGCGCCATGCTGGCCAACGGGCCAAAACAGCGCGGCTCGGTTCGGGTGCAGGTCGATATCGATCCGCAGAGCTTTTTGTAAGGTCGCGATTCGGCGATAGGCTGCGGCCAAGCCGGCAAGACAGGAAGATCACATGAAAACCCCTTGGCCTTCTGGGCGGCATGAGCTGGGAATCGACCGCCATCTACTACCGCCTGCTCAACGAGATCGTGCGCGAGCGGCTCGGCGGGCTGCATTCGGCCAAACTGCTGCTGTGGTCGTTCGACTTTGCCGAGATCGCCGAGCGGCAGCATCATGGCGACTGGGACGGCGCCGGCGTGCTTCTGGCTGACGCCGCGCGCAAGCTCGAGGCGGGCGGCGCGGAAGGCCTGCTTCTGTGCACCAACACCATGCACAAGCTGGCCGACCAGGTGCAGGCGTCTGTGTCGATCCCGTTGATCCACATCGCCGACGCCACCGCTCTTGCCGTCAAGCGCGCCGGCTTGCAGTGCCCGGCGCTGCTGGCAACACGGTTCACCATGGAACAGGATTTCTACAAGGGCCGGCTTGCCGACAAATATGGTCTGCGGCCCGTTGTACCCGACGCTGCCGGCCGCGACATGGTCCACCGCGTCACCATGCTGATCGGCCAGCCGGACTTCGACATTCCCGTCTTCGACACGACGCGCATCCATGCCGAGGCAGCGGTGGCCTTCATGCTGCCCTAAGCAATTCCAGGAAAAGTTGTGAAAACGGTTTTTCCCAGGAAAAGCGGTAGCGCTTTCCCTAGGGAATTGCCTCAAAATAGAGATCAGGGCCGGACGGCGATAGTTCCGCTGCCGACCACTTTCAGCTTCCATCCGTCTGCCTGCGTGCCGGCGAGATTGAGATGCCCAGCCAGGAAATACAGGCGATCGGTGTCGGGGCCCTTGGCGGTGCAGAAGCGATCCTGCAGATAGGACGGAGGTGTCGCCTGGTAGTAGAGGTCCGCCTCGATGCTGGCAGGGCGTGCACCCTTCGGCAAATCGGCAAGCGGTATCGAGTAGCTCAGCGTGTCGCTGCCGCCCGAAATGTAGTCGGGATCGTCCTCGACGGCGGTCCCGCCGACATCGACGGCGAGCTCCTCGTCCGCGCCCAATGCCTTGGCGATTTCGAGCCGGCTTTCGACCGGCAGGAAACCCGCCGGTAGTATCCGGTTGTCCTTCACCTCCGTGCAGATCGACAGGAAGCTGGTCGTCAGTTCGCCTTCCGGCTTCGACTGCGCATTGCAGACTGGATTGGGCGTGTCGGCGGGAGGCGTGGAGACCAGTTCCTGATAGATCTGAACCTGATCCTGTCGTGTGATCTTCTGGTAATGCGGCTGATGCGGCCGTTCGCCAGGATCGACGCGGCCGGAACAATCATCCTTCCACCAAAGCTCGCCATCAAGCGGCTTGCCGTCGGCGCCGACAATCACACCGGCGGCGTTGGTGCGACCGGAGACCCAGAGCTGCTCGCCGTTCTGGTCGAGCACGCTGAAGGTGAGAAACGCACGACGGAAACCCACTCCGGAGGGAAACTTGTGACCGGCCAGGTTCTTCACCGTCACCTTGGCATCAAGCGCGTCGGCGCTCATGGCAAGGTCGCTGACGGCGACAGTGGCTGTTGCCTGCGAGGCCTGGTCCAGCATCGCCTGCTCGGTGAGGACGAGGGGATCGAGAGCCTTCTTGCCCATCATCGGATCGCGCGTCCTGATGCCGAAGACATCGGGGAACTGCTGCGCCATCTTGACCAGGAAGACGTTGAGACCGACGAGCGTGTGGCGGGCAAATCCCTCGCGAACCGAAAGATCCGGTGCGTTGCTGGACTCGGTCTGCGGGAAATTCAGATTTTCCTGGATGCTGGCGATCTTGCTCATCGTCGGCGATCCGTCCTGTTCCGTCGATGGCATGTGACAACCCTGACAGCTGCGCGGCGTAGCGCCGGCGCCCAGCGGAAGCGGGCCGTCAGGGGTGCTGCCGGTTCGATAGGCGCTGAACGCCCATTCCGGATAGGTCGTCTGCTCGTAGATATGCGCCAAGGTGTTGGTGCCTTGCAGAACCGGCAAATGAACCGTGTGGCACGTTCCGCAGACCTCGGAGCTCATGATCGTGGCGTCGTGGACCGGTTTGATGCCGAGTGCGGTATGCATCGGCCCGACTTCCGGTTTCTCGAAGGGGCCGATGAGCGTATCGGGCGAACCGACCATGAAGCTGCCGGTGAAGGTCTTGGCAAAGCCGGTCGCGTGCGGATTGAGCAGCGCCTGCCGCTCGTCGACGCAGGCGTTCTGCGGCTGATCGCCGAGCGGTCCGCTGGCCTTGCTGTTGAGCACCATGCGGTGACAGGATGTGCAGGTGATGCCATCGCGGGCGAGCATGCCGTAATTGGCGTGCGCGGCACTCGGATTGTCGGCCGGCCAGGGCGTCGCATCGACCATGTCGCGCGTGAACAATTCGCATTTGCCCGAACGCGCCTTCTCGTCGATGTGAAACTGCCGTTCCCCGGCGATGCCGTGGCAGCCAAGGCAGACGTCCTGCACCACGCCAGCCATTTTGGGGTGAAAGCTTTGCGTTTCACTGGCCAGCTGCGCGAAGAATATCGGGTCGCGGCCTCCCAGTCCCATCGGCGAGGTTCGCCAGGTCGCCAGCGGAGACAGATTGATCAGGCCATCGCCATGCGGGTTTGGCTTGGTCATGTCGAACTGCAACCCGGTGCTGCCGGCATCATGACAGCCGAGGCACTGGCTCGAGGTCAGGAACGTATCGGACGCATCGGGACCTTTGGCCCCGACCCAGGTGTTGTCATAGGTTTCGGAAGGCATCCGCGAGACGGTCTCATAGGTAGGCATCTCGCGGACATAGGCCTGCAGCGCGGCGATCACGTCGGCGTTCGGACTGTAGAGCGGCTGGCCAAGGCGCGGGTTGGCATTGACCGGCAAAACGACGGTCTCGTGCAAGGTCGTTGCCGGCGCTCCCTCGAAGAAATCCTGTGCGAGATAGTTGAGCGGCTTGCCTGGCTCACCCGCGATGTTCTTGGGAGATGCGAAGGTCAGATTGTCGGTCGCCGAGGCATGACAGTTCATGCAGTACTGGGCGAAGCCCATGTTGGGCATGCTGTTGTTGTCAGCCAGTAGGGCTGGCCAATCCGGAGTCCAGCCGCTCTGGCTGCCAAAGCCGTACCAGCCCCAGAACCAGCCATCGTAAGAAGCGCTGGCATCGCGGATCATGATCGCGGCGCCGCTGGTTGGAAAAAGCCTGAGAGGATCGACCGTCCGGCAATCCGACGCTGGCTCCGAGAACATCTCCTTGACCATGATGGCACCGTCGGGAACCGGCGGCGGATGATCGACCTCGCCGTCGGCGGAGCGATTCGTGCGGAGCCAGTCCATCATGTCAGGCGAATACCAGATCATCACAGGCGCATGGGTACCGAAATCCTTGCCCTGCCAGGCGCCGTTGATCAGGGTGGCGATGCGGGGGCCGGCCTGGCGCACGACTTTGTCATGCACCCATCCGGCAGCTTCGTCGCGATAGCAGTAACTGCCGAGATACTGGTTGAGCTTGTTCTCGTAGTCGCCCAGGGACAGCGCCGAAGGCTTCTTGATCGTGGCCTCGAGCTGCTGGCAGACCAAGGGATCGGCGGGAGCCATGACCGTCGGCCGTTCGGCGATACAGTCCGCGCGTGCGCTTTGCGTGATCCCGGCAAGGGCTGCCGCAGCGATCCAGATGCTGGCCAGATGCAATGTCCGACAAAGATCCGGCATGATCGTCTCCGAATTTCGAGATCCTGCCTGCCGCACTCCCGTCAGCGCAGATTTCACAAGTGATCGTGCAACATGTGAAGTTGCTAAAATAAACAAGAAGTCGACGAAAGGAACATTCGAAGCATAATACTTGCGCTACGTTGCGGCAAGACAGTGGTCTATACTATCGAAGAAATTGTCCGCGTATCTCTTGTCCAAGGATTTGTTTCCCTGCCAACCGAATCGGCCGCGAAGCCGCTGGCTCCACGCAGGGAGCTCATATCCGGCGCTGGCATTTCAGTACGGCCTTGCCGAATCCCGGCTTTCCGGCGGGGCGCTTGACTTCCTCCATCGGCGACATTCAATGCATCCAGAATTGCGTGAGGGGGAAGCAAGATGGATTTTGCGTTTCCATGGCCGATGAGCCAGGGCGAATGGCTGGCGTGGTCGAGCGCGGTCGTCACCACGCTGCTCGGCCTTTTGTTTTTCCTGGCGCCTAACCTGGCCTTCCGTATCCTGCGCTTGCAGGCCAAACCCGAGAAGGCGGCGGCGATCGCCGAGGGGCGCGGCAGGATGTCGGGCTTCTATCTTGGCGTCGGCCTGTGCTGCATCCTGCTGGCGCAGCCGCTGATCTACATGACGCTTGGCTTCTCCTGGCTGTTCACTGCCTTCGGCCGGCTGCTGTCGATGATGTCGGACGGCGCCAATACGCCTTTCAATTGGGTGTCCATTGTGGTGGAATTGGCATTGGCGGCGTTGCCGCTCGCCTTCGCCTTCGGCTTTCTGCCTTGAATCACTGGGGTTTCCGGGGCGGAAGGCGGGACTCTTTTGCCGGATGCGACAATAGTGCCTGAAAACCATGCGGAACGACGCATTGCGGTCTTAAAATGCCTGTGCTAGACGGCAATCGACTTTCGGCCGGGGATAGCGGAAGCCGCGCCTCCGTGCTTGAAAAAATGCAGTAAGGTCAAAGATTTAGCCAGAGTTTTTGCTCGCGCCAACAATCTGCGGCCTGTCAGACAAGAGAAAAGACGGTCCGTGGCCCAATCGTCATCGCCAATCTCAGGTGTCGCAGAACGCTACGCGGGTTCGCTGTTCGAACTCGCCCTGCAGGCAAATTCGGTCGCCAAGGTCGAAGCAGACCTCAACAGCTTCGAGGCGATGCTCGCGGGCAGCGCCGACCTGACCCGGCTGATCAACAGCCCGGTGTTTTCCAGCGAGGACCAGGCCAAGGCCATCGCGGCGATAGCCGACAAGGCCGGGATCACCGGCCTCACCGGCAATTTCCTGCGCGTCGTCGCTGCGAATCGCCGGCTGTTCGCCATCCCCGCCATGATCAGGGCGTTCCGCCAGATCGCCGCCGAACACCGTGGCGAGACCGCTGCTGAAGTGACGTCGGCGCATGAGCTGACCGCAGCCCAGCAGACAGAACTCAAGGCGGCGCTGAAGAGCGTTGCCGGCAAGGACGTGGCCATCTCCGTCACCGTCGATCCGTCGCTGCTCGGCGGGCTGGTGGTCAAGATGGGCTCGCGCCAGATCGATACGTCGCTCAAAACCAAACTCAATTCGCTCAAGCTTGCACTGAAAGAGGTCGGCTGATGGACATCCGCGCCGCGGAAATTTCCGCAATTCTGAAAGACCAGATCAAGAATTTCGGCAAGGAGGCCGAGGTCTCCGAAGTCGGACAGGTGCTGTCCGTCGGTGACGGTATCGCCCGCGTCTACGGCCTCGACAATGTCCAGGCCGGCGAAATGGTCGAATTCCCCGGCGGCATCCGCGGCATGGCGCTCAACCTCGAAGCCGACAATGTCGGCGTCGTCATCTTCGGCGCCGACCGCGACATCAAGGAAGGCGACATCGTCAAGCGTACCGGCGCCATCGTCGACGTTCCGGTCGGCCCTGGCCTGCTCGGCCGCGTCGTCGACGCGCTCGGCAATCCGATCGACGGCAAGGGCCCGATCAAGGCAGTCGAGCGCAAGCGCGTCGACGTCAAGGCGCCCGGCATCATCCCGCGCAAGTCGGTGAACGAGCCGATGTCGACCGGCCTCAAGGCCATCGATGCGCTGATCCCGGTCGGCCGCGGCCAGCGCGAGCTGGTCATCGGCGACCGCCAGACCGGCAAGACCGCCATCATCCTCGACACGATGCTCAACCAGAAGTCGGTGCATGACAACGGCCCCGAGAAGGAAAAGCTCTACTGCGTCTACGTCGCCGTCGGCCAGAAGCGCTCGACCGTGGCGCAGTTCGTCAAGGTGCTGGAAGAGCGCGGCGCGCTCGAATATTCGATCATCATCGCCGCCACCGCGTCCGACCCGGCGCCGATGCAGTTCCTGGCGCCGTTCGCCGGCTGCACCATGGGCGAATATTTCCGCGACAACGGCATGCATGCGCTGATCAGCTATGACGATCTGTCGAAGCAGGCCGTCGCCTACCGCCAGATGTCGCTGTTGCTGCGCCGCCCGCCGGGCCGCGAAGCCTATCCGGGCGACGTCTTTTACCTGCACTCGCGCCTGCTCGAGCGCGCGGCCAAGCTCAACGACGATCTGGGCGGTGGATCGCTGACCGCCCTGCCGATCATCGAGACGCAGGCCAACGACGTGTCGGCCTATATCCCGACCAACGTGATCTCGATCACCGACGGCCAGATCTTCCTTGAAACCAACCTGTTCTTCCAGGGCATCCGTCCGGCCGTCAACGTCGGCCTGTCGGTGTCGCGCGTCGGCTCGGCCGCCCAGATCAAGGCGATGAAGCAGGTCGCCGGCTCGATCAAGGGCGAGCTCGCGCAGTACCGCGAAATGGCGGCCTTCGCGCAGTTCGGCTCGGATCTCGACGCCGCCACGCAGCGCCTGCTCAACCGCGGATCGCGCCTGACCGAACTCCTGAAGCAGCCGCAGTTCTCGCCGCTGAAGACGGAAGAGCAGGTCGCGGTGATCTTTGCCGGCGTCAACGGCTATCTCGACAAGCTGCCGGTCAACCAGGTCGGCAAGTTCGAGCATGGTCTGCTCAGCCACATGCGTGCGGCGGGCAAGGACGTGCTCGAGGCCATCCGCAAGGAAAAGGCGCTGTCGGACGATCTGCGCGCCAAGCTGAAGGCCGAGATCGACGCTTTCGCCAAGACCTTCGCCTGAGCGAAGCGCCAGTCGGGATGAGACAAGACGGGATCAGGTTTGAAGCATGCCTTCATTAAAAGACCTTCGTAACCGTATCGCCTCGGTCAAGGCGACGCAGAAGATCACCAAGGCGATGCAGATGGTCGCCGCGGCGAAGCTGCGCCGTGCGCAAGAGGCTGCGGAAGCGGCGCGCCCCTATTCGGAGCGTATGGGTTCCGTGCTGGCCAACATCACCCAGGCAATCGGCGGCGGCGGCGATGCCCCGGCGCTGATGACCGGTACCGGCAAGGACGACGTGCATCTGCTCGTCGTCTGCACCGCCGAGCGCGGCCTGTGCGGCGGCTTCAATTCGCAGATCGCCCGCCTTGCCCGCGACCATATCCGCAAGCTTTTGGCCGACGGCAAGCAGGTCAAGATCATCTGCGTCGGCAAGAAGGGTTTCGATATCCTGCGCCGCGACTATGCGTCGATGATCCTCGACCGTGTCGATCTGCGCGAGGTCAAGACGCTGGGTTTCGTCAATGCCGACGCGATCGCCAAGAAGGTCATCCACCTCTTCAACGAGGGCGCTTTCGACATCTGCACGCTGTTCTATTCGCAGTTCAAGTCGGTGATCAGCCAGATCCCGACCGCGCAGCAGATCATTCCAGCCGGTATCGCTTCGGCTCCGACCGAGGCGGTGGATGGCGGCAGCGCCGTCTATGAATACGAACCGGAGCCGGGTGAAATCCTCTCCGATCTCATTCCGCGCAACATCTCCGTACAGGTTTTCCGGGCTCTGCTCGAAAACGCGGCCGGCGAAATGGGCGCCAAGATGAGCGCCATGGACAACGCGACGCGCAACGCCGGCGAGATGATCAACAAGCTGTCGATCACCTACAACCGCCAGCGGCAGGCGCAGATCACCAAGGAACTGATCGAAATCATTTCGGGCGCCGAGGCGCTCTAGGCGCGGTTGCGGGTCATCGACCCGCGAGCGGACCGCGTGAGAAACAAAGGACGAAAAAGGGTAAAGACGATGGCGAAAGCAGCGACCCCCCAGAAGGTAACACCCAAGACGGCAGCCCCCAAGGCCGCAGCCGCGAAGACCGCAGCCCCGGCGAAGGCGACAAAGGCTCCGGCGGCAGCCGCGAAGGCAGCTCCGGCCAAGACGGCATCAGCACCGGCCAAGGCCGCGGCGACCAAGACATCGGCAGTGGCCACCAAGGCAACCGGCGTTGTCGGCAAGGTCCGCCAGGTCATCGGCGCCGTTGTCGACGTGCAGTTCGGCGATCACCTGCCGGCGATCCTGAACGCGCTCGAGACGACCAATGTCGGCAACCGCCTGGTGCTCGAAGTTGCCCAGCATCTGGGTGAAAACACCGTGCGCTGCATCGCCATGGACTCGACCGAAGGTCTGGTGCGCGGCCAGGAAGTGCGCGACACCGGCGCGCCGATCACCGTGCCAGTCGGCCCGGGCATGCTCGGCCGCATCATCAACGTCATCGGCGAGCCGGTCGACGAAGAAGGCCCGGTCGACGGGATCGAAATGCGCTCCATCCACCAGCCGGCTCCGACCTATGTCGAGCAGTCGACGGAAGCACAAATCCTGATCACCGGCATCAAGGTGCTCGACCTCCTGGCTCCCTACGCCAAGGGCGGCAAGATCGGCCTGTTCGGCGGCGCCGGCGTCGGCAAGACCGTGCTGATCCAGGAACTGATCAACAACATCGCCAAGGCCCATGGCGGCTACTCGGTGTTCGCCGGCGTCGGCGAGCGCACCCGCGAAGGCAACGATCTCTATCACGAGTTCATCGAGTCCGGCGTCAACAAGAAGGGCGGCGGCGAAGGCTCCAAGGCAGCGCTCGTCTATGGCCAGATGAACGAGCCGCCGGGCGCGCGTGCCCGCGTCGGCCTGACCGGCCTGACGGTTGCGGAATATTTCCGCGACCAGGGCCAGGACGTGCTGTTCTTCGTCGACAACATCTTCCGCTTCACGCAGGCGGGTTCGGAAGTGTCGGCTCTGCTCGGCCGTATCCCGTCGGCCGTGGGCTATCAGCCGACGCTCGCCACCGACATGGGCGCGCTGCAGGAACGCATCACCACCACCACCAAGGGCTCGATCACCTCGGTGCAGGCGATCTACGTGCCCGCCGACGACTTGACCGACCCGGCGCCGGCGACCTCGTTCGCCCACCTCGACGCGACCACGACGCTCAACCGCGCTATCGCCGAGAAGGGCATCTACCCGGCCGTCGATCCGCTCGATTCGACCTCGCGCATGCTCGACCCGCTGGTCGTCGGCGACGAGCACTATGCCGTCGCGCGCCAGGTGCAGTCGATCCTTCAGCGCTACAAGTCGCTGCAGGACATCATCGCCATCCTGGGCATGGACGAGCTGTCGGAAGAGGACAAGCAGACGGTGGCCCGCGCCCGCAAGATCGAGCGCTTCCTGTCGCAGCCCTTCTTCGTCGCCGAAGTGTTCACCGGCGCGCCGGGCAAGCTGGTCGACCTCGCCGACACCATCAAGGGTTTCAAGGGCCTCTGCAACGGCGACTATGATCACCTTCCGGAAGCTGCCTTCTATATGGTCGGCGGCATCGAGGAAGCGGTCGAGAAGGCACAGCGCCTGGCGGCCGAAGCGGCATAAGAAGCGAATTGCGAATAGGGAGTAGCGAATTGGGGCAATGTGAGCCGGGTGGGTTTTTCTACTCGCTACTCACTATTCCCTATTCGCTAGATTGATCATGGCCGAAGCTTTCAAGTTCGAACTGGTTTCTCCGGAGCGCCTGCTTGTTTCCGAGCAGGTCGAATCCGTCGTCATTCCGGGCGCCGAAGGCGAGATGACCGTGATGGCGCATCACGCCCCTGTCATGACCACGATCAAGCCGGGTGTGGTCACTGTTAAGACCGCGTCGGGCGGGGAAGAGCGCTATGTGGTGTTCGGCGGCTTCGCCGACATCGTTCCGGCCGGCTGCACGCTGCTGGCGGAATCGGCTGTGGCGGTGAAGGATGTTGACCGCGCCGATCTCGCGCGCCGCATCCAGGAGGCCAAGGAAGACGCCGCCGACGCCAAGGACGACGAGGCCCGCAGCAAGGCGGAACAGTTCCTTAGCCAGCTCACGACGTTGGAAGGCGCCATCCTGCCGGCCTGAAGTTTGTTTCAGATGACTATTAAAAAGCGGGGCCTTGCCTCGCTTTTTTTGTCGGACAAGTCCGGCTGCCTTGGGCAGGGGGGGGTGGCCGATGACGGAAGAAACAGCTGGGCGAGAAACAGCCTCGCGATCCCGATGGTCGACGGCACTACATCGGATTTTCGGGGTTATCGGGCGTAGATCTGGCTTGGCTGGCCAATCTCTCACGTATCGCTTTGATGGTCGTGTGGGTGGCACTCGTCGTGCCCTTCGCCCCGCGATCTAAGCCGGTCGGGTCCCGACTCGACTATTCACTTCCTATGCCCAACGCGGCGAAGGCCAGTGTCGGACCATCCCGTTGCAGGTGAACGAGATGGACAGCCACGAGTTCGATCAGTGTCTGGCGCTCGGCGTGGTCGGTGGCGAAGCCGGCAAGGTCGAACACCGCCGTGACGGTCTCATTCGCCGGTAGCTGCTGGCTCAAAAGCGCCGTCAGCGCCGCATCGAGTGGATCGGTGAAATGGCCCTCCGGCAAGGACTTTCCCCGCGCTGCGCAGGCGGCGATCCAAGCGGCGACCACCAGCGTGAGATGGACCAATTCGGTGCCGGCTTCCAAGCACTCCAAGGCCGATGCGACGATGCGTTGCGGCAGCTTCTGGCTGCCGTCATTGGCGATCTGCGCCGTACGGTGGGCAAGAGCGGTGTTCGAAAAGCGCTCGGTAAGCTCGGCAGTATAGGCAGCGGTATCCAGGTCGGCATCCTCCGGCAGCGTTGAAATGGCTTCGGCCCACAATGCATCGACGAACTGCCGGATTGCCGGGTCGGCGAAGGCACGATCGACGGTGGCATGACCGCTGAGCAGGCCGAGATAGGCGATGCCCGAATGCGCGCCGTTGAGTAGCCTGAGCTTCATGTCCTCGAAGGGGCCGACATCGCTGACCATGGTGACGCCGAATTTTTCCCAGGCCGGACGGCCCCCCGGAAAGTTGTCCTCGATCACCCATTGGGAGAACGGCTCGGTCATGACCGGCCAGGCGTCCTCGACGCCGAGTTCAACCGCAATCCGCGCCCGGTCGGCATCGGTGGTTGCCGGCACGATGCGGTCGACCATGCTGGAGGGAAACGCGACCTGGTCGGCGATGTGGCTGGCCAGGCCGCTATCGGCGTTCGCTGCGGGCCTGGCATCGCGCAATTCGGCGAATGCGATCAGCAGCCGGTGCAGCGTCGCACCATTGGCCGGCAGGTTGTCGCAGCAGAGCACGGTGAAGGGCGGCGTGCCGGCGGCACGTCGTCGCGCAAGCGCCTCGGCGAGGAATCCATGCGCTGTCTTCGGCATTTGCGGATTTGCCAGATCGTGGACGATATCGGGATGAGCGGTGTCCAGCCCGCCGCCGGCGGCCCTGAGATAGGCCTTTTCGGTGATCGTCAACGTCACGATGCGGGTGCGCGGATCGGTCAGCGCGGCCAGCACCGCGCCCGGGTCCTCCGGCGCCACCAGCATCGAGGCGATGGAGCCGATGACGCGAAGTTTCTCCTCGCCACTGCTCCTGATCGCCAGCGTGTAGAGCCCGTCCTGCGGCGAGAGCGCATCGCGTGTGTCGGCGCTGCGCAGCGAGACGCCGACGATGCCCCAGCCGGTCTCGCCAGCCGCCAGGCAGTCGTCGACATAGGCGGCCTGATGGGCGCGATGGAAGGCGCCGACGCCCAGATGCACGATGCCCGGGATGACGCGGCTGCGATCATAGGAAGGTGTCGCGACCGAAGCCGGCACTATTTGCGTCGCCTCGCTGGAAAGGCGTTTTGTCGTTGTGGCTCGGCTGGTCTGGTCGGACGGCATGAACTCGCCTCGGGGATGGTTGGCAAGCGGCGTAACATCCGATTTCTTGCCATGCAATGGTTGGAAAGTCATCATACAACAATCTAGTTTTTGTATGTTGACATTATTTCTTGTCGCCCCTACCGATAGCGGCCCTGGGAGGATCGTCGTGGCACTGACCAACGCGGATTTGCTGTTTCCCACCGACGCGCATTCGCGCTCCATCGCCCGCGATCTCTATGCCGGTATCAAGGATTTGCCCATCGTCAGCCCGCACGGTCATACCGATCCGCGCTGGTATGCGCTGAACGAGCCGTTCCCGGATCCGGCGCAATTGCTCATCGTGCCCGACCATTACATCTTCCGCATGCTGTTCAGCCAGGGCGTTCGCCTCGAGGACCTCGGCGTGGCGACCTTGGACGGCGCACCGGTGGAGACCGACGGCAGGGCGATCTGGCGACGCTTTGCCGAGAACTATTTCCTCTTCCGAGGCACGCCCACCCGGCTGTGGTTCGACCATGTGCTGGCGCATCTGTTCGGCATCGACGAACCGCTCGACGCGGCGACCGCCGACCGTCACTACGACACCATCGCTACGGTGCTGCAATGGGAGAATTTCCGCCCGCGCGCACTGTTCGAGCGCTTCAACATCGAGGTCATCGCGACAACGGAAGGCGCGCTCGACGATCTCAAATGGCACCAGATGATCCGCGACAGCGGCTGGGAGGGCAAGGTCATCACCGCCTATCGGCCGGACGCCGTCGTCGATCCCGACTTCGAGGGGTTCTCGGCCAATCTCGACAAGCTTGGCGAGATCACGGGCTGCGACACCGGCAGCTGGGCCGGCTATCTCGACGCCCACCGCCAGCGGCGTGCTTTCTTCAAAAGCTTTGGCGCGACGTCGTCCGATCACGGCCATCCGACGGCCGAGACCGCCAATCTCTCCCATGCGGCGGCGGAGGAACTGTTCAATCGTGTGCGTCATGGTTCGGACGACGAGCGCGAAAAGCGGTTGTTCCGCGCCCAGATGCTGACCGAAATGGCCAAGATGAGCCGGGATGACGGGCTTGTCCTGCAGATCCATCCCGGTTCATGGCGCAACCATTCGCCCTCCATTTTCCAGAAGTTCGGCCGCGACAAGGGTTTCGATATCCCGACCCGAACCGACTATGTGACGGCGCTCAAGCCCCTGCTCGATTGCGTCGGCCTAGAACGGGACCTCACAATCATCCTCTTCACGCTCGACGAGTCCAGCTATGCGCGCGAACTGGCACCGCTCGCCGGCACCTATCCGGCGCTGAAGCTCGGACCGGCTTGGTGGTTCCACGACAGCCCGGAGGGCATGCGCCGTTTCCGCGAGATGACCACCGAAACGGCCGGTTTCTACAACACCGTCGGCTTCAACGACGACACCCGCGCCTTTCCATCCATACCGGCGCGCCACGATGTGGCGCGGCGAGTCGACTGCGCGTTCCTGGCGCGTCTCGTCGCCGAGCATCGGCTGCGCGAGGACGAGGCGCACGAGCTGGCGCGGGACCTTGCCTACACGCTTGCCAAGAAGGCGTACCGGCTCTGAACCGGGCGCCAGAGATGCGCTCGATCTGGCGCGAGCCTCGTGGTTCTCGGGCTTGTGACCTATATTCCGGCCATCTCGCTCTGGTTGCCGGCGTGTTCAAATAGGGGGCGACATGGCATCGGATACCGAAACCGACCTCAGGGTCGAGAGAAAACCAAAGCTGTCGGAGACCGTCGTCGCGGCGATCCGCAAGCAGCTGCAGGCGGGCGAGATCCTGCCCGGCCACAAACTGCCGACCGAAGGCCAGTTGACCGAGACCTTCGGCGTCAGCCGCACCGTCATCCGCGAGGCTCTGGCCAAGCTTGCCGCCGACGGGCTGGTCGAGCCACGCCAGGGCGCCGGCGTCTTCGTCACCGAGCACATCTCGACGATGTTCGGCGCGCTGGCCGCGGACATGGGCAGCAAGGATTCGATCGCGCTCAACGTGCTCGAGGTGCGGCTCGCGATCGAGATCGAATCGGCCGGGCTCGCCGCCATCCGCCGCAACGCCGCGCAGGAGGCGGCGATCCAGGAAGCCTTCTTCGAATTCGAACGGCTGCTGCTTGCCAGCGAGCCGACCGGCCCGGCCGACCTTGCCTTCCACCGGGCGATCGCCAGTGCCACCAACAATCCCTTCTATGTCGAGATGCTCGACGTGCTCGGCCGGCGCGCCATTCCCTGCGACGTAACCTCGCCCTGGTCGACCGAGCTGGTGCAATCCGACACATATCAGCGTGGGCTGCAGCGCGAGCATCTGGTGATCCTCAATGCGATCACGTCAGGCGACGCCGAAGCCGCGCGCGAGGCGATGCGCGCGCACCTCAGCGCCAGCCAGCAGCGCTACCGCGAGCGGCTGCACGCAAGGCAGGTCTTCTACGCCAGTTCGGTCAAGGGCGCTGCCGGTGAATGACCCATCTCAAGTCAGGACTGCAATGAACCAGTGCCATACCGACTATACATCGCGCTTCGCCATCGACCCGGTCGCCGCCGCGGCGATGGGAACCGACGAACTGCGGCACAATTTTCACATCGACGATCTGTTCCAGCCCGGCCGTATCACCCTGACCTACACCCACTACGATCGCATGATCGTCGGCGGCGCCGTGCCGACTGACGCACCGCTTCAACTGGAGGCCATCAAGCCGACCGGGACCAAGGATTTTCTCGACCGCCGCGAGCTGATCGCTGTCAACATCGGTGGCGCCGGTGTCGTCAAGGCCGGCGGCCAACCTCATGAATTGCAGTCGCGCGACATGCTCTATCTCGGCATGGGCAGCAAGGATGTGTCGTTCGCCTCGGTGGATAAAGCCGCGCCGGCCAAATTCTACCTGCTCAGCGCGCCGGCGCATCAGGCCTGGCCGAGCCGGCTGATCCGCATCGGTGACGCCAAGCGTCTCGACCTCGGCAGCAAGCATAGCTGCAACGAGCGCTCGATCTTCCAGTTCATCCATGCCGAGGGCGCAAAAACCTGCCAGTTGGTGGTCGGCATGACGCAGTTGGCGCCGGGGTCGGTGTGGAACACAATGCCGTGCCATGTGCATGACCGGCGCATGGAAGCCTATCTCTATTTCGACCTGGCCGAGACGGCGCGCGTTTTCCACTTCATGGGCGAGCCGGACGAGACGCGTCATATCGTCATGGGCAACGAGGAGGCGGTGCTGTCGCCGGGCTGGTCGATCCACTCTGGCGCCGGCACTTCGAACTACGCCTTCATCTGGGCGATGGCCGGCGACAATGTCGACTATGCCGATGTCGACTCGGTGGCATTGGACGACTTGCGGTGAGCGACCTTTCCGCCTTCAGCCTGGCCGGCAAACGCATCCTCGTCACCGGCGCCAACACCGGCATCGGTCAAGGCATAGCCGTCTCGATCGCGCGTGCCGGCGGCGCGGTGATCGGCGTCGGGCGCTCGTCGATGGACGACACGGCAAGCAAGGTTGCCTCAGCCGGTGGGCAATTCGAGGCGGTAAGCGCCGACCTTGCCGACACGGCAGCCGCCGGCCCGATGCTGGACCGGATCTGGGACGAAAGCGGCCCGCTCGACGGGCTGGTCAACAATGCCGGTATCATCCGGCGCGCCGATGCCGTCGATTTGAGCGAAACCGACTGGGACGACGTCATGGACGTCAATTTGAAGACGGCCTTCCTGCTCTGCCAATCCTTCGCCAGACGCGCGCTTGCTGGCGGACGGCAAGGCAAGATCGTCAACATCGCTTCGGTGCTGAGTTTTCAGGGCGGCATCCGCGTCGCGTCCTACACCGCCTCGAAACACGGCGTGCTCGGCATCACCCGGCTGCTCGCCTGCGAATGGGCGGCAAAAGGCATCAACGTCAACGCCATCGCGCCCGGCTATATCGAGACAAACAACACGCAGGCGCTGCGTGCCGATCCAGACCGCAGTGCCGCCATCCTGGCGCGCATCCCGGCCGGGCGCTGGGGCGAAGCGGAAGACATTGGCGACGCCGCCGTCTTCCTTTTGGCGCCGGCGTCGAACTACATGCATGGCGCGGTGGTGCCGGTGGATGGCGGCTGGCTGGCACGATGAGGGAGGTGATGATGGCTGAGCCGAAGATTTTCGCACATGCCGGCGGGGGCGCCTGGACGGCGACGCCGGATGGCAACAGGCGGCGCGTCCTCCTGCACACCGATGAACTGATGATGGTCGAATTCGGCTTCGACAAGGGTGGCGTCGGCGCCGTGCATTCGCACCCGCATGTCCAGGCAAGCTACGTCGCCGAGGGCCGCTTCGAAGTGACCATCGACGGGCGGACGGAAATCCTCGAGACCGGAGCCAGCTTCATCGTGCCGTCCAACCTGGTGCACGGCGTCAAGGCGCTGGAAGCGGGGCGGCTGGTCGACAGTTTCACGCCGCACCGGGCCGATTTTCTTGCCTAGCCAAGGGCTTGCCTGGCCAAGAATAGGCGATCGAGCGCGGGCGAATGACCCGCGCCCCAAAGGAGACGCGGGTCTGTTGCCTGGGCGCTTGTGGCGCCGCGGTACTCAAAACATCACCGCAGGACATGGAAGCTGCCGCATCGTGGTGAAGATAGTCTTAACGCACCGGGTAGCTGCGACGACCGGCCGCTGTGTCCGGTCAGGTGATGTGCCGGAGCAGGCTGAAAATCCGCTCGAACGTCTTGGCATAGGGCGGACGCAGCAAGCCTCCCGCGCTTAGCCGCGACTGCAGGAAAACCGGCTTCTCCTTGCTGAAGGTGCGGAATCCCCATTCGCCGTGATAGGCGCCCATGCCGCTGGCGCCAACGCCGCCGAAGGGCTGGTTCTCCTGCACCAGATGCAGCATGCAGTCGTTGATGGTGACGCCGCCGGCGACCGTCTCGTGCAGGATGCGTCGACGATTGCCGCTGTCGCGACCGAACCAGTAGAGCGCCAGTGGCCGGTCCGCGCGATTCACATGGTCGATCGCCTCGTCGACGGTGGCGTATTCGACGATCGGCAGCACCGGACCAAAAATCTCTTCGCGCATCAGCCGCAGGTTCGGGCTGGCATTGCAAACCAGGGTCGGCAGCAACTTTCGGCTGGTGGTGCCGAACTCTTCGCGGGCCGGGTTGATTTCGGTGACATCAGCGCCGGCATCGCGTGCCTCGGCGATCATCCCGCGCAGTCGCTGGTAATGCCGGTCACTGATGATGGCGGTATAGTCGGGGTTGTCGCGCAAGGTCGGGTAGAGTCGCGCTATTGCTGTTGCGAGCTTGGCGGCGACGGTGCCTGCCTGTCCCTTCGGCACCAGCAGATAGTCCGGTGCGATGCAGGTCTGCCCGGCATTCAACAGCTTGCCATAGGCGATGCTGGCTGCTGCCGCATCGAGGTCGCAGGATGGATCGAAGATTGCCGGCGACTTGCCGCCGAGTTCGAGCGTGACCGGGGTCAGGTTGGCGGCCGCGGCGATCGCGACCTGGCGGCCGACCGCGGTCGAGCCGGTGAACAGCAAGTGATCAAACGGCATCGACACGAAGGCCTTTCCTATCTCGGCATCGCCGGTGATGACGCTGAGTTCGTCGGGCGCGAAATGCTCACCGGCCAGTTGCGCCAGCAAGGCGGAAAAAGCCGGCGTCAGTTCGGACGGCTTGACGAGCACGCGATTGCCGGCGGCGAGTGCCGCGGTCACCGGCGCGACAGCGAGCTGGAAGGGGTAGTTCCAGGGCGACACGATCCCGACGACACCGAGCGGCTGCGCGACGAGGCGATTTCTGCCCGGCAGGAACGGCACGGTGGTGGCAACGCGACGCTCGCGCATCCAGCCCCTCAGATGGGACATGGCGTGGCGGATGCCAGCGCGCACGACAAACAGTTCCGCAAGGCGCGTCTCGTGCGCGGAGCGGCCGCCAAAGTCGGCGTCGATCGCCGCACAGATATCGGCCTCATGCCGCTCGGTCAGTGCCAGCAGGCGCTTCAGGCGATCCTTGCGAACGCCAATGTCCGGGAAAGGCTGCGCCTCGAAGGCGGTACGCTGCAATTGAAACCGCTCGCCGAGAGCATCCTGTCTGGTCTGCAGCATCGCGCCCTCCCTGGCCCTGTGGGACAAGTTTACATCGCAGCGCGTGGAGGAATCCAGCGGCGGTGCCGGTGTCGCGGGGAAGGGACAGCACGGATCATCGGGTTCTTGCAAAGGGGCGTTGTGGTTGGATGATGGCTGCGCTACTCCAAAGCGTCACGCGGAGAGTCGTTTTGATCGGTTTCCACATCCTCTCCAATTCACGAAAAATCGTTTCCAGCCCGGTGTCCGACTGATGCAGGCACAGGCAGCGAGCATTCGGGCCGAGGACCCCAAGCGGCGCGTCCTGAAGGATGTGTTCGGCTTTGATGATTTTCGCCCCGGCCAGGCCGATGTCATGGACGCGCTGCTGGCCGGGCGCCATGTTCTGGCCGTCATGCCGACGGGTGCGGGCAAGTCGCTTTGCTACCAGGTGCCGGCGCTGGTTCTGGGCGGCCTGACAATTGTCGTTTCGCCGCTGGTGGCGCTGATGCAGGATCAGGTCGCCGCCTTGCGCCTTGCCGGCGTCGCCGCCGACACCATCAATTCCTCGATCGACCGCGAGGCCAATGTCGCCGCCTGGCGTCGCGTCGTGGCGGGCCAGACGCGCCTGCTCTATCTCGCGCCGGAGCGGCTGATGACCGAGCGGATGCTCGAGGCGCTCGCCAGGCTCGACGTCAACCTGATCGCTGTCGACGAGGCGCATTGCATCTCGCAATGGGGGCCGGCGTTCCGGCGCGAGTATGAAGACTTGTCGCGACTGCGCGACATCTTCCCCAACGTGCCGATTATCGCGCTGACGGCGACGGCGGACGAGGGCACGCGCACCGACATCGAGGCGATGCTGTTCGCCGAGCGCGTCGAAACCCTGGTGCTGGGCTTCGACCGGCCGAACATCAAGCTTGGCATCGCGGCCAAGCAGGACAGCAAGCGCCAGTTGCTGACCTTCGTCGAGCGCCACCCCGGCCGGAGCGGCATCGTCTATTGCCTGTCGCGCAAGAAGACGGAGGAAATGGCGGCCTTCCTCGAGAAGAACGGCGTCACCGCGCTCGCCTACCATGCCGGCATGAGCAAGGACGCGCGTGATGCCAACCAGAACAGCTTCATGACCCTGTCCGGCGTCGTCATGGTGGCGACCATTGCCTTCGGCATGGGCATCGACAAGCCTGACGTCGCCTATGTCTTCCACACCGATCTGCCGGGCAGCCTGGAGGCCTATTATCAGGAAATCGGCCGCGCCGGCCGCGACGGGCGGCCTGCCGAGGCGCATATGCTGTTCGGCCTTGGCGATATCCGCATGCGGCGGATGTTCATCGACGACGAGGATGCGCCGCCCGAGCACAAGAGGCGCTCGCATGGCCGGCTCGACACGCTGATCGGCTATTGCGAGACGGCGCAATGCCGCCGCCAGGTGCTGCTCGGCTATTTCGGCGAGGAAGCGTCATCTTGCGGCAATTGCGACACCTGCCTCGACCAGGCGCCGCGCGCCGATGGTGGAGCGGAGGCGCGGACCATCCTGGCGGCGGTCGCGCAGAGCGGAGAACGCTTCGGTGCCGGCCATGTCATCGATATCCTGCTCGGCCATGAGACCGAGAAGGTGCTGGCCAGGAACCACCAGAGGCTGGCCTGCTTCGGCAGCGGACTGGCGCACAAGAAGGATTTCTGGCTGTCGCTGATCCGGCAGCTCGTCGCGGGCGGTTTCCTGATGCCGGATCCGGGCGGCCATGGCGGCCTCGCCATTGCCGAAAAGGGCCATGCGCTTGGTCGTGGCGAAATGCCGTTCCACTACCGCGTCGAAGTGCGCAGCCGCGCCTTGCGCGGCAAGATGCGCTCCGCCCAGGCCGCGGACATGGAAGGCGTCGATGCTTCGCTGCTGGCCGCGCTGAAGACCCTGCGGCTGCGCCTCGCCAAGGAGCGCCAGGTGCCGGCCTATGTGGTGTTTTCCGATCGCACGCTGATCGACATGGCCGAGCGCCGCCCGGCCGATCTCGACGCCTTCGCCGAAGTGAATGGCGTCGGGGCGGCGAAGCTCAAGGAATTCGGCCAGGTTTTTCTTGCCGCAATCGCGGGCCACCAGTCGGGTGGCTTGGGCTGAGGGCGACACGCGTCGGCAGCAGCACATGTCATTGTCGCACTCTTCGTGCATCCGACGGGAACAAGCGCACTGCGATTTTTCCGCCGGCTCAACGGATCCGTAAGCCGGCCATTTTCGTGGCCACATTACAAATCCGTAATGTCGCGGCGAAGCGCCGATAAGCTAAAGATTCCAACAATGAGGCACGGAGAATGCGAAGGGTGAGCATTTGAATGGGGCAATGTCGCCATCGCCGCCGCGGGTTGATCGCAAACGGCAGACCTCCGGCTTTCGACGCGGACTGAACCGATGCGTCCATACGATCAAGTGGGCGGCGCTTCGTTGGATATTCCGCCGCGACATCGCCGCCATCCAGTCCAAACTCGGTGCCGAACCCTTCGCGGCGATCCTTCAGAAGTATCCGGACATTCCCCTGAAGCCCGTCCGATCCTACCTGACGACTGGGCTGAGGCGCGGGCATCGTCGGGTCGCCGTCGTCGGTCACTATGTTGCGGCGGCGCAGCTTTTCACCGACGCGGCCCTGATCAGGAGCCACACCGGCGGCCAACAACTGCTGGATCTCTCGACCGCGGTGGGTAATGTCACGGTTGAACTGACCGGCCAGGATAAGTTGTACCGGGAGGCAGAGTGTCGCCTGCTCCTGCGCCTGGGTGGGCGACCAATCACCGAGATGGGCCTTGCGATTGTGGATAGATCGCTCCTGCGGCTCAGCGGGCAGGGACGGGTGCTTTGGATCGGCGCGCTCAAGTCCGCATCGGTTGGTGTGCAAGGTCTCGATGATGCGCGCACGCTGACGAAGGCCATGGAAGGACTGCGACCCAAAACATTGTTGCTGCTGGTGGCCCAGGCGCTCGCACGCTCCTTGAACATTTCCGGTCTTGTTGCCGCATCCAACGCGGGGCATGTCTTTGCAAATGATTTTGCCCTGCGCCACCGTATTTCGGCAGACTACGACAGCTTCTGGGTCGAATCCGGGGGCGGCCGGGTCCACCCGACGATGTTCGATCTGCCCCTTACGAAACCGCAGCGTGATCCGGCTGAATACAAACCGAACAAGCGGGCGCAGCTACGCAGGCGTCAGCATCTCGAGCTGGAGATCGCCCGCCGAGTAGGCGAGGCAATCAAGCCTTTGCGCCGCACCTGACAACCTGGTGGACCTTGCGAAATCTTACGCCGCCGGCAACCTGTCGGCAGCCCATGGCCCTGGCCATCAGGCCCATTCACGTTATGCCCGATACAAAAGCACCGCCACGGTGGCGTCAACCGGTTACACAGGGCAGGAAATATCTCCGACCTTCTGGGAGGAGTGGCGTTTCAGCGTCCCCAGAGGCTGCGTGGGCGTGTCGTCGGTTGGCTGTTAGCGCGGCGACTGGAAGGCTCCACGCCTTGAAAGCGGGATAGCGAAATCTCGTGAAGGCAAGGTCAAGCTGCGTTCTCCGTTCTGTATCGGCGACGGTCGGAGACTGGGAGAGATGGATACCATGCACGGGAGGCGTCTGGAAGTTGGCAGGGCATGGATGCGGGGTGGCCCGCGTGCAGGGGCCTGGCTGAGCGGTGAAATGACCACGCGGCGCCACCTCGCAGCGATCCTGGCTTGCGACGTGGTCGGCTATGCGCGCCTGACGGAGCGCGACGAGCGCGGCACGCTCGAGCGGTTGAAGATCTACCGCAAGGACCTCCTCGAACCGCTGGTCTCCGAGCACCAGGGTCGGATCGTCAAGCTCACCGGCGACGGCATGCTGTGCGAGTTCGCGAGCGTCGTCAACGCGGTGACCTCGGCGATGGCGATTCAGCAGGCCCTGGCAGAACACGAGGCGGAGACGCCCGAGGAAGAGCGGATACGCTTGCGCATCGGCGTCAATCTCGGCGACGTGGTCTGCGAGGAGGACGGCGACCTCTACGGCGACGGGGTCAACATCGCCGCCCGCCTCGAAAGCGTCGCCGATCCCGGCACCGTGCTCGTCTCGGGCACCGCCTACGACCACCTTCAGGGCAAGCTCGACTGCGGCTTCACGCCGCTCGGCGAGTTGCGCCTCAAGAACATCGAGCGGCCTGTGCGCGCCTACCGCGTCGAGACGGACGCCAGCGCCACGGCGGCTGCACCGCCGGCCCTGCCCGAGAAACCCTCGATCGCGGTTCTGCCTTTCACCAACATGAGCGGCGACCCCGACCAGGAATATTTCGCCGACGGGCTGGTGGAGGACATCATCACGGGATTGAGCCGGGTGAACTCCTTCTTCGTGATCGCCCGCAACTCGTCCTTCACCTACAAGGGCCGGGCGGTGGACCTGCGCCAGGTCGGGCGCGAGCTGGGCGTCCGCTACGTGCTCGAAGGCAGCATCCGCAGAGCAGGATCGCGGGTGCGCATCAGTGGGCAGTTGGTGGACGCGATCAGCGGACACCATGTCTGGGCCGACCGCTTCGAGGGCGACGTGAGTGACATCTTCGAGCTGCAGGACAAGGTGACCGAGAGCGTCGTCGGCGCTGTCGAGCCGAGCATCCGGCTGCAGGAGATCAAGCAGGCGCGCATGAAGCCGACCGACTACATCAGCGCCTACGACCTCTACCTACGCGCGCTGCCGCGCTTCTACAGCATGACGCGCGAAGGCTTTGCCGACGTGCGCCGGCTCATCAACGAGGCGCTCAGCATCGACCCTGGCTTCAACTTGGCAAAGGGACTCGGCGCCTATATCCGCAGCCTGTCCGTGAGCCAGTGCTGGCACGAGCCCGACGATGTCCGAGTCGCCGTGCGCATGGCGCGCGAGGTCCTGGCGGAAGCGCGCGACGACCCCACGAGCCTGCGCTTCGCCGCGCAGGTGATCGCCTACAGCGCGAAGGACTACGAGATGGCGCTGGGCGCGATCGAACGATCCCTGCTGCTCAACCCCAATTCGGCGCAGGGCCATACCGGCAGCGGCTGGGTGAACGCACATGCCAGCCGCCCACTCGTCGCGATCGAGCACTTTCACAGGGCAATGCGGCTGAGCCCGGTCGACCCCGAGAAGGGCATCGCCCTCTCCGGCATCGGAATGAGCTACCTGATGCTCGAGCGCTACGAGGAAGCGCTGGCATGGGGAGAACGCGCCCTGCACGAGATGCCGAACTACGGCTCCTCGCACCGGGTGGTGATCATGGCGCTGGTCAAACTCAACCGGCTGGACGAGGCGCAGGCAGCGGCGCGGCGGCTGATGGAGGCGTTTCCGACCTTCACGCTCACCCTGCAGAGACAGATCAACCCGTGGCTGGACAAGGTGTTCGCCGAGCGTTACGTCGAGGCGCTGGGCATCTCCGGCGTGCCGGAGTGATCGTCGCGCCCGCTTGACTGAGGGATGAGCGCGTAGAGCAGCCCTGAACAGCCGGCGAGCTGTCTGTTGGGTTCGCGTCGAACTTCCGTGCGGCACCGCCCGGGAAGAGCATCGCCTCGATGCTGAACTGAAATCAGGCCGCGCGCTTGCAGATTTCAGTCCGCTTCATGCCGTTTTTGCGAGCAGTGATCTTGGCGATCAGCTTGTCCAAGGGGCCGCGCTTTTCGGAAACGATGAAGAGATAATCGCGGCCTGGCCAATTCATCGCCGCGCGCGCGATCTGCTCGCGCCACCATGCTGGCGGCTTGATAGTCACGTGCGCATTCCAGCCATTCGGGAGTGTCTTCTGCGCCGGATAGGACGCAATGTTGGCGAATACGAATTTCTCGCCATAGCCAAACATTTCGCTGAGCACCCATGGAATGTCTTCTTCCGGAATGTGCTCCAGTACGTCGGTCGAGATCACACCGTCGAAGCGGCCCTGCGGCAATTGCGAATACTCTGACACACCGGGGTCGTAGAATGTGACACAGCTGACACCCCAGTAATCATGCACGCGGTCAATCGTTTTGCCATTCGGCAAGGTTACGGAAGCCTGCTTGTGAATGACGGCTTTGCCACTGCCGTAATCGAGTAGGGTGTGTGCGCCTGACCCTTGCACAAGCGCGCGAATCGTCTCGATGAAGGGCAGCAGGCTGTTGCCCGCGAACAAGGTCTCCGCTGGTTCCCGGGCGCTCGGCAGACCTGCGGCGTGGATGTCGGAATAGATGCGCTGCAACTCAAGGAAGCGCGCGCTGGGGTTCTGGCGCTGCTTCACCCACGCAAAATTCGGGCAGGTGCAAGTGCGTTGGTCTCCTCCTCGCGTGGCTGTGGCTTTCGTCATCATAGTCGGTGAGGGGAGCATCACTGTCTTCTGTCTCGGACGGGATCCGCTTCTATGGCCGCGTGACGCGGTTTCTGACGACGGCGCGGTCATAACTTTCACCTTGGGGGGCTAGTCGTGACATCGGCACGGACGGGGCGTGATGGCGACCCGACGCTTCACCCTAAAGAAGGCAGATCACCGGGGCCTTGCCGCATACTTACGGTTTGGTAAGAACCGTCGTCGTTCATTTGTTTGTCGGTGCTCCAGAGCCGGAAATCCCGCGCCGGTAACTCGCTGGAGCTACATGCGAGAGAGATATTTACCGAAGAGGGTCTTCGGCCGCCTCGACCAAGCTGTCCTCGCCAAAGCGGTCCTCGCAAAGCCTCCCGGGCGAACTTGTGCCGCAAGACCCCGCCGACGAACCGGCGAGCGTGTTGTTGGGGCGCGTCAGGACCGAGCGAGGTGGGATGCGGAAGGCAAGGCGCTCCCCACGAGCGAAGTCGGCTTTTTAGGATTTGGAGAGACGTAGATACATAGTGACGGCAGTTACAACCTGTCCCGCATGGACTGGGATTGTGGACTGTCGGTTGCAAGCACCTTGCTTCGGCAGAGGCACTGTTCGATCGCAAACGCACTAATGACGATGCTATGCTTCTCGTTGATCGTGAAGCCGGAAAAGTCTTGCGCTCAGTAGGGTTTGAGGACCCCGACCAAGGATCCGCTACTTCGGATGGTTGTAGTGCGAGCCGAGGGCGCTGGCAGGAGGTGGCGTATGTCTGGCACCAGCCTTGGAACATAGTGAAAGATGGCGGTCGACCCTCTGGGCTACAGATGCAGCGATTGGCCAGTTTGGAGGTCCAAGCACCGTTCCAAGATGCAGCCAAGGATGCAGGCCGTCATCTTGAAATTTCTAAAAGCGTAATGAAACCAAATAGATATGGAAAATAACTGGCGGAGAGGGAGGGATTCGAACCCCCGATGGGCTTGCACCCATGCCGCATTTCGAGTGCGGTGCATTCGACCACTCTGCCACCTCTCCGCGGTCATGGTCGGCCGTTGCCGGCGCGGCGCACTAGATAACGGCTGAATGGGCAGGTTACAAGGCCAATCCGCGAGTTATTTGGCTTCCTGGACAAGCGGTGGATTTGCACTGGTATCTGCGGTCGAGCCCGCACGGATTTCCGTGCACCCGACGCAGCTTGCCCCCCGACGACGGCAACGCCGTGCGATCATGTCGACATGGCGAGATGCTTGCCGAGCTAATAACCGCCTCGGGAACGGCTTCGCCTTGACTTGCACCCAACCTTCGGCTAGGGACAGCGCGCAATCGGCGTGGAGGGTTCTTCCGCGCCGCTTGTTTTTTGAACCCGCAGACTGACAAAAAGACGGCCAAACCGCCAGAGGCGGTTCATCAAGGCCGACCGAACAGCGAAAGGCAAAAAATGTTCGCAGTCATTAAAACGGGTGGCAAGCAGTATCGCGTTGCCGCCAACGATCTCCTGAAGATCGAAAAAGTCGAAGCCAACGTCGGCGACATGGTCGAGATCGGGCACGTGCTCGCGCATGGCGAGGGCGAGAATGTCACGTTCGGCGCGCCGTTCGTCGATGGCGCGGTGGTCACCGCCGAAGTCGTCGAGCAGGGCAAGAACCGCACAGTCATCGCTTTCAAGAAGCGCCGCCGGCAGAATTCGCGCCGCAAGATCGGCCATCGTCAGCTTTTGACCACCGTGCGGATCTCGGAGATCCTGCTGGGTGGCGCCAAGCCGACGAAGACGGCAGCCGTCAAGGCGCCGAAGAAGGAAGCCAAGGCAGAGGCCGCCACCGAAGCGAAGGCGGAAGCCGCGCCGAAGAAGGAGCCCAAGGCCAAGGCCAGCGAGACCGCGGCAGCGCCGTTGTTCAAGGCGCCGAAGGGCGAGCCGGACGACCTGACCGTGATCAAGGGCATCGGCCCGGTCGCTGCCAAGGACCTGGCCGAGCAGGGCATCATCACCTTCGCCCAGCTCGCCAAGCTGACCGACAAGGATGTCGCCAAGATCGACGAGCACATGCCCTTCAGCGCCGACCAGATCAAGGACTGGCGCGAGCAGGCCAAGGAATTGGCGGCGAAGTAATCTTCTGGCGATAAGGTCGCCGGAATCGGACTTGAAACGGAACGCGAACGCGTTCATAAGGCCTTTTAGGCGCCTTGCGGCGCAACGGAGTTAGTTAGATGGCACACAAGAAAGCTGGCGGCTCGTCGCGCAACGGTCGCGACTCGCATTCCAAGCGTCTGGGCGTGAAGAAGTTCGGCGGCGAAGCCGTCATCCCGGGCAACATCATCATTCGTCAACGCGGCACGACCTGGCATCCCGGTGTCAATGTCGGCATGGGCACGGACCATACCCTTTTCGCGCTCGAGACCGGCGCCGTGACGTTCAACAAAAAAGCCAACGGCCGAACCTACGTATCGGTCAACCCGATTGCCAAAGCCGCGGAGTAGCCGGTTCCGCACTAGAACACCGGCGCCCATCTCGGGAACCGGTGTCTGGCAAAGCCAGGAAAAGGATCAGGGGAGATGGGTTTCCATCTCCCCTTTTTCTTGGCCTGGAGGACTTTCACATGGTTGCCGAAGCGGAAGACACCGAAGACGAAAGTTACGCGATAGACTGCCCGGTCCTGGTCACCGAGCGGCTGGTGATGCGGGCGCCCCGCGAAGACGACATCCCGCAACTGGTCGAACTTGCCGACAACCGTCATGTCGCCGAAATGCTGGCCCGCATGCCGCATCCCTATGGCGAGGCCGAGGGACGCGCCTTCCTTGCCATGACCAAGTCGCGCCGTGCCGGCATCGCCTATGCCTTGACGCTGGCCGGCACCGACACCTTTGTCGGCTGCGCCGGTCTCAACACCACCGATCGCGGGCTGGAACTCGGCTACTGGATCGGCGAGCCGCACTGGAAGAAGGGCTATGCGACCGAAGCTGCCCATGCACTGGTCGACCTCGCCTTCCAGAAGACGTCGATCCAGGTGCTGCATGCCTCGACGCGAGTCATCAATCCGGCCTCGCGCCGGGTCATCCACAAGTGCGGCTTCCAGTATGCCGGCCAGGGCATGTTGAACTCGATCGTCGCCGGCCAGGTGCCGGTCGAGCGCTACCGCCTCGACCGGAAGACCTGGACCAGCCTCAGGAACTGGGTGCATTTTTGAGGTGTATCGATATTCAGGTGAGGCCGGCCTGCGAATGGCGGTTTCCTGCGCTTCCGGTGCTCACGTACTTTAAGTACGCTTCGCTCCGGTGCTCGGAAGCCACCATTCTCGGGTCGGCCTGACCTGAATCTCGACGCACCTCGCGTCACATCGAAATCACAGGTTTGAAAAAGTCAGCCCAGTTCGACCCATACCGGCAGGTGGTCCGAACCGACAGCCTGACGGTTGACCCACAGACGCTTCAGCGATTTGGCCAGCGAAGCGCTGGTGAAGACATAGTCAATGCGCTTGTGGCGGCTGGCGTTGGCGGGCTGTTTGGGGTCGACCCAGCTGACCAGATCGTCGCCGGTGACATTGAGGCGCATGGCGGCATCGACGGCAAAGTCGGCGGTCAGCGGCATGCCGAATTCATGGTCCGGGCGGCCGGCGAGTTCGACATATTCGGGTGAGCCGGCCAGCATGTTGAAATCGCCCATGCCGACGAAGGCTTCGGGGTGCGGCAATTCCGGCAGGCCGATCTCGGCGACGCCGGACAAGGCGCCGCCTTCGAGCGCATAGTTCAGCAGGCGTCGGCGCAGGAACTGAATCTGGCTGGCGCGTTCGACCGGGCTGCGGTGATCGAGATGGATGGAATAGAAGCGAATGAAACCCAACGGCGTCTCGATCAGCGCTTCCAGCGCGCCGCGCTGGAAATTCATCATCTCGAAGCTGCGGCTGCGCGGCAAAAGCAGATTGCGCGATAGATGAATGGGCGTTTTCGACAGCACCATATTGCCGAGCTGGAAGGTCGTGGTGATGGCGCGGCCGTTGTCGATGCGCGAGCCGATATTGGCCTCGAAATTGCTGCCATAGACGGGGGGGCAGCGCCTCGCCGATCTCGGCGACCATGTCGCGGCCGCCGTTACGGGGATTGTTGCGGGTGACCTCCTGCAGGGCGATCACGTCGGCGCCGCGCACGGCGTCAGTGATGCGACCGACATCGTACTGCCCATCGAGGCCGATGCCGTACTGGACGTTGTAGGTTACAAGCTTCATTCCGACATCTCTCCAGCCGGTCCCAAGCGGCCATTGTCATAAAACGGCCTCGCCCTTCGCCGCGCCTTGGTTTAGAGCAAGGCGCTAGATTTAGAGCAATGCCGCAAAGCCACTAGCAGAAACTGCACAGCCCATGAAATTTCTCGATCAAGCCAAAGTCTACATACGCTCCGGTGACGGCGGCGCCGGTTCGGTGTCGTTCCGGCGCGAAAAATTCATCGAGTTCGGCGGACCGGACGGCGGCGATGGCGGCCGTGGGGGTGATGTCTGGCTGGAGGCGGTCAACGGGCTGAACACGCTGATCGACTATCGCTACCAGCAGCATTTCAAGGCCAAGACCGGCGTCCACGGAATGGGCCGCAACATGACCGGCGCCAAGGGCGCCGATGTCACGCTGAAAGTGCCGGCGGGAACGCAGGTGTTCGAGGAAGACAACGAGACGCTGATCTGCGATCTGACCGTGGTCGGCCAGCGCTTTCTGCTGGCCAAGGGCGGCAATGGCGGCTTCGGCAACCAACATTTCAAGACCTCGACCAACCAGGCGCCGCGCCGTGCCAATCCCGGCCTGCCGGGCGAAGAGCTCAACATCTGGCTGCGGCTGAAGCTGATCGCCGATGCCGGGCTGGTCGGGCTGCCCAATGCCGGCAAGTCGACTTTCCTCGCTGCGGTGACCGCGGCCAAGCCCAAGATCGCCGACTATCCGTTCACGACGCTGCATCCCGGTCTTGGCGTTGCCCGCATCGACGCGCGCGAATTCGTCATCGCCGACATTCCAGGCTTGATCGAAGGCGCGCATGAGGGCGTCGGCATCGGCGACCGCTTCCTCGGCCATGTCGAACGCACACGCGTGCTGCTGCACCTGGTCTCGGCGCAGGAGGAAAACCCGGGCAAGGCCTACAAGACAGTGCGCGCCGAACTCGACGCCTATGGCAACGGCCTGACCGACAAGGTCGAGATCGTCGCGCTCTCCCAGGTCGACACGCTCGACGCCGATGCGCGCAAGAAGAAGGTCGCCTCGCTGAAGCGTGCCGCTGGCCGGGCGCCGATGCTGTTGTCGGCGGTCACCGGCGAAGGCGTCGAGGCGGTGCTGCGGGCGCTGATGGCGGTGGTGGGCGAGGCGCGGGCGCAAATCTCGGCCCCGGTCGAGACACGCTGGGAAAAGTAAGGCCATGCAGTCGCTGAAGACATACCGGCGCATCACCGTGAAGATCGGCTCGGCGCTGCTGGTCGACCGCGCGACGGGCCTGAAGCGCGACTGGCTGGCCTCGCTCGCCGACGACATTGCCGTGCTGGCCCAGGGCGGGGCTGAAATCCTGGTCGTGTCGTCCGGCGCCATCGCGCTTGGCCGCACCATCCTTGGACTGGGCAAGCGGGCCCTGAAGCTCGAGGAAAGCCAGGCGGCAGCCGCCGTCGGACAGATTGCGCTCGCCGGTGCCTGGTCGGAAGCGCTCGGCAGAGGGAGCCTGAAATCTGGGCAGATCCTGCTGACGCTCGGCGACACCGAGGAGCGCCGCCGCTACCTCAACGCGCGGGCGACGATCTCGACGCTGCTCAAGATGAAAGCGGTGCCGGTCATCAACGAGAACGACACCGTGGCGACCTCCGAAATCCGTTATGGTGACAATGACCGGCTGGCCGCGCGCGTCGCGACCATGATGGGCGCCGACCTTTTGGTGCTGCTTTCCGATATCGACGGGCTCTACACGGCACCGCCGGCGCGCGATCCCGGTGCAAAGTTCATTCCGGTGGTTGATCGCATCACGCCCGACATCGAGGCGATGGCGGGCGCCGCCGCTTCGGAACTGTCGCGCGGCGGCATGCGGACAAAGCTCGATGCCGGCAAGATCGCCACCGCCGCCGGCACCGCCATGATCATCACGTCGGGCACGCGGCTGTCGCCATTGATGGCGATCGAACGCGGCGAGCGCGCCACCTTCTTCCGGCCGAGCAGCAATCCGGTCAAGGGCTACAAGACCTGGATCGCCGGCCAGCTCGAACCTGCCGGTCGGCTGACGGTTGATGCCGGCGCCATCGGCGCGCTGTTGTCGGGCAAGTCGCTGCTGCCGGCCGGCGTCAAGCTGGTCAGCGGCAATTTCTCGCGCGGCGACACCGTGGCGATCCTGTCGCCCGAGGGCCGCGAGATCGCGCGCGGGCTGGTTGCCTACGATGCCGCCGATGCCGTAAGGATCGCAGGGCTGAAGACGGCCGAGATCGAAACCGTGCTCGGTTATGAGGCGCGTTCGGCGATGATCCACCGCGACGACCTTGTGGTGAGCCATCCCGGCGACCAAGTACGGGCTGGCGACCAAGTACAGCCCGCTGACCAAGTGCGGGCCGGTGACGAACTACGGGCCAGTGACGAAGTATCGAGCGGAGGATGAGCCATGCTGAAGCTGCATGAAAAATCCGGGGACGACACGGTGGCGCTGATGGCCGATATCGGCCGCCGCGCCCGCGCTGCCGCCCGACCGCTGGCCATCGCCACCACCGCCGCCAAGAACGCTGCACTTGTCGCCATGGCCGAGGCAATCGTCGCCGGCGAGCAGGATATTCTCGACGCCAACGCCATCGATGTCTCGAATGGCGAGGAGTCCGGGCTTTCCGCTTCGTTCATGGACCGGCTGAAGCTCAATCGGGCGCGCATCCGCGCCATGGCCGACGGTATCCGGGAAATCGCCGAACTCAGCGACCCGGTCGGCGACGTCATCGCCGCGTGGGACCGGCCGAACGGCCTCAATATCGAACGCGTGCGCACGCCGCTCGGCGTCGTCGGCGTCATCTATGAGAGCCGGCCGAACGTCACGGCGGATGCCGGCGCGCTCTGCCTCAAGGCCGGCAATCCGGTGATCCTGCGCGGCGGCTCGGATTCGCTCAATTCGTCGGCGGCCATCCATGCCTGCCTGGTCGAGGGGCTGAAGGCCGCCGGCCTGCCGGAAGACGCCATCCAACTGGTGCCGACCACCGATCGCGCCGCCGTCGGCGAGATGCTCAAAGGGCTCGACGGCACGCTCGACGTCATCATTCCGCGCGGCGGAAAAAGCCTTGTCGGGCGGGTGCAAACCGAGGCGCGGGTGCCGGTGTTCGCCCATCTCGAAGGCATCTGCCACCTCTACATCGATCGGTCGGCCAAGCTCGACATGGCGGTGCGGATCGCCGTCAACGCCAAGATGCGGCGCACCGGGGTCTGCGGCGCCGCCGAAACGCTGCTGGTCGACCGCACCGTTGCCGCCACGCATCTGGTGCCGATCCTCGACGCCCTGCGCGCCGCCGGCTGCGAAATCCATGCCGATGCCGAGGTACTGAAGGCATTTTCCGATGCCAAGCCGGCCACTGATCTCGACTGGGTGACCGAGTATCTCGACGCCATCATCGCGGTGAAGCTGGTCGACGGCGTCGCAGGTGCGATCGACCACATCGAAACCTTCTCCTCGCATCACACCGAGGCGATCGTCGCCGAGGACGCGCAGGCGGTGGAAAAGTTCTTCAACGAGATCGATTCGGCAATCCTGCTGCACAACGCCTCGACGCAGTTCGCCGATGGCGGCGAGTTCGGCATGGGCGCCGAGATCGGCATCGCCACCGGCAAGATGCATGCGCGCGGGCCGGTCGGCGTCGAGCAGTTGACCTCCTTCAAATACCGCGTGCACGGGTCGGGACAGGTGAGGCCTTGAAGCTTTTCGTCGTTAGAGCCTGAGGCCCTTGCGCCCAGCCACCCCCCTCTGTCCTGCCGGACATCTCCCACTCATGGGGGGAGATTGGCTGTCATGTATGGTTTCGCCAATCGCCGGCCTTGCAGGATCTGCGCTGTCCATGAAGCTGCCAATCTCCCCCCTTGAGGGGGAGATGCCCGGCAGGGCAGAGGGGGGCGATTAGCGCCATGCTGTCATCGCCCCAGCCCATTATTTCCTCTCGCTACCTCAAGATGCCGCATGCCGAAAAGGGGCTCGCTGTCGGCCTGTTCGGCGGTTCGTTCAATCCGCCGCATGCCGGCCATGCCTTGGTCGCCGAAATCGGGCTCAGACGCCTGGCGCTCGACCAGTTGTGGTGGATGGTGACGCCTGGCAACCCTTTGAAGAGCACGCGCGAACTGGCGCCGCTCGGCGAGCGGCTGCAGCTCTCGGAGCAGATCGCCAAGAACCCGAAGATCAAGGTCACCGCGTTCGAGGCGGCGCATCACGTTCGCTTCACCGCCGACGCGCTGGCGCTGGTCAAGGCGCGCAATCCTGGCGTCGACTTCGTCTGGATCATGGGCGCCGATAGCTTGCGCGATTTCCATCGCTGGCAGCGCTGGCGCGAGATCGTCATGACCTTCCCGATTGCCGTCATCGACCGTCCGGGCGCGACGCTGTCGTTCCTGTCGTCGGTCGTCGCCAAGACCTTCGACTATGCGCGCGTCGACGAAGGGGATGCGCCAAGGCTTGCTCGCATGAAGGCGCCGGCCTGGACCTTCATCCACGGCCCGCGCTCGTCGCTGTCGTCGAGCGCGATCCGCAGACTGGCCAAGGGTTGAGGCGCTCACCCGGCGATGTCGCTTTTATCGCTTCCTTTGCCCGTTTCATGGGCAATCCTGAGCAGGCATGACTATCCCCAGGAAACACCACGCCGAAGCCGGGCACGGCGATGAGCCCACGCCGCTGATCGCGATTGCCAGCGTCATCGTGTCGATGGCGCTGATCGCCGTCGGCAATGGGCTGATGTTTGCCTATATCCCGGTCCGGCTTGGCGCCGAGGGCTTCGATCCGACCTGGGCCGGCCTGATCATCACCGGACTTTCGGCCGGCGGCCTCGCCGGCTGTATCCTGACCGGACCGCTGGTGCGAAGGGTCGGCCATGCCCGCGCCTTCATGGTGCTGTCGGCGCTGATTGCGCTGGCCAATGCCGCTGTCGGCGCCGGCCCGCATCCGTTGCTCTGGATCGCTGCCCGTGCGCTCTACGGCTTTGCCATATGCGGTCTGTTCATCGTCGCGCAAAGCTGGCTGAACGATGCCGTTGCCAATGCCATCCGTGGCAGGGTGATGGCGTTCTTCTACGTCGCCTATGTCGCCGGTCTCGGCGTCGGCTATGCGACGCTGGCTTTTGTCGACATCAGGACCGCGGACGCGCCGCTGATCGGCATCGCCTTCACGGCAGTGTCGATCCTGCCCGTGGGGTTGACCAGGCTTGCCCAGCCGCCGCCGCCGCAAGCGGCCTCGGTGGCGCTCGGCCGGGCCTGGCGGATTTCGCCGGTCGGCGTCGCCGGCATGCTTGCGGTCGGCGGCCTGTCGATGTCGATCGCCGGCTTCGCGCCGATCCATGCCACCGCCAAGGGCTACAGCCAGGCCGACGTCGCCCTGTTGCTTTCGGCGATGCCGGTCGGCACGCTGATCCTGCAGATACCGCTCGGCTGGATTTCCGACCGAACCGACCGCCGCTATGTGCTGATCGCCGCAGCCGCGCTCGCCATGGTCGCCGGCCTGCTCGCGCTCGGGTTCGATGGCGGCGCGTTGGCGGTTCTGGTGGTGATCTACATCGTCTGGGATGGCGCCTCGGAATCGATCTATTCGCTGGCCAGTGCGCATGCCGCCGACCGCGCCGGCAAGGACGACTTGGTGGCGCTGTCCAGCTCGCTGTTGTTTGCCTGGTCGCTTTCGGGCTTCATCGTGCCCGGCATCGTGACCGCGCTGTCGGCCGTCTTCGGGACGCAGGCCTTCATCTACGTGGCGATCGTCATCGCCTGCGCCTTCTGCCTGTTCGTGCTTTTGCGCGTGGTGACGACGCAGGCCGTCCCCGCCGCCGAGACCGGCAGTTTCGCGCCGATGACAGCGCAGGCGCCGTTGCCGCTCGAACTCGCCTTCGGACCGGACGACCAGCCCCGGAACCGGGGCAACTGATTAGCTAGAGCACGATCTTTTCCGAAAACCGAAGCCGCCTTCGGGATCATGCTTTATTGCCGGCGGGCTTCCGGCGCCGGCGCTTCAGGTGGCGGCACCGGGATCGATATGCCTTCCGCGTCGAATTCCTGCTTGGCGCGCTTGGTGAGATCTGCCTGGGTGGCAAAGAAATCCGCGGCCGATGTCCAGTAGCGCAAGGCGATGGAGACCGTGCTTTCACCCAATGATGCGACGAAAGCGATCGGCGCCGGGTCGCGTTTGACCCGGCGCTCCGCGGCGGCGATGGCAAGCAGCGTCTTCTGGGCGCGGTCGATGTCGTTCCAGGAGCCGATCGAGAGCGTGATGTCGCCGCGGCGGACGCCGTTGCGCGTGTAGTTGCGTACCGGCTGGTTCCATAGCGTCGAATTGGGCGCCAGGATGTAGACGCCGTCAGCGGTCCTGAGCCTCGTCGCGAAGAGGCCGATCTCCTCGATCGAGCCGGCAATCGAACCGACCTCGACTGATTCGCCGATACGGAACGGTCGCAGCGCCAGGAGCATGATGCCGGCCGCGATATTCTGCAGCGTGCCTTGCAGCGCCAGGCCGATGGCAAGACCGATGGCGCCGATGGCGGCAATGATCGACGCCGTCTGCACGCCGAACTGGCCGAGCACCATGATCGTGACGAGCATCAGGATGGCATAGCGGACGATCTTCGAGAAGAAATGCCGCAACGTCGCGTCGAAGCCATGGATGTGGCCGAGACCAGCGGAGATTGAACGCTCGGCAAGGCCGGCAACGATATAGCCGACAACCAAGAGGATGACGGCGCCGATGGCGGAGAAGGCGTAGGAAACGATCAGCGTGCTGAGTTGCGCAAGGGCGGTCTGCACGGTGAGAAGGGTGTTCTGCGGGTCAATAGGCATGGGGAAAATCCGGTTGGTGGGCGATCCGATAACCCATGCAGGCGCCATGGGTTCCGATCTTTTCCCGCATGCTGTGGAACCGCGGGACCGACAATACGTTCGTGCGCGACAGGGCGCCGTCTTGAAACTGCAACGGAACTCTGCCTATCTAAGTGGTGTCACCTGCTTTTGGGGGTGATTTGGTTGTTCTTGCTGCGAAAGGAAATACACTGAGAACAGCACTGCGGAAGAAGGCCGATATCATGCCTTCGCCGGCCGGGATCAGCGTAAACGACGCCGTGTCCCGCGCCATCAAGACAGTCCTTGCCAGTCTGGAAGACTCCAAGGCCGAAAACATCGTCTCAATCGACATTCAGGGGAAATCGAGCCTCGGCGACTACATGGTCGTCGCGTCGGGCCGATCGCACCGTCATGTCTCGGCTGTCGCCGATCACCTGCTCAAGGCGCTCAAGGATGCCGGTCTCGGCACGGCGCGCGTCGAGGGGCTGGCAGGCGCCGACTGGGTCCTGATCGATTCGGGCGACATCATCGTCCATGTCTTCCGTCCCGAAGTCCGCGAATTCTACAATCTCGAAAAGATGTGGCAGGCGCCGGACCTCGAGGAAGAGACCCTCCACTAAGCCGCCTTTGTTTGATGCATGCCCCAAAACCAGTTCCCACCATTGGGTGACATGCATTAGCGGCTCATAGAGGCGAGGATGAAGGTATCAGTTCATGCCGTGGGCCGGATGAAAGCCGGCCCCGAGAAGCAGCTCGCCGACCGCTATTTCGAGCGCTTTGCCAAAAGCGGCCCGGCGGTGGGGCTCGAATTTGCCGGCGTGACCGAAATCGCCGAGGGGCGCTCGCAGACCGCCAACGAGCGCCGGCGCGACGAAGGCCAGAAGCTGCAGGGGCAGTTGCAGCCCGGCACCGCACTGATCTTGCTCGACGAACGCGGCAAGAATTTCTCCTCCGAAGACTTTGCGGGACGCATCGGCCAGCTGCGCGATGGCGGTCGCAAGGCGCTGGTCATCGCCATCGGCGGCGCCGACGGGCACGATCAGCCGCTGCGCGATCAAGCAGAATTGGTGATGTCGTTCGGATTGCTGACCTGGCCGCACCAACTGGTGCGCGTGATGCTGGGGGAGCAGCTGTACCGGGCCGCGACCATCCTGTCCGGCCATCCCTATCATCGTTCGTAACCAGTGGTTTGACGCGACCATACGGATTTCCGCCCCAATGCGCCACCAGACTGCACCAATTGGGGCTCTCGAACATCGTTTAGGGGGGCTTTCGAACATGGTTGATTGTTCGTTAACGAAGCCACGCATAGAGTCGGGCTTCAATGTCTGAAGACTGGAAATCATTGCGGACGGCCTCATGGCGCGCGCGCTGCGGCATCGCGGCGGCGGTGCTCGTGCTGTCGTTGCATGCGGTGCGGGCTGAGAATACGCTCGACCTTACCCCCGATCCGGACCAGAGCCGCGCCGAATACGAACAGGTCTCGAAGGAGATCACGCTGTCGTCCGAGCGCCTGGCCAAGCTCGCCGCCGACATCGCGACGATCAAGAAGGACCATGCCTCGATCACCGCCGCCTTGATCCAGTCGGCGATGACCGAGCAGAAACTCGGCCAGGACATCGAGGATATCGGCGCCAAGCTGGAAGGGCTGAAGGGCCAGGAACAGAAGATCCGCACCTCGCTTGCGGCACGGCGCGACGTGCTGGCCGAAGTGCTGGGCGCGCTGCAGCGCATGGGGCTCAACCCGCCACCGGCGATCCTGGTCAAGCCCGAGGACGCGCTGTCGTCGGTGCGCAGTGCCATCCTGCTCGGCGCCGTGGTGCCGGAACTGCGCCAGCAGACCGATAGCCTGCTGGCCGATCTCAAGGAGCAGTCGCGGGTGACGGCCTCGATCGAGGCCGAACGGGCGCGGTTGACGGCGGCGGTTGGCGACCAGACAGCGGAAAAGAAGCGGCTCGGCATGCTGCTGGAGGCCAAGCAGAAGCTCGAAGCCGACACGCAAACGCAAATGGTCGCTGAAAAGCAGCGGTCCGAGGCGCTAGCCGCCAAAGCCGGCAGCCTGAAGGACTTGATCGCCTCGCTCGAAGCCGACAAGAGCCGCAAGGCGGCTGATGCGGCCAAGGCCGCCGAGCAGAAGACGGCGGACGGCGACAAGACGTCAGCGCCGGCGGAGACCCCAGCGGAATTGGCGTCCCTGCCTGTACCGGAAGGCAATCGACTTGCCGCAGCGGCACCCTTTTCGGCGCTGCAGGGGCAGATCGCATTGCCGGTGACCGGCCGCATCAAACGGCGATTCGGCGCCGAGGACGGTAACGGGGCGGTGATGCTTGGCGACATGGTTGCGACACAATCGGGAGCCATCGTCACCGCGCCGGCGGATGGGAATGTGCTTTATGCGGGGCCGTTTCGCTCGTATGGTCAACTCTTGATCCTGAACGCAGGCGACGGTTATCATGTCGTTTTGGCGGGGATGAGCAGAATCAGCGTCGCGACTGGCCAATCAGTGCTCGCAGGAGAGCCGGTCGGCGCGATGGGAGAGGCCCGGGTGGCGAGCACCTCGGTTTCGAAGAATGGAAATGCCACACCGGAACTCTATGTCGAGTTCCGCAAGGATGGAAAACCCGTCGATCCGGCCCCATGGTGGGCGGACCGTTTTTCTGGAAGGACGTGAAATGATGCGGAAACTGTCGCTTCTGTTTGCCGGTGCGCTGATGGGCGCGTCCGCCATGAGCCTTGTTTATGGCACACCCGGCTCGGCGGCGAACGCTGCAGGGTCGGAGACCTACAAGCAACTGGCTATCTTCGGCGATATCTTCGAGCGGGTGCGGGCACAATATGTGACGCCGCCCGACGACAAGTCGCTGGTCGAGAACGCCATCAACGGCATGCTTGCCTCGCTTGACCCGCACTCCTCCTACATGAACGCCGAGCAGGCGCAGGACATGCGCGTGCAGACCAAGGGTGAGTTCGGTGGCCTCGGCATCGAGGTCACCATGGAAAACGACCTGGTCAAGGTGATCACGCCGATCGACGACACCCCGGCCGCCAAGGCAGGCGTGCTGGCCGGCGACTATATCGCCAAGATCGACGGCGAGGAGGTTCGCGGCCTGACCCTCAACGACGCAGTCGAGAAGATGCGCGGCCTGGTCAACACGCCGATCAAGCTCACCATCCTGCGCCAGGGCGCCGACAAGCCGATCGAACTGACGGTCGTGCGCGACATCATCAAGGTCAAGGCGGTCAAGTTCCGGGTCGAGAACGACATCGGCTACATGAAGATCACCTCCTTCACCGAAAAGACCTATGACGACCTCGAGAACGCCATCGACACCATCAAGAAGCAGGTGCCGAACGACAAGCTCAAGGGCTATGTGCTCGATCTGCGCCTCAATCCGGGCGGCCTGCTCGACCAGGCGGTGAGCGTCTCCGATGCGTTCCTCAACCGCGGCGAGATCGTCTCGACGCGCGGTCGCGATCCGAAGGACGTCACCCGTTTCGACGCCAAGCCCAAGCAGGTCGACGACATCAACGGCAAGCCGATGATCGTGCTCGTCAATGGCGGCTCGGCCAGTGCGTCTGAAATCGTCGCCGGCGCGTTGCAGGATCTGCGCCGCGTCACAGTGGTCGGCACGCAGTCCTTCGGCAAGGGCTCGGTGCAGACCATCATTCCGCTCGGCGAAAACGGTGCGCTGCGGCTGACGACGGCGCTCTATTACACGCCGTCCGGCAAGTCGATCCAGGGCAAGGGCATCACGCCCGACATCAAGGTCGACCAGCCGCTGCCGCCGGAACTGCAGGGCAGGGACCTGACGCGCGGCGAATCCGACCTCAAGGGCCATATCAAGGGCGCCGACGAGAGCTCGACCGGTTCAGGCTCCGCAGCCTATGTGCCGCCGGATCCGAAGGACGATCTGCAGCTCATCTATGCCGAACAGCTGCTGCGCGGCCAGAAGACCGATCCGGCTTTCCCGCCCAATCCGGAAAAGGCCGTTCTCAACCAGTAAAGCTCTGGAGCGGCGCAAGCGCCGCTCCAGTTTTTATTTGGGCATCGGATTTTCCCAAAACCGGATTCCACTTTTGGGTCCGATGCCAGGGGCCGACAACAGGTCTGGCCGCCTGATGGAAGCAATGCGATGCTGCCGGGACCGAAGGGTTCCGGCAGTTTGATTCGGGGCAAGGCGAAGCCCTGGGATGCGGCGCCAGGGATGCGCCAAGATTGATGAATTCGCGCATGTCTTTTCGAAGGTGATTCGCCTTCGGAGCGATGCGCCCCGGGGATGCGGCTTGGCTGACATAGGCAAGGATATCGAACGCCCGCTCGGACAGGCCGTCCGGTCGCCGCGCGCCGCCGGCAAGCTCAGCGTCGGTACGGTCGCGGCAACCGTGGTCGTGCTGGCGGTGGTCGGCGTCTCCGGTGCGATCGCGCTGAGGGAGAAGCCGTTTCGCAAGCCGCAAGAGGTCGCCGTGTCGATGCCGAAAGTGACGGCGACGGTCGAGCCCGCTGCCGCGCCGGCCGCTTTGGCCCCGGTCGCCGCAGCCAAGCCGGAAGCGCCGGCCAAGACGGGCGGGCCGCAGATCATCCATGTGCCGACGGAAGAGGGTGATGGCCCGCCCAAGGCGATCGTGATCCACGACCCGTCGACCCTCGGCCAGAATTTGAAGATCGCGCACATCCCCGACAAGGCGCTGATCGAAACCAGCGAAACCGGGCCTTTGCCTATCCGCGCCGCCGATGGCCGGCGGCCGTTCGACGTCTATGCGCGACCCTGGTCAGGCGCGCGCGGTGCGCGCGTGGCGATCGTCATCGGCGGGCTTGCGGTTTCGCAGACCGGCACCCAGGCGGCCATCGCCAAGCTGCCGGCGGAGGTGACGCTGGCCTTCGCGCCGCAAGGCAACAGCATCGGCCGCTGGATGCAGGCGGCGCGGCAGGCCGGCCACGAGATCGTCATGCAGGTGCCGCTCGAACCGTTCGACTATCCGAACATCAACCCCGGCCGCAACACGCTGACGGTGGCGGCGAGTGCGGATGAGAATTTGAAGAACCTGCACTGGGCGCTGTCGCGGACGACAAACTACACCGGCGTCATGAACTACATGGGCGCGCGGTTTTCCGCCGACGCTACGGCGATGGAGCCGTTCATGGCCGAACTCGGCAAGCGGGGCCTAGCCTATATCGACGATGGCTCGTCGGCACGCAGCCTGGCGCCGGACCTGGCGTTGAAGGACGGCGTGCCCTTCGTCTCCGGCGATACGGCGATCGATGCCGTGCAGGATCGAGGCGCCATCCTGAAGAAACTCGACGGGCTGGAAGCCACCGCGCGCGCCAAAGGCTTTGCAGTCGGCATCGGCTCGGCCTTCGACCTGACGGTCGACACCGTGTCGACCTGGGTGACCGAGGCCAAGAAGCGCGGCATCGAGATCGTGCCGATTTCGGCGGTGGTCATCGATCCGCAAAAAGGCTAGCGATCCTCCCCAGTATCGAAATTCCAGCAACGGCCGGAACGAGGGCAAGATGGCTAAGAAGACTGTTGATCGCGAAACGTTGCCGTATCGTCCCTGTGTCGGGCTGATGATCCTCAACGCCGAGGGTCTGGTCTGGGTCGGGCATCGCATTGCCGAACCGGACAGCGAATTCGCCGGCACCACACAGCTCTGGCAGATGCCACAGGGCGGCATCGACAAGGGCGAGGAGCCGTTGCAGGCGGCCGAGCGCGAGCTCTATGAAGAGACAGGCATGCGCGGCGTCTCGCTGCTCGCCGAGGCGCCGGACTGGATCAATTACGATTTGCCGGACCACCTCGTCGGCATTGCCTTCAAGGGCAGGTATCGCGGCCAGACGCAGAAATGGTTCGCCTTCCGCTTTCACGGCGACGTCGGCGAGATCCAGATCAATCCGCCGCCGGGCGGACACACCGCCGAATTCGACAAATGGGCATGGCGGCCGATGCAGGACCTGCCCGACCTGATCGTGCGGTTCAAGCGCCATGTCTACGAGGAAGTAGTGGCGGCGTTCCGGCATCTGGCGCAATAGCCTCGACACTAGACGACGGCAGTTGCCGCGTCGGCCTGGCGGTTCTATTGATGTCTAAAGCGCGTCGCGTTTGAACGGATTCAAGCGACGCGCTTCAGGCTTTTGTTTTATGCATGTCGTTCTCCCAAAACCGGGACCACTTTTGGGCGACATGCACTATCCGCCACGAGAAGGGTCGCCATGAACGACGCCCCCAAGAGGTCGCTGCCCGAGGACATCGCCGCCACAGACGAAGCGGTGGCTGGCGCCATTCTGACCATCGACCTTGGCGCGATCCGTAAAAACTACCGGCGGCTGAAAGCGCACCTGGGCAGCGTGCGCTGCGCAGGCGTGGTCAAGGCCGACGGCTACGGCCTCGGCGCCAGCCAGGTGTCGGCGGCACTCGCCGGCGAAGGTTGCGATATCTTCTTCGTCGCGCTTCTGGGCGAAGGCATCGCCTTGCGCCGCTCGCTCGGGCCGGCTTCCGCCATTTTCGTGCTGAACGGCATTCCGCCCGGTGCCGAGGCCGACGCCGTGGCGGCAAACCTTTCCGCCGTCGTCAACAGCCCCGGACAACTGGCGGCCTGGCGTGCGGCGGCCGGCCGCGCCGGCCGAAAGCTGCCGGCGGCGATCCAGGTCGACAGCGGCATGTCGCGGCTCGGCATGGCGCCCAGGGATGTCGAGCGCGTTGCCGCCGATCCACGTGCCTTCGACGGCATCGATGTCCGTTTTGTCATGAGCCATCTGGCCTGCGCCGACGAGCCGGAGCATCCGGCCAACGAGCGGCAACGACTGGCGTTCGAGCGGCTGCGCGCATTATTGCCGAAGGCGCCGGCCTCGTTCACCAATTCATCCGGCATCTTTCTTGGGCAGCGCTTTCACTATGATCTCGCCCGGCCTGGTGCCGCGCTCTACGGCATCAATCCGACACCGGCCAGGCCGAACCCGATGTTGCCGGTGGTGCGGCTGCAGGCCAAGGTGGTGCAGACACGCATGCTGGAGGCCGGCGTCGGTGTCGGCTATGGCCACACCTTCCGCACCACGGCTCCGCTCACGGCCGCGACGATTTCGCTTGGCTATGCCGATGGCTGGCATCGCCGCGCGGCATCCGCGGCCTGGTTCGAGGGCGTGCGGTTGCCGTTCCTCGGCCGGGTGTCGATGGATTCGATCATTCTCGACATTTCCGCTTTGCCACCCGGCAGGCTGGACGAGGGCGATCTTGTCGAACTGCTCGGCCCCTCGCAAAGCGTCGACGACGCGGCCGGCCATGCCGGCACCATCGGCTACGAAATCCTGACCAGCCTCGGCCACCGCTTTCATCGGCGTTACGTCGACGGTTGAGCGGTTTGGCCACGCTTGACAAGCATGCGCCTGTCGGCAAGGGTCGGTGCATGAGCAACCTCGCCCATATCAGAACCTTGTTCAGGGTCTGCCCGATCGCGGGATCGTAGCCCCGGCGCGGCCGCCTTCTTGGCGTCCGTCCTAACCGGGGCATCCATACATCCAACACCGCCATCAAGCCTGACAGCCCTCGCGGCTGCCGGCTTTTCATCAAGCTGCCGTCAGTACGGCGGCAAGCGCGCATCTATTCGATGCGCCAATCCAAGAGGTTTGCCAATGCAACATGCAGCAGGACTGCGCCCACAGAACCAACTCACGGTCAGCGATGCCGACCATGACAGACTGACAGGCTTGGCGAGAGCGTCGCTCGACCGCACGCCTGATACGGCCGAAGAGCTGCTTTCGGAAATGGACCGGGCCGTCGTCACGGAAGCGGCGGCGATGCCGGCCGGCGTGGTGCAAATGGGCTCGGCAGTGACAATCCGTGGCGAAAGCGGGGACACCCAGCGCATCACGCTCGTCTACCCCGGCGATGCCGATATCACTGAACACAGAATCTCGGTGCTGACACCGATGGGGACGGCGCTCATCGGCGCAACCGTCGGGCAGGCGGTGTGCTGGAGCAGCCGTGGAGGCAGGGAACTGTCGGTGACCGTCGAAGCCGTCGACACGCCCGCCTCCGGCCCGCAGCGGCCCTGATCGTGGAGATGATGATGACAGGCACGAACTGTTGCTTGACGACCAAGGACTTTGCCGTCCTCGAAGTCATGCTGGAGCGTCGGCGGGCATTCGCGGACCCGATGGTGGATATGCTTGAACACAAGCTTGCAAACGCCGATCTCGTCTCGATCGATGTGGTCGAACCCGATATCGTGACGCTGAACAGCAGAGTGATGTTTTGCATCGATGCCGGCCCTGCCGAGACACGAACCCTGGTGCAAAACGAGGTGCGCGGACCGGTCGGCTCCAGCATTACGATCGCAACGAGGCGCGGGCTTTGCATGCTTGGCATGGCGCAAGGCCAGTCGGCCATCATCGAACAGGCCGACGGCAGGCACGAGTCGATCCTGATCAAGGCCGTGCTTTACCAGCCAGAGGCTGCGCGGCGCGCAGTCAAGGAGAAATCCCTAGCCGAGGTGAGGCGACCACATGGGCTCACCCTGGTCTACAGCGCCGCGGCCGACAGGCGGCCTCTTGGCGAGACGGCTGGAATGCGGCAGACAGAAGACGACGACCCCGGTCCATCGGCGGCGTGAACGGGCAACAGTGCATGGTCTCGAAAATCGGAATCGATTTTCGGAAAGGATCATGCGCAAATCGGAAAATGCGGCCGCGTCTATGGGCGTCCGGAAGGACGCGGCACGGCAAGGAGTGAACGATGAAAATCATGGTGCTGGGCGGTGGCGTCATCGGGGTGACCACGGCGTACTATCTCGCCGAGGCCGGCCACGAGGTGACGGTGGTCGATCGCCAGAAAGGCCCGGCGCTGGAAACCAGCTTCGCCAATGCCGGCGAGATTTCGCCCGGCTATGCCTCGCCCTGGGCCGGGCCCGGCATTCCGTTGAAGGCGATCAAGTGGCTGCTGATGAAGCATGGCCCGCTGGTCGTGCGGCCGGCCTTCGACCCGCATATGTGGACATGGCTGGTCAAGATGCTGCGCAATTGCACGGCCGAGCGCTATGCGATCAACAAGGCGCGCATGGTGCCGCTGGCCGAATACAGCCGCGACACGCTGAAGGCGCTGCGCGAGGCGACCGGCATCGCTTATGACGAGCGTGCCCAGGGCACGCTGCAGCTATTTCGCACGCAGAAGCAGCTCGACGGCACCGGTGGCGATGTCGAGGTGCTGAAGAAATATGGGGTGCCCTATGAGATCCTCGACCAGGACGGCTGCATTGCGGCGGAGCCAGGCCTGGCCGGAGTGCGCGAAAAGTTCGTCGGCGGCCTCAGGCTGCCGCGCGACGAGACCGGCGACTGCAAGATGTTCACCGACCGGCTGGCCGAGCTGTGCGTGGCTCGCGGGGTCAAATTCGAATATGGTCTGACGGTTTGGCGCGTCATCCGCAGCCGCAACCGCATCGCCAATCTCAGCACCAGCAAGGGCTGGATGACCGCCGACGCCTATGTGATGGCCATGGGCAGCTATTCGGCGGATTTCATGCGCCGGGTGAAGCGGCCGATCCCGGTCTATCCGGTCAAGGGCTATTCGATCACCGTGCCGATCCAGGATGCCGCCGTGGCACCGGTGTCGACGGTGATGGACGAGACCTACAAGGTGGCGATCACCCGGCTGGGGAACCGCATCCGGGTCGGCGGTACGGCCGAGATTTCCGGCTTCGACCTGAGGCTGCACGAATCGCGACGGCGCACGCTGGAACACTCGGTTGGCGATCTCTTTCCGGGCGCCGGCGCCATGCGGGACGCGACGTTCTGGTGCGGTCTGCGGCCGATGACGCCGGACGGTCCGCCGCTGATCGGCCGCACCGAGCTTTCCAACCTCTATCTCAACACCGGCCACGGCACGCTCGGCTGGACCATGGCGTGCGGCTCGGCCAAGGTGCTGTCCGACATCATCTCGAGTCGGGTGCCGGACATCGATGTCCGCGACCTCGCGCAGGAGCGCTATCTGCGATAAGGCGCCGCGCCGGCGTCGCTCAAGTTTTTACTTTCATGCATGTCGTTGCCCTGGGGACCACTTTTGGGCGACATGCATCAGAACGCCTGTCTCACCCAGTCTTCGTCGAACAGCAGCCGATAGGCCCACGGGATCGTCACGTTGCTGGCGACCGGGTTGGAGTGGGCGAGATAGTCGTCATAGATCGCCTTCATCCTGGTGTAGAAGGCCGGGTCCAGCACCATCATGCCGTTCTCCGAGTCATGGAAGAAGCTTCGGTTGTTGAGATTGACCGAGGAGATGGCGACCAGCCTTTCGTCGATCATCATGATCTTGGAATGCAGCACGACATCGGGCGCCTTGAACTCGCGAATGTCGATGCGGTCGCCATATTTCTCGACGAACAGCTTGTTGAGCGCGGTGAGGAACCTGCCGCCAATATCGCCCTTGAGATCGATACGGCCGACAATGTCGATCCTGACGCCGCGAGCGAGCGCCCGATCGAACGCGTGGCTAAGCTTCGGCGTCAGGTTGAGATAGGGATTGACGATCTGGATATGGTGCTGGGCGGCGTCGACCAGCTCGACGAAATAATCCTCCAGCGCATGGCCATCCGCGTAGGGCACGGAGATGAAGTGCCTCGCCGTGCCTGACGGGCGGCGGCCGTCGGACCGGACCGGAATGGAGAAAGGCCGCGCGATGTTGGTGTCGGCGTCGCGCAGCCACACTGTCGAGAGGTGCGCGGCGAGTGTCTCGACCGTGGTCCGGTCGGTGAACTCGATGTCGAAGTCGCTCCAGTTCGAATAGTAGTTCAGCGAAAAGCCGTCGGTCCTGCCATATTGCTCCAGATCCGGATAGCGGGACAGATCGATCGGCTGGTGGAACAGGAAGCCGTCATGGATGTTGCGGCCGCCGATGATGACGCGCGAGCGCCCGGGATCCTCAGCCAGCGTTGCCAGCATCTTGATATGGTGGGTCTTGTGCAATTGTGAGATCTGCTCGTCGATCGGCGCGCCCCGATCGGCCCGCCAGCGGTATTCCTGCAGCTCGACATTGGGGAATTCAGCCGCCAGCCGGTGCAGCAGCGCATCGTCCTTGTCGCGCTCCAGCACGTCGGTGACCAGGATGCGCACCTTGGTGCCGAGCTCGGCATGGTGGCGGATCAGCCGTTCGATGATGCGGCCGGAAAAATCCGCCTTGAACTCGAGCGACGACAGATAGATCAGCTTCAGCCTTGGCGCCTTCGAGAAATCGAGCGGCAGCTCCGGATCGCCCCTGTCGATGGCGCTGTCGGGCAGCGGCGCTCCCATCAGCGCCTCGACCTTGGCGTTGAAGCCGTCGCGCGACTTGCGCAGCAGGCGCGGCTCTCCGATCGGCAAGGCGCAGGTCTGCGACAGCCAGCGGCTGGCGTAGAAGGCGCGGCTGAGCGGGTCGAGGCCCGTGGGGTCAGGCGTCGGGCAACGCTCGTAGCGGCTGTCGAATGCGGCGAGAGCCGTGTCGGCGGTCTCTTCGCGCCGGATGGTGAGGGGCGCGCCGGCCGGGACAAGGCTGGAGCGGATTCTTGCGGTGCAGCGGTTCAGGCTGTCACTTGGGAACAGGCTGACCGTGTCGTCCTCGCCAGACAGGCGAAAGCGGAATGCCATGCCTGCGGCAATGGTTCGCGAACCGGCGCCGTCGCGCAGTGCCAACGCGCCATCGCATGAGCCCTCGATCTCGGCCGGCTGTTTGCCCGCCTGGCGCAGCACGATCTCGACGCTGCGCGCCTGCAGGCCGGAAAAATCGAATGTCTTTAGCGCCGAAGGCCGTGCTGCCGCGTCGATGTAGAGCGTCTGGCGCGACACCCGCCAGCGTCCGTCGAAATGGCCATCGCCGCTGGCGCCGCCGGTCGGCGGCAGATGCGTTTCGGCAACCGGCTCGGCCAGGCGCTGCAGCGTCCGGTAGGTCGCCTGGAAATCGCTGTCGCGGATTTCATGGCGGTCATGGCCGAACGGACCAGTGCCGTTGGCCCGGTCCATGGCGCCGAGCTGGTGGTCGGCGAGCAGCGCCAGGAACCGCTTTTCATAGTCGCTTGTGCCGGCGTCGCCAAAAAACTGAGCGGCGGCGACCTGCCGCCCGGGCGTGCTGGCCGATAGCGATGGGCGAGCGCAGGCCTCTTGGCCCTGCAGCAGGTCACACGCGTTGCGGCCAGGCGAGCCGGCACAGCCGGCAAGGACAGTGAGCACTAGCCCGGACAGGGCCACGATAATGGCTGCGCGGCAGTTCACCCGGTCGCCCCGGCCTTCAGGACGCTCAGTTGTGCCGGGTCGCGCGGCGGCATGAAGCCCTGCGGGAACACCTTGCAGACTGGGATGGCGAAAGTGGCGATCAGCAGCTCCGCCTCGCCGCGCATCTTGCGGGGTGCTGTCTTGTCGTCGCGTATCGTTTTCGCCGAGGCGACGAGGGCACCATCGCAATCGCAATGATTGTGGCGGGCGATGTAGCAGGCATCATGGATACGGCAGGCTGCGTCGAGGCGATTGACCGGCCGCGCCGACAGATCGCCGGTGCGGGTGCCGGGGCCGCAATAATTGCCGAAGACGAAAGGCGAAGGGCGGGCCATGGCGTAGCGGATCGGCTTGGGCAGGTCGGCCTCCGGCACTTTGGTCCATGGATTGGCGCATGCGGAAAGGAAGAGCAGCGGCAAGATGGCAAGAACGGCTCGCATGTCTATCCGCGCCAGCTTTCTGAAAGAATTCCCACCAGGCGGTCTGCCCGTGGCGGCGACTGCACGCCTGATGCCACACTGGCCGGTTTTGTGGCAAGGAAAAGGCGGCGTGTCTAAACGAACAGGCTTCTCTCCTGCTCCACCGCCTTGGTGATGAAGCTGGCGACGATCTGGACGCGGCGCAGCGGCCGGACCGATTCGTGATAGACCAGCCAATAGGCACGGCGGATGGGTGCGACCACGTCGACGGACACCAGTTCCGGCATCGATCGGGCGACGAAGGTGTGCAGAATGCCGATGCCGGCGCCCGAGCGCACCGCCTCGGCCTGGCCGAGCGCCGAGGAGATGGCGAAGCTGGTGCGCCAGTCCGGACTGAATTCGGCCGCGTAGTCGAGCGAGGGGCTGACGATCAGGTCCGGCACATAGCCGATGAGCGTGTGCTGACCAAGCTCGGCGGCTGTGTTGGGCAAGCCATGCACCTCGGCATAGGCGCGCGAGGCAAACAGGCCGAGCGAATAGTCGACCAGCTTTCCTGCCACCAGCCGCCCCTCAGTCGGCCGCTCGACGGTGATGGCGATGTCCGCCTCGCGTCGCGATAGCGAGAAGGAGCGCGGCACCGGCACAAGCTGGATCGTCAGTTCGCGGTGCAGCGCCGTCAGTGCGCCGAGACGCTTTGCCAGGAAGGCGACGCCAAACCCGTCCGGCGCGCCGATGCGCACCGTGCCGGAAACGTCGTCGCCCTCGCCGGCGACGGTCGAACGCGCGGCGATCATGTCGCCTTCCATGCGCTCGGCAATGTCGAGAAAGCGCTCGCCGGCCGGCGTCAGTTCGCTGCCGGTGGTCAGCCGGCGAAACAGCTTCGTCCGCAGCGCATCCTCGAGTGCGGCGATGCGGCGCGAGACGGTGGCATGGTTGAGCTCCAGCCGCCTGGCGGCGCCAAGGATCTGGCCGGCCCGCGCCACGGCAAGGAAGATGCGGACGTCATCCCAGTTCATGGGGATGGTCCGATCTAATCGTGAACGCCGCGTTCCCGCCCACCCCCCTCTGTCCTGCCGGACATCTCCCCCGCAAGGGGGGAGAGTGGCAGCTCCACCGGCGGCATCTTTGCGGCGTCGAAGGTTTCCGAAGACGAAAGCAACATCCGATCTCCCTCCTTGCGGGGGAGATGTCCGGTAGGACAGAGGGGGGTGGGCGGGAATGCAATCTTTCAATCCTTGGAACGATCGAAGTACCGGATATTTGCGGCAATTAATGCACAGTCGGCCTCCGTTGTCTATTTCATGCACAACGGTTGCGTTCTGGCTCGCGTTGCCATCCGCCGGGCAAAGGCGGACAATGCGCCATCACAAACCCAGGGAGAGAAATCATGATCGACTACGGTCATTTCATCGGCGGCAAGCATGTCGCCGGGACCAGCGGCCGCAAGCAGGATGTCATGCAGCCGATGGACGGTTCCGTGCGTGGCACGGTGGCGCTGGCTTCGCAGGCTGAACTGCGCGCGGCGGTCGAGAATGCCAAGGCAGCACAGCCCAAATGGGCGGCAACCAACCCGCAGCGCCGCGTGCGCGTGCTGATGAAGTTCCTCGAACTTGTCGCCCGCGACTATGACGAACTGGCCGATATCCTGGCGCGCGAGCACGGCAAGACCATCGCCGACGCCAAGGGCGACATCCAGCGCGGCCTCGAAGTGGTCGAGGTCTGCATCGGCGCACCGCATATGATGAAGGGCGAATTCACCGACGGCGCCGGCCCCGGCATCGACGTCTATTCGATGCGCCAGCCGCTCGGCGTCGTCGCCGGCATCACGCCGTTCAACTTCCCGGCGATGATCCCGCTGTGGAAGATCGCGCCGGCCATCGCCTGCGGCAATGCCTTCATCCTGAAGCCGTCGGAGCGCGACCCGGGCGTACCGATGCGCATCGCCGAACTGTTCATCGAAGCCGGCCTGCCGGCAGGCATCCTCAATGTCGTCAACGGCGACAAGGATGTGGTCGATGCCATCCTCGATGATCCCGACATCAAGGCCATCGGCTTTGTCGGCTCGACGCCGATCGCCCACTACATCTATTCGCGCGGCACCGCCGCAGGCAAGCGCGTGCAGTGCTTCGGCGGCGCCAAGAACCATATGATCATCATGCCCGACGCCGACATGGACCAGACCGTCGATGCGCTGATCGGCGCCGGCTACGGCTCGGCTGGCGAGCGCTGCATGGCGATCTCGGTGGCTGTCCCGGTCGGCAACGACACCGCCAACCGGCTGATGGAAAAGCTGATCCCGCGCGTCGAAAGCCTGAAGGTCGGACCTTCGACCGATTCTTCGGCCGATTTCGGCCCGCTGGTGACGGCGCAGGCGCTGGAGCGCGTCAAGGGCTACGTCGACACCGGCGTCAAGGAAGGCGCCAAGCTGGTCGTCGACGGCCGCGGCTTCTCCATGCAGGGCTACGAGGATGGCTACTATATGGGCGGCTGCCTGTTCGACAACGTCACCGCGGACATGCGCATCTACAAGGAAGAGATCTTTGGGCCAGTGCTCTCGGTAGTGCGGGCGCCGACCTATGAGAGCGCGATCAAGCTCGCCAACGACCACGAAATGGGCAATGGCGTCGCCATCTTCACCCGTGACGGTGACGCGGCGCGCGACTTCGCCTCGCGGGTCCAGGTCGGCATGGTCGGTGTCAACGTGCCGATCCCGGTGCCGATCGCCTATTACACCTTCGGCGGCTGGAAGGCGTCCTCCTTCGGCGACCTCAACCAGCATGGCCCGGACGCGTTCCGCTTCTACACCAAGACCAAGACGGTCACCTCGCGCTGGCCGTCCGGCATCAAGGACGGCGCCGAGTTCGTCATCCCGACGATGAACTAGCCGGACGGTTCCTGCTTGCGCGTCCTCGCCTTCGGCTGCGGGCGCGCGGGCAGGCATCAAGGACGGCGCCGAGTTCGTCATCCCGACGATGAACTGAGACCGGAAAACTTTGGACTATGGAGAAGGCGGGTTTATCCCGCCTTCTTCGTTTCTGAGGCTCCGCAGAATGGTCATGCGCCGATCTCCAGCCTTGCGATCCGGCCGTCATGCAGTGTGAAATTGTAATGCAGCGTTGCCGGGCTGCCGGGGAAGTTGCCCGACACGATGCCGGCGATCCGCCACGCGTCGCCTTTGTCCGTCGCGTCGGCGACCTCGACCGTCACCCGGTATTTTCTTGTCGTTGCTTCCATCCAGTCGCGGATGGCGGCCGAACCCCGATGGGTTTCACCTTCGTCCCTGACCGTGGCGTCCGACGAGAAGGGCACGAGCATTGCGTCGATGTCGTGCCTGTTTTTGGCGGCAAAATAGTCTGTGAGCGGCTGCGGAAGTTTCGCGATCATGGTTTCATCTCCGGTTTCAGGTCCTGCCGTAGACGCGAAGGTCCGCGGCCTTGTCCGGCTCCTAAAATGAGATATGCTGAAAAAATGGCAAGAACCGACGAAAAAGTAAGGTACTTACCCGAAAGTAAGGTTATGCCCGAAAGTAAGGCTGGACCCGAAAGCAAGGTTGAGGCGCTGACGCCGGTGTCGGCGGCGAGCGGCGTGGAAAATGTGCTGCGCATCCTAGAAGGCCGCTGGAAGCTGGTGATCCTGTTTCACCTGTTCGGCGGCAAGGTGCTGCGCTTTTCCGATCTCGAACGGGCGATCCCGGCGATCTCGCAGAAGATGCTGATTCAACAACTGAGGCAGATGGAAGCCGACGGGATAGTACGCCGCATCGTGCATCATCAGGTGCCGCCGAAAGTCGAGTACCGCCTGACCGACTGGGGGCAGGCGCTATGTCCGGCTCTCGACGCTCTGCTGAAATGGGCGGCGCTTCGCGACGCCGCGGAAACCTGACGCGGATCGAAGCCATGCCGCGCGCCGCCAGGGCTGAGATGCTGCTTGTTTTCGGATCTGGACCTCACCATATCGAATCCAGGGAATGCGATAAGAATTCCCTGACGACAGACCGGAAACCAGAAGGAGTGACGTGATGAAGACGTCGGACCCGGCCTGGAACGCTCCGGCATAACGAGGCTGCCCATGTGCCTCCCTTTGCCGGATCGTGAAGGCGAAGGAGGTGCCAAATGGCACACAAATTTTCGTTTCGATGGATCAGGATGGCCGTGACCGGCACCGTGCTGGCGCTGTCGACGCTGTCGGCACAGGCGCAATTCATCTGCGGCGGCCACAGCGACCTTGTCGCGGGACTGGCGCAGGCCTTCCAGCAAAAGCAGATCGGCTACGGTGTGGTCGGGCAAGCTGGCATTGTCGAGATCTATGTCTCGGCAAGTGGGACATGGACCATGCTGGTGACCGACGTGCAGGGCCGAAGCTGCATCTTCGCGACTGGTGATGGATGGGAGAATACCGTCTCCGTCACCGCGACGGCGCAAGGGATCTGAACTGCCCGATCAGCGGCGGGTAGCGGCCACCTCGGCGTGGCCGCGCAGCAGGGTTATCAGCCGCTTGGCATCCTTGGCCGCGGCCTCCTCGTCGCCGTCGAGGATCGAGCGGATCAGCGCGACATGATGCTCGGCCGATTCGGCAAGCCCGGTGTCGGCCTTGTAGCGGAACCAGAAGCGGCGGCTGTGGGTTTGCAAGGGAGCTGCCAGGCGGGCGGCGAAAGGATTGTCGGCGGCCAGCGCCAGCGCTTCGTCGAGCGCCTTGTCGGCCTGGATGAAAGCAAGCACGTTGCCGGAGATCACCGCCTTCTGCATGGCCAGGGCTGCTTCGTGAAACATGTCGGCGGCTTCGCGGGTGACGAAGCGGGCGGCCGACCGGGCCAGCACCACCTCGACGCCGCGGCGCGCATCGAGCACGCGCAGCCAGTCGCCGGGATGCAGTGGAGCGATCGCGATGCCGGCGCGCGGCCGCACGTCGAGCAGACCTTCCCAAGCCAGCCGCTGAATTGCCTCGCGCACCGGCGTGCGGCCGAGTGCCAGCCTCTCGATCAAGGCACCCTCGGTGACGAAGCTCGCGGGTGCCAGTTCGAGTGTGACGATCATGTGCTCGAGCACGCGGTAGGCCTTGGCCGCCGCCGGCTCGAATGCAATGCTTGAGTCCATGGATATCAAAGGCGGCCTCCTGATATATCCAGGATATATCATAAGAGATTCCGCATTGACAGACGATTTTCTAACAGATATACCACTGATATATCAGATGGAGACATGACCATGTGGACCGGAGTTTTCCCCGCCGTCACGACCAAATTCACTGCCGACGACCGCCTCGACCATGCCGAGATGGAGCGCTGCTTCGGCCTGCAGATGGAGGCTGGCTGCGACGGCATCATCGTCTGCGGATCGCTCGGCGAAGGGCCGATGCTGTCGCCCGACGAGAAGATCGAGGTGCTGAAGACCGCTCAGAACGTCGCTGGCAAGAAGCCGGTGCTGCTGACGGTCAACGAGGCCGGCACCCGCGAGGCTGCCAGCATTGCGCGCCGCGCCGCCAAGGAAGGCGCCAACGGACTGATGGTGGTGCCGAGCCCGATCTATCACACCAACGCGGAGGAAACGGTCGCGGCGCTGCGCGCTGTCGCGGAGGCTGGCGACCTGCCGGTCATGATCTACTCCAACCGGCTCGCTTACCGTGTCGACGTCACCGTCGACCAGATGGAGGAGCTGGCATCGGACAAGCGTTTCGTCGCCATCAAGGAATCCTCCGACGACATCCGCCGCTCGACCGAGATCATCAATCGCTTGGGCACTCGCTACGACCTGTTCACCGGCGTCGACAATCTCGCTTTCGAGGCGCTGTCGGTCGGCGCCATCGGCTGGGTCGCCGGACTGGTCACCGCGTTTCCGCGCGAGACTGTCGCCATCTACCAGCTGATGAAGCAGGGCCGCCGCGAAGAGGCGCTCGCCATCTACCGCTGGTTCCGGCCGCTGCTCGATCTCGACGTCTCGACTTATCTGGTGCAGAACATCAAGCTTGCCGAAGTGTTCGCCATCCAAACCAATGACCGCGTGCGCATGCCGCGCCAGCCGCTGTCGGGCGAACGCCGCAAGGCAGTCGAAAAGATCGTCAAGGACGCGCTGGCGGTTCGGCCGACACTGCCGCAGTTCTGAGGCCTTCTTCTTCTCTGCATGAGGAGAAGATGGCGGCAGCCGGATGAGGGCAGCGCTTACGTGCAAGCAAATTCCAAGTCGACAGAGGAGGGGCGCCGCCCCTCATCCGCCCTTCGGGCACCTTCTCCCCGTTCACGGGGAGAAGGGGAAGACATCGCCATCATCGGTGGCGGCATCATCGGCATCTGCGCCGCCGCCTGTCTTGTCGAGGCGGGGCGCAAGGTCACGATCTTCGATCGCACCGGCATTTGCGAGGAGACGAGTTCCGGCAACGCCGCCGCCTTTGCCTTTTCCGACGTGCTGCCGATGGCGCACAAGGGCATGATCCGGCAGCTGCCGAAATGGCTGGCCGACCCGCTCGGCCCGCTCAGCATCCCGCCCGCCTATCTGCCAAAGCTGCTGCCCTGGCTGATCCGCTTCTGGCGTGSCGGCGCGCCGGCAAAATATGAAGCGAGCCTCGCCGCCCAGGCGGGCATGATGAAGCTTGCCGAAGCCGAATGGATGGGCCTGCTCGATCGCTCCGGCACGCGTGGCATGCTGCGCGAGGACGGCTCGCTCGAACTCTATGAAAGCGAGGCCGAGTTCCGCGCCTCGCTGTCCGGCTGGGCCGCGCGGGAGCGCTTCGACATTGGTTTTCGCCATGTCGAGGGCAATGAACTTGCAGCCCTGCAGCCTGGGCTCTCGCCGCGCTTCGTCAAGGGCACGTTCGTGCCGGGATGGAAGACGGTCGCTGATCCAAAATTGCTCGGCAAGGCGGTATGGGCATACGCGCAGTCCAAGGGTGCGCGCTTTGAAATGGCCCGGATCGAGCGCGTCGCGTCGGATCAGGATGGCGCCACATTGACGCTGGCCGACGGCAGCACCAGGCGAGCCCGACACCTTGTCGTCGCCGCCGGCGCCTGGTCGCATCTGCTGGCAAGGCAATTCGGCGATCGCATTCCGCTGGAGACCGAGCGCGGCTATAACACGACGCTGCCGAAGGCTGCCTTCGACGTGAAGCGGCAGCTGATTTTCTCCGGCCACGGCTTCGTCATCACGCCGCTCGAAACGGGCTTGCGCGTCGGCGGCGCGGTCGAACTCGGCGGCATCGAGAGGCCGCCCAACTATGCGCGCTCGAAGGCGCTGCTGCAGAAGGCGCAGAAATTCCTGCCTGGGCTCGATCCGGCCGGCGGGCGCGAATGGATGGGGTTCCGTCCCTCGCTGCCGGATTCGGTGCCCGTCATAGGTCGCGTGTCGGGAGGCCGGCCGGTGGTCTATGCCTTCGGCCACGGCCATCTCGGCCTGACCCAGGCGTCAGCCACCGGACGGTTGATCCGCGATCTCGTCCTGGGGCAGACTCCGCCGATCGATCTGGGCCCCTTCAGTCCACAACGATTCTGATTTTTCGGGTTTTGATTTTTCGAGGAGCGTCATGGCCAAGAAATCCTTCTTCTGCATAGACGGCCACACCTGCGGCAATCCGGTGCGGCTGGTCGCCGGCGGCGGCCCGCTGCTGCAGGGGTCGACGATGATGGAGCGGCGCGCGCACTTCCTCGCCGAGTATGACTGGATCCGCACCGGGCTGATGTTCGAGCCGCGCGGCCATGACGTGATGTCCGGCTCGATCCTCTATCCGCCGACGCGCGAGGATTGCGATATCGCCATCCTGTTCATCGAAACCTCAGGCTGCCTGCCGATGTGCGGCCATGGCACCATCGGCACGGTGACGATGGCGATCGAGCACGGGCTGATCAAGCCGAAGACGCCTGGCGTGCTGAGGCTCGACACGCCGGCCGGCCTGGTCATCGCCGAGTACAAACAGGTCGGCGACTATGTCGAGGAGGTGCGCATCACCAACGTGCCGTCCTTCCTCCATGCCGAAGGTTTGACGGTCGAGTGTCCGCAGCTCGGCGAAATCACCGTCGATGTTGCCTATGGCGGCAATTTCTACGCCATCGTCGAACCGCAGAAGAACTATCGCGACATGGCCGATTATTCGGCCGGCGACTTCATCGCCTGGAGCCCAGTGGTGCGGCAGCGGCTCAATGAAAAATATTCCTTCGTGCATCCGGAGAACCCAGGCATCAACCGGCTGTCGCACATGCTGTGGACCGGCAAGCCGACCGTGGAGGGCGCGGACGCCCGCAATGCCGTCTTCTACGGCGACAAGGCGATCGACCGCTCACCGTGCGGCACCGGCACCTCGGCGCGCATGGCGCAGCTTCATGCCAAGGGCAAACTCAAGGCCGGCGACAGCTTCGTCCATGAATCGATCATCGGTTCGCTGTTCAAGGGCAAGGTCGAAAAGGACGTCATCGTGGCGGGCAAACCGGCCATCATTCCCTCGATCGGCGGCTGGGCGCGGATGACCGGCTTGAACACGATCTTTATCGACGACCGAGATCCGTTCGCGCATGGCTTCGTCGTCAAGTGATATCGACAGGCCTTGCATGTCGCTCAAAAGGGGTCCCGGTTTGGGCGAACGACAGTGCTAGGACCTAAAGCCGATCCGGCTCGGCATCGACCGAAACCTCCCGGCGAAACCAGTCCGCGAAGGTAAACGCGGCGGGCGAGGCGTCCACCGACATCGTCAGGAAATAGCCCTTGTCGCGGTTGGTTGCGATCGGTGACAAAACAATCAGATCGCCCCGCTTCAGCTCGTCCCGAAAAACGTCGACGGGACAAAGCGCCACGCCGTGGCCGGCGATGACCGCCGTTGCCAGAATGTTGAAGTCGGCGAAGACGGGTCCGTTGCCGACGTCGACATTGAGCAGCCCGGCCTCGGAGAACCACTCGCGCCAGCCGTGGCGGTTCTCGTCATGCAGCAGGTCCGCGCTCGTGAGTCCCGCGGCTGTTCGAAGATGGTCCCTGCCGGCGAAGTAATAGGGGCTGCACACCGGCCGGTTCAGGCGTGAAAACAGCTTGAGGCTAGTGACGCCGGGAGTGGGATCAGCCCCAAGCGTGATCAGCACGTCGTTCTCACCATCGCCGAGCCTTTCCTCAGCCCGGGCATAAGCCACCCGCATACCGATATCGGGATGGCTGGCTGTGAAGTCCGGCAGGCGGGGTACGAGCCAACGGCTGGCAATGGAAGGGATGCAGCCTACGGATACGGTCGCAACGGCCGCATTGCGCCTGATACGCCGGCATGTGGCGCCGAGTTCGGCAAGTGCCGCCCTCGCCGAGGCCTGCAGGATAACCCCGGCATCCGTCAGCCGTACTTTGCGCGCATCCCGATGGAAGAGCGGCACGCCCAACCACTCCTCCAGCCGCTTTATCTGGTGACTGATGGCTGGGTGAGTGACGTGCAGCTCCTCGCCGGCAGCGGAGAAGCTGAGATGGCGCGCAGCGGCCTCGAAAGCACGGACGGCGTTTAGCGGGATGTAGTCCATATGTAAAATTTACTAACATATCGGGTGAGAAGCAATCATTTGAAGACGCGCCTATCTTGCGGCATTTCTGCAATCGGACTTCGGAGCAAGCTCAGATGCAACGAAGATTCCGAGCTTTTGACGATATGCAGGGAAAACGACCATGTTCACCAGACAATTGGCTGATGTAGAAAAATCTGACTTCTTCGTAGACTGGGGCAATGGCACCAGCCATCGCTTGCTGACACAAAAGGACGGCATGGGGTTCACAGTCTGCCATACCGTTGTGCGTGCAGGCAGCGAATCGCGCCTCCACTATCGGCGGCATTTCGAGGCCTGCTACTGCATCGCCGGCACTGGCGAAGTCGAGGACATGTCCGGTGGAGTGCATCGTATCGAGCCTGGCACGATCTATGTGCTCGATGAACATGACGATCACTATCTGCGTGCGGATGCCGCCGGCGACATGATCCTGGTCAGCGTCTTCAATCCTCCCCTTGATGGCACCGAGCGGCATGTCCTGAGCGAGAATGGCGGATCCGCCTACTGAGTCCCGACGCGCCCATCGTCGGCTCGATCGGCGGCCGGTCGCCGATGACCGGATCAACACCAGCTTCACCGACGACCACGATTCGTTCGCGCAGGGTTTTGTGGTCAGCTAAGGGGAATCCTAACCCAGGGGAAAGCAAAGGAACGAAAAACGGATCGTGTCAGGAACGCAACGATTCTTCTCATCACCTAGTTTTGACGGTGATTTCTTCGAAATGGGGCGCATGATGCGGTCGAATCGTCAAAGACATTGCGTTATGCCAATGGTAGGGTCCGCGATAGTCCAAGGGGCCGGATGGGAAAAACGGGCAATCGAACGGCGTGCCGGCAAAACACGCATGACGGTTGAAAAATGACGTTGCAATCCGGGCTCGAAACTTTACGACTAGGGGAAATACGAAAAGGAATGCGTCTGCATGGGCGACATTCCAGGGGAGCCACGTACACATGCAGTACTTTGTCCAGCAGCTTATCAACGGGCTGACGCTGGGATCGATCTATGGGCTGATCGCGATCGGCTACACGATGGTCTACGGCATCATCGGCATGATCAACTTCGCCCATGGCGACATCTTCATGGTGGGCGCCTTCACGGCGCTGATTGTCTTCCTCGTCCTCGGTGCACTGTTCTATTCGGTGCCCGTCGTCATCGCGCTGCTGGTCATGATGATCGTGGCGATGCTGCTCACCAGCCTCTACAACTGGACGATCGAGAAGGTGGCCTACCGGCCGCTGCGCGGTTCGTTCCGGCTGGCGCCGCTGATCACCGCGATCGGCATGTCGATCGCGCTGTCGAACTTCGTCCAGGTGACGCAAGGGCCGCGCAACAAGCCGATCCCGCCGATGGTCAGCCAGGTCTACAACATCAACGGCATCAGCGTGTCACTGAAGCAGATCATCATCGTTCTCGTCACGGCGGCGCTCCTGGCGCTGTTCTGGTACCTGGTCAACAGGACATCGCTGGGTCGAGCGCAAAGAGCGTGCGAGCAGGACCGCAAGATGGCCGCACTGCTCGGCATCGACGTCGACCGCACGATCTCGATCACCTTCATCATGGGTGCGGCGCTCGCCGCCGTCGCCGGCACCTTGTTCCTGATGTATTACGGCGTCATAGCCTTCTCGGACGGCTTCACGCCGGGTGTCAAAGCGTTCACGGCGGCGGTGCTGGGCGGCATCGGTTCGCTGCCGGGCGCGGTGCTCGGCGGGCTGATGATCGGCTTCATCGAAAGCATGTGGTCGGCGTATTTCTCGATCGACTACAAGGACGTCGCCGCGTTCTCGATCCTGGCGATCGTGCTGATCTTCCTGCCTTCCGGCATTCTGGGCCGGCCAGAAGTCGAAAAGGTCTGAGATCATGGCGGTTACCGTATCTCCGGAAAGCGACGTCGTCGCCAGCCCTGTTCAACGCGGCCTTAAGGAAGGCTTCTATGCCGGCGCCATTTCGCTTGGCCTGTTCGTGCTGTTCATTGGCCTGAAGACCGGCCAGAACATCTCCAATGAACTGGTCGTCACCACGCGCTGGGGCTTGCTTGCCGGCGTGGTGGTCGCCACGGCTGTCGGACGCTTCCTCTATGTCGCCTATGGCCAGCCCTTCATGGCCAACCAGAAGATCGCCGACGTTGCCACCGGCCTGTTGCCGGGCAGCGTGGCGTCGCGATTCTTCCAGGTGCCGTGGTTCATCGCGGCCGTCATCGCGGCGGTGCTGCTGTTCGTTTTCAACAGCTCGCTCGCCGGATGGGTCGGAGCAGAACCGGCCGGCTATCTGCAATTCCTGCGCGCCCTGGCGATCATCTATGTGCTGGCCAGCGTGATCTACTATTTCAGGGCCTTCATCCACGCCAACTTCACCAAGCTCGGCATTGCCGCGCTTGTGCTGTACCCCATCCTCGTGGTCGCGGTTTTGTCGCTGAACGCCTGGTCGATTGTCGGAGGGCTGCAGGGCTCGCTGAAATGGGTCGACAATTTCGGCATCCAGATCCTGATCTATGTGATGCTGGCCTGGGGCCTGAACATCGTTGTTGGCCTCGCCGGCCTGCTCGACCTCGGCTACGTCGCCTTTTATGCACTTGGCGCCTATGCGTATGCGCTGCTCGCCACCGAATACGGCCTGTCGTTCTGGATCCTGCTGCCAGCCGCTGGCGCCATGGCCGCCCTCTGGGGCGTGCTGCTCGGCTTCCCTGTGCTGCGCCTGCGTGGCGACTATCTGGCTATCGTGACGCTGGCCTTCGGCGAGATCATCCGCCTGGTGCTGATCAACTGGCGCGAGGTCACCAACGGGTCGGCCGGCATTTCCGGCATTCCCAAGGTCAGCTTCTTCGGCCTGATGTCGTTCAACGTGTCGGATTCGAACTACATAGCCAAGGTGCTGCACATCGCTCAGTCAGGTGCCTACTATAAGATCTTCCTTTACTATCTGATCCTGGGCCTGTGCCTGCTCACCGCCTTCGTCACCATCAGGCTGCGCCGCCTACCGGTTGGCCGTGCCTGGGAAGCGCTGCGCGAGGACGAGATCGCCTGCCGGTCTCTGGGCATCAACACGACGACGACCAAGCTTACGGCCTTTGCCACCGGCGCCATGTTCGGCGGCTTCGCCGGCTCGTTCTTCGCCGCGCGGCAAGGCTTCGTCAGCCCGGAATCCTTCGTCTTCCTGGAATCGGCCATCATCCTGGCCATCGTCGTGCTCGGCGGCATGGGCTCGCTGGTCGGCATAGCGGTTGCCGCAATGGTGATGATCGGCGGCACCGAGGCGCTGCGCGAACTCGACTTCCTCAAGCAGATCTTCGGGCCGGACTTCACCCCCGAACTCTACCGCATGCTTCTGTTCGGCATGGCCATGGTCATCGTCATGCTGTGGAAGCCGCGCGGCTTCGTCGGCAGTCGCGAGCCGACCGCCTTCCTCAAGGAGCGAAGGGCTGTCTCCAGTTCCTTCACCAAGGAGGGCCACGGCTGATGAATGCGAGCACACCCATGAACGAGGCCATCCTCCAGGTCGAGCATCTGTCGATGAAGTTCGGTGGCCTGGTCGCCATCGGCGACCTGTCCTTCACCGCCAAGCGTGGCGAGATCACCGCGCTGATCGGACCCAACGGTGCCGGCAAGACAACCGTGTTCAACTGCATCACCGGCTTCTACAAGCCGTCGGAGGGCATGATCACGCTCAACCGCGTCGATGGCTCGAGCTATTTGCTCGAACGTCTGCCCAACCACGAGATCCCGGCGCGCGCCAAGGKGGCGCGCACCTTTCAGAACATCCGCCTGTTCTCGGGCATGACGCTGCTGGAGAACCTTTTGGTTGCCCAGCACAACAAGCTGATGAAGGCCTCGGGCTATACGGTGCTCGGCCTGTTCGGCTTCAGCGGCTACCGCAAGGCCTCGGCCGAATCGGTCGAGCTGGCCAGGCACTGGCTGGAGAAGGCCGATCTCGTCGACCGTGCCGACGATCCGGCCGGCGACCTGCCATACGGCGCGCAGCGGCGCCTCGAGATCGCCCGCGCCATGTGCACGGGTCCCGAGCTTCTGTGCCTGGACGAGCCGGCGGCCGGCCTCAATCCGAAGGAATCGGCGTCGCTCAACGAACTGCTGATCGACATCAAGAACACATCAGGCACCTCGATCCTTTTGATCGAGCACGACATGTCCGTGGTCATGCAGATATCAGACCACGTCGTGGTGCTGGAGTATGGCCGCAAGATCTCGGACGGCAGTCCGCAATCGGTGCGTACCGATCCGCGCGTCATTGCCGCCTATCTCGGTGTCGACGACGAGGAAGTCGAGGCGGTTCTCACCGAAGTCGGCGACGAAGACGTCATCGAACAGCTCGATACGGGGCCAGATGCCGCGCACGGTCCGGGGACATCGTCGTCGTATCTCGCCGGGCCGGTAACCGACACGGTCGGCCATAGCGAGGGCGAGCGGGTCACCGTTTCGAAAGGCGCCTCCAAGGCGGCGCAGGTCGACGCAAGATCGCTCGCAGCGGCAAACAAGGCTGCTCCGCTGGCTGCCGTACCGGCGGCGAAGCCTGCTCCAAAGGCAAAGCCTGCCCCGAAAGCGGCGTCAAAGGCGGCAACTGGGGCGGCGGCGAAGTCGACCGCGGCGCCCGCACCGGCAAAGCCGGCAGCCAAGGCTCCGGCGGCGAAGGCTCCGGCGGCGAAGGTTGGGGAAATCTCCAACCGGCTGGCGGCACCGCGCGGCGGCAAGGCAGACAATCTGACCCGCATCAAGGGCATCGGCACGGTCAACGAGAAGAAACTCAACGAGCACGGCATCTTCCATTTCGACCAAATCGGCGCCTGGAAAAAATCAGACGTCGAGGCCGCCGAGGCCTATCTTGCCTTCGACGGGCGCATCGCGCGTGAGGAATGGGTCAAGCAGGCCAAGCTGCTCGGCCAGGGCAAGGACACGGAATTCTCGCGCCGCGTCGACGCGGGCAAGGTGGCGACCAGCCATGCTTCCGGGAAGACTGCAAACGCGGCTTCCGGAAAGACTGCCGCTGCCAAGCCTGTGGCGGGCAAGCGCGGAGGGGGCAAGTGATGGCCGGGACAACGCTGCTCGATATCAAGGGCGTGCAGACCTACTACGGCAACATCCGGGCGCTGAACGGTGTCGATGTCACCGTCAACCAGGGTGAGATCGTGGCGCTGATAGGCGCCAACGGCGCCGGCAAGTCGACGCTGATGATGACCATCTTCGGCGCGCCTCGTGCGCGGGCCGGCACCATCACCTTTGCCGGCACCGACATCACCCAGATGCCGACGCATGAGATCGCGCGCATGCGCATCGCCCAATCGCCCGAAGGCCGTCGCATCTTCCCGCGCATGACGGTGATGGAAAACCTGCAGATGGGCGCCAGCCTCGACAACCTCAAGCACTATGACGAGGACGTCGAGAAGGTGTTCACGCTGTTCCCGCGACTCAAGGAGCGTATCGCCCAGCGCGGCGGCACGCTGTCGGGCGGCGAGCAGCAGATGCTGTCGATCGGACGTGCGCTGATGGCGCGGCCGAAGCTGTTGTTGCTCGACGAACCGTCGCTGGGTCTGGCGCCGCTGATCGTCAAGCAGATCTTCGACGCCATCCGCGAGCTGAACCGCACCCAGGGGCTGACCGTGTTCCTGGTCGAGCAGAACGCCTTCGGCGCGCTCAAGCTCGCCACGCGCGGCTACGTCATGGTCAACGGCAATGTGACGATGAGCGGCACCGGCAAGGAACTGCTCGCCAATCCAGAAGTGCGCGCCGCCTATCTCGAAGGCGGACACCACTGAGTTTGGAGCGGAACGTGTGCATCCGATATTCCGCTCCAAGTTGTTTGTTTGTCGCATGATCCTTGTCCGAAAAGTCTGCAACTTTTCGGGATCATGCTAGGGAGACTTCACCATGCAGGGCATTCTTTACGAGGAGCCGTCGATCTGGCAGTTCTTCTTCGTCACCTGCCTGCTCGGCGGCTGGGCGGCCTGGATGACGGGCAAGGCAAGCGCCCAGACATGGCGCAGCTTCATCCATCTGTTCGTCTATATGCTGGGCCTCGGCATAGGCATCCGCTTCATCCATCACGCGCTGTTCGGCGGCACGATGTTCTCGCTGCACTACTACATCGTCGACACCATCGTGCTGATGATCCTTGGCTTCGTCGGCTATCAATACACACGAACAAACCAGATGGTGACGCAGTATAATTGGCTCTACGAAAGAGCTTCAATCTTGAGCTGGAAGCCGAAAGGCTGAGGTTCATCATTAACGCCACTTCGGGGATGAATCGGCGTGACAAGTGCCTGAAAATCGGCAAACTATGCTTTCTGCGATAAGGGTGGGCATCGCATGAAAGCTTCATCCACGCCCACTCCGTAAATGGGAGCGTTTAAATGAAAAAATCACTTTTGTCCGCCGTCGCCCTGACCGCGCTCGTCGCGTTCGGCGGCAGCGCGTGGGCTGATGTACTGATCGGCGTTGCCGGTCCGATCACCGGTCCGAACGCAGCCTTCGGCGCACAGCTTCAGAAGGGTGCGGAAGCGGCTGTTGCCGACATCAATGCCAAGGGCGGCATCAATGGCGAGCAGATCAAACTCGAGGTTGGCGACGACGTCTCCGATCCGAAGCAGGGCATCTCGGTCGCTAACAAGTTCGTCGGCGACGGCGTCAAGTTCGTGGTCGGCCACTTCAACTCGGGCGTCTCGATCCCGGCATCCGAAGTCTATGCGGAAAACAACATCGTCGAGATTACCCCGGCTGCCACCAACCCGCAGTTCACCGAGCGCGGCCTGTGGAACGTGTTCCGCACCTGCGGACGCGATGACCAGCAGGGTAGCATTGCCGGCGCTTATCTCGCCGCAAACTTCAAGGACGCCAAGATCGCCGTCGTGCACGACAAGACCACCTACGGTCAGGGCCTTGCCGACGAAACCAAGAAGGCGATGAACGCCAAGGGCGTGACGGAAGTCATGTATGAAGGCATCAATGTCGGCGACAAGGACTTCTCGGCACTGATCGCCAAGATGAAGGAAGCCGGTGTCTCCATCATCTATTGGGGCGGCCTGCACACCGAAGCCGGCCTGATCATCCGCCAGGCGGCCGACCAGGGCCTCAAGGCGACGCTGGTTTCCGGTGACGGCATCGTGTCGAACGAGCTGGCTTCGATCGCGGGCGACGCGGTTGCGGGCACGCTCAACACCTTCGGCCCGGATCCGCGCCTGATCCCCGCGAACAAGGAACTCGTCGAGAAGTTCCGTGCGCAGGGCTTCGAGCCGGAAGCCTACACGCTCTACGCATACGCTGCCGTGCAGGCGCTTTCGGAAGCAGCAGCAGCCGCCAAGTCGAACGACCCGCAGGAAGTTGCCAAGGCGCTGCATGCGAATGGCCCGTTCAAGACCGTGCTCGGCGACCTGTCCTATGACGCCAAGGGCGACCCGACGCTGCCCGGCTACGTCATGTACGAATGGAAGAAGGGCGACGACGGCAAGTACACCTACATCCAGAAGATGTAAGCCTGTCGGCCTCGATCTCTACAGAATGCCCGGCGCTTCGCGTCGGGCATTTTTCTGTTGAGCCTCGCTCCCTTCCGGACGATCCGGCAAGCCGATAAAGCCGGCCTTTAGCCGGAAAAAGATCAGGCCTTGAATGACCGCGCCGGGGCTTTCTTGCGCGTTCGACCGAATGCGACCGACTTTGGCGCAAAGATTCCGTTTCAATCGATTTAATTCAGCGTCAATTTTGTTTGCACTGCAGCATTTTCGCGCTAATCATGACGCCAGTTTCGTCCCCGACACTGTCCGGAGTTCGTCCTTGGCCATTACGAAGATCCTCGTCGCCAACCGATCCGAAATCGCCATTCGCGTCTTTCGCGCGGCCAACGAACTTGGTCTCAAAACCGTGGCGATCTGGGCCGAGGAGGACAAGTACTCGCTGCATCGCTTCAAGGCCGATGAGAGCTACCAGGTCGGGCGCGGACCGCACCTGACCCGCGACATGGGACCGATCGAAAGCTACCTGTCGATCGAGGAGGTGATCCGCGTCGCCAGGCTTTCGGGCGCCGACGCCATCCATCCCGGCTACGGGCTTTTGTCGGAAAGCCCAGAATTCGCCGAAGCCTGCGCGGTCGCCGGCATTACCTTTATCGGGCCGAAGCCGGACACGATGCGCCGGCTCGGCAACAAGGTTGCGGCGCGCAATCTGGCGATCGAGGTCGGCGTGCCGGTGATCCCCGCCACCGATCCGTTGCCGGACGACATTGAGGCGGTCAAGAAACTGGCCAAGGAGATCGGCTACCCGGTGATGCTGAAGGCATCGTGGGGCGGCGGCGGGCGCGGCATGCGCGCCATCCGCTCCGAGGCTGATCTTGCCCGCGAGGTGATGGAAGGCAAGCGCGAGGCGAAAGCCGCCTTCGGCAAGGACGAGGTCTATCTCGAAAAGCTGATTGAGCGCGCCCGCCATGTCGAGGTGCAGGTGCTGGGCGACACGCATGGCAATGCGGTGCATCTGTTCGAGCGCGACTGCTCGATCCAGCGCCGGAACCAGAAGGTCGTCGAGCGGGCGCCGGCGCCCTATCTCGAAATGTCGCAGCGCGAGGAGCTTTGCGGTTATGCGCTGAAGATCGCGCGCGAGACCAGCTATATCGGTGCCGGCACGGTCGAGTTCCTGCAGGATGCCGATACCGCCAAGTTCTACTTCATCGAGGTCAATCCGCGCATCCAGGTCGAGCACACCGTCACCGAGCAGGTGACCGGCATCGACATCGTCAAGGCGCAGATCCACATCCTCGACGGCTTCGCCATAGGTACGCCGGAATCGGGCGTGCCGGCGCAGAAGGACATCCGGCTGAACGGCCATGCCTTGCAGTGCCGCATCACCACAGAAGATCCCGAGCACAATTTCATTCCCGACTATGGCCGCATCACCGCCTATCGTGGCGCCACCGGTTTCGGCATCCGCCTCGACGGCGGCACCGCCTATTCCGGCGCGGTCATCACCCGCTTCTACGACCCGCTGCTGGAGAAGGTGACGGCCTGGGCGCCGACGCCGGCCGAGACCATCGCCCGCATGAACCGGGCCTTGCGCGAGTTCCGCATCCGCGGCGTCGCCACCAACCTGACCTTCCTCGAAGCGATCATCAACCACCCGAGCTTCGCTGACAATTCCTACACGACCAAGTTCATCGACACGACGCCGGAGCTGTTCCAGCAGGTGAAGCGCCAGGACCGCGCCACCAAGCTCATCAACTATCTCGCCGACGTGTCGGTCAACGGTCATCCCGAGGCGCGCGGCCGGCCACAGCCGAAGGCCGACGCGGCCGCACCCATCGTGCCCTACCTCAACGGCAATGTGCCGGGCGGCAGCAAGCAGAAGCTGGACGTGCTCGGACCGGAGAAATTCGCCGCCTGGATGCGCGCGCAAAAGGAGGTGCTGGTCACCGACACGACGATGCGCGACGGCCATCAGTCGCTGCTGGCGACGCGCGTGCGCACGCATGACATCGCCGGCATAGCCGGCACCTATGCGCGCGCCCTGCCGCAGCTTCTGTCGCTCGAATGCTGGGGCGGCGCCACCTTTGACGTCGCCATGCGCTTCCTCACCGAGGATCCATGGGAGCGGCTGTCGCTGGTGCGCGAGGCAGCGCCCAACCTGTTGTTGCAGATGCTGCTGCGCGGCGCCAACGGCGTCGGCTACACCAATTATCCCGACAATGTCGTGCAGCATTTCGTCAAGCAGGCGGCCAGCGGCGGCATCGACCTGTTCCGCGTGTTCGACTGCCTGAACTGGGTCGAGAACATGCGCGTCGCCATGGACGCGGTCGGCGCCGAGGGCAAGCTGATCGAAGCGGCGATGTGTTACACCGGCGACATTCTCGACCCGGCGCGAGCCAAATACGATCTCAAATACTATGTCGGCCTGGCCGGCGAATTACAGGCGGCCGGCGCCCACATCATCGCCGTCAAGGACATGGCTGGCCTCTTGAAGCCTTCCGCCGCACGCGTGCTGTTCAAGGCACTGCGCGAGGCGACCGACCTGCCGATCCATTTCCACACCCACGACACGTCGGGCCTGTCGGCGGCGACGGTGCTTGCAGCGGTGGAGAGCGGCGTCGACGCCATCGACGCGGCGATGGATGCCTTCTCCGGCAATACATCGCAGCCTTGCCTTGGCTCGATCGTCGAGGCGCTGAAGGGCACCGAGCGCGACCCGGGCCTCGATCCGCAATGGATTCGCAAGATCTCGTTCTACTGGGAGGCGGTGCGCAACCAGTACGCCGCCTTCGAAAGCGATCTCAAGGGACCGGCCTCGGAAGTCTACCTGCATGAAATGCCGGGCGGACAGTTCACCAATCTCAAGGAACAGGCGCGCTCGCTCGGGCTTGAGACACGCTGGCACGAGGTGGCGCAGACCTATCACGACGTCAACCTGATGTTCGGCGACATCGTCAAGGTGACTCCGTCGTCCAAGGTCGTTGGCGACATGGCATTGATGATGGTCAGCCAGGACCTGACCGTCGCCGATGTCGAAAATCCGGCCAGGGATATCGCCTTTCCGGATTCGGTCGTCTCGATGTTGCGCGGCGATCTCGGCCAGTCGCCCGGCGGTTGGCCGGCAGCGCTGCAGAAGAAGGCGCTGAAGGGCGACAAGCCGATCACGGTGCGGCCGGGCTCGCTGCTCAAGCCGGCCGATCTCAAGGCCAGCCGCAAGGAGATCGAGGAGAAGCTCGAGCGCAAGCTCTCGGAGTTCGAATTCGCCTCCTGGCTGATGTATCCGAAGGTGTTTTCCGACTTCGCCGGCGCGCAGGAGACCTACGGCCCGGTCAGCGTCCTGCCGACGCCGACCTATTTCTACGGCATGAAGCCGGAGGACGAGATCTTCGTCGACATCGAGAAGGGCAAGACGCTGGTGGTGCGCTGTCTGGCTATCGGCGATGTCGACGACAAGGGCATGGTCACCGTGTTCTTCGAGCTCAACGGCCAGCCACGCCGCGTCAAGGTGCCCGACAGGGCGCATGGCGCGTCCGCCGCCAAGGCGCGCCGCAAGGCCGAACCGGGCAACGAGGCGCATGTCGGCGCACCGATGCCTGGCGTCGTCTCGGCGCTTTCGGTTGCTGCTGGCCAGGCCGTGAAGGCCGGCGACGTGCTGCTTTCCATCGAGGCGATGAAGATGGAGACGGCGCTGCATGCCGAGCGCGACGGCACGGTCGCCGAGGTGCTGGTCAAGGCCGGCGACCAGATCGATGCGAAGGATCTGCTGATCGCCTTCAATTGAGGTGTGTTGATATTCAGGTGATGCCGGCCTGCAAACGCTGGCTTCCTGCGCTTCCGGTGCCCACGTACCAAAGTACGCTCCGCTCCGGTTCTCGGAAGCCACCGTTTTCGGCTCGGCCTGACCTGAATCTCAATACACCTCGGGCGTGCGCAACCCTTCATGCCGCATCGATACCATCTTGACCCGCTGCGCTTGGTCGGGCATCGAACCCGCTCAAATCCGTCACGGTCGGTTTCCGAGTCGTGATGCATAAAAGACGCGGAGAAGAAAACATGGCCGACGATATCACCGAGACCAGCCAGACTGTTGCCGCCGGCCAGCTGCGTGCCTTCATCGAGCGCATAGAGCGGCTCGAGGAGGAGAAGAAGACCATTTCCGACGACATCAAGGAAGTGTTCGCCGAGGCCAAGGGCACCGGCTTCGACACCAAGGCGATGCGCACGATCATCCGGCTGCGCAAGAAGGACCAGGCAGAGCGGCAGGAGGAGGAAACCATCCTCGACCTGTACAAGGCAGCGCTCGGCATGGTGTAAGACTAACCGGCCCGGCGCCCCATGCGGTTGCCGGAGATACGGTTCGAACCATGAGCGAATTCGACTTCGGCGCCCGCCGCGCCTCTGAATTCCGCCAGCGCGGTTTCTGGACGCTGTTCGAGGAACGGCATCCGGAGGAAAAGGCCCTGCTGGCGAGGCGCGGACCCTGGTTCTGGCAGCGCGGGCTGCCCGACTTCGCATTGGTCCTTTCCATGTATGTCGCGCCGGCGCAGAACCATGTCGGCGTCTTCTTTGGGCGCAACGAGAAGTTCGGCGCCACGGGAGCGTGGTCGCGGTTGAAGCCGGTCCAGCCGGCGATCGAAGGCAAGTTGAAGCTCAGGCCGGAACAGAGTTGCCAGGGCCTCGGCATCAATTCGATGTGGCGGGTGAATTGCTTTGCCGAGGACAACTGGCCGGCCATGACCGACTGGCTGGTGACGGAGGCCTCGCGCATCGAGCGCGCGGTCACCGAGGTTCTGGCGGACGAAGCCTGAGCGTGAGCTCGCGTCTGCCGACCGATGAGCGAGACGAGGGTTTTGCGATCAGTTCGCCGTCGCCGTATCGCGGCCGATCTCGTCCAGATGGTGCTGCAGCGTCATATGGTCGAGCGTACCCACCGGCAGATTGACGAACAGCGAGATGCGATTGTTGAGCATGCGAAAGGCATCGGCGAAGGCGAGGTGCACCTCGGCGTCGGTGCCGCGGGCCTTGGCTGGATCCGGTATCGCCCAAAGTGCCGTCATCGGATGGCCGGGCCATATGGGACAGGCTTCGTTCGCAGTGTTGTCGCAGACGGTGAAGACGAAGTTCATTTCCGGCGCGTCTGGCGCGGCGAATTCGTCCCAGCTTTTCGAGCGGGCGAAGCCGGTGTCGAAGCTGAGGGTTTCGAGCAGTTGAAGTGCGTAGGGATTGACTGTGCCCTTCGGTTGCGAGCCGGCGGAAAAGGCTTTGAACTTGCCGGCGCCGATCCGGTTGAGGATGGCTTCCCCCATGATGGATCGCGCCGAATTGGCGTTGCACAGAAACAGCACATTGTAGAAATTGTCGCTCATCTCAAGACCTCCCTGGCAAGGCGACTGGATGATGGGGCGGCAAATTCCGTCGGGACGTCGCCGCTTGGCAAAAGTATATCGAAAAGAAGCGGCGTAGAAAGGTTTCGCGACCGTGTGATGACATCTTGTCAGGTCACAATGTCCATCGTCGCCTGGTGTTGACAGTTTGTTGCGTTTGACGTTCCTGCCGACGCCGAAGCGAGGGTTGCGCCGATGAATGTTTCAAAGCTTCCCGAAGACGAGAACGACACGGCCAGCCGGGGCTTCTTCCGCGCACGCTGGCAAGGCCTGGTGCCGCTCGATCGGCTGTTCTGGCGCGACCTCATCCTTGTCGGCACGGCGATCAACGTCGCATCGTCGGTGGCTGCGATCGTCCTGCTCACACTGAAGCTGCCGCTCGCGCTGGTTCTGGCGGTGCATTTCGCGCCGGTGCCCTACAACATCTTCCTGACCTTTGCCGTATGGCGAACCACGGAGAAGGCCACTGGCGCCAAGGCCTCGCTGATGACGCTTGGCGCCACATTGTGGCTGATCCTGTCGGTCGTGGTCTGACAGTGTGGATACGGGGCACCTATCGCGCAATGAAAAAGGGCGGCCGCAGCCGCCCTTTCGATCCATCCGACGGTCGGGTTAAGCCGACGGCTCGAATTTCAGCGCGACGCCGTTGATGCAATAGCGCAGGCCGGTCGGCGGCGGGCCGTCCTCGAAGACATGGCCGAGATGGCTGCCGCAGCGGGCGCAATGGCATTCGGTGCGGACCATGCCGTAGCTGCGGTCGACCGTGTTTTCGACCGAGCCCTGCACCGGGTCGTTGAAGCTCGGCCAGCCGGTGCCGCTCTCGAACTTCAGCTTGGACTCGAACAGCGGCTGGTCGCAGCCGACGCAGGAAAACGTGCCGGCGCGCTTCTCGTAGAGCAAAGCGCAGCTTCCGGGCCGCTCGGTGCCGTGGCCGCGCATGACGGCATATTGCTCCGGCGTCAGCCGGGCGCGCCATTCGGCGTCGGTGCGGGTGACAGGGTAGGTGTGGGTGTCCATTTGATCTCCTCAGCCTTGCCGGCTCGTTGTTGATTGCAACCTCATATTCGCACCAAGATAGGGGTTTGTTACGAGGTTTGCCCGCATTTTCGGTCGTGCCTTCACGCGATGGCTGCAAGATAGCGTGCGACCGATATATCGAATGCCGCTTTTGCGTCCCCAATCACATTCTGGTTCCACCATGCGCCGTAGATGTGGTTGAACTGGAAGGGCTCCAATGCCTTCGCGATGCGGCGCACGGCGGCTGCGTTGAGCGGGATGTAGTTGGGATAGCTGTACATGAAGCTGACATGGCGGCGCGTCGGCGTTACCTGCAATATGTCGCCGGACAGCAGGGCGTTGCCGCCATCGCGTTCCCAATGGAGCACCTGGCCGCCGGCAAAGTGGCCACCGCAGCGGACAAGTGTCAGCGAAGGGTTGATAGGCAACGTCTCGCCCTCCCAACTGACGATCGCCTTGTGCGGCCGCATGATCCATTGGCGGTCATCGGCATGGAGAAAGATCGGAACACCGCCAAAAGCCTCGCTCCACTCGACCATCACCGAATAATAGTGGCAGTGCGAGATGGCTATCGCTGTCAGGCCGCCGCGGCGGTTGATCTCGGCCACCGCCTCGTCGCTGACCATCGAGATGCAGTCCCACAGCACATTGCCGTGCGGCGTCTGCGCCAGCAACGTGCGCTGGCCGATGGCGAAGCGCGGCTCGATGCCGAAGGCGAGAACGCCTGCGTCGTCCTTGACCACGACCCGGTGTCCGTCAGCGAGCTCTTCCGGTGTGATCCAGGCCTGGCCTTCCCAGCCCACATATTGCCGCTCGTCCTCGCAGATCGGGCAGCGGTTCGGCGGTGCCTCCGTTGCCGCGAACTGGACGCCGCATTGCGGGCAGAGAAAGCAGGTCATCGTTTTTCCTGTCTGTTCAATGCTTCCTTGAAAGCTGCCTGGTCGCGCCTTCGAGCCCCGCCAGCGTCAGCGGGAACATGCGGCCGCCGAAGATGTCGCGGATCATGGTAATCGAATGGGTAAAGCCCCAGTTCTTCTCGTTCTCGGGGTTCAACCATACCGCGTTCGGCCATTGCTGCAGCAGGCGGCCGAGCCAGACGGTCCCGGCCTCCGGGTTCCAGTGTTCGACCGAGCCGCCGGGTAGGGCGATCTCGTAAGGGCTCATCGAGGCGTCGCCGACGACGATCACCTTGTAGTCCGGCCCATATTTATGGATCAGGTCGAAGGTCGGGATCGTCTCGGCATGCCTGCGGCGATTGTCCTTCCACACACCCTCATAGAGGCAGTTGTGAAAATAGAAATATTCGAGCTGGCGGAATTCGGCGCGGGCGGCCGAAAACAGCTCTTCGACGCTCTTGATGTGGTCGTCCATCGAGCCGCCGACATCGAAGAACATCAAGAGCCTTACCGCGTTGCGCCGTTCGGGCCGCGTCTGCACGTCGAGATAGCCATGCTCGGCGGTGGCGTGGATGGTGCCCGGCAGGTCGAACTCTTCCTCGGCGCCCTCGCGCACCCAGCGGCGCAGGCGCTTCAGCGCGATCTTGATGTTGCGGGTGCCGAGTTCGACGGCATCGTCGAAATTCCTGAACTCGCGTCTGTCCCAGACTTTAACGGCGCGTCGGTTGCGGCTTTCGTGCTGGCCGATGCGCACGCCTTCGGGATTGTAGCCATAGGCGCCGAAGGGTGAGGTGCCGCCGGTGCCGATCCATTTCGAACCGCCCTGGTGGCGGCCTTTCTGCTCCTCCAGCCGCTGTTTCAAGGTCTCCATCAGCTTTTCGAAACCGCCGAGCGCCTCGATCAGTCTTTTTTCTTCGTCGGTCAGGTGCTTCTCTGCGAGCCGGCGCAGCCATTCCTCGGGAATATTGGCGACATCGACAGCGTCCGGCCCACCCAACGCCTCGACGCCCTTGAAAACATGGGCAAACACCTGGTCGAAGCGGTCGATGTGGCGTTCGTCCTTCACCAGCGCGGTGCGGGCCAGATAGTAGAAACCCTCGACGTCGTAGTCGACCAACCCGGCTTCCAGCCCCTCCAGCAGCGACAGATATTCCCGCAGCGAAACGGGAACGCGTGCCGCCTTCAGTTCGAGGAAGAAGGGGATGAACATGGTCTGTGATCAACCCAAAGGATCTGGCAGCACACGGAACCATCGGGGTGCCGGCAGGACATAAAGCGCTATCAGATCCTGTCGGCCCATACTTTTGAGCGTATCAACGAGGATATCATTTTTCCTGTCATAATTGCGATAGATATCCGCCAGTTCTTTCAACCGGCCAACGATCCCTACTGCTTCAGCTGTGATGTTTTCGCCCATCGCCTCGGCAACGGCGGATGCTGACGCCGCCAGTTCGCCAAAGTACGCCGGCTCACAAAGGATTGTTCCGATATGCTCGAGTTCGTGCAGTTCGTAGTTCAGCTTGTGACCTAGTTCATTGAGGAAGGCGTACTGATAGCGGTGACCAGTCGGATCCAGTAGAAACGCAACCTCGCTTCCGCCTGCTTCGACCGATGTCCTTCCAAAACTATAAAGCCATGCCTCGGGATTGTTGGGCTCGCGCTCCCGCCACTCGCGCCAAAGTGGCCCTATCAACCTCCGAAATATTTGTTCGGGCAGCTGCCAGTTATCCGGGGCAGGCCAGCAATCCCAGTACCCCTCAATTGTGCCAATCAGATACTGGACTATCGAAAGGCGAACTTCGAACGGATCGGATATTATCTGTCCAATAAAGATATCAAGCTGCGCAAAGGATTGTTTTCTCAGTCCGCGCTCCCGTAGCTCCAGATATGCGATGTAGCTGGCATAGAGAGGCTGGAACTCGCTTTCCCGCAAGACGGCGCTTATGCGTTCCAGCGCATCAAACCGGTCAGCGTTCCAAGTCAGCTTTGCGCGCTGCGCCCGGTATTTCATTGCAACAAATCATACTCGATGAAGCCAGTCCGGCGCGCGACATAGTCGTAGAGCTTGCGCGCGGTGGCGTTGGTCTCGTGCGTCATCCAGTAGACATTCTTGACGCCGATTTTTGCGGCTTCCAGCTTCACCGCCTTGATCAGCTCAGCACCAATGCCCTTGCCGCGCACGTCCGGATCGGCGAACAGGTCCTGCAGATAGCAGTTGTTCTGCTCCGCCCAGCAGGAGCGGTGGTAGAGATAGTGGGTGAGGCCGACCGCCTTGCCGTCGAGCGTGGCGATGAAACCCTTCGGCTCGAACTCACCCGCCGCGAACAGCCGCTTCCAGGTAACGGCGTAGACCTCTTCCGGCAGCCTGGTTTCATAAAAGGTTAGATATGCGGTCCACAGCCGCCGCCAGTCGGCATGGTCGGACTGCGCCAGCGGGCGGACGGTGATCTCGGTCATTTCATTCTCCTCCGAAAGGCTCCGGCCGGAACTGCCTGCCTGTTCGGTTGGCGGCAAGGTCCACAGCCGGGGAAAGCGCTACCCCTGCCGTCTCGCCATGAAGGCCAGTCGCTCGAACAGATGCACGTCCTGTTCGTTCTTCAAAAGGGCGCCATGCAGCTTGGGCAGGGCGTTCTTCGGATCGGCGCGCAGGTCCTCCGGCGCGATGTCGTCGGCGACCAGAAGCCTTATCCAGTCGAGCGCCTCGGAGGTCGACGGCTTCTTCTTCAGCCCCGGCACCTCGCGGATCTCGTAGAACTGGGTGAGGGCCGCGCGCACCAGGTTCTGCTTGATGCCGGGATAGTGCACGTCGACGATTTTGTGCAGCGTTTCGACGTCGGGAAAGCGGATGTAGTGGAAGAAGCAGCGGCGCAGGAAGGCGTCCGGCAGCTCCTTCTCGTTGTTGGAGGTGATGATGACGATCGGCCTGACCGCGGCGCGGATGGTCTCGCCGGTCTCGTAGACGAAGAACTCCATCCGATCGAGTTCCTGCAGCAAATCATTGGGGAACTCGATGTCGGCCTTGTCGATTTCGTCGATCAAAAGCACGACCTTCTTGCCGGCCGCGAACGCCTCCCAAAGCTTACCGCGCTTGATGTAGTTCCTGATGTCGTTGAAGCGCTCGTCGCCGAGCTGGCTGTCGCGCAGCCGCGACACGGCATCGTATTCGTAAAGGCCCTGCTGCGCCCTGGTGGTCGACTTGACGTGCCATTCGATGAGGTCGAGCCCAAGGGCTGCCGCAACTTGCCTGGCGAGTTCGGTCTTGCCGGTGCCGGGCTCGCCCTTGACCAGCAGGAGCCGTTCCAGCGCGATCGCGGCGTTGACCGCCACCATCAGATCCTTGTCGGCGACATAGGCCGCCGTGCCTTCGAAACGCATTTTTGCTCCCTGGTTGGTCATGACGACCGTAAGGACGCGGCTCCGCCTGTTCAAGGGTGGCTTGTCGACGGCGGCGAGGCCGTGAACCCGACACGGAAAGAACGCTAGTCTCACTGGCGCTTGGTCGACCAGCAGCCTATATTGGTCGGGACGGTCTGTGCTTCCCGGCAGGAGAACATTTTCCCCGGGGCCTTAACGATCCTTAGGGAGCTGTCCCTGGGAAGACCCGTGGGTTTTCTCACACGGCGCCCACCTACTTTGTAGGTTCCCGGGATCGCTCTCTCCACCGGTTGTGTGGATCGTCGCTTTTCGCAAGGCATCCATGTATTTTGGTGGATGATGCGGTAGAAAACGTCGCTCTTAAAACTCCACCCAAATCTGACTTTTTCTATCGTCTGCGCATGACATCCTCAAAGCACCTGAAAAAGCAGCTTCGCCTCGAGGCGCTCGGGCGTCGCGACGCGCTCGATGAATTCTGGCGGGTGGAGATCGCCCTAGAAATGGCCGAGACGGCGCGCGATCACCTCGCTGTCGAGCCGGGTCAGATCGTCTCCGGCTTCTGGCCGATGCGCTCGGAAGTCGACGTCCGGCCGCTGATGTTCGCCTTGCGCGAGAAGGGAGCCAGGCTTTGCCTGCCGGCGATCCTCGACAAGTCCACCATCGTCTTTCGCGAGCTCGTGCGGGGCGCTCCGATGGTCGAGATGGGCTTCGGTACGGTCGGCCCGCATGAGGAGGCCGAAGTGCTCGACCCCACGGTGATGCTGGTGCCGCTCGCCGCCTTCGACGCGCGCGGCCATCGCATCGGCTATGGTGCCGGCTACTACGACCGTGCCATCGCCAAGCTTGTCGACAAGGGGCAGGCGCCCAGATTGATCGGCATCGCCTTCGACTGCCAGGAGGTGGCGCTGGTGCCGGATGAGGACCACGACGTCGTCATCCCGGAAATACTCACGGAGAGTGGGTTGCGCCGCTTCGCGCCAAAATTGTAGATAAGCACAATGGACGCATGATCTTTTCACAGACGTCATGCAGCTTTTGCTTCGCTGACATTCGGTGCGGGATCATATGAGACTTCTCTTCCTCGGCGACATGGTTGGAAAAACGGGACGCACGGCAGTGTGGGAACAATTGCCGGGACTGATCTCCGATTTCAAACTCGATTTCGTCATCGTCAATGGCGAGAATGCCGCCGGCGGCTTCGGCATCACCGAAGAGATCTTTCGCGAAACAATCGCGGCGGGCGCCGATGTTGTCACCACCGGCAACCATGTCTGGGATCAGCGCGACGCGCTGGCCTTCGCGCCGCGCGAAGAGCGCTTTCTGCGCCCCTCGAATTTCCCCAAGGGCACGCCCGGACGCGGCTCCGGCGTCTACATCGCCAGGAGCGGTGCGCGCGTGCTGGTCGCCAACATCATGGGCCGGGTGTTCATGCATCCCGAACTCGACGATCCGTTCCAGGCCGGTGAGCGCGAACTGGCCGCCTGTCCGCTCGGCGAGCAGGCGGATGCCGTGATCATCGACTTCCATGCCGAGGCAACCTCGGAAAAGATGTGCTTTGCGCATTTCGTCGATGGCCGCGCCAGTCTCGTCGTCGGCACCCACACGCACCAGCCGACCGGCGATCACCAGATCCTCAATGGCGGAACTGGCTACATCTCCGACGCAGGCATGTGCGGCGACTATGATTCCTCGCTCGGCATGGACAAGGAGGAACCGCTCAACCGGTTCCTGTCGAAAGTGCCGAAAGGGCGCTTCGAGGCAGCAACGGGACCGGCGACATTGTGCGGCGTCGGCGTCGACATTTCCGACCGCACCGGGCTGACCGAGAGGATCGCGCCGTTTCGTCGCGGCCCGCGGCTGGAGGAAACCGCGCCGTCCTTCTGGTCGTGACATTGATATGGACGCAAGCAGTACCTAATTGCCGGCGACACTGCTCTAGATCGTAGAGGGGACGACCTCCATGCAGCTCATCGAATTCCTGGCGCCACATTTTCACTTCGTGTCCGATCCAACGGCCTGGGTCGCGCTGCTGACGCTGGTGGTGCTGGAGATCGTGCTCGGCATCGACAATCTGATCTTCATCTCGATCCTGACCAACAAGCTGCCGGAAGCGCAAAGGGCGCGCGCCCGCCGGCTCGGCATTTCGGCGGCGCTGATCATGCGGCTGGTGCTGCTGGCAACCATTTCGATCATCGTCCAGCTGACGACGCCGGTGTTCACCGCCTTCGGTCACGGTTTTTCCTGGCGCGACCTGATCCTGATTGCCGGTGGCCTGTTCCTGGTGTGGAAGGCGACCAAGGAGATCCATCACACGGTCGATCCCGACGATCACCAGGACACGATGCTGGGTGAGACCCTGCAGATCAGCCTCGCCGGCGCGATCTTCCAGATCCTGCTGCTCGACCTCGTCTTCTCCATCGATTCGATCATCACCGCCGTCGGCATGACCGACGAGATCGCCATCATGTACATCGCCGTGATCGTCGCGGTCAGCGTGATGATGCTGGCGGCCGGACCGCTGGCAAACTTTATCGCCAAGAACCCGAGCATCGTCATGCTGGCGCTGGGCTTCCTGCTGATGATCGGCATGACGCTGATCGCCGATGGCATGGGCTACCATGTGCCCAAGGGTTACATCTATGCGGCGATGGGTTTTTCGGCCTTGGTCGAAGGGCTCAACATGTTGGCGCGGCGACGGAGAAAAGCGAAGTCCGGCGAGGGGCATTGAGGTTGGCAAGAGCATAGCCGCGCCACGAGACCTTGGAATTTGTCGCTGTCGCGTAGGATCGCTGGATCAGCCAGTATGCCAGCCATGCGATCAGCATCATCGACCGGCTGAAGTCCGACCTGGAGGCGTGAGCGATTGCAGCGGCCTCGCGGCTGGACGAATTGAGCCGATTTATCTATAAGCCCGCCATTCCGACAGAGAACGCCGTGCTTCCACGAGTTGCACTTGGGACGCTCTGAAATTTTGAATTCGAGCATTTTGCAGAAGACGAGGTGAGATCACCTCGCTTCGGGATGCTCTAGCCGAGAAGACGACAGGGGTGCCATGGCTGGCCATTCACAGTTCAAGAACATCATGCACCGCAAGGGCCGCCAGGATGCGGTGCGGTCGAAAATGTTTTCCAAGCTGGCGCGCGAAATCACCGTTGCCGCCAAGAGCGGGACGCCCGATCCATCGATGAATCCGCGCCTGCGCCTGGCCGTGCAGAACGCCAAGGCAGTGTCGATGCCGAAGGACAACATCCAGCGCGCCATCAACAAGGCCTCGATGGGCGATGCCGAGAATTACGAAGCCGTGCGCTATGAGGGCTACGGACCCGGCGGCGTCGCCGTCATCGTCGAAGCGCTGACCGACAACCGCAACCGTTCGGCCTCGAACGTGCGCGCCGCCTTCACCAAGGCCGGCGGGGCGATGGGCGAAACCGGTTCGGTGTCGTTCATGTGGGATCGTGCCGGCGAGATCTACTATCCGGCATCGGCCGGCAGCGCCGACAAGGTGATGGACGCGGCGATCGAAGCCGGCGCCGATGACGTGGAATCCGATGAGGAAGGCCACACGATCTACTGCGCTTTCGAGAATCTCGGCGAAGTGTCGAAGGCGCTCGAAGCCTCGCTCGGTGAAGCTGAATCGGTGAAGCCGATCTGGAAGCCGCAGAACAGTGTTCCTGTCGACGAGGATCGGGCACAGTCGCTGATGAAGCTGGTCGCCACGCTCGAGGATGACGATGACGTTCAAAGCGTCTACGCCAACTTCGAAGTCGATGACGAGACGATGGCCAAGCTCAGCGCGGCATGAGCGAAGTTAAGCTGCCCACCATCCGCATCACCTACTGCACGCAGTGCCAGTGGTTGCTGCGTGCCGGCTGGATGGCGCAGGAGCTGCTGTCGACCTTCGGCACCGATCTGGGCGAAGTGACGCTGGTGCCCGGCACCGGCGGTATCTTCACCATTTCCTGCAATGAAACGCTGGTCTGGGACCGCAAGCGCGACGGCGGGTTTCCGGAAGCGGCCAAGCTCAAGCAACTGGTCCGCGATGTCATCGACCCGGATCGTGATCTCGGTCATTCCGACCGCAAGGGTCATACTCAAAAAGATCCCGCCTGAGCAGGATCTTTTGCTTTTCGCCGAACGCCTCTCTCTTTGTCTTGACGCAAATCCGGACGGCTACGCACTTTTCCTGGAGTTGCTTAGAGCAATGAGAGAATGAAGCAGGCCATCGCCATGATGGCGGTGATAGTGCGGACATGGTTCCACATCACCCATTGGCTCAGATGGTTCGCCCACACAGCGGCGCCGCTGCTGCTGGCCGGGTCGACGGCGGCGAGCGCATCGTTGAGCGGCACGTTGAAGACCATGGTCACGATCGGGTTGCCGATCAGGTAAATCACCGCGCCGGCAAGCAACCAGTACGAACCGGACTGGCTCCAGCCCATGATGGCGGCGGCGATAAGCACCAGACAGAGCAGGCCGGTACCGAAAAGCGCCGTCATGAAGGTCGGGGTGATCACCGTGACGTTGATCGAATTCATCGCCGCGATGCCGCTGGGGACGGGCAGTCGAGCAAGCGCCGCCATGACGAAGTTGGAAAAGGCGAAAAACACGCCGCCGACGACCCCCGAGCCGATTGCGGCAATAATGGTAAGGGTGGGAAGAAGTTTCGTGGTCATTTCAGTTGCTCCAGATTCGGCTAGCGGCGGTTTCGGTTGCGTAGGTGGAGAAGTCTCTTGGCTGGCGGCCAAGCACGCGCTGGACGCCGTCGGTCAGCGTCTCGTTGCGGCCGTCAAGCACTTCGGTGAACAGTTCGTTGAGCAGCCAGGCGAATTCGGGCGGCAGGTCGTGCGCGGCCATGGCGGCGGTAAATTCGTCATGCGAAATCCTGACAAAGCGGATGTCGCGCCAGGCGGCCTTGCCAATCTCGGCGACCGCGTCGGCGAAGCTCAGCAGTCGCGGCCCGGTCAGTTCATAGAGCTGGCCGACATGCCCTGGCTCAGTCAGCACGGCGAAGGCGACGTCGGCGATGTCATCGGCATCGACGAATGGCTCGCCGACATTGCCGACCGGCAAAGCCACTTCGCCCTCAGCCAAGGACTCGACAAGGAAGCCTTCGCTGAAGTTCTGCGAGAACCAGGCGCAGCGAAGGATCGTCCAGTCGGCGCCGGAGGCCTTCAGCATCTCTTCGGCACGCTGGGCTTCCGCCTCGCCACGCCCGGACAGCAGCACCAGCCGGGTGATGCCGTTTTGTACGGCAAGCCTGGCCAAGGCGCCGATCACCTCGGCGGCACCCGGCACGGCCAGATCGGGATAGTAGCTGATGTAGACGGCGCTGACGCCTTGCATTGCCGGCCCCCAGGTCGCGGGGACTTCCCAGTCGAAGCGCGGGGTGCCCGAACGCGAGCCGATGCGCACCGGCAGGCCCCGCGCCGTCAGTCGCTCGGCAAGGCGGCGGCCGGTCTTGCCGGTGCCGCCGAGGACCAGGATGGGTTTTGTTGTCGTCGTGTTCATAGCTGTTTTCCTCTGTTTCAAAACATGAGCAATCCTCACATTTGCAAAACGTGATAAACCCTCGTATTTTGCGAGTCAAGCGATTTTGTTGGCATTGGAGACCGCCATGGAAGACACCGCGCCAGTTTCGTCACAGGAGCAGATTGCTTCGCCGCGCCGGGCGCCGAGCCAGCAGCGCAGCCGCGAGCGGGTCGAACGCATGCTCGCCGCTGCCTCGGCGCTGATCGCCGAGCAAGGCAGCGACGCCATGCGCATGGGCGAAGTGGCGGAACGGGCAGGGGTGTCGATCGGCTCGCTCTACCAGTTCTTTCCGGACAAGCGGGCGATCGTCTGGGCGCTGGCCGAGCGCTACACCGCCGAAAGCCAGGCCTGCATCTCGGCGGCACTCGCCGACGTCGGCGACGCCGAAGGCCTGAGCCAAGCGTTTTCGGAGCTGGTCGATATCTACTACGGGTTGTTCCTGGCCGAGCCGGTGATGCGTGACATCTGGTCAGGCACGCAGGCCGACAAGGCGCTGCGCCAGCTCGAACTCGCCGACAGCCGGGCCAACGCCGAATTCCTCACCGCGGTGCTGAAGCGGCTGCGGCCGGCAGCCGATCCGACGGCGCTGGAAACCACGGCGTTCCTGGTCTGGCAGATGGGCGAGGCCGCCGTGCGGCTGGCGATCTCGGTCGACAGGCAAGAGGGCGACAGACTGGTCGCGGCTTACAAGCGGATGGCGCTGCGGGAACTGTTGGCGGAGTAAGGCTAACGGCCGAGATAGTTCCGTAACATTTCAGTGCGCTCGTCCTCCGTGCACATTGCCATCCGGGCCAGGCCGAGACTGCCCCGATGAAGCGCAACAACAGCCAACGCATATGTCACTGTCGCTTCGTCCGCCTCAGTTTCCAGATCTCGCAACGCCAAATGGAAAAGCGTCTGCCAGGCGGTTTTGTAGTGCGGTTCGATCCAATCCGGAATTGGCGGGTTTCGGCGGTCGAGCAATCGCGCTTCTTCAATCACCGCGGCCAGACCGTAGACTCCCCAATTCGCTGGAGCGCGTTCTGCGGAGATTCGAACGATCTCTGGGATTGCGGCGTAGGATGCGTCTCCGACATCGCCCTGATGATGCAGTTCATTCCAAAGTTCGTCCCACGCCATCTCGTCATCATAACGAAGCGTCAGCGCCCGCAACGCCGGTCGGGGATCATAGACAACCTTGTACCCACCCGTGAGACCGGACCACCGCTTGTCGTTGAGCATAGACATATCGCTCTCCCTGGCCGACTGCGTCCCACCACGGTGACTCGCGGTCAACAAAAAACCCGCCTCGAGGGCGGGTTTTCCGATCTGCGAAAAAGGTCGTCGGCTTAGAGGCCGAAACCTTCGAAACGCTTCTTGAACTTCGACAGACGGCCGCCGCGGTCGAGCAGGGTCTGCTGGCCGCCGGTCCAGGCCGGGTGGGTGGTCGGGTCGATATCGAGGTTCATCGTATCGCCTTCCTTGCCCCAGGTCGAACGGGTCATGTATTCGGTGCCGTCGGTCATGACGACCTTGATGGTGTGGTAATCGGGATGGATGTCGGTCTTCATGGTTCGGTTCCTGGCTTGCCGGCGCTGCCGACGGGCATAAGCCTGCGTCGATGCGCCCCTTTTTAAAACTCGAAGCCGCAGCTATTGAAGAGCCACGGCTTCTAAAACGGTCGGCGAGCCTATACATCAGCCGGAATTGAATCACAAGGCCGCGGCAAGCGCATATATTGAGGCGCACAGCCCAGAGGCGGCTAGAGGAAACGCAGGAATGGCGCAAACCAGCAGCGCAGACGAGCGCCGGCGCTCGCTCAAGCCGCTCAGGCGCCTGTTCCCGTATATCACGCATTATCGCACGCTGGTCGTCGGCGCCCTCATTTCGCTGGTCATCGCCGCGGCAACGACGCTGGCGCTGCCGCTGGCCGTGCGGCGCATGATCGATCATGGTTTCTCGTCGGCCAACACCATCTTCATCGCCGAATATTTCGCAGCCCTGGTGGCAATGGCCGCCGTGCTGGCGGCGGCCTCGGCCGGCCGCTACTATTTCGTCATCACGCTCGGCGAGCGCGTCGTCGCCGATATCAGGCGCGATGTCTTTGCCCATGTGACGACGCTGTCGCCGTCCTTCTTCGACACCGCCCAGTCGGGCGAGATCGTGTCGCGGCTCGCCGCCGACACCACGCAGGTCAAGTCGGCGGTCGGGGCGACGGCCTCGGTGGCGCTGCGCAACGTCATCCTCGGCCTCGGCGCGGTGGGGATGATGGTCGTCACCAGCCCGAAATTGTCCGGTTTGGTCATTGCTGCCATTCCGGTCATCGTGCTGCCGCTGGTTGCCTTCGGCCGCTCGGTGCGGCGCAAGTCGCGGCAGGCGCAGGATACACTTGCCGATGCCACCGCCTATGCCAGCGAACAGATCGGCGCGGTGCGCACCTTGCAGGCCTTCACCAATGAAAAGCTCGTCACGGGGCATTTCTCGGGCGCGGTGGAAGCCGCTTTCGAGGCGGCGCGTGCTTCGATCTTCGCGCGCTCCTTCCTCACCTTCTTTGCTATTTTCACGATCTTCTCGTCCGTCGTGGCGGTGCTGTGGTTCGGCTCGCGCGACGTGCTCGACGGCAATCTGTCGCCAGGCACGCTCGGCCAGTTCCTGCTCTATTCGGTGTTTGCCGCCGGTGCGCTCGGCGCGCTGTCCGAGGTCTGGGGCGAGCTTGCGCAAGCGGCGGGTGCTGCCGAACGGCTGACCGAGATCCTGGCCGAGAAGCCGGCAATCCAGGCGCCAGCCGATCCGAAGCCGCTGCCCGCAGTCGCCAAGGGCGCGATTGTCTTCGATGACGTCTCCTTCTCCTATCCGGCAAGGCCCGACCGCGCTGCCGTGCACGGCTTGAGCTTTCAGGTCATGCCCGGCGAGACGGTGGCGATCGTCGGTCCGTCAGGGGCCGGCAAGAGCACGGTCTTTTCGCTGATCCTGCGCTTCTACGATCCTGAAACCGGCAAGATCCTGATCGATGGCGTCGATGTGCGCGAAGCCGATCCGGTCTCGGTCCGCGAGCGCATCGCCATCGTGCCCCAGGACGTCACCATCTTCGCTGCAAGCGCGCGCGACAATATCGGCTTTGGCCGGCCGGGTGCCAGTGAGGCGGAGATCGAGACGGCGGCGAAGGATGCGCTCGCCGACGAATTCATCCTCAAGCTCGAAAAAGGCTATGATAGTCAGGTCGGCGAGCGCGGGGTGACACTGTCCGGCGGCCAGCGCCAACGGGTCGCGATCGCTCGCGCGATCCTGCGCGACGCGCCGATCCTGCTGCTCGACGAGGCGACCTCGGCGCTTGACGCCGAAAGCGAGACGCTGGTGCAGATGGCGCTGGAACGCCTGATGCAGGGCCGCACCACCATCGTCATCGCCCACCGACTGGCAACGGTGCTGAAGGCCGACAGGATCCTGGTCATGGATGGCGGCCGCATCGTCGAGGAAGGCACGCATCAGAGCCTGGTCGCCAAGGGCGGCATCTACGCGCGGCTGGCCAAGCTGCAGTTCGAAACCGGCGCCAGCGCCTTCAGGGGCGCGGCGGAGTAAGTCGCAAACATCTGCCCCCCGATGTGCCGACAGCCCTTACGCCGCTCCGTATCGCTGCTTCAGATGGTTGACGAAATAGCTGGCGTCGAGCTTTTCGCCGGTGGCGCGTTCGAGCAGGTCCGGCGTCGACCAGCGTGACCCCTGCGACCAGATTTTTTCGCGGCGCCAGGCGTTGATCGACGCGAAATTGCCTTTGGCGAGATCGTCGTCGGCGGCAGGATGCTCGCGTGTCAGCGCCGCCCATTGCTGTGCCGCCATCATCGCGCCCAGCGTGTAGGACGGGAAGTAGCCGAAGGCGGCACCCGGCCAGTGCACGTCCTGCATCGGCCCGTCGGCCGGATTGTCGATGGTGGAGAGACCGAGATAGTCGCGCATCTTGGCGTCCCAGGCTTCTGGCAGTTCTGCCACCTCCAGCCTGCCGGAGACGAGCTCCTGCTCCAGCTCGTAGCGCAGGATGACATGCAGCGGGTAGGTCACCTCGTCGGCATCGACACGGATCAGGCCGCGCTCGACGTGGTGCACATGCGGCAGGATGTCGTCGAGCGACCAGGCTTCGCCGAGATGCTTTTCGACAACCGGCAGCGCCCAGCGCCAGAAGGCCGGGTTGCGGCCGAGCTGCTTTTCGACGAATAGGCTCTGGCTTTCGTGTACCGCCATGCCGCGCGCCTTACCGAGCGGCCAGTGCGCCCATGCCTTCGGCAGGTTCTGTTCGTACAGCGCATGGCCGGTCTCATGTAGCACGCCCATCAATGCCGACAGGAAGTCTGAGGTCTTGTAGCGGGTGGTGATGCGCACGTCGCTCGGTACGCCGCCGCAGAAGGGATGGTGCGACACCGACAGCGACCCATGCGTCAGGTCGAAACCGACCGACGTCATCATGGCAAGGCCGAGCTCGCGTTGCCGGTCGATCGCGTACGTGCCCGAAAGCGGCTTCAGTGGGCGCTTGCGCAGCTGGGCTTCTTGTATCGCCAGCGCCTCCGGCACGAAGCCTTTCAGGAAAGCCTTGAGGTCGGTGAAGACAGGCGTGATGTCGGCGGCGCGGTTGCCGGGGTCGTATTGCTCCATGAGCGCGTCATAGGGGGCAAGACCGAGCACGTCGGCACGCAGCGCCGCCTCTTCGCGCACCAGCGCCACCACGCCCTCCAGCGCCGGCAGGAAGCCCGCCCAGTCGTTCTTGGCGCGCAGGTCGCGCCACAGCTGCTCGCAACGCATGCGCGCGGTGGTCTGACGTTCGACGAACTCGACCGGCAGGCAGGTCAGGTTGGTGTACTGCCGCCGCAATTCCGCGACCGCGGCCCGTTGCTCCTCACTCAACGCTTCCTGTTCGGCCGCGGCGAGCCAGTCGGCGATTTCCGGCGCCGTTGCCCTGGTGTGGTACATGCCGGCCAGCGCCGACATTGCCTCGGCGCGCTTCTCGCCGCCGCCGACAGCCATGTGGGTGGCCTCGTCGGCGCCGAGGATGGCCAGCGCATGCTCGAGCGCTTCGAGCTTGTGGCCGAGATCATCGAGTTTCTGAAAGGACATGGCGGCTTCCGTGATTGAGGACGGCGCGAAAAGATACCAACGCAAAAGCGTTTGCAAGCCTGCGGCACTGTGCGGCGGATGCATCTTGCACAGGTGAGGTCACGCGTGAAATGCTGCCGGCCACGCCTGAAGGGGGAACAACATGATCGGCAACATCCTGGTCGGACTGGTGGCCTTGATCCATGTCTACATCGTCTATCTCGAAATGGTGCTGTGGGACACGCCGCGCGGGCACAAGGCGTTCAATCTGAAGCCGGAATTCGCCAGCGCCTCGAAGGTGCTCGCCGCCAATCAGGGTCTCTATAACGGCTTCCTCGCCGCGGGCCTGATCTGGGGGCTTTACCTCGGGACAGCCGGATTTCAGGTCAAGGTTTTCTTCCTGTTGTGCGTGGCCATTGCCGGCCTCTATGGCGCGGCAACGGTTGGCCGCAAGATCCTGTTCATTCAGACCGTGCCGGCGGTCGTCGCCCTGATTGCCGTCTGGCTTGGCTGGTAGGAAACCGGGCTGGTAGCAAGCTGGGCTGAGGGAAAAAGGACGCCCGCGGGAGAGGGGGCCCCGAGGGCGCCAGGTGGTCCTTTCCTGGCGCAGGATCTCGGAAAGAATCATGCGCGAGATCGAAGTGCTAGAGCTTGGCGTTCAAGCTTTCAGCCGTTCGGATAGTTTCCGCCGTCGGAGCCATCGCCCATCAGGAAATCGCTGCCGATACCGACCCTCAGACGCTGGTCGACATTGTCGAGACGGCGCAGCAGCTCATGGTATTGCGCGGCCGGTATCCTGCCGTGATCCGATGCCGCTATCTTCTCGGCCGCCTGACTGATGCGGACCGTCCGCATTTCCAGGCGTTCGGCAACGGCGGGCGTGATGTTGTTGGCCTGCCTTGCATCGACTATGCCCTGGCGGACGCCTTGAACCTGTTGGATGAGGCCTTCGACGCGCGGCCCCGTAAAGTCGGTCGGATCGCCGGCATCCAGAGCGCCTCTGTGATGGCCCGCGGCATAGGCGCCGGCAAGCGGAACGGCGATGAGGACCGCCGTGAGTGTTGCAGTTCTAAGCGAGGTGCTGGGAAAAAAAGAGCGCATCGTCGCGTTCTCCTCCTGAAGAGGAAGGCGGCGATTGTCTCGCCTGCCCTCCGGCTGCGGGCCGTCCGGTTCCGTCGCGTCGCGATGGGGTTCATCGCCGGCGGTTCTCGGCCCAGGCGGGGAAGCTAGGACCGCAATTCGACGATGTGTAATTAAAAAAAGATAATCTTTTCAGGCCTTGCCGGCCTCGCTCTACGCCCTAGAGTTGAGCCGGCGAACAAATTCGTGTGATGCCGCGTGATGATGGATCAACGTTCGGTGAGCTTCAGTTCAATGCGCCGGTTCTTGTTGCGCGCCTCTTCGGTGTCGGCGGGGTCGAGCGGCTGGAACTCGCCGAAGCCGGCGGCGACCAGGCGGTTGGCCGGCACGCCGTTCTCGATCAGGAACTTCACCACCGAGGTCGAACGCGCCGTCGACAGCTCCCAGTTGTCGCGGTAGCGGCCGGTGCCGGAGAGCGGCTTGTTGTCGGTATGGCCGTCGACGCGCAGCACCCAGTTGATCTCGGGCGGGATTTCCTTCTGCAATTCGATGATGGCGTCGGCGAGTTTCTTCATCTCCACCTTGCCGGCATCGTTGATCACTTCGGAGCCAGTCGGGAACAGCACTTCGGACTGGAAGACGAAACGGTCGCCGACGATGCGGATGTTCTCGCGGTCGGCAAGGATTTCCCGCAAGCGGCCGAAGAAGTCGGAGCGGTAACGGTTCAGTTCCTGGACGCGCTGAGCCAGTGCGACGTTCAGGCGGCGGCCGAGATCGGCAATTTTGGTGTTGGAATCGCGGTCGCGGGTTTCGGAGACGTTGAGCGCATCCTCGAGCGCACCGATCTGCTTGCGAAGTGCTGCAATCTGCTGGTTGAGAATCTCGACCTGGCTCAGCGCCTGCTGACTGATCTGGCGCTGGCTGTCGAGTTCGCCCGAAAGTGCTACGGCACGCTGGTTGGCGGCGTCTCCGGCGCCAGCACCTTGCGCCAGCAATTGTTCGAGCCGGCTCTTTTCCGCTTCCGCCGCCGACAGCGATGCCTGCAAATTGGCAAGTGAATCTTCCTTGTCCTGCGCCGTCGAGCGCTCCAGCGCCAGAAGCTGGGTCAGTTCGTTGATCTGCGAATTGAGTCGCGAGAGCGCCGTGTCCTTGCCGGAGATTTCGCGGCCCAGCAGGAACTGCGCCAGCACGAAGACGGTGAGCAGGAACATGATCGCCAGAAGCAGCGTCGACAGCGCGTCGACGAAGCCCGGCCAGTAATCGATGCGGCGATCGGTGCGCCGTCCACGCGCCAGCGCCACGTCAATGCACCCCGGGCTTCTTCAGGGCGTCGGCAATCTTTTCCAGCGTGTTGCGCATCGCCTTCTGCTCGTCGGACTGGGCCTCGACCCAGTCGCGCATGATCTGCTGCTCCGAGCGCATGTTCTTGACCAGGCCGGAAATGCCGTCGGCGAGATTGGCCATGGCGGTGGCGACGCGCGGATTGGAGCCGCCGCCATTCTCCTGCATGCTGCGCAGCCTTTCCGACAAGACCCGGATCTCGTCCGAGGATTCGGTCTTGGCCTGGTCGGAGACGACGATGTCGGACGACAGATCGGTGACCGAGGACAGCCAGTTTTCCAGTTCGGTGTAGAAGCGCGTCTGGGCGCGGCCGGCCTGCAGGTCGAGGAAGCCGAGCACCAGCGAGCCGGACAGGCCGAACAGCGAGGACGAGAAGGCCGTGCCCATGCCGGCCAGCGGCGCCGAAAGGCCTTGCTTCAGCGAATCGAGCACCGCAGCGGCATCGCCCGTACCTGGATCGAGCGATTCGATGGTCTCACGGATCGAGGCGATGGTGTTCAACAGACCCCAGAAAGTGCCGAGCAGGCCGAGGAACACCAGCAGGCCGACGAGATAGCGCGAGGTGTCACGGCTTTCGTCGAGGCGCGTGGCGATGGAATCGAGCATGGTGCGCATTGAACTGGTCGAGAAGGCCGTCGCCGAGGAGCGGCCGATCATCGCCTTCATCGGCGCCAGCAGCACCGGTTCGGTGGTCTCCGAGCCGGCACGGAAGGAGTTGACCCAGCGCACTTCGCGAAACAGCCGTCCGACCTGGGCGAAGGCCAAGAGGATGCCGACCACCAGCACGCCGATGATCAGGCCGTTGAGGCCGGGATTGCTGCCAAAGGCGGTCGAGATCTGGCGGGTCAGGATGGCGGCGATGAAGGCGACGATGACGAGGAAGATCATCATGGTCAGCAGAAAGACCTGCGGGCTCGACAGTTTATGCGGATCGTAGATCAGGACATCAGAGCGTCTGCCCATGCCGAAGGATCTGAGAAAAGCCATCCGTGCCCCGTTTCCGATGCCGCCGCCGATCACGTAGACCGCGACTCTAAACGGAATTGTGACCAAATTGAATGGCGCTTGGCAATATTGCCGTGTCTATAAGCCTGTGTCAGAGGCGATTGATGACCAGACAGTCGACCATGGCGGCCAGATGCAGGCCGGCACCGGTGACGACGAAGCCGTGCCACAACGCATTGTGGAAGCGCAGTCCCTTCCAGGCAAAGAAGATGACGCCGCAGGAATAGACGATGCCGCCGGCGACGATCAGCGCGATCGATGTCGTCGGCAGGGTTTGGACAAGCGGCTTTACCAGGATGATGCCGCTCCAGCCGATGGCGAGATAGAAGACGATCGCCAGCCGGTCGAAACGGCCGGGAAAAAACACCTTGATGGCGATGCCCAGTGCCGCTGCCGTCCAGACGAGGACGATCATCCAGCGCGCCAGCGGCGAGCCTTCGAGCTGAGCCAGGAAAGGCGTGTAGGTCGCAGCGATCAGGAGATAGATCGCGGCGTGGTCGAAGCGCCGCAAGATCCATTTCGCCGGCGACGACACTGGCCACAGATTGTAGGTCAGCGACACCGACAGCACGGTGAGCAGCGAAACCACATAGAAGGCGGCGGCGATGTATTCGCCCGGCCCGACGCGAAAGGCCGCCAGCGCCAGCAGCGCCGAACCCGCCGAAATCGCCAGCACGATGCCGATAGCATGGACGATGCCGTCGGCGATCATCTCGGCGCGCGAATAGTGCCAGCGTCCGATGAACGGGATGTCGTGGTGGGGCTTGATGTCGTTCACTGCCGGGTTCCTGCGCCGAGCACTCTAACTTGGGCGCTTGCCGGCCAGTATTTCAAGCTTCCATTGCGGTTTTGCGACTGCGGCGCATCAGCGCGGCGTGTCAGTCAGCGTGCCGAGAGCGGCTTCTTCACGGCCTTCAGCAAAGCGCGCTGGATGACCTCGTTGCCGGCGACCACCGAGCCGTGGTCCAGCATGTCCTGGCCGCCGTCCATATCCGAAACGAAGCCACCCGCCTCGCGGATCAGCAGCAGGCCGGCGGCGACGTCCCAGGCCGACAGGCCGGTTTCCCAAAACCCGTCCATGCGGCCGGCGGCGACATAGGCGAGATCGAGCGAAACGGCCCCCAAGCGGCGCACACCAGAGACCTCCGCCATGACGTTGCGCAGCTCGACGAGGAAATTGCCGTGGTGGCCGCGGCCGAGATGCGGCACGCCGCAGCCGATCACCGTGTCGACCAGCTTGATGCGGCCGGCGACGCGCAGCCGGCGGTCGTTCATGAAGGCGCCGCCACCGCGTTCGGCGGTATAGAGCTCGTCCATTGCCGGATTGTAGATAACGCCGGCAACGATCTGCCCCTGGCGTTCCAGGGCGATCGAAACGGCAAAGAGCGGGATGCCGTGCAGGAAATTGGTGGTGCCGTCGAGCGGGTCGACGATCCAGCGGTGCTGGCCGTCGTCGCCTTCGACCACGCCGCGCTCCTCCATCAGGAAAGCGTAGCCCGGCCGTGCCTTCGACAGTTCGGCAAAGACGATCTCCTCGGCCTTGCGGTCGGCCTGGCTGACATAGTCGCCAGGGCCCTTCATCGAGACCTGCAGGTTCTGCACCTCGCCGAAGTCGCGCGACAGCGAGCGGCCGGCTTTCATTGCGGCCTGGACCATGACGTTGAGAAGGGCTGAGCGTGCCATCGTGCTTCTTCCTGCTGCTGCGCTTCAAGCGCCGTCTTGACGCATGTCGGTGACCCAAAACCGGGGCCACTTTTGGGCGACATGCATCAGTCTGCGCGGCGCACGTAAGTGATTTCGTTGGTGTCGACGATGATGCGTTCGCCGGCGCCGATGAACGGCGGTACCAGCACACGGATGCCGTTCTCCAGTACCGCCGGCTTGTAGGAGGACGCGGCCGTCTGGCCCTTTACCACGGGATCGGCCTCGGTGATGGTCAGCGTCACATAGTCGGGCAGAGAAATGCCGATCGGCCTTTCTTCATAAAGCTGGACCGTGACCATCATGCCGTCCTGCAGGAAGGCGGCGCGATCGCCGACGAAGTCCTTCGCCAATTCGAGCTGCTCGTAGCTCTGGGTGTCCATGAACACCAGCGCGTCTTCCTGCGCGTAGAGGAAGGAAAAATCCTTGAGATCGAGCCGGATCTGCTCGACCGTCTCGGCCGAGCGGAAGCGCTCGTTGAGCTTGGTGCCGTTGATGAGGTTCTTCAGTTCGACCTGGTTGTAGGCGCCGCCCTTGCCTGGCTTGACGGTGTTGGTCCTGACCGCCACCCACAGGCCACCATCATGCTCGATGACGTAGCCGGGACGGATTTCGTTGCCATTGATCTTGGCCATAGTGATCTGATCCGGGAATGAGATGTTCGCTGGGAAAGCGATTTCGGGCTCCCAAGACCACAAATCGCCAGAAGAGGCAAGGGAGCGGGCAGGCTGGCGCCAAGCGACGGCGATGAAACACCCAGGTCGGGTCGGTGCATGCAGGGTCAGTCACCCCGGTTGATCACCGCGCCGACGGATTTGGCGATGGCATCGGCGACCTTTGTCGGTCGATGGATGTGCGGCGACCGCATGACGACAACGTGCATGGACAGGTCGAGATCGCTTGTCTCGACGAGCATCACGCCGTTCGGCATGTGCTGTGGCAAAAGACGCATGGGCATGAGGCCGAGCCCGTGACCCCGGCGCACCCACTCCATCTGCATGGCTGGGTCCTGGATTCCCGCGTCAGGGCAGGCGGTTCGCCTTTTGCAGCGCCTGCTTGGTCTGGTCGTCGCCCAACCCCTGCAGGAAATCGTCCATCTGCGGGTCGATGAGACCGGAGCGGCGGGCGACGATGTACCAGGCGGCAGCGAGGACAAGATCCGGATCGGTGCCCATGCCTTGCATATAGAGCTTGGCGAGGCGGTTCTGGGCGGCGACATTGCCGCCCTCCGCCGCTTGCTTCATCCAGCCGAAGGCGGATTTCAGGTCGCGGCCGCCACCGCGTCCCTCGATCATCCAGGCTGCGAGATCGATCTGCGCGGTGTCGTAATTCTGCCGTGCGGCCAGCGCCAGCAGGCGCCTTGCCTGCGCGTCGTCGCGCGGCTTGCCGCCGACGCCATTGGCATAGATCTGCGACATCGCATACTGCGCGTCGGCGAGGCCGGTGGCGGCGGCACGCTCATAGTAGGAGACCGCCCTGGCGAGGCCAGCGTCGCCGGGGTCCTGCTGGACCAGCATCTGCGCGAAATTGAACTGCGCCAGCTGGTTGCCGGCTTCGGCGGCGGCCTGCATCAGCGCATAGGCCCCTTTCTCGTCCTTCTTGACGTAGCGGCCATCAAGCAGCATCAGCGCATACTGGAACTGCGATTCCGGCACGCCCTGCTCGGCGGCAAGCGCGTACCATTTCGCCGCTTCCGCGGCATTGACCGGCACTCCCAGCCCACGCGACAGGATCTCGGCCACCAGTGTCTGCGCCGCCGGGTCGCCGTTTTGCGCGCGCACCAGCGCGAGATTGTAGGCCGTTTTGTAGAGACCGCGCTGGAAAGCCCCATAAGCGGGGTCGGCAGGTTTTGCGCCGAAGCGATCGGGGTTGATGGCATCGGCCGATGGCAGCGGCGCCGGCTCGGCCGTGGTGGCGGGTTGCGGCAGCGGCTTGTCGATCGGCTTGTCCGTATGCACGCCGGCTTCCGGCTTGGGTTGCGGTAGCGGGATGTTCTCCGCGGCCGCTGCCTGGACCATGAGCACCGCAAGCAGAGCCTGGAGGGGAAGCGTCGCCGAAGACACGTCAGTCCTCGAAGCGCGGCGCGGTCTCGTCGAGCAGCGCGTTGGCGCTGGCGACCGCTGCCTTGGGGTCGGCGGCGTCGGCGAACACGGCGCTCGACAGTGCCACGAATTCGGCGCCGGTGGCGCCCACCGCTTCCACCGAGGCGATGTCGGATCCGGCCATGACGATGCAAGGTATCTGGATCATATCGGCCCACCATTTGCCGAGCGACAGGTTGCGCGGGTGCGGTTCGGGCTTGTTGTCGTAGCCGAAGCGGCCGAAGAAGATGTAGTCGGGCCGTGTCTCGCCAAGCTCGAGCGCGTCGTCACGTGTCTTGGCGCCGCCGGCGCCGACCATCATCTTTGCCTGGAAATGTTCGATCGTCTCGGCGAGTTCGGCCTTGGAGACCTCGACATGGATACCGTCGGCCTGGACGCGACCGGCTATGCGGGTGTCGCCGGCGATGACAACAGCGACGCCCGCGGCCTGCGCGGCCGGCACGATCTGTTCGGCGAAAGCCTGGAAGGAGGCCTCGTCCATGCCGTTCTCTGGCAGGATCAGCGAGGCGACATCGCCGCCTTCGAATGCCGCGGCGATACGGGCCGCCGGCACGCCGGGCGGCGCGATCAGCACGATGCGACAGCGGTTGGGGGGCGTTGCGTCATTCATGGTTCTTCGATCCCGCGTTTCGCCTATGCCGGGCGAAGATGGTTGGATTGCGGCATAGAGCAAAGTGCCCGCTTTGAACAGGCGGGCAGCCGGGATCGCGATTGTGACCCGCCGGGCCGACGGCGGGCCTGTGTCACTTGATCGGGTGCGGGCTCATGACGGGCGCCTTCGACTTCCACAGCGTCCAGCCAAGATTCATGCCGGCGGCGGCGATCAGGATGGCGGTGGCGCCGACAATCTGGCTCAGATGCAGCCGATGGCCGAAGGCCACAACATCGACCAGGATCGCCACCACCGGGTAGATGAAGGACAGCGACCCCTGCAGATGCGTCGGCAGCTTCTGGATGGCGCCGTACATCAGGATGTACATCAGGCCGGTGTGGACGATGCCGAGCGTCGCCAGCATGACCCAACTCCACGCATCGGCGGGAAGCTGGGAAAGGTTGGCGAAGGGCGCCAACATGACGACGCCGACGCAGACCTGGATCAGCGCGATCAGGTGCGGGGGCGTGCCCCTGAGCTTCTTGGTGACGATGGCGGCGACGGCCCAGAAGAAAGCCGCGCCCAATGCCATGACGATGCCGGTAAAGTAATCCGTGCCGACATCGCCGGCATCAGGGGCGGCCTGCACGATCAGCACCATGCCGGCGAAGGCGATGGCCAGCCAGGTCAGCTTGGTCAGGGTCAGCCGCTCGGCGAAGAACAGCGCGCCGAAGCCGACCAGCATGAAGGGCTGGGTGTTGTAGACGGCGGTGGCGATCGAGATCGACGCGCGCGAGAACGCGCTGAACAGCAGCAGCCAGTTGACGACGATGGCGACGCCGCCGAGCGCGGCGAAGCTGATGATGTGCAGCGACAAGCTGTTGCGCAGCAAGCCCAGCCCGGCGCAGATGACAAGCAGCGTCAGCGCGCCGAACGCGCAACGCCAGAACACCACGTCCATGATCGGCTGCCCGGACATGACGACGAACCATCCGATCGTCCCCAGGATCGCCATTGCGGCGGACATTTCGACCGTACCGCGCACTGTATCGTTCACGACAGACCTCCGAACCCGTTGAGCTGGTATAATCTCATGCGGCAACGAAGCTTTCCATCTGATGAGGAAGGTAGTATAGACGATTTACCTAATTATATTAGGCTTCTCCTCCAAATTTGCGGGAGATGTAAAATGCTTGACGATCTCGACCGGCGCCTCCTCGAAATTCTGATCAAGGACGCGCGGACCTCGCTGAAGGAATTGGCTGCCCAAGTCGGGCTGTCATCGCCGAGCGTCTCGGAACGGCTTCGACGGCTCGAGGAACGCGGCGTCATCCGGGCGTTCACCGTCGAGATCGATCCGCTGGCGCTCGGCTATACGTTGCAGGCAATCGTGCGCATCCGGCCGTTGCCGGGCAAGCTGCACATCGTCCAGAAGCTGATCGAGGAGATCCCCGAATTTGGCGAATGCGACAAAGTAACGGGCGATGACTGCTTCGTCGCCCGGCTGTTCGTGCGCTCGATCGGCGATCTCGACGGCATTCTCGACCGCATCGCCGACAAGGCCGAGACGAGCACTGCCATCATCAAGGCACAGCCGATCCGGCGGCGGCCGCCACCGCTCGACGCAACCGCTCCGCGTGACAGGGCAAAGATCTTGCAGGCTTCCTGATCGACGCCGGATGAAACGCCGGCGGCGGGTGGGCTATATTTGCTGTCGCTCCGCCGAGGATTCTGGGCTATTCAGGCGTCGATACTCTTTCCCCTCCAGCCCAGCCCCTCCCCATGTCAGGTCTGCTTCTCGATCCGTGGTTCTACGCGGCTGCCATTCCGGCGGTCATTCTGGTCGGCCTGTCCAAGGGCGGCTTCGGCGGCGCCGTCGGTTTCGTCGGCGTGCCCTTGATGGCGCTGACCATGCCGCCGGTGCAGGCGGCGGCCATCCTGCTGCCGATCCTGTGCCTGATGGACATCGTGTCGGTGTGGACATGGTGGGGTGTCTACGACCGCAATATGCTGGTCGACATGATGCCGGGCGCGGTCGTCGGCATCTGTCTCGGCTGGCTGACGGCAGCACTGGTGACCGAGGAGGCGGTACGGCTGATCGTCGGCGCCGTCGCCATCATCTTCGTCCTGCGCTGGCTCTATCTGCAGTTTCGCCATGGCGCGGACCACGCGGTCGCGCCCAACCGCATGGCTGCCGCCATTTGGGGGACGGTCGCCGGCTTCACCAGCTTCGTTGCCCATGTCGGCGGCCCGCCGTTCCAGGTCTATGCCTTGCCGATCCGGCTCGATCCCAAAATTCTGTCGGGCACCGCGGCGATCTTTTTTGCCGCAACCAATGCGCTGAAGCTCATTCCCTATTTCGCGCTCGGCCAGTTCGACACCGCCAATCTGACGGCGTCGGCGGTGCTGATGCCGCTGGCGCCGCTCTCGACCGTCGCCGGCGCCTGGCTGGTGCGGCGGATGCGCCCGGAAACCTTCTATCCCTTCACCTACGCAACCGTGGCGGTGGTGGCGCTGAAGCTGCTGTGGGACGGCATCGCCGGCCTTATGTAGAGGGGGGCGGTCGTGCAGCCGCCCTCATCATCACGGCTGTGTCAGGCGGGGCTCGGCACGAGGCGACGGTCGACGCCAAGGGCGAGGGTGGCGCCGACCACGACGACCAGCACCATGCCAGCAAGAATGCCGATGTCATGCACACTCGGCTTGAGCACCATGTCGGCGATGACCACCAGCATCACTGAGTAGTCGAAGCGTGCGGCGCTCATCATGCGCTGGCCAATGGCCAGAGCCGCAGGCGTGATACCATCCTTGGCGATCATCGCTCCCATGCGCTCGCCCGTTGGCTTGAAGATGAACATGCCGATCGAAAAGGTCGTGGCGTAGCCGACCAGACCGATGATGATCCATAGATCCGAGAAGCCAACCCAGAAACTGCACATGATGAGACCGAAGATCAGGGTCAGCATCGACATCGGCGCGAAGAAACGGCCACCCAACTGTCCGCTGGCGCGCATCGCCTGCATCTTGTCCTCGATGTTGCCGGCGCGCTCGGCAAGTACGCCGAGGAGGAACAACACGAAGCCGCCTCCGACCCATAAGATGGCCGTGACGACATGGAGGAATTTTACGATCGAGTACCAATCCATGGTTGCTCCTTGGATGTTCTGGAGGGGGTGTGGCAGGACGCGATTTGCGCCGGCCGTCAGAGGAGCGAGCGTTTAGCGCCGCGCCCGTTTCGGAACGATGTCGCGAAAAAGCCGGTTCTGTTTCCGCCTGCCGCCAGCACACGAAGCCACTGAGATGGCGAATGCGCTGCCTGGGTTTCTGCTATTGGGAGAAGTGTCGGAGGGGTTGGCGCGACATCGTCTGGAAACAGTGCCGATGCTAGTGCGCCAATGCCGGGAGCCCGGTGGCGACAAGATTCGCCTGACAATCAACCCATTCCCGCACACGGGAAGAGGCATTCGAGGGGACATTATGCAAGGGGTAGCACGGAATTTCTTCACGCTGGCCATCATCTATTCGCTGTGCGGGATGGCGCTCGGCCTGCACATGGCGATCAGCCAAGACCATAGCCAGATGCCAACCCACGCCCACACGATGGTGGCCGGATGGCTGATGTCGGCGGTCTTCGCCTTCTTCTACCATCTGTTTCCGGCAGTCGGACAAAAGATGCTCGCCACCATCCATTTCTGGCTGACGGCAATCAGCGGCATCGGCCTGTTAATCGGTCTCTATTTCCTGCTTGCCGGCAATGCCGCGATCGAACCGCTTGTCGGGATTTCGTCGATGGGATTCTACGCGGCCATGCTGCTGTTTGCCTTCATCGCCTTACCGGCCGTCTGGAAGAAAGCCTGAGCCGAGAGCCTGTCTGGAACTTTGCTCTGGCGGCCATCTGATGGGGTTTTCTGCGCTTCCGGTGCTCGCGGACCAAATGTCCGCTCCGCTCCGGTTCTCGAAACCACCATGTGACTCGCCAGAGCGAATTTCGAAACAGACTCTGAAGCGAGGTTCGGGGCTGTGCTGTTCCGGCACAGGACGGCGGCTTTGGATCAAAAAACACGCGCGCCGTTAAGGCTTCATTAAGCTTTACAGGTGTTTACTATGTCCATCCAGTGATCTGGATTCTTACCGAGTGGTTGGAGCCACTTTGTTTGACGCCTCCCTGTTAAACTCCTGAGAGCCGCCTTATCCGCGGCTCTTTTTTTGTCTGGATTCCGGGGGCGTCCGATGTCGGCTCGCCGTTAACCTTCTGTTAAACATGTGCTTGCCATCGCGGGTGACGAAGCGCATTTTGAAGCTTCAGTCATATAGGCTGCCGGGTGTATCGGCAGTGAGCCGAATCAGCCGGCTGTAGGTGCAGGGGCGTAGCAATGAACGAGCCTTCGACGGGCAGTGCGAAAACCGTCAAGCTGGCGGAGCGCCGGGTTTTCACGCAATCCTTCAAGCCGCTTTACCAGGAAGGTATGGGCCTGGTCGAACAGGCGGCGGAGTATCTCGACGGCAAGGGCCGGGCCGAGGCAAAGAAATTGTCCAGGCTGGGGGCCACGCTCTATGCGGCCGAATCGATGCGGCTGACCACAAGGCTGATGCAGGTTGCCTCGTGGCTGCTTTTGCAGCGCGCCGCGAATTCCGGTGAGATGACCCGCGACCAGGTTGCGTCTGAGAAGTCCAAGGTGCGCCTTGACACCGCTTCCGCCCATGACGAAGCCGCGGGCTGGGCCGAACTGCCCGAGGATTTCCTCGACCTCGTCACCCGCTCGCTGCGCCTGCAGGCGCTGGTGCGTCGCATGGACGAGGAGATCTACGGCTCCGACGCCGTGGTCGACATGCAACCGGCGGTCCGCCGCCCCAATCCGGTTTCCGACCAGATCAGCCTGCTGAACACGGCTTTCGCTCGCGGCTAAAGCTCGGCGGCCATTCGTTTCCGGTTTGTTCACATTTCGCTGGCATCGCTGTCCGTCGGAGGTAGACTGGCGGGATGGGGGAAGCGATTCGCATCATCGGTATCGATCCGGGGCTCAGGCGCACCGGTTGGGGCATCGTCGAGAGCCTTGGCAATTCATTGCGCTTCGTTGCCTCAGGCACTGTGCGTTCCGACGACAAGGCGGCACTGGCGACGCGGCTCTGCCAATTGCATGACGGGCTCGCCGAAATCCTGCACACCGCCATGCCGCACGAGGCCGCGGTCGAACAGACCTTCGTCAACAAGGACGCCGTGGCGACGCTGAAGCTCGGCCAGGCGCGCGGCATTGCCATGCTGGTGCCGGCGCGCGCTGGTCTCGTCGTGGCCGAATATGCGCCCAACGCCGTCAAGAAGGCGGTGATCGGCGTTGGTCATGGCGACAAGAAACAGATCCACATGATGGTGAAGGTGCTTCTGCCAAAGGCCACCTTCGATACCGAACACGCCGCCGACGCTCTTGCCATCGCCATCTGCCATGCGCATCACCGGCAAAGCGTCGCCTATCGAATGGCGCTCGCCGGATAGCAATGTTCTTGACTTGTTCCCGTGCCTGCGATAAGTAATACTTCTGAGGTATTACCATGCGCGTGACCACCAAGGGGCAAGTCACAATCCCCAAACAGATAAGAGACCATCTGGGAATCGGCCCGGGCTCCGAGGTGGAGTTCGTGGCCACCGATGAGGGCGCTCGTCTTGTCGCCGTCAACGAAAACCTGTCCGAGGAAGAGGCATCCCGCAGGTTCAGTGATGTCCTTGACCGAATGGAGGGGACCCTGGATCTGGGAGGCATGACGACCGACGAGTACATGGAGTGGCTGAGGGGGCCGCGTGAAGATATCGACGTTGATTGACACAAATGTCCTGATCGATGTCTGGGGACCGGCCGGACCGCTGACAAAATGGTCGGCATCGGCGATTGCGTCATGCCGCCGTGATGGGGCCTTGGTGATCAATACGATTATCTGGTCTGAGCTCGCGCCGCTCATAGCGACAGAGACAGCGCTTCGAAAAGCAGTGGACATGCTCGAGATGGATCGCGAGTTCCTGCCCTGGGATGCGGCATTCCTTGCGGGCGTCACGCATTCCCGCTATCGCCGTGCGGGTGGAGTTCGCGAGCGGACGTTGCCAGACTTTTTCATCGGAGCCCATGCGACCGTTGCCGGACATCGTCTGCTGACCCGCGACGCTGCTCGCTACCGCAGTTATTTCCCGGATCTCGACATCATCTCTCCTGAAACTTACCCATGAGGGCCCATCTTCCATGAAAGATCTGGCGTGATCGGCAAACTCAAGGGCACGCTCGACGAGATCGACGAGGATCATTGCCTCGTCGATATCCATGGTGTCGGCTATGTCGCCTATTGCTCAGCACGCACGCTGGCCGCGCTGCCGGCGTCGGGCGAAGCGGTGGTGCTGTTCATCGAGACCTATGTGCGCGAGGACATGCTGCGGCTCTACGGCTTCCAGTCGCAGCTGGAGCGCGAATGGTTCCGGCTGCTGATGAACAATGTGCCAGGCGTCGGCGCCAAGGTGGCGCTGGCCATCCTGTCGACACTGGCGCCGGCCGATCTCGCTAACGCCATTGCGCTGCGCGACATCGCCATGGTTTCTCGTGCGCCTGGCGTCGGCAAGAAGGTGGCCGAGCGCATCGTCACCGAGTTGAAGAACAAGGCGCCGGCCTATGCTGGCACCGCCTCGGGCACCATCGGCCTGAAGCAGGAACTCGGCGAAGGCGTCGCCCCGGCGCCGATCACCGACGCCGTCTCGGCGTTGGTCAATCTCGGCTATTCGCGCGACACCGCAGCCAATGCGGTGGCGGCGGCGCTGAAGACTGCGGGCGAGGATGCCGATGCGCCGAAGCTGATCCGTTTCGGACTGAAGGAACTGGCGCGGTGAGGCGTCGCTTGTTCAGGTCCTTGCCGCGTGCAAGGAAGGTGTCATGAGCCTGTCACCCCGTCTCATTACGCCCGAAAAACGCGGCGAGGATGCCGAGCAGACCCTGCGGCCGCAGACGCTTGACGATTTCGTCGGCCAGGCGGCGGTGCGGGCCAATCTCAAAGTGTTCATCGAGGCCGCCAAGGGCCGCAACGAAGCACTCGACCATGTGCTGTTCGTCGGACCGCCGGGTCTCGGCAAGACGACGCTGGCGCAGATCATGGCGCGCGAGCTTGGCGTCAATTTCCGCTCGACCTCCGGCCCGGTCATCGCCAAGGCCGGCGATCTCGCCGCCCTGCTCACCAATCTCGAAGAAGGCGACGTGCTGTTCATCGACGAGATCCACCGGCTGAGCCCGGCGGTGGAGGAAATCCTCTATCCGGCAATGGAGGATTTCCAGCTCGACCTGATCATCGGCGAGGGACCGGCGGCGCGCTCGGTCAAGATCGATCTCGCCCGCTTTACGCTGGTCGCCGCCACCACGCGGCTTGGCCTGCTGACCAACCCGCTGCGCGACCGTTTCGGCATTCCGGTGAGGCTCAATTTCTATACGGTCGATGAACTGGAACAGATCGTCCGGCGTGGCGCCCGCATCCTGCAGATGCCGCTCGGCGACGATGGCGCGCTGGAAATCGCGCGGCGCGCGCGCGGCACGCCCCGCATTGCCGGCCGGCTGTTGCGCCGGGTGCGGGATTTCGCCTCGGTCGCCGGCGATGGCCACGTCGATCGCCAGATTGCCGATGAGGCGCTCACCCGGCTGGAGGTCGACGCGCTCGGCCTCGACGCCCTCGACCGCCGGTATCTGTCGATGATCGCCCGCAATTTCGGCGGTGGCCCGGTCGGCATCGAGACGATCGCAGCCGGCCTGTCCGAGCCGCGCGACGCTATCGAGGACATCATCGAGCCCTATCTGATCCAGCAGGGTTTCATCCAGCGCACGCCGCGCGGCCGGATGCTGACGGCCAATGCCTGGCGGCATCTCGGGCTGGATGCGCCGAAGGATCTGGCGCAGCAACAGATCAACCTGTTCCAGGAAGAGTAGCGGCTCGGGCGATTGGACAGGGGCCTGCGATCAAGGATCCGTGACTGTCCTTGCGCAAAATCTCCTCAGCTTCGCCGATTTGCCGGCGCAATCGTGGAATTTAACGCTGCCTTGGCGACTGTCGCCGCGATTTTGTCCCGGAGCCGAGCATGATAACCAGACGCGGGTTCCTGCGCTTCGTCGGCGGGTCGTTTCTGTCAGTCGCCGCGCTCAGCGCCTATGCGGTCGGCATCGAACCGATGCTGCTGACGCATGTGAAGCGCTACGCGCTGACGCCGCCGCATTGGCCGGCGGGATTGAAACTGCGCATCGTCGCGCTCGCCGACATCCATGCCTGCCGACCGTGGATGACACCGGAGCGGATCGCTTCGCTTGTCGAAGACGCCAATTCGCTGCAAGCGGACGTGATCGTCCTGCTTGGCGACTACATCGCAGGCATGCCCCTGGTGACCGGGCCGGTGACGCCGTCACAATGGGCATCGGCGCTGTCGGGCCTCAAGGCGCCGCTCGGCGTGCTGTCGATCCTTGGCAACCACGACTGGTGGGGCGATGGCTTCGCGCAGCGCGCCGGCGCCGGTCCGACCATAGCGCGCAAGGCCCTGGAGAAGGTAGGCATCCCGGTCCTCGAGAACGATGTCGTGCGCCTGGAGAAGGACCGGCGTGGCGTCTGGATCGCCGGGCTTGCCGACCAACTGGCCCTGCTACCGACCAGGAACCGCAGCCGCTTCACGGGGCTGGACGATCTCGACGGCACGCTGGCCAAGGTCAGCGATGCCGCGCCTGTCATCCTGCTCGCGCATGAGCCCGATATTTTTCCCACCGTGCCGTCGCGGGTGTCGCTGACCCTGTCGGGCCACACCCATGGCGGACAAATTCGGCTGTTCGGCTATTCGCCTGTCGTGCCGTCGCGGTTCGGCAATCGCTACGCCTATGGCCATGTCGTCGAGAACGACCGTAATCTGATCGTCTCGGGCGGGCTTGGCTTCAGCATTGTGCCGGTGCGTTTCGGGATGCGCCCAGAAATCCTGTCGATCGATCTCGGCTGAACGGTCAATGCAGCGCGCGGATCACGTCCATCATGTCAGGCTCGGCCTTCTCGCCGTTGAAGGCGTCGACGATGCCGAAGGCGCCGCCGTAGCTCCACACCGACCATGAGAAGCCGTGCGCTTCTGCGCGCGCGATCATGTCCCTGACATAGGCGGCCCGGTACGCGGCCGGCATCACATAGGCGTTGCCATATTCCTGGCGGATCATGCCGAATTCCCCCAGCGTGATGTTCTCCGGCTTGATGCCGTTGGCGTTCCCCCACGCCTCGACCTTTTTGAATGGCGCATCCATCAGGCCGAGTAGCTTGTCGGGGCTGTCCATGCTGGCGACCTGTTCGTCGAGATAGGCAAGCAGGCCGCTCTGCCGTGTCCATGGCGCCTCGGCCTTGATCCTGGCGCGGATGGTGTCGAGCGTCACCTCGAGTTGTGCCTGCGGCACTGCGGTCAGCGGATAGGGCAGGCCGGTCACATAGGGGATGAAGTCGCCGGCCCAGGTCGCGCCCTGATGGGTGAGCAGGAACGGATCGTAGGAGTGGAAGGTCCAGATGACATTGTCGTCAGGGATCGTCTTCGGATCGATCTTCTCCAGTGAGGTCGCGGCCGAATAACAGGCGCCGGTCAGCACCAGGGTCAGTTTCGTTGCAGAGGAGCGCGCTGCCGCGAACAGCTTCTGCTGACGGTCCGGCCAGAGGCTGGTGCCGTCGCTGTCGCAGTCGACGATCGGCTCGTTCATCGGCTCGAAGGCGACCTTCTCGGGATCTTCGCCGGCCAGCATGCGGGCCATCTTGCGCACCATGTCGACATAGGCGTCGAAGGTCCGCGGGTCGTCCATCACTTCGGCCATGCCGATCTTGCGGCTGCCGCCGGCCGGGATCAGGTGCATGTCGACGATCACCTTCAGCCCGGCGCGGTTGACCATGCGGACCGAGTCCAGCACGCTGGCATAAAGATCGTCGCGCAAGGCCACGGTCTGGCCGGACAGGAAAGGCGACGGGTCGACCGGCATGCGCAGGAAATCGAAGCCCGCATCCTTCAGCGCCTTGAGGTCGTCGTCCCTAAGGAATTTGCGCCATTCCGGATAGGGCAGGATCGCCTTGGCATCGCCCCACTGGTCCTCGCCCGGCCACGTCGTCCACTGGTCGAGATTGAGGCCGCGCTTCATCGAGAAGGTGGCCGCCTTGCCGGGCAGCGACAGAGCCACCAGCACGAACAGCGCCGCCATCAAGGTCTTGATCATCGCTGTCAACAGTGCCATCCGATGCTATGTCGCGCGGAAAACAGGTGCCCCGTCGGGACTGAAAAAGGAAGCGCAATGGACGATCATGGTGAATCGGCGGCGTTGCTGGCAGGGCTTTCCGGCGCGCTGACGGAATTCGGCCACCGGCTGATGGCGCGGGTCTACTACGCCGACACCGATTTCTCCGGTGTCGTCTATCACGCGCGCTATCTCGAATTCTTCGAACGCGGGCGCTCCGACTATCTCAGGCTGACCGGCGTGCATCACACCGAGCTCGCCGACGGCAAGCATGGCGAGAAGATCGTCTGGGTGGTGCGTCGCATGGAGATCAATTTTCGCGGCCCCGCCCGCATCGACGACATCCTGACGATCGACACCCGCACCGAGGACATTTCAGGCGCGCGCATCTTCATGGCGCAGCAGCTCAAACGTGGCGACGAGGTGCTTGTCGAGGCCAAGGTCGAGGCGGCGATCATCGGCGAGAATGGCCGGCCAAGGCGCTTTCCAAGGGAATGGGTGGCGGCATTCATGCCCAAGGGTTTTCCCGCGACCGACTAGACGGACTGCGACCGATGGCGATTGCATGAGCCATGCCGCTGGGCGCGGCAATGCGCCGCGCCTTATGTACTAACCCATCCTTAACCATAACGGTTCATGAAGAGATTGGTGAAGATTGGCGCTATCGAGCGCCTTCCTTTCACCAATATTTGCCCTGAAAAGGCCACCAACGGCACGGTTTGGGGTTGTTACGGTAGCTGCGTGCGAACCGACCACAAGGGATGCCAGGGGCCAGCCGCCAGCTTCGCCCGGAAAATCTTAAGGACGTAACGATGGAAAATATCGCACTCGCCGAACCGGGCGCGCAATTGTCGATTTGGGCGCTGTTCATGCAGGCCAGCTGGGTGGTCAAGCTGGTCATGATTGGTTTGCTCTGCGCTTCCGTCTGGACCTGGGCGATCATCGTCGACAAGCTGGTTGCCTATGCCCGCATGCGGCTGTCACTCAACCGGTTCGAGCAGGTGTTCTGGTCCGGGCAGTCGCTCGAGGAGCTTTACCGTACGCTCGCCGACCGCAAGACCACCGGCATGGGCGCCATTTTCGTGGCGGCGATGCGCGAGTGGAAGAAAAGCTTCGAGAAGGGCGCCAAGTCGCCGCTCGGCCTGCAGACCCGCATCGACAAGGCGATGGACCTGGCGCTGACCCGCGAGATGGAAAAGCTGGAGGGGCGCCTCGGCTTCCTCGCCACCACCGGCTCGGCGGCACCCTTCATCGGCCTGTTCGGCACCGTCATCGGCATCATGACCTCGTTCCAGGCGATCGCCGGCTCCAAGAACACCAGTCTCGCGGTGGTCGCGCCAGGCATTGCCGAAGCGCTGCTGGCAACGGCCATCGGCCTGCTCGCCGCCATCCCCGCCGTCATCGCCTACAACAAACTGTCGTCCGACGCGAGCAAGATAGCGGTGCGCATGGAAGGGTTCTCCGACGAGTTCTCCGCCATACTCTCGCGCCAAATCGATGAAAAAGTGGCCCCCAAGGCCTGAGGAGTAACTGATGGGTATGTCCGTTGGCATGGGAGGACGCGGTGGGCGCGGCCACAGGCGGCGCGGCCGTCACCATGCACTGATGTCGGAAATCAACGTCACGCCGATGGTTGACGTGATGCTGGTGCTGCTGATCATCTTCATGGTCGCGGCGCCGATGCTGACGGTCGGCGTGCCGATCGATCTGCCGGATACGCAGGCCAAGGCGATGAATGCCGACACGCAGCCGATCACCGTCTCGATCAACGCTGCCGGCCAGATCTATCTCCAGGAAACCGAGATTCCGATCGAGGAGCTGGTGGCCAAGCTGCAGGCGATCTCGAAGACCGGCTATGAAGAGCGCATCTTCATCCGCGGCGACAAGTCCACCGACTATGGCACGGCGATGAAGGTGATGGCTCGTATCTCGTCCGCTGGCTACAAGAACATCGGCCTGGTTTCACTGCAGGAACAGGATCAATAGACGCGAGATGAAGACCGGCCTCACCACATCGGTGATCTTGCATACGGCGGTGCTGGCCTTCGGCCTGTTCACGCTGTCGGCGCCGGCCGCACTCCCGTCCGCCGATGTCGAGTCGGTCGCGGTCGACATCGTGCCGATGGAGGCCATCGCGCAGACATTGCAGGGCGACAAGAAGGCCGTGATGCATGAAAAGCCGGCCCCCGTGCCGACCCAGCGCCCGGACATCGTGCCGGTAGCGCAGAAGGTCGGCGAGAACAGCGTCGACACCGACAAGCCGGTAACGCCGGAGGCCAAGCCGAAGCCGGTCGACATGACGTCGGCTCCGCCGCCCGCGCCGACCCCGATCGAAAAGCCGAAGCCCGAGGACGTGCCGAAGCCGCAGGAAAAGCCCAAGCCCATTCCGGCGACGGAAGTGGSGCCGGCGCCGACGCCCAAGGAAGAGGTGAAGCCCGAGCCGGTCAAGCAGACGGACCCCAAGCCGACACCGGCCAAGCCGGCGCCGACCCCGCCGCCGCAGGACAAGACCGCGGCCATCGATCCGACGCCCGAGGTCAAGCCTGACGCTGTCGCTGAGGCCATAGCCAAGGATCCACCCACCGAAGAGACACAGCTGCCGAACTCGGCCCCCGCGCCGGAAGCGCGGCCGAAGCCGCAGCCGGCGCAGGCCGAAAGCGCCAAGGCGCCGGAACGCAAGGATGCCGACAAGCCGGTCAAGGAAGCCTCGTCGAAGCCGAAGTCCGAAGACAAGCAGTTCAATGCCGACGAAATCTCGGCTCTCCTCGACAAGCAGAAGCCGTCCGGCGGCGGCGCCAAACGCTCGACCCAACAGGCCTCGCTCGGTGGCGACAAGGATCAAGGCCAGAAGCTGTCGAAATCGGAAATGGGCGCCCTGGAAAGCCAGCTCGGCGGCTGCTGGACCCTTCCGGTTGGCCTTGAAGGTTCGGAAAACTTCGTCGTCGTCGTCCGCTTCAACCTGGACGCCTCCGGCAAGCTGGATGGCCGCCCGAATGTTGAAAAGTCGAGCGGAAACCGCCAGTTCGACGAAAGTGCCGTTCGCGCCGTGCAAAAATGCGATGTCACCGGCCTGCAGGTTCCCGCAGGCAAGCAGGACATCTGGGCCGACGTCCGCGTCACCTTCGATCCAAGGGAGATGCTGGGCCTGTAGGCTCGAGTATCCGAAAATCAGTACGAGAAGCGAGAAGACATGAAATCAATCCTCAAGCCGCTCCTGATGATCGCAGCAATGGCGATGGGCATGACTGCGGCCGGCACGTTGCCGGCCCTGGCGCTCGTCGAGCTCAACGTCAACAAGGGCAATGTCGAACCGCTGCCGATCGCCATCACCGATTTCCAGGGCGGCGACGCGCTTGGCGCCCAGATATCCGAGATCGTCACCGCCGATCTGAAGCGCTCGGGCCTGTTCGCGCCGATCGACAAGAGTGCCTTCATCGAGAAGATATCCAATCCGGATGCAGCACCGCGCTTCGACGACTGGAAGGTGATCAACGCGCAGGCGCTGGTCACCGGCAGCGTCGGCAAGGAGGCTGACGGCCGCATTCGCGCCCAGTACCGGCTGTGGGACACCTTTGCGGGCCAGCAGATGTCCGGCGAGCAGTTCTTTGCCAACGACGCCAATACGAGGCGCGTCGCCCACATCATCGCCGATGCGATCTACGAGAGGCTGACCGGCGAGAAGGGTTACTTCGACACCCGCGTCGTCTTCATCGACGAATCCGGCGCCAAGAACGCGCGCAAGAAGCGCCTTGCCATCATGGATCAGGACGGTGCCAACGTCCGCTATCTCTCCGACGGCAAGTCGATCGTGCTGACGCCGCGCTTCTCGCCGAACCGGCAGGAAATCACCTACATGTCCTATGAAAGCGGTCAGCCGCGGGTCTACCTGCTGCAGATCGAGACCGGCCAGCGCGAACTGGTCGGCAATTTTCCCGGCATGACCTTTGCGCCGCGCTTTTCCCCCGACGGCCAGAAGGTGATCATGAGCCTGCTGCGCGACGACGGCAATTCCAACATCTTCGCCATGGACTTGCGGAGCCGTTCGACGACGCGGCTGACCAATTCGACCGCCATCGACACGTCGCCGTCCTATTCGCCCGACGGCAGCCAGGTGGTGTTCACCTCCGATCGTGGCGGGCGCGCCCAGATCTATGTGATGGGCGCCGATGGCTCGGGCCAGAACCGCATCTCCTTCGGCGACGGCGTCTATTCGACGCCGGTGTGGTCGCCGCGCGGCGACCTCATCGCGTTCACCAAACAGACAGGCGGCGAATTCCAGATCGGCGTCATGAAGACCGATGGCTCGGGCGAGCGGATCCTGTCGTCCGGTTTCCAGCAGGAAGGGCCGACCTGGGCGCCGAACGGCCGCGTGCTGATGTTCTTCCGGGATTCCGCCGGCGGACCGAAACTGGTATCGGTCGACCTCACCGGCCGCAACGAACAGTCGATCCCGACGACGAACTTCGCCTCCGACCCGGCATGGTCGCCCTTGCTGGAGTAGTTTGGCTCAATTGTCACAGGCGCCAGAAAGGGGTCTTTGTGGCCCCTTTTCCACGTCTTGGTCGCGTTTTGGCCGCATTTACGCCTAGGGTCCGCGCCAAATGTGGCTTCAGCCAAACAGCTGCGGACGGGCAGCCTAAACCAATTTTTAACCATGTTTCTTGAATGCCGGTTAACCCAAACGTGGTTACTGGGTGATCAACGAAATCACTCGAAATGCGAAGGAGAGGCGGCATGGGCCGTATCGCAGCACTTACCAGAAACCCGGTCATGATCGCGCTGGTGGCGATGCTCGCCATCGCCGGTTGCGCCTCAAAGAAGACGCCTAACAATGCCGCCGACCTTGGCCTCAACGGTGCCGGCGCGGCAACGCCCGGCTCGGCGAAGGACTTTACCGTCAACATCGGCGACCGCATCTTCTTCGATACGGACTCGACCTCGATCCGTGCCGACGCGCAGACGACGCTTTCGCGCCAGGCGCAGTGGCTGAACCAGTACAAGCAGTATGCCATCGTCATCGAAGGCCATGCCGATGAACGCGGCACACGCGAGTACAATCTGGCGCTCGGCGCCCGCCGCGCCGCCGCCACCCGCGACTTCCTGGTCGCCAAGGGCGTTTCTGCCAGCCGCCTGAAGACGATTTCCTACGGCAAGGAGCGTCCGGTCGCGGTGTGCGACGACATCTCCTGCTGGTCGCAGAACCGCCGCGCGGTCACCACGCTCAGCGGCGCCGGTTCCTGAGCACCGTGCAGCCGACCGGAGCGCCAAGGAGGCGCGACGGTCTAGCGGCAAAAATGCCACACACCCTTGCGAAAGGCGGCCCCAGGGCCGCCTTTTTCATATCCGGATGCCCGAAACAAAATTTGGCCGAAGTCTCGGCTCCTGCTATGAGCCGAGGGCGCTTGGCTGGTCCCACTCTGATTGGAAGGCGCGAACAAGCTAACGAAATCACGGCGAGAGGCACATGCATTTGAGATCGGTTCTAAGCGGCACCCTTGCGCTGTTGCTCCTATCAGGCGTCACGGCTCTGGCGGGCACAGGGCAATCAACCGACAGCGGCTTTTCCTTCCATCTGCCCAGCATCGAATTGCCCGGCATTTTCGGCCAAAAGAAGAAAACGGATCAGGTTCAGATGGTGCAGTCCGACGGTGCCGCCGTGACCGGGCTGGAAGAGCAACTGCGGCAGATGAACGGCAAGATCGAGGAACTCAATTTCCAGGTCCTGCAGATGCAGGAGCAGATCCGCAAGCAGCAGGAAGACAACGAGTTCCGCTTCCAGCAACTTGAAGGCGGCACGCAAGGCGGGCAGCCGCCGGCACAGAAGAAATCGGACGCCACCACCACTACGGATAGCAACCCCGATGTGGCAGCGGCTCCGGCAACGCAGGCGCCGGCCGATGCGGGCACCGCGCCCGCCGCCGGCCAGGAGATCATCGTCGAATCGCCCAATGGCGACCCCGGCAAGGTGATTCCCGGAACGGGAGCGCCGGAAAAGACTTTTGGCACCATCACCGTCGACAAGAACGGCAATGTCATCGATGCCGGCGGCAGCACCCAGGCGACCGCGCCGGTTCAGGACACCGCGCCAGCCAGCGGCGCTCCGGCCAAGGCCGGCAAGTCCAACGGCACGGTGGTGGCGGCATTGCCCGCCACCAACGACCCCGAGGAACTCTACCGCAACTCCTATCAGTTCATCCTCTCGGGCGACTACAGCACCGCCGAGCAGGGTTTTCGCGATCATATCTCCCGCTTCCCCAAGGATGCGAAGGCGGCGGATGCGCATTACTGGCTTGGCGAGTCTTTGCTCGGCCAGCAGAAATATCGCGACGCGGCCGAGACTTTCCTTTCCGCCAGCAAGGACTATCCCAAGGCCAAGAAAGCTCCCGACATGTTGCTGAAGCTCGGCGTGTCGCTGGTCGGCCTCAAGCAGCATGACGTGGCCTGCGCCACCTTCAGCGAGATCGGCAAGCGCTACCCCGACATCTCCGGTGCGCTCAAGGAACGCGTCAAGCAGGAAAAGGCGCTGGCGGCGTGCTGATCCTTTCCGTGCATGTCGTTGCCCCGAAACCGGGACCATCTCTGGGCGACATGCATTGATGCTCGATATCGAGCCTGACCTTTCGAAGAGCCTTTTTTCGCATATCGATTTTACCAGCGGCGCCGTTGCGGCCGTGTCCGGCGGCAGCGACTCGACCGCCCTGCTCCTTCTTCTCAAACACCATCTCGACCGCACTGCGCCGACAACGAAGCTGCTGGCGGTGACGATCGACCACGGTTTGCGGCCGGGTTCGGCGACGGAAGCGCAGGGGATGGCGAGGCTGTGCGCCACGCACGCCATCGCGCATCGCATCCTGACATGGTCCGGCCCCAAGCCGTCGACCGGTCTGCCCGCCGCGGCCCGGGAAGCGCGTTACCGGTTGCTGGCCGAAGCAGCACTAGCGCAAGGCATCGGCCTGATCCTGACCGGCCATACCGCCGACGACCAAGCGGAAACGGTATTGATGCGGCAGCTACGTGAGGAGGGCGGGGGCCATGCCGACACGGCAGGCCGCGGGCTTGCCGGTATGGCGCCGGCCACCTTGTATGACTGGCGCAGCTGGATCGTGCGGCCGCTTCTCGGCACGCGGCGCGCGGCGTTGCGCGACGTCCTGCGGCGTCAGCATGTCGACTGGGCCGACGACCCGACCAATGTCGACGAGGCTTTCGAGCGGCCGCGCCTGCGCGCGACGCTCGCCGACGGCGACGGCGCGCAGCGCATCGACGATGCGCTGGCGCTGGCCGCGCATGAGGGCAACGCGCGCCGGCAGCTTGGCCTGGCTGCCGCGGACCTGATCCGCCGTTTCGCGACCCAGCCGGCGGCCGGGCTCATTCGTCTCGATCCCGGCTTGCTGAACGCAGGCGAGGAGCAGGCGGCCGTCTATGCACTGCGCCTTCTGCTGGCCACGACCGGCGGGATTGCCTTTCTGCCGGACCAGGCCCGCAGCGAGGCGCTGTTTGGCCGGCTGAAAGGCGGATTTCTTTGCGCCACATTGTCGCGGACGGTGGTCGATTCCCGGCGCGTCGGCATCTTCCTGCGCCGCGAGGCGCGCGGCCTGCCGCCCGCCGCCGCAGTCACCGAGGGCACCCTCTGGGATGGCCGCCGGCGCATCACATTGAACGACAGCAGCGGCGCATTGTTGATCGCCCCGTTCGGCGCAGCAGCCAAGCGGCCGCCGATCGGCGAGGGGCAAACCCCACCAAGCCTGATGCGCGCCGCGCTCGCCGCCGAGCCGGCGCTATGGCAAGCCGGTGAATGCCTTGGTTTGCCGGGGAGCGTCCGGGCGCCCGCTGTGGTCGAGGCCCGGCCGGCCGTTGCCCCCTTTGCCCGCTTCCTGCCGTCCTTCGACCTGGCGCCGGCACGGGCCGTCGCAGGGCTGATTGGCGCGGCCCCGCTTCCCGCCCTGCCTTTCAGTGGCCACAGTGCCGGTTGATGTTGGGCGAAAGCTTAACCCAGACCTGCTGTTCTGCTTGGCAAGGGGAGGCGCTCTCCCTATGTTAGGCGCAAGTTTCCTCTCATGACGTGTGTCCGACGCGCGGACGCCAACGGGACAATTGATGAATCCGAACTATCGCAACCTCGCGCTCTGGGCGATCATAGCGGTCTTGCTCATCGCCCTGTTCAATCTGTTCCAGACGCCGCAAACGCGAGGGGCTTCCAGCGACGTGCCTTATTCGCAGTTCCTGCAGGACGTCGCGGCCGGCCGGGTCAAGACGGTGACCATTGCGGGCGCTCGCATCACCGGCACCTACACCGACAATGCCAGCGGCTTCCAGACCTATTCGCCCGGCGATCCGTCGCTGGTCTCGCGGCTACAGGACAAGAACGTCACCATCAATGCGCGGCCTGAGACCGACGGTTCCAACTCGCTGTTCGGCTATCTGATCTCGTGGCTGCCGATGATCCTCATCCTCGGCGTCTGGATATTCTTCATGCGCCAGATGCAGTCCGGCTCCGGACGAGCCATGGGCTTCGGCAAGTCGAAGGCCAAGCTTTTGACCGAGGCGCATGGCCGCGTCACCTTCCAGGACGTTGCCGGCGTCGATGAAGCCAAGGAAGATCTGGAAGAGATTGTCGAGTTCCTGCGCGATCCGCAGAAGTTCCAGCGGCTCGGCGGCAAGATTCCGCGCGGCGTGCTGCTTGTCGGCCCTCCGGGAACCGGCAAGACGCTGCTCGCCCGCTCGGTTGCCGGCGAAGCCAACGTGCCGTTCTTCACCATCTCCGGTTCGGACTTCGTCGAGATGTTCGTCGGCGTCGGCGCCAGCCGCGTCCGCGACATGTTCGACCAGGCCAAGAAGAACGCTCCCTGCATCATCTTCATCGACGAAATCGATGCCGTCGGCCGCCATCGCGGCGCCGGTCTCGGCGGCGGCAACGACGAGCGCGAGCAGACGCTGAACCAGCTGCTGGTCGAGATGGACGGCTTCGAGTCCAACGAGAGCATTATCCTGATCGCCGCCACCAACCGGCCCGACGTGCTCGACCCGGCGCTGCTGCGGCCGGGCCGCTTCGACCGCCAGGTGGTGGTGCCGAACCCCGACATCGTCGGCCGCGAGAAGATCCTGAAGGTTCACGTTCGCAACGTGCCGCTGGCACCCAATGTCGACCTCAAGGTCGTCGCTCGCGGCACGCCGGGCTTCTCCGGCGCCGACCTGATGAACCTCGTCAATGAATCGGCGCTGATGGCCGCGCGACGCAACAAGCGCCTGGTGACCATGGCCGAGTTCGAGGACGCCAAGGACAAGATCATGATGGGCGCCGAGCGGCGTTCGTCGGCGATGACCCAGGCCGAAAAGGCGCTGACCGCCTATCACGAGGCCGGCCACGCCATCCTGGCGCTCAACGTGCCGTCGGCCGATCCGCTGCACAAGGCCACCATCATCCCGCGTGGCCGGGCGCTCGGTATGGTCATGCAGTTGCCGGAAGGCGACCGCTACTCAATGAGCTACAAATACATGATCTCGCGCCTCGCCATCATGATGGGCGGCCGTGTCGCCGAGGAGTTCAAGTTCGGCAAGGAAAACATCACCTCGGGCGCCTCCTCGGACATCGAGCAGGCGACCAAGCTGGCGCGCGCCATGGTCACGCGCTGGGGCTTTTCCGACAAGCTCGGCCACGTCGCCTATGGCGACAACCAGGAGGAAGTGTTCCTCGGCCATTCGGTGGCGCGCACGCAGAACGTCTCGGAAGAGACCGCGCAGATCATCGACGCCGAAGTGCGCCGCCTGATCGACGAGGCCTATTCGACGGCAAAATCCATCCTGACCAAGAAGAAGAAGGAATGGATCGCGCTGGCGGAAGGGCTGCTCGAATACGAGACGCTGTCGGGCGAAGAGATCAAGCAGTTGATCGCCGGGCAGAAGCCTTCGCGCGACCTCGGCGACGACACGCCGCCCAGCCGTGGCTCGGCGGTGCCGAAGTCCGGCGGCCGGCGCAAGAAGGGGCCCGAGCCCGAAGGCGGCATGGAACCGCAGCCGTCAAGCTGACAGAGATCACTGATTTCAGACCACTGACTTCAAGACAAACGCCGCGGCTTCAACCCGCGGCGTTTTGCTGTTCGGCGTTGGTCACAGGCCGTGCGGCGCGAGCGCGCTTGCCTTACCGGGGCGTTGCCCGTCGGACCGGCCGGCATGCTGCTTGCCCCATCTGGCGAGCGGGATCAGGGCATTGTCCAGTTCGATACCGAATTCGGTGATCGAGTATTCGACCCGGGGTGGAACTTCGGGGAAGACCTCGCGGTGGACGATGCCGTCGGCCTCCATTTCGCGCAGCTGCTGGATCAGCATCTTTTCACTGATGTCAGGCACCAGCCGCTTCAGTTCACCGAAGCGCGCCGGCGCCTTGTGGATCTGCCAGAGCAGCAATGCCTTCCATTTGCCGCCGATCACCTCCAGCGCCGGCCCCAATCCGCAACTATCTGGCTGTTTCTTTCCCATATTTCATCCAATTCTGAGCAATCGGTTGGTGGCTTACATTTTTGTCGGTACTTGAGAAAAACCAAGCCGGTCCATAACTTCAAACCAGATCGCCGGCACCGGCGAACAGCACAACAACATATCGGTACCTTGCTTCGGCCTGCAAAGGCCGTCGGCGGTCGAATTTTGGCGAAAGGGATGGATCATGACACGATACGCAAACAAGAAGGCCGTGGTGATCGGCGGAACGCACGGCATGGGGCTTGCCGTGGCGGAGGCCCTGGTCGAAGGCGGCGCCGACGTGCTGGTCACCGGGCGCGATCACCGCAACATCGAATCCGCCCGCGCGAAGTTGTTTTCGCGGGCCCATGTCGTGCAGTCGGACATCGGCGACATGGCCAATATCGTCACGCTCGGGGCCGAAGTGGGACAGAAGCTCGGCCAGATCGACTTCCTCCACATCAATGCCGGGGTTGCCAATCTCGAGCCGGTGGAGCGGGTCACCGAGGACAGCTACGACCACATCTTCAACATCAACACGAAAGGCGCCTTCTTCACCGCACAGCGCCTGCTGCCGCTTATCAAGGATGGCGGTGCCATCGTCTTCACCTCGTCGATCGCCGATGAATCCGGCAACGGCGGAATGAGCGTCTATTCCGGATCGAAGGCAGCACTTCGCGCTTTCGCCAAGGTCCTCGCCGCCGAACTTCTGCCGCGCCGGATCCGCGTCAATGTGGTCAGCCCCGGCTTCATCGATACGCCGACAATGGGCGTGGCGGGCGCTTCCGCCGAGGAGCGGGCGGCCTTTATGGCGATCGGCGACGCAGTCACGCCGATGAAGCGTCACGGCACCATCGATGAGGTGGCGCGTGCGGTGCTGTTCCTGGCCTTCGATGCAACCTTCACCACAGGCGCGCGGCTGACCGTCGATGGCGGCCTTGGGCAGGACCTCAGCCCCTTGCCGGCCTGACCTTCCAAACCCGAACCACGGAGAGAGACACAAGATGAGCGACATAACTGTAATCGGCCTTGGCGCCATGGGCACGGCTCTCACCGAGTCGTTCCTCGACAAAGGCCATGTGGTGACGGTGTGGAACCGTTCTGCGGCAAAGGCGCAGGCTTTGGCGGCCAAGGGCGCTATCGTGGCTCCCAGCGTCGAGGACGCCGTCAGATCGAGCCCGGTGATCGTGGTGTGTCTTCTGGTCTACGACACGGTCCACGAGGCCCTTGCTCCCGCGCGAGAAGCGCTGTCTGGCCGCACACTGGTCAATCTCACCAACGGCACGCCCGAGCAGGCGCGGGCGATGTCGCAGTGGGCCGTCACGCAAGGCGCCAACTATGTCGATGGCGGCATCATGGCGGTGCCGCCGATGATCGGTGGGCAGCACGCCCTGATCCTCTACAGCGGCTCAAGGCAGGGGTTCGACACGCACTCGAAACAACTCGATGCGCTCGGCACCAGCAAGTATCTGGGCGAAGATGCTGGGCTGGCATCACTCTACGATATCGCGCTGCTGGCAGGCATGTATGGCCTGTTCGGGGGGTGATCCAAGCGCTGGCGCTGACAGCATCCGCGGGAATTCCAGCCGGCGTATTCATGCCTCTGCTGATGTCATGGCTGCAGGCGATGCAAGGTGGGCTGTCGAAATGGGCCGAGCAGATCGACGCCGGCGATCACACCAGCAATGTCGCCTCCAATCTCGGCATGCAGGCCGAAGCCTATGTCAATCTGATCGATGCCAGCAAGGCCGCGGGCATCAGCACCGAACTCATGCTGCCGATGCAAGGCCTGATGAAGCGCGGCGTGGCGGCCGGCAAGGCTAGCGCCGATCTCACCAGCCTGGTCGAGCTTCTGCGGTCACAGAACAGGTCGATTGAGACTGTTTGAACGTGACAAAAGGCCGCGAAGCTGACGCCTCGCGGGCCTTTTGTTGGTCGAGCTATGCGGCGCTCAGGTCTTCAGCTTGGCGTTGCAGAGGCTGTAGAAGCCGCCGCCCTTCTGGATCCACTTGAGGCCGCCAAGCGCGTTGGCGTCCTTGAGGGCATAGTACTGGTCGAGACAGGTATGCATGCGGCCCTTTCCGGGGGTCTCGCTGGCGTATTTCGGCGAGATCGCCGACGGGAAAGTGACGCCCTTCGGCGCAGCCGTCGTCGGCTTTGCCGGCTCTTTGGTGTAGTTTGCCTCACTCGGAGCCGGCACCGTGTCGTCATCCGACGCGGCGGCACCGCATTCGGTCTTGCGGAAGTCGTTCCACTTCATGCCCTTCAGCGTGTTGGCCGTCTTGGCAGCCTGATACTTGGTGCTGCATTCGGCCATGGTCAGACCCTTGCTGTCGGCGGGAGCCGCGGCAGCCTTGGTGGTTGCCGGCTTGGTGTCGGCAGCGGCAGACGCGCCGGCGGCGCATTCGGCCTTGCGGAAGTCGTTCCATTTCATGCCGTTCAGTGTGCCGGCAGCCTTCGCCGCCTGGTACTTGGCGCTGCATTCCTTGGCCGTCAGACCCTTGGCGGAGCTGTCGGTTGCCGCGGCGGTGGTCGCCTTGGCTGCCTTGGCCGGCTTCGTTTCAGCCGCCTTCTTGGTGTCTGCTGGCTTGGTGTCGGTGGTGGCGGCGGCATCGGTGCCGCACTGCGCCTTGCGGAACTGGTTCCAGGTCGCCCCGGCGAGTGTCCCCGCGTCCTTGGCGGCGTTATACTTCGTGCTGCACTCGGCCATCGTCAGCGCGCTGGCTGGCGAAGCCAGGAATAAGGTCGCGACGGCGAGGCCGGTCAAAGTGGCAAGTCGGTGGATGAGCATAGCGTTTCTCCGTTGCAGCAGCCCATGATACGTCCCTGCAAATCAATAACGCTCAACGGTCGGTTGCGCCAGATGCTAAGTGGCGTATATACCGCCGAAAGCTGGCTCCTCCCGACAAGGTGATGAAATTGTTGCCTGTTGCTGGATTGCGAGCAAGATTTTCCCAGGTGCATGCGCGCTGAAATGCTCGCATGACTGGTATATTGCAGCGTGGCAGTCTCAGCATGTGGGTTGCAGTCATGTTGTGTGCAGCGCACAACAATGATTTTCTAAGGATTGGTAACATACAATCACACAATGTGATCATGGCGCCCTGGCCAATTGTGGCATGACGTGCCGGCAAAGAACTGTCGAGGAATCTGGTTAGCATGGCAGGGAATTATTTCGGCACGGACGGAATTCGCGGGCGCGCCAACAAATTTCCGATGACCGCTGAAATCGCGATGCGGGTCGGCATGGCCGCCGGCCTCTCGTTCCAGCGCGGCAGTCATCGTCATCGCGTCGTGCTCGGCAAGGATACCAGGCTTTCAGGCTACATGATCGAGAATGCGATGGTGTCCGGCCTGTGCGCCGCCGGCATGGACGTGTTCCTGCTCGGCCCGATCCCGACGCCAGCGGTCGCCATGCTGGTGCGTTCGCTGCGCGCCGATATCGGCGTCATGATCTCGGCCTCGCACAATCCCTATTACGACAACGGCATCAAGCTGTTCGGCCCCGACGGCTACAAGCTCTCCGACGAGATCGAAGAGCGCATCGAGGGCATGCTCGACAAGGATATCGAACTGACGCTCGCCGATTCCGACGGGCTTGGCCGCGCCAAGCGCGTCGACGGAGTTCATGACCGCTACATCGAATTCGCCAAGCGCACCTTGCCGCGCTCGATGTCGCTTTCGGGCCTCAGGATCGTCGTCGATTGCGCCAATGGCGCCGCCTACAAAGTGGCGCCCGAGGCGCTGTGGGAACTTGGTGCCGAAGTCGTCGCCATCAATGTCGAACCCAACGGCTTCAACATCAACAAGGAATGCGGCTCGACCCATCCCGCGGGTCTGCAGAAGAAGGTGCATGAAGTGCGCGCCGACATCGGCATCGCGCTCGACGGCGATGCCGACCGTGTCGTCATCGTTGATGAGAACGGGGCGATCGTCGATGGCGATCAGATCATGGCGCTGATTGCCGAGTCTTGGCACCAGAGCGGGCGGCTTGCCGGCGGCGGCGTCGTTTCGACGGTGATGTCCAATCTCGGCCTCGAGCGCTTCCTCGGCGACATGAAGCTGCAATTGCACCGCACCAAGGTCGGCGACCGCTATGTCGTGGAGCATATGCGCGCGCATGGGCTCAATGTCGGCGGCGAACAGTCGGGCCATATCGTGCTATCGGATTTCTCGACCACCGGCGACGGCCTCGTATCGGCGCTGCAGGTGCTGGCCTGCATCAAGCGGCAGGGACGGCCCGTCAGCGAACTGTCGAAGAAATTCGAACCGGTGCCGCAGCTTTTGAAGAACGTCCATATTTCCGGCGGCAAGCCGCTCGAGGAAGCGCCAGTAAAGGCAGCCATCGAAGACGCCCGTCACCGCCTGGGCAAGACTGGGCGGCTGGTCATCCGGCCATCCGGCACCGAGCCGCTGATCCGCGTCATGGCCGAGGGCGACGACCCGCAACTGGTTGAGGCCGTCGTCAACGACATCGTCGAAGTCATCTCGGAAACGCGCAGCGCGGCCTGATCTCCAGCGCGCCCAAAGGCGTTGCGCCCAAGCGCGGTCTAAGGGCCTCGCGCCTAGCGCGCCCGAAGGGCGTCGCGCCGCAGCATCCCTACTCGCTCAAAGCCCGCCCTTCCGGCGGGCTTTTTGTTGGCTAGCGGCCGATCCCGGGTCTCGAAAATCGCGCCCCAATTCCTCGAAGTGTAGAGATTCGTGGTTAAGCAACAGGGTTAAACGCCTTTTAACCTTTGCAATTCATTATCCACGACTGAAAGCAATCGCATTTCGGACACGATCGCCGTTCCGAACTTCCTAGGGGTGACAAGCATGTTCAATACAGCAAGAAAGGCCCTGCTCGCTGCGCTGTTCGCGGGGCTGACCGGGCCGGTTTTCGCAGCCGACCTCCCGGTGGTCGAAGAGGCTCCGCCGCCGGTCTACGAGCAGCCGGCCGATATCGGCGGCTGGTATATTCGTGGCGACATCGACTATCACAAGTCGGATGTTCGCGGCGTCGACTACATGACTTACTCCATCGATCCCTGTAATTGCCTGATCACACCCGGCAACAAGAGCTTCGATTTCAGCAATCTCAAGGGCGGCTTCTCGCTTGGAGGCGGCGTCGGCTACAAGGTCAATGACTACTTCCGCACCGACCTGACGGCCGACTACTGGTTCAAGTCGAACTTCGACGGTCAGACGACGGGCACGGCAGGCGGTTCGCCGGTCGTCGTCACGTCGGCCGAGTCGTCGAAAATGAGCGCCCTCCTGCTCCTGGCCAATGCCTATGCTGATCTTGGCACCTATCATGGCATCACGCCTTACGTCGGCGCCGGCATCGGCGGCGCGCATGTCAAATGGGATACTGTCTATGACCCGACACCGGGTGCTACCGAGCGCAATGACGGCTCGTCCAACTGGCGCTTCGCCTACGCTCTGATGGCCGGTGCTTCCTACTGCCTGACTGACAAGATCATCCTCGATGCGGGTTATCGCTACAGCCACATCCAGGGCGGCCGCATGTTCGAATGGGACGCGAGCAGCGCCGGGCCGGGCTTTGACGGTGGCATCAGCACACACGAGGTGCGCGGTGGCCTGCGCTATCAGTTCGGCGGCAACAACGGTTGCGCCGCGCCGGTGGTGGCCTATCAGCCCGAACCCGAGCCGGTCTACACCAAGTAACGCTTGCATTCCCAGCAAGTTCGCGAACCGCCCGGCATCGACCGGGCGGTTTTCGTTTGAGCGGTTCTGCGTTTCATGGAAACGCAGAACCGCTCTATCTCTTTGTTTTGATGCAATTCGTTTGACGCTTTCCTGGAATTGCTCGTGGGTCGCCTGCAATGAAAGTTTCCGCCGGAAATGAATTTGCTAACGCTCTGTTAGCCTTAACCGGCACTTAACCACTATGGTTAACAATGCTTCCTGAAACGATGGCTGCCGTTGCAATTGCCGGCGGCGCCAAATTCGGGAGTCGGGTCCATGACAGTTATTTCGCGTATAGCGCTGGCGCTCGGCGCACTTGCCCTCATGCCGCTGACGCCCACGCTCGCCGCCGACTATGATCCGCCGATCTACGTCGACCAGGCGCCCGACTATGTGCCCGTCGAGGTCGGCTCGGGCTGGTATCTGCGCGGCGATGTCTCCTATCTGGTGCAGAAGAGCTTCGAGAACGAGGATTTCACCTTCACGCCGGCGAGCTACGACGACAAGGAAGACCCCATCTTTGCCAGCATCGGCTTTGGCTACCATTTCAACGACTATCTGCGTGCCGATCTCAATCTTGGCTACCTGCCCGGCAACAAGATCAGCGTCGGCTATGACAATTCAGCGATCGTGACGCCGCCGGTAGAGTCGACCGTGGCATCGGCATCGCTGAAGAACTACGCCTTCTCGGGCATGCTCAACGGCTATGTCGACCTTGGTACCTATGTCGGGATCACGCCGTACCTCGGCGCCGGCATCGGCGTCGTCCGCAGCACGCGCAAGCTTTCGGCGAACTTCATCGACAACAATGACCCGACCAGCCAGTTGATCCAGCAGGACGACAAGACCAAGTACTCGCTGGCCTACACGTTGAATGCGGGCCTTGCCTATCAGGTGTCGAAGAATGTTTCCGTCGATCTGGGCTATCAGTATTTTTCCGCCCCCGACGCCGAATATGTGACTGCCGAAAGCCTGACCTCCTTCCCGGTCCACAAGGGGATCAGCAACCATCAGCTCAAGCTCGGGCTGCGCTACGATCTCTGGTAGCAGGCTCGGTACGCATGAAAACACTGACGGCGGATCTTCGGATCCGCCGTTTGCGTTTGAGGTCACGACATCCTGATCGCGGATCGCCGGTATCCTGCCAACGACAAAAACTTTCCTCTTGACGCCCGAAGCCTGAACGCATATCGCCGTCCGTGGGCCACCCCTCCCCAACGAGGGGCCACTATCTGGAAGGATAGACCACGATGACGACACATACGAAGCCCGGACTCCGTCCGGCAAATCCCAATTTCTCCTCAGGTCCCTGCGCAAAACGCCCCGGCTGGTCGGTCGAGGCGCTGAAAGCTGCCGCGCTCGGCCGTTCCCACCGCGCCAAGATCGGCAAGGCCAAGCTCGAACACGCGATCGAGCTGACGCGGGAAATTCTCCAGGTTCCGGCTGACTACCGCATCGGCATCGTGCCGGCGTCGGACACCGGCGCGGTCGAGATGGCGCTGTGGTCGCTGCTCGGCGAGCGCGGCGTCGATATGGTCGCTTGGGAGAGCTTCGGCTCCGGTTGGGTCACCGATGTGGTCAAGCAATTGAAACTTGCCGACGTGCGCAAGATCGAGGCCGGCTACGGCCAATTGCCCGACCTGGCGAAGATCGACTTCGATCGCGATGTGGTCTTCACATGGAACGGCACCACGTCGGGCGTGCGGGTGCCGAACGGCGATTTCATTCCCGCGGATCGCAAGGGCCTGACCATCTGCGACGCGACTTCGGCCGCCTTTGCGCAAAGGCTCGACTACCACAAGCTGGATGTCGTCACCTTCTCCTGGCAGAAAGTGCTGGGCGGCGAGGGTGCGCATGGCATGTTGATCCTGTCGCCTCGCGCCGTCGAGCGGCTGGAGACCTACAAGCCGGCCTGGCCGCTGCCGAAGATCTTCCGCCTGACCTCGGGCGGCAAGCTTATCGAAGGCATCTTCAAGGGCGAGACCATCAACACGCCGTCGATGCTGTGCGTCGAGGATTACCTCGACGCGCTGCACTGGGCGAAGTCGGTCGGCGGCCTAGAGGCTCTGATCGCCAGGGCCGATGCCAATGCCGCCGTCATCGATCGCTTTGTCGGCAAGTCATCATGGCTCGGTCATCTCGCCGTCGAACCGGCGACGCGGTCGAACACCTCGGTCTGCCTGTCCTTCACCGACCCGGACGTGTCCGCGCTCGATGCCGACGGGCAGGCGGCTTTCGCCAAGGGGCTGGTCTCAGTGCTCGACAAGGAAGGTGTCGCCTATGACATCGGCGCCTATCGCGACGCACCGCCCGGCCTGCGCATCTGGTGCGGCGCGACGGTCGAGACGGCCGATCTCGAAGCGCTGCTGTCCTGGCTCGACTGGGCTTTTGCCGCGCAAAAGGCGTCGCTCAAGGCCGCGGCCTGACTCCGAAGGGCTGGGTGGGGTCGCCTCCACCCGGCTCAACGATCCAACATCCAGAAGATCAGGCCATCCGGCCACAAGGACCCCATCCCGGCGCTTTCGCGCCGACCCTCCCCTCAAGGTGGAGGGACGCCAATCGCAAAGGATCAAATCCATGCCTCGCGTTCTCGTCTCAGACAAACTTTCTCCCACCGCCGTGCAGATCTTCAAGGATCGCGGCGTCGAGGTCGACTATCTGCCCGACCTCGGCAAGGACAAGGAAAAGCTCGCCGAAGTGATCGGCCAGTATGACGGCCTCGCCATCCGCTCGGCGACCAAGGTCACCGAAAAGCTGATCAATGCCGCCACCAATCTCAAGGTCATCGGCCGCGCCGGCATCGGCGTCGACAATGTCGATATCCCGGCGGCGAGCCGCAAGGGCATCATCGTGATGAACACGCCCTTCGGCAATTCGATCACCACCGCCGAACATGCGGTGGCGATGATCTTCGCGCTGGCGCGCCAGATCCCGGAAGCCAACGCCTCGACCCATGCCGGCAAATGGGAAAAGAACCGCTTCATGGGCGTCGAGATCACCGGCAAGACGCTGGGCATCATCGGCTGCGGCAACATCGGCTCGATCGTCGCCACGCGCGGCGTCGGCCTCAAGATGCATGTCATTGCCTTCGACCCGTTCCTGTCGGACAAGCGGGCCGAGGAGCTTGGCGTCGACAAGGTCGAGCTGGATGAGCTTTTCGCCCGCGCCGACTTCATCACGCTGCACACGCCGCTGACCGACAAGACGCGCAACATCATCGACGCCGCTGCGATCGCCAAGATGAAGAACGGCGTGCGCATCATCAACTGCGCGCGTGGCGGGCTGGTCGTCGAAGCCGACCTGATCGCGGCACTGAAGAGCGGCAAGGTGGCTGGTGTCGGCATCGACGTTTTCGAGGTCGAGCCGGCCGAGCAGAACGCGTTGTTCGGCATGGAGAATGTGGTGGCAACGCCGCATCTCGGCGCCTCGACGGCGGAAGCGCAGGAGAATGTCGCGCTGCAGGTCGCCGAGCAGATGGCCGATTACCTGATCAAGGGAGCCGTCTCCAACGCCATCAACATGCCGTCGATCACCGCCGAGGAAGCGCCGCGGCTGAAGCCCTTCGTCAAGCTCGCCGAAGTTCTCGGCGCTTTTGTCGGCCAGGTCACCGAAGACCCGATCACGGAAGTCGAGATCCTGTTCGACGGTTCGACCGCGACGATGAACACGCGCGCGCTGATCAGCGCCACCCTTGCCGGGCTGATCCGGCCGCAGGTCTCCGACGTCAACATGGTGTCGGCGCCGATCATGGTGAAGGAGCGCGGCATCATCGTTGCCGAGGTCAAGCGCGACAAGTCCGGCGTGTTCGACGGCTACATCAAGCTGACGGTCAAGACCGAGCACAAGACACGCTCGATCGCCGGCACCTGCTTCTCGGACGGCAAGCCGCGTTTCATCCAGATCAAGGGCATCAATCTCGACGCCGAGGTCGGCCAGCACATGCTCTATACGACCAATGCCGACGCGCCGGGCATCATCGGCCTGCTTGGCACGGTGTGCGGCGAGAACGGCGTCAACATCGCCAACTTCCAGCTTGGCCGCAACCGGCCGGGCGGCGATGCCATCGCGCTGCTCTATCTCGATGCGCCGTTCCCGGAAAACGTGCTGGAGCAGGTCAAGGCGCACAAGTCGATCGACTCGGCCAAGCGGCTGCACTTCGACGTCAACGCGATGTGACGCCGCGACCTGCTGCGAAAGATCGAAAGGCGCGGCCTGGTCCGCGCCTTTCGTTTGTTCAGCGTGTCCTGGCCGACCGCAGCGCTGCCTTGCGCCCGCTGTATTCGGCAAGCCCGATGCCGCCCACCACAAGCACCAGAGCCAGCGCCTGGTAGAGCTGGAATGTCTCGCCGACAATCAGCACCGAAAGCAGCGTGCCGAAGATCGGTACCAGGTTGATGAACAGGCCGGCGCGGTTGGCGCCGATCAGTTCGTTGCCCCTGATGTAGAAGATCTGCGAGATGGCCGACGCGCCGACCGCGGTATAGACGATGACTGCCCAGCCGCGCGCATCGGGCACGATGACCTTGCCGGCGGCGATCTCCCACAGGAAGAAGGGCAGCGAGGTGACAAGCGCGGCAACCGACAGGGCCAGCATCAGGCTCTGCCAGTGCATCACCGGCTTCAGCCGCAGCCCGACCGAATAGCCGCTGTAGAGAAACACCGCGACCAGCATGATGGCGTCGCCGAAATTGAGCTCCAGCGTCAACAGCCGGCGCGGGTCGCCGTGGCAGGCGGTCAGGACCACGCCGCCGATGGTCAGCACGACGCCGACAATCTGCGCCCAGTTCACGCGCAAGCGGAAGAAGACGAAATTGGCGACGATGATCAGCATCGGCATCGCCGCCTGTTCGATCGAGACGTTGATGGCCGTCGTGTAGTTGAGCGCCGTGTAGAAGATCGTGTTGAACAAGGTGAAGCCGCTGGCGCCAAGGGCCGCCAGCACGAGCCAGTGCTTGCGCACCACCGGCCAGTCCTTGCGTATCGTCTGAAGGCCGATCGGCAGCAAGATCGCCACGGCCAGCACCCAGCGCAGGAAGACAAGCGTCATCGGCGAGACGTGATCGACCGCCAGCTTGCCGGCCACCGAGTTGCCGCCCCACAGCAAGGTGGTGAGCAGCAGGAATATGTAGGCGCGTCGATGCATGGCGGGATTCCGGCCGCCAGAGGTGAGCTGCGGTGTTTGCCGGCCTATTGCCCCCGTCTGCCCAAGTAAATGATGTCAAAGCCGAAAATTGTTGTGCCTCAGCGCAATTTTGGCGGCAAAGAAAGGTCGCACTCACGAGGTCTTGACGTTATAGAGGCCTGTCGTTTCGAACCATATTCAAGCCGCTAAGCGGCGTCTCAAGGGAAAAGAAACATGGCCAATGTGGTGGTCGTCGGCTCGCAGTGGGGAGACGAAGGCAAGGGCAAGATCGTCGACTGGCTGTCGGAGCGCGCCGATGTCGTGGTGCGTTTCCAGGGTGGCCACAATGCCGGCCACACGCTGGTCGTCGACGGCAAGGTCTACAAATTGTCGTTGCTTCCGTCGGGGGTCGTGCGCCAGGGAAAGCTGTCCATCATCGGCAATGGCGTCGTTTTCGACCCGCATGCTTTCGTCGCCGAAGTGGCGAAGCTCAAGGCGCAAGGCGTCGAAGTGGCGCCGGATCGCCTGAAAATAGCCGAAAACACAGCGCTTATCCTGTCGCTGCATCGGGAGCTGGATGGATTCCGCGAGGACGCCGCCTCCAATTCCGGAACGAAGATTGGCACGACCCGTCGTGGCATCGGCCCGGCCTATGAAGACAAGGTCGGCCGGCGCGCGGTCAGGGTGATGGATTTGGCGGATTTGGAAACGCTGCCCTTGAAGGTCGACAGGCTGCTGACGCACCACAATGCGCTGCGTCGCGGGCTTGGCCATGCCGAAGTCACGCATGATGCGATCATGCATGAGCTAACCTCGGTCGCGGCCGAGATCCTGCCCTATATGGACCGGGTGTGGAAAATCCTCGACGACAAGCGCCGCGCCGGCGAGCGCATCCTGTTCGAGGGGGCGCAGGGCACGTTGCTCGATATCGACCACGGCACCTATCCGTTCGTCACCTCGTCGAACACGGTCGCCGGGCAGGCGGCCGCCGGCTCGGGCGTCGGCCCGGGCGCCATCGGCTATGTGCTCGGCATCACCAAGGCCTATACGACGCGCGTCGGCGAAGGCCCGTTCCCGACCGAGCAGAAGAACGAGATCGGCGAGTTCCTCGGCACGCGCGGCCATGAATTCGGCGTCGTCACCGGCCGCAAGCGCCGTTGCGGCTGGTTCGACGCGGTGCTGGTGCGCCAGGCCGTCGCCGTCAATGGCATCAAGGGCATCGCGCTGACCAAGCTCGACGTGCTCGATGGGCTGGACGAGATCAAGATCTGCACCGGCTACCGTCTCGACGGCGAGATGATCGACTATCTGCCGGCCAGCCAGGGCGCACAGGCACGCGTCGAACCGGTCTACGAGACGCTCGAGGGCTGGAACGGCACCACGGCCGGCGCACGGAGCTGGAACGATCTGCCGGCCCAGGCCGTCAAATATGTCCGCTACATCGAGGAGCTGATCGGCGCCCCGGTCGCGCTCCTGTCCACCAGCCCGGAACGCGATGACACGATACTTGTGACCGATCCGTTTCAAGACTAGTTTCTCAGCCTTTCCGGGCATCGCGGCTGATTTGCGGGGGCCGGCCCGGGAGCAAAATACAGGTCGACCGAAGCATGGCAGATTTCGTTTCTGTTCTGAAAAGGCAGCTCGACAAGCACGGCGAGCCGGGACTCGATACGCGCAAGCGGATCTATGACGGCGCTCGTTCCGCGCTCGAAAAGAAGCTTGCGGAGTTTTCGCCGCCTCTGTCCGCCGAGGTCATAGCCAAGCAGAAGCGCTCCCTGGAAGACGCTGTCGTAAGTGTCGAGCGGGACTATGCCACGAGCGTGCCGGAGACCGACCCGCTTGCGGAGCTGGAGCACATCTTTTCCTCGATCGACCGCAACAAGAACCAGCCCAGCCATACACGGCAACCGGCGAAGGCAGAGCCGACCTGGCCGCCGCCGCCTCTCGCCGCCAAGCCGGAACCTTATCGACCGGCGCCACCACCTGTCGCCAAGGTCGAGCCAAGCTGGCCAAACCCGACGCCGGCGCCTTCTGCTCACGCCGATACGGCCCTTCCGGGGATGGAGGGTGAGGAAGCTGACGACGGGGTCGATGTCTTTTCCAGCAACGAAGAGCCGGTGTCGGACACTTTCCAGCGTCTGCGGCCCGCCGAACGCAGGCGCAGCTATGGCGGCTTGATCGCTGCCGTCGTCGCCTTGCTGGTCGTCGCCGGTGGTGGCTATGGCATCTGGCTGAACAAGGACGCCTTCGGCAAGATGCTCGGGTTCGACGGCAGCACCAAGGTCGTGAAGACGGAACCGGTGAAGCCGGCACCGGCCAAGCCGGCAACAGATGCCGCGGCAACGCCGCCGGCACCCGCAGCCGGCGGCACCGAAAGCGAAGCCCCGAAATTCACCCAGCGGCTGACGCCGCAAGGCAGCGAAGTCGACCCTGGCCCGGCCGGCGGACAGAGCGGCATCGGCGAAGGCGAATCGATCGCCGCGCTGACCACGCCTCCCTCGGCGACCAACGCGCCGGCGGTTTCCGCGCCGGCTGCCGGCACACCGCCCGCAGCCGCGCCCGCCGCAACGCCGCCACCCGGTGCGGTACCGGCGACGCCATCTGCCGCCGGGGCTGCACCTGCGGCGCCGGCTGCAGCCGCTACTCCGCCGCCAGCACCGGCAGCCGCAACGCCGCCAGCCCCGGCAGGCGCCGCGCCGGCGGCGCCGGCAGCCGCGCCGGCGGCCGCGCCTGCGGAAACCGCGCTGCCGGTCGGCCAGAAGGCAATCTTCTATGAGGAGCGCACCAGCACCGCCCAGGGTTCGGCGGAGCCCGGGAGCATCGTCTGGTCACTGGTGCAGGAATCGCCCGGTGGCGACCTGCCGCCTGAACCGGCGATCCGTGCTGAGGCAACCATTCCCGGCAAGGACATCCAGTTGCGCATGACCATCCGTCGCAACACCGACCAGACACTGCCGGCCAGCCATATCATCGAGATGATCTTCCTGACGCCCGACGGCTTCGAAGGCGGCGGTGTCGACAACATACTGCGCGTCGCGATGAAGAGTTCGGAACAGGATGCCGGCAGCCCGCTGATCGGCATTCCGGCCAAGATCGCCGACGGTTTCTTCCTTGTCGCGCTCAACGACACCAAGGCCGACGAGGACGCCAACATGACCTTGCTTCGCGGGCAGGACTGGATCGACGTGCCGGTCGTCTACAAGACCGGACGGCGGGCGCTGCTGACCATGGAAAAGGGCATTCCCGGCGAGAAGGTGTTCGACGAGGCGATCAAGGCCTGGCAGGCGAAGACGGCGGGCTGAGCAGGGCGTCGGGCGTGGCGCCTGCTGTCTCAAAAGCCCTGGAACAGCATGTCGAGCGCGGCGACGATGACGTCGTGCTGCTTCGCCAGGTTCAGTCGACTATCACCCAATTCGCTGGCAGCCACGGTTGCGATCAGATGGGTGGCCATGACCAGTTTTCGCCCGTTGATTTCGAAGGTGGGATGGAGCTTTCGCATCGGCGGCGGCGCCGTTGCGACCGGTAGAAGCGGAACCACCACCCGTGTTTTGAAATTGTCGAGCAAGTCGGACTGAACGTCGAGCAAATAGCTGCCTTCGATGCGCCCCGCGAAGACATCGAAACGTGCCATCAGAACTGCCGCGAGTCTTCCAGCGGGATGCCGTATTTTTCGACATAGTCGTTCCACGCATCCATGGTGGCGCGATTCTCAAGTTTCCACAGCCGTGTTTTTTCGGCCGCCACCGCTTCCGCGATGCCAGCCTCCGCGGCGCGCGAGACATTCACGTCAAGGCCCTTGGCTTCCCTCATGAGGTTCGAATCGATCGACAAATTTGCTGGCTGACGGATCGCATTCAAGGCAATCTTGCGCATAGTAGCCTCCACAGTATGCGCATAATGTATGCGCATTTCCGCCTTGGGGCAATCCGGCCCTTCGCTATGGCTCCGGGCGTTCGTCACTTCAATCGACAAATCGTTGTCGATTGATCGGCCTGCGGCCGAACGCTCCTCACCCTTCCATCTCCTCGCGCAGCATCTCCAGTTCCAGCCACTCTTCCTCCAATGCGGCCAGCGTCGCGCGCTCCTTGTCGAGGGCGGCGATGGTCTTCTGGAACGAGGCCGGATCGCGCTCGTAATAGGCCGGATCGGCGATATTGTTCTCAAGCCTCGAGATCGACGCCATCACAGCCTCGATTTTCTTGGGCAGGGATTCCAGCGCGAATTTCTGCTTGAACGACAGTTTCTTCGCCGGCCCCTTTGGCGCGGCGGCTTCATTCTTGGTCGCGACCGGGGCTTCGCCGGCTTCGGTTTTCGTCCGCGCCTTGCGATCGTCTAGCCTGGTGCCGCCGCGCTGCGCCAGCATGTCCGAATAGCCGCCGGCATATTCGATCCAGCGCCCGCCGCCGTCCGGCGCAATGATGCTGGTCACCGTGCGGTCGAGGAAATCGCGGTCGTGGCTGACCAGGATGACGGTGCCGGCAAAGCCGGCAACCAGTTCCTGCAGCAGTTCCAGCGTTTCCATGTCGAGATCGTTGGTCGGCTCATCGAGCACCAGAAGGTTTGCCGGCCGCGCCAGCACGCGCGCCAGCAAGAGCCGCGCCCGTTCGCCGCCGGAGAGCTCGCGCACCGGCGTGCGTGCCTGCTCGGCCTTGAACAGGAAATCCTTCATGTAGGAGACGACATGGCGCTGCTGGCCATTGATGACGAGGTTCTCGCCGCGTCCGTCGGTGAGATATTGCGCCAGCGTCTCTTGCGGATCGACCGCTTCGCGCTTCTGGTCGAGCGTGGCGATCTCCAGATTGGTGCCGAGGCGCACCGAACCGGCGTCGGGCTTCATCTCACCGGTCAGCATCTTCAGCAGCGTCGTCTTGCCGGCACCGTTCGGCCCAACGAGGCCGACGCGATCGCCGCGCTGGATGCGGGTCGAGAAGCCCTTGACCACGGTGAGGTCGCCGAAGCTCTTCTCGATGTTTTTCGCCTCGATCACCAGCTTGCCGGATTCGGCGGCGTCGCTGGCCACCATGGTTGCCGAACCCTCGGCGCCGCGATGGCCGCGGAAGCGCTGGCGCATGGTCTGCAGTTCGCCAAGCCGGCGCATGTTGCGCTTGCGCCGTGCCGTCACGCCATAGCGCAGCCAGTGCTCCTCGCGCACGATCTGGCGGCCGAGCTTGTGCTGCTCGCGCTCTTCCTCTTCCAGCACAAGGTCGCGCCATTCCTCGAAATGACCAAAGCCTTTGTCCAGCCTGCGGGTCTGGCCGCGATCGAGCCAGACGGTGGCGCGCGATACGCGCTCAAGGAAACGGCGGTCGTGCGAGATGACGACGAGCGCCGAGGAGGTGCGCACGAGCTCCTCTTCCAGCCATTCGATCACCGAGAGATCGAGATGGTTGGTCGGCTCATCAAGCAGCAGTATATCGGGCTCCGGCGCCATGACGCGGGCAAGGGCGGCGCGTCGCGCCTCGCCGCCGGACAGATCGTTCGGCCGCTCCTCGCCCGACAGGCCGAGATGCTCCATCAAATAGCTGGCGCGGTATGGATCGTCGGCAGGTCCGAGTCCTGCCTCGACATAGGCGCGTACGGTCGCAAAACCCTCCATGTCGGGCATTTGCGGTAAATAGCGGACGGTTGCCGAGGGCTGGCGGAACACTTCGCCATCCTGCGGCTCGATCAGGCCGGCGGCGATCTTCAGCAGCGTCGACTTGCCCGACCCGTTGCGTCCGACCAGCGCGATCTTGTCGCCGGCAGAAGCGGTCAAGGCGGCGCCGTCGAGCAGCGGCGTGCCACCGAAGGTCAGTTTTATCCCGTCGAGATTGAGAAGGGGCGGGGCCATTTCAGCTTTCAGGTAGTGGATAAGGGTGGGCGAGCAACAGCGCGCGGCCCTGGCCGAGTGTGATTTCGAGGCGGCCCTTGACCTCGTTGGAGATTGTCAATGAGGAGCCGAACGCGACCCTGACGCGGTCGAGCGGCCATTTGGCGCCGGTGACGGTCAGGCCGGAAAGATCGGAAAAGCCAAGCACCGAAAACAACGTGCCGTCGGCATAGTCGAAGCCGGCTTTCCCGTGCAGCAGTGGAACGCCTTCCTGCGCGCCACTGGTCAAAACTATCTCTGTTCCGGCTTCGGCCAGCCGCACGGCAAGCGCCAGATGCAGGAAGGCGTGGTCGGCGCGCTTGCCGCCGAAAGCGCCGGCGAGCACCAGGCTGGTCGCGCCGCGCTCCAGTGCGGCGGCGACCGCCAGTTCGCCATCGGTCTGGTCCTTCTCCGCTGGAAAGGTCCGACGGGGCACGGCGGCTAGGTCGTCCGGCAGGTTGGCCGGCACGGAATCGAAATCACCCACCCACAGTTCCGGGACAAGGCCCAGCAGCCGCGCATGGCCGATGCCGGCGTCGGCGGCGATGACGCGGGAGCCTTCGACCTGATGGTCGAGCCGTGGCGTGCGGATGAGATCGCCGCCAAGCAGGATGGTGAATGTGCTCATATCGTGTGGCCCTTACCAGCCCGGCACGGGAAACGGAAGGCCGGCAAACTGCCACTTGCGTGAGGGATCGGCCCGGCCTATGTCTCGAAACGCTCTAACGGGGTGCCGGACGCGATCTTCGCGGACCGGCTGAGAGGCAATCTCGCCAACCCGCTGAACCTGATCCGGTTTGTACCGGCGGAGGGATTAGACGTTTCGGACAGTCCGGCGCCTCAATTCCTTTCAATTCGAACGAAGGAGGCGCCGATGCGCACGCTTTTCTACTCCCTTGCCTCAGCCATGGTTGTGGCCCTGTCCGGACCTGCCTTGGCCAAGGACAAGCTCACCGTCTACACCTATGAGAGTTTCACCGCCGACTGGGGTCCGGGTCCCGTGGTGAAGAAGGAATTCGAAGCCGAGTGCGGCTGCGATGTCGAGTTCGTCTCCGTCGCCGATGGCGTCGCGCTGCTCAACCGCGTCAGGCTGGAAGGGGCATCGACCAAGGCCGACATCGTGCTGGGGCTCGACACCAATCTCACCGCCGATGCCAAGGCTACCGGCCTGTTTGCGCCGCATGGCGCTGTGTCCGACGTCAATGTGCCGGGCGGCTGGAGCGACGGTACTTTCGTACCTTTCGACTATGGCTATTTCGCTGTCGTCTACGACACCGAAAAGCTGAAGAGCCCGCCGAAGAGCCTGAAGGACCTGGTCGAAGGCAGCGCCGACGACAAGATCGTCATCCAGGACCCGCGCACCTCGACCCCGGGTCTCGGCCTGCTGTTGTGGGTCAAGTCGGTCTATGGCGACAAGGCGCCGGAAGCCTGGGCCAAGCTCAAGTCGAAAGTGTTGACCGTGACGCCGGGCTGGAGCGAGGCCTATGGCCTGTTCACCAAGGGCGAGGCGCCGATGGTGCTGTCCTACACCACCTCGCCGGCCTATCACATGGTCGCCGAGAACACCGAGCGCTACCAGGCAGCGTCGTTCGAGGAGGGCGAATATCTGCAGATCGAGGTCGCCGGCATCACCACGACCGGGGCGAAAAACCCGCTGGCGGAAAAGTTCATGGCCTTCATGACCGGACCGAAATTCCAGGATGCCATCCCCGAGACCAACTGGATGTTCCCGGCCGGCAAGACCGACAAGCCGCTCAACCCGGCCTTCGACAAACTGGTCAAGCCGACCAAGACCTTGCTGTTCAGCCCCGAAGAGGTCGCCGCCAACCGCAAGGCCTGGGTCGATGAATGGCTGGCTGCGATGAGCAAGTAGGATTCAAGCTTCGCCATATGTTTGTGCCAAGTCACCCCCCTCTGGCCTGCCGGCCATCTCCCCCGCAAGGAGGGAGATCGGCAGCTCTGTCACCTCGCTCATTCCTGCCATTTTGGAAATTGGCCTGGGTGGCGAAACGAGCAATCTCCCCCCTTTCGGGGAAGATGTCCGGTAGGACAGAGGGGGGTGGGCGGGAACTAGACCTTAGCCAAGCATTTCAATCAATTGACACCCATGACAGCGTTGGGTAGCGCGACATGCCCACGCGCCATCCAACTGACCCCCGCATCACCGCCGGCATCATCGCGCTCGGCCCGATCGCGCTGCTAATTTGCGGCGCGTTTGCCGGGCTGCTTTTCGAAGGCGCTCACGACTTCTCCGGCGCCTGGGCAGCCTTCGATCCTTATCTGCTGCGCGTCGTTCGCTTCACCCTGTGGCAAGCGGCGCTCTCGACGCTGCTTTCGGTCGGGCCGGCGCTGTTGGTGGCGCGCGCGCTGTCGCGGCATCCACGCTTCCCTGGCCGCGCCTTCATCCTGCAGCTGTTTGCCGTACCATTGGCGCTGCCTGCCATCGTCGCGGCACTCGGCATTCTGGCTCTCTATGGCCGCGCCGGCTATTTTGCCGGCGTGTTCGCGATGATCGGCGGCGGGAACTGGCCGGGCATCTATGGCCTGTCCGGCATTCTCGTCGCGCATGTCTTCTTCAACCTGCCGCTCAGCGTGCGGCTGTTCCTCGAGGCATTGCAGACCATTCCCGCCGATCAGTGGCGGTTGGCCAGCCAGCTCGGCATGGGCGCACGGCCGGCGTTCCGGCTGATCGAATGGCCGACGCTGCGCGCGGCCCTGCCTGGCGTCGCCGGGCTTGTCTTCATGCTCTGCATCACCTCGTTCACGATCGTGCTGACGCTCGGCGGCGGGCCGGCCGCGACGACGCTGGAGGTCGGCATCTACCAGGCGCTGCGGTTCGATTTCGATCCCGCGCGGGCGGTCACGCTGACCTTGCTGCAGATTGCCTTGACGTTTGTCGTCGTGCTGGCGCTGACGCGGCTTGGCGCCAATGTGGCCGGCGACACCAACCTGCCGGTGGCGCCGCGCCGCTACCTCTCCGTCAATGGGACCGAGACCTTGCTGAACGTCGTGCTCATCGTGCTGGCGCTGCTGTTCGTCGTCGGACCGATGGCGGCCACGGTGATGGCCGGGCTTAGCGCCAATCTCGGCCGGCTTGCCGGCGAGGTCGTCGTGCGGCAGGCGACGCTGACTAGCGCGGTGCTCGCCTTCCTGTCGGCACTGCTTTCCGTGGCGCTGTCGCTGGCGCTGACCATGGCACGCCGGGCGCTGGCGCTGAATCGCCGCTCCGGCGCGAAGACGATGCTCGAACACGCCGCCGATACCGGCGCCGGTTTTGTCCTCGTCGTGCCGCCGATCGTCGTCGGCGCCGGCTGGTTCCTGTTGCTGCGCCATGTCGGCGATGTCTTTGCCATCGCCCCGGTCATGGTCGTGACCGTCAACGCGGTGATGGCGATGCCGTTCGCGCTGCGCGCTGTCCGTCCCGCCTATGATGCGGCGAGCGAGCGTCACGAACGGCTCTGTGAGCAGCTCGGCATCACGGGCTGGAACCGCTTGCTGCTGGTCGACTGGCCGTCGCTGCGGCGGCCGCTCGCCACCGCCTTTGCTTTCGCCATGGCGCTGTCGCTCGGCGATCTCGGCGTCATCGCGCTGTTCGGCAGTGATTCGGTGCAGACCTTGCCCTACCTATTGTTGGCACGCATGGGCAGCTACCGCACGCAGGACGCCGCCGGCCTGGCGCTGCTGCTCGGCCTGGTCTGCCTCGCGTTGATCATGGCGGCGCACTGGCTGGGAACGGAGAAGAGCCGGGATGCCTGACGGGGTGGCTAGCAGGCCTGAAAAGGGCGCCCCGGTGCGGCTGGACCAGGTGTCGTTCAGCTATGGCGAGGCGCCGCTCGCTTTTGATGTCGATTTCGCCGCGGCGAAAATCACCGCCATCATGGGGCCGAGCGGTTCTGGCAAGTCGACGCTGCTCAACCTTGTGGCGGGCTTCGAGACGCCGCAGTCGGGCCGCGTGCTGATCGGCGGGGCCGATGTCAGCGCCGAGCCACCGTCAGCGCGGCCGGTGTCGATGGTGTTCCAGGAAAACAATCTCTTCGCCCATCTCTCAGTCGAACAGAATGTCGGGCTCGGCCGCTCGCCATCCTTGCGGCTGACCGACAGGGACCGCGCCGCGATCGCCGAGGCGCTCGAACGCACCGGCCTTGCCGGCAAGAAAAAGCGCCTGCCGCGCGAACTCTCCGGCGGTGAGCGCCAGCGCGTCGCCCTGGCCCGGGTCCTGGTCCGCGACCGGCCGGTGCTCCTGCTCGACGAACCCTTCGCCTCGCTCGGACCGGCGCTGCGCGACGACATGCTGGATCTGGTCGCCACGCTGCACGCAGAACGAGGCATGACGGTGCTGTTCGTCACCCACCAGCCGGAGGATGCCCGCCGAATCAGCGAGCACGTGGTGTTTCTGGACAATGGCGTTGTCGCGGCAACCGGAAAGGCGGACGATTTCTTCACCGGGGCTGGTCCGGAAGTGTTCCGGCGCTATATCGGCGCGGGTGACGGCGATGCCGTATCACGAGATGTTGCCCGGAAGCGGACATAATTTACGGTCAAACCGGCTCCAGGCGATGCGGCGCTTGCTTGCCATGACTGGAGGAGTGTGGCTAGGTCCGCCCTACTGGTCCGGCATAGGCCGTGATTTGCCTGCAGCATCCGCCGCTCGCCCCTCAAGGGGACGCGCGACGGATGCTGCAGCAGTTTGAGATAGCGCATGACATTTTCCGAAGATCGCCCCCGATTTTCGTGGTCATGCGCCGGGACCCGAAAGGAAGCCGTTCTGGCGATCGGCGTTGACAAACTACGAATGAATCCGCTGGCGCGCTTTCTCGCGCTGGCCGGCTTTGCCGTGGCGCTGGCGAGCTGCCAGATGTTCACGCCTCCCGAAGTTCAGGAATCCGGCTTCCAGCCTTCCGACAGGCCGATCACCGTCGACAATGTCGCCGCCAACAGCAAGCTCGCCGAACTGGCCAAGGCGCAGCATCCGCGCATCCTGGCGACCTATGGCGGCGAATATTCCGATCCCAAGCTCGAGCGCATGGTCGCCAAGGTGGTCGGCAATCTGACTGTCGTGTCGGCCAATCCGACGCAGACCTATCGCATCACCATTCTGAATTCGCCCAACGTCAACGCCTTCGCGCTGCCGGGCGGCTATCTCTACATTACGCGCGGTCTGCTGGCGCTGGCCAATGATTCGGCCGAGCTTGCCGCGGTCATCGCGCATGAGATGGGCCACGTCACCGCCAACCACGGCTTGCAGCGCCAGCAACTGGAAGCCGAGGAAGGCCTGGCGACCAAGGTGGTCTCCGATGTGCTCGGCGACAGCCCGACCGCCAAGGCGGCGTTGATCCGCGGCAAGCTGAGGCTGGCGCAATTCTCGCGCAACCAGGAGCTGGAGGCGGACGCCATCGGCATCAAGTCGATCGGCGAAGCCGGCTACGATCCTTTCGCCGCCGGCCGCTTCCTGCAGTCGATGTCGGCCTATACCGACTTCCGCTCGATCAGCGGCGCCACCGACGCCAGCCTCGACTTCCTGGCCACTCACCCCAACACGCCGCAGCGCATCGATCTGGCGCAGCGCCATGCCCGCCAGTTCGGCGCGCCCGGCTTCGGCACCCGAGACCGCGATTCCTTCCTCGCCGGCATAGACGGCCTGCTCTATGGCGACACGCCGGAAGAAGGCTATGTGCGCGGCGAAACCTTCCTGCATCCGGGCCTCGGCGTGTCCTTCTCGGTGCCCCAGGGCTTCATCATCGACAATTCGGCGGCGGCGGTGACGGCAACCGGGCCTGGTGACATGGCGATCCGTTTCGACGGTGTTTCGATCGACAAGAACCGGGCGCTCACCGACTATATCCGCAGCGGCTGGGTGGCTGGGCTAGACGACAGCACCGTCAAGCAGGAAATGATCAACGGCAACGAGGCGGCGACCGCGCATGCCGGTGCCGAAGGCTGGCAGTTCGATATCGCCGTGATCCGCGCCGGCGGCCAGGTCTACCGGCTGCTGACGGCGGCGCCGTCGGCCAGCACGTCGCTGGATGCGGTGGCGCGTTCGGTGAGCGGATCGTTCCGTATCCTCAGTGCCGCGGAAAAGGCGGCGCTGAAGCCGCTGCATATCCGCGTCGTCACCGTTCAACCCGGCCAGACGATGGGTTCGCTTTCCGCCCAGATGGTCGGTGTCGACCGCAAGCTCGACCTGTTCCGCGTATTGAACGCGCTGTCGCCGGGTGCCGCGGTCTCGGCCGGCGACAAGGTCAAGATCGTCACCGACAAGTAAGGCGCCTGCCATGGGTCAGGCGGCAGTCGCCAGAAATTCCGGATTCTGCTTCACCAGCGCCACCTTGAGCTTTTCCATGGCGCGCGCCTCGATCTGGCGGACGCGCTCCTTGGAGATGCCAAGCGTCTCGCCAAGCGCTTCCAGCGTTGCGCCTTCGTCGCTCAGCCGGCGCTCCTCGATGATCCGGAGCTCGCGGGCGTTGAGGGCGGCGAGCGCCGCTTTCAACCACACGGAGCGGCGCTCGACATCGATCGTGTCACCAACGACCTCGTCGGGCAGGGGATCGTCCGAGACGAGGAAATCCATGCGCTCGTTCGAACCCGCGTCATCGGCAACCGGCATGTTGAGCGAGGAGTCGGGCGCCGACAGCCGCGAATCCATCATCGCCACGTCGGCCTCGGAGACGCCGAGCGCTTCCGATACCTCGCGATAGAGCGTCGCGTTGGACAGCGGTTCGGTGCCGTTGGCCAGCCGCGCGCGCAAGCGGCGCAGGTTGAAGAAAAGAGCCTTCTGCGCCGAGCTGGTGCCGCCGCGCACGATCGACCAGTTGCGCAGGATGTAGTCCTGCATCGAGGCGCGGATCCACCACGTCGCGTAGGTCGAAAACCGCACCTCGCGCTCGGGCTCGAAGCGGGCGGCCGCCTCAAGCAGGCCGACATGCCCTTCCTGGATCAGATCGCCGAGCGGCAGACCGTAGTGGCGGAATTTGGAAGCCATGGAAATGACCAGCCGCATATGTGCAACCGTGATGCTGTGCAGCGCGTTCTGGTCGTTGTCTTCTTTCCAGCGCAAGGCGAGCCGGTGCTCTTCCTCACGTTCGAGGTAGGGAGCCCTCATTGCCGCGCGGACCATGATCCGTCCTGCAGTGTCTTCCATCATGAGGCGCTCCCTGGCTCAGGCGATGCGGATGACTTTGCAAACTTGGCAGGGCGCCTGGGTTGAAATCGCAGCGTCGTGCCCTAGAAATCCAGAACGTGCCATGCGGGAAAATGGTTCCGTAGCCGTTGGCGGCTGGATTTGTTGCCTGAGGGATCTCGGCGATGATCGGCGACCCTGCCGATTGCGACCAAAAAGCACTATTTCGAGAATCTGATTTCAGAAGTTGGTTGTTTTTGAAATCCTGTTCCTTATTTTTCTGACTTGTATCTGTCAGTTTCCAACCCTCACAACATGCCGGACAGCCGGCCAAAGACGGGATCACAGAAAAATGAAATGGCTCAAGTCGCTTATCGTCGCCGGAACGCTGCAGGCTCTGGCCGTCACGTCAGGCCATGCCGGCGCCAATCTCGACCAGATCAAGCAGGCGGGCGTCATCAAGGTCGGTACGGAAGGCACCTATGCGCCGTTCACCTATCATGACACTTCCGGCGCGCTGGTCGGCTTCGACGTCGAGATCGCCAAGGCGATCGCCGACAAGCTCGGCGTCAAGGCCGAGTTCCTCGAAGGCAAGTGGGACGGGCTGATCGCCGGTCTCGACGCCAATCGCTACGATACTGTGATCAACGAAGTCGGCATCACCGACGCGCGCAAGGCCAAATACGACTTCTCCGACCCCTACATCGCCTCCAAGGCGGTGCTGATCGTGCGCGGCGACAACACCGACATCAAGACCTTCGCCGATCTCAAGGGCAAGAAGTCGGCGCAGTCGCTGACCTCGAATTTCGGCAAGCTCGCAGAGACCAACGGCGCCGAACTCGTCGGCACCGACGGCTTCGACCAGTCGATCCAGCTGCTTCTGACCGGCCGTGCCGACGCCACCATCAATGACAGCCTGTCGTTCCTCGACTTCAAGAAGCACAAGCCCGACGCCAATGTGAAGATCGCCGCGCAAGAGGAAAACGCCGACTATTCCGGCGTCATCGTGCGCAAGGGCGATCCGGAACTGGTTGCGGCGATCAACAAGGCGCTGGCCGACATCAAGGCCGATGGCACCTACAAGAAGATCGCCGACACTTATTTCGGCCAGGACGTTTCGAAGTAATCTAAGTGGCGAGGCCGGTCACCGGCCGATGAGATATCAAGCGGCGAGCCGTCTTTGACGGTCCGCCGCTTTTGTCGTGATATGTCGATCGCATTCGCGCCCGATGAAGCCGCCTCGACCATCTGGAGGGTCTTACGTGCCGCACTGGCTGCAACTGATGCTGGAGTCGCTGCCTTCGCTGTTGTGGGCGGCCCTGATCTTCACCGTGCCATTGACACTGCTGTCCTTCGCTCTCGGCCTGACGGTCGGCCTCGGCGCAGCCATTTCCCGGCTGTTCGGTCCAAAACCGCTGGTCGCGCTTGTGCGCTTCTATGTCTGGATCTTTCGCGGCACGCCGCTGCTGGTGCAGCTGTTCCTGATCTTTTACGGCCTGCCGTCGGTCGGCATCCTGCTCGACGCCTTCACCGCCGCGTTGATCGGCTTCACGCTCAATATCGGCGCCTACACGTCGGAAATCATCCGCGCGGCAATAGGCTCGGTGCCGAAAGGCCAGTGGGAAGCCGCCTATTCGATTGGCATGACCTGGAGCCAGGCGATGCGGCGCACAATCCTGCCGCAAGCCGGACGGGTCGCGGTGCCGCCGCTCTCCAACACCTTCATCTCGCTGGTCAAGGATACGTCGCTGGCCGCCGCCATCACCGTGCCGGAAATGTTCCAGGCGGCGCAGCGCATCGTCGCCACCACCTATGAGCCGCTGATCCTCTATGTCGAGGCGGCGATCCTCTATCTGGCGATGAGCTCAGTGCTGTCGGCCTTGCAGACGCGGCTGGAAGAACGGCTCAACCGCTACGGCGGCTTCCTGGAGGCGCGCTCATGATCGGCCTCACCAACATCGAAAAGCGCTTCGGCGACAATCTCGTGCTGAAGAGCGTGACGGTCACCATCGCCGAGGGCAGCGTGACGGCGCTGGTCGGCCCTTCGGGCGGCGGCAAGAGCACGCTGCTGCGCTGCATCAACCTGCTGGAGATCCCGACATCGGGTACAGTGCGGATCGGTGACGAGACGCTCGAATTCCGTCCTGACGGCAAGGTCCCGGCCAGGGACATCCAGCGCCTGCGCCTGCAGACCGGCATGGTGTTCCAGAACTTCCAGCTGTTTCCGCATCGCACCGCGATCGAGAATGTCATGGAAGGACTGGTGACGGTGCTGAAATGGCCGACGGAGCGGGCGCGCGAGCGGGCGCTCGCTTTGCTGGAAAAGGTCGGCATGGCACACAAGGCTGACGCCTGGCCGGCAACCCTGTCGGGCGGTCAACAACAGCGCGTGGCGATCGCTCGCGCGCTCGCCCCGTCGCCGAAAGTGCTGCTGTGCGACGAGCCGACCTCGGCGCTCGACCCGGAACTGGCGCAAGAGGTGGTCGACGTGCTCGGCAAGCTCGCCAGCGAAGGGACGACCATGGTGATGGCGACGCATGATCTGCGCCTCGCCTCCAAGATCGCGCAGGAGGTGGTCTTCCTCGATGCCGGCGTCATCGTCGAGAAAGGCCCGGCGGCCTTGCTGTTTGGCAATCCGGAACGCCAGCGGACCAAGCGTTTCATTGCGACGCTGAAGCAAGAGGCGGAGAAGGAGGGTGGCGGCGAGGCGTAGGCGCCGCCCCCGTTTCAGCCGATCTTCCCAGAAACAAAAAACCCGGCACGAGGCCGGGTTTTTCATGCATTCGAAGGTGAAAAGCCTCAGGCAGCTTCTTCCTGCTCGGCTTCCTCATTGTCAGCCTTGGCACCCCGCTTAGGGCCCTTGTTGAGGTTGACCTCGATCAGGCGCACGGCTTCGGTTTCCGACATGCGGTTGACGGCCGCGATCTCGCGGGCCATGCGGTCGAGTGCCGCCTCGTAGAGCTGGCGTTCGGAATAGGACTGCTCGGGCTGATTGTCGGCGCGGTAGAGGTCGCGCACAACTTCCGAGATCGAGATCAGGTCGCCGGAATTGATCTTCGCATCATATTCCTGGGCGCGGCGCGACCACATGGTGCGCTTCACGCGGGCGCGCCCCTGCACGACTTTCAGCGCGCGCTCGACATAATCCTCTTCCGACAGCTTACGCATGCCGATGGAGGTCGCCTTGGCGACCGGCACCTTCAGGCGCATCTTGTCCTTCTGGAAGTCGATGACGAACAGTTCCAGCTTATGCCCAGCGACTTCCTGCTCGTCGATCGAGACGATCTGGCCGACGCCATGCGCCGGATAGACAATATACTCACCGGTCTTGAAACCGTGACGCGCAGCGGAGGACTTCTTCTGCGGGGTTATCGTTGCCATTGCGCCCTGAACTCCTTGTTGTGGTACCGGCGTCCTGCCGGCCCGAACTCGCGCGATCGGGGAAACCGATCGTTAGCCGCACAACAGATGAACCCATCCGGAAAAGCCGGGACCGGCAAACCGCAATAGTGCGACCGCCTGGCCCAGATCGCTCTGGTCCGGAATGAGATTTTCACCTTTCAGTGATTTGGGGCGTCTGCGCCATAAATCGACGTTGTGTCACCGGCATGTTTGACTGATGTAACACAAAAAGTCGGAAGAATCAAGGTTTTGCTGCATCGGCGAAGGCCACAGTTAAGCGCCGCCTGTCAAGGCGCTTAATGTGACCTGCCTCTTACCCAACGTAATACGGGCCTTTGTGGACCTGTTGTCAATCGCCTTCGCCGGGCTCGGCCGAGAAGTATTTCTCGAACTTACCGGCCTCGCCGTCGAAGGATTTGGCGTCGGCCGGAGGTTCCTTCTTGGCGGTGATATTGGGCCATTTCTCGGCGTATTCTGTGTTGATCTGCAGCCATTTGTCGAGCCCCGACTCGGTGTCTGGCTTGATCGCGTCGGCCGGGCATTCCGGCTCGCAGACACCGCAGTCGATGCACTCGTCGGGATGGATGACGAGCATGTTCTCGCCTTCGTAGAAACAATCGACCGGACAGACCTCGATGCAGTCCATGTATTTGCATTTGATGCAATTGTCGGTCACGACATAGGTCATCGGTCGGCTCCGGAACGTCCCATTTTGTTGGGCTTTTTCCGTGAGGTAACGCCTTTATCCGCCGCTTGCAAGGGCAGCCATGCCTGGCGGCGTCGGCGTTTCCGAAATGGAATTCCAGACGGCAGGCCTGGCAGGGATCGGTCATGTCCTGCGAAGTGTCGTTTTTGCCGCGTTCAGGGTTCGTTTTGTGCGTGTCGTTGCGCCAAAATCGTTACGCACTTTTCTGGCCGACACATCAGTCATCGCCAAGCAAGCGGTCGGTCTGGCGGCGTTCCTTCTTCGTCGGGCGGCCGCTGCCGGCCTCGCGCAGCGCCGGAATTGCATCGGGAGGGGCTTCGCCCTTCGGCGCGGGCGGCGGCGAGATATCCTCGTACAGCGTGCGGGCCTCCTCGGCAGGGCCACGCCGCACGCCGGCGTTCAGCACCTTCCAGACGAAGATGCGACGATCAAGTGTGATGGTCAGCACGTCTCCAGGCTTGACCAGATCGGAGGCCTGCGCTGCTTTGTCGCGATTGATGCGAACCCGGCCGGCGACCACTAGTTTCGCCGCCAGCGACCGCGATTTCACGGCGCGCGAAAAGAACAGCCATTTGTCGATGCGCTGGCGGTCTCGGGCAGCCGTTGGGGCAACCATCGACGCGAGCCCGAGCCTACTTCTTCAGCTGGTCGCGCAAAGCGGCGAGCTTGGCGAAGGGCGAGTCCGGATCGAAGCGCACCGGGCGCTCCTCGCGCGGCTTTGGCTGGAAGGCTGGCTTTCCGCCCCCCTTGGCCCGATCTGGGCCGCCACCCTTGCCATCCGGTCTGCCGCTCTTCCAGTCGGGCCGGCCTTCGCGGCGGTCGGGACGCTCGCCCTGTGGGCGGCCTTCACGCCGTTGCTCACCCTCGCCCTGCGGCTTGGGCTTGAACTTCGAGCGGTCGAAGCGCGGCTTGCCTGTGCCGTCGCGCCGTCCCTCATGGGCCGGACGTTCTCCGGGCGTCGCTGCCGCTGGCGTGCCGGCGGCATCCGCAGGCGCGTCGTTCCGGCCGCGCGCCTGTCCGTTGCGCGAGCGATTGTTGCGACCGGGATGGCGGGGGCGCTGTTCGAAACGGCCCTGGCGCCACAACAGAATCGGCTTTGGCGCCTCGGCTTCCGGAACGGGCTCGCTGGAGGCTGAATCGGCCACCAAGACAGGCTCGTCCGCCGCCGCTTCCGCTGCTGGCGCAGCTTCGGAAACTGCCTCTGCCGATGCGGCCGCGACAGGTTCGGCTTCCGCCTCTGGCTCGGCAGCCAGCACGGGTTCGGCGGCCACTTCGGCGACGGCCCCCGTTGCGGCTTCTTGCGTGGCTTCGGCTGGCGCCTCGGGTTGTTCTTCCGCGACCGGCTCGGCCGCTTCGGCGACGACTTCGGCGGGAGTTTCGGCGACGGCCTCAACAGGCGCAGCGAGCTCCGAGCCTTCGACCGAAACCTCCGCGACTGCATCGACCGCCACGGCTTCCGCCGCCTTGGCCTGCTCGGCTCGTGCAGCCTCTTCAGCCGCGGCCTTCGCCGCCGCTGCTTCGCGCGCGGCATTGTCCTGCGCTTCGAGCCGCGCCTTGATCTCGACGGCCGGCTTCGGTTCGGAACGATAGCCGAGACCTTTCAGGATCTCTTCCATGTCGTCGGCGGTGGCGCCGAGGATCGACATCATCGGCGGCGTCACCATGAAGGACTGGCCGTCATAGGCGCCGTCCGGCCTTTGGCCGAGACCAGGCTTCCAGTTGGTCGCCGGGCGGATCAGATCCGCCAGCCGCTCCAGAATGTCGATGCGCACGGCGCGGCGGCCGAGATTGCGGTAGCCGGCAAGCCTGTAGAAGGTCTTGTCGAAAGCCGGATCGATGACCACCGAGGTGCGGCCGGAGGCGAGGGCATGGACCACGTCGCCAAAGCCCGGCTTGTCCTTGCCGTCGTTCTTCAGCGCCCACAGCAAGGTCACCAGTCCGGCTGGCGCCGGCTTGATCAGCGCCGGCACGAAGACATGGTAGGCGCCGAAGCGCACGCCGAGCCGTCGAAGGGCGGCACGGCCCTCCTGGTCGAGCGACTTCATCTCCTCGGCAATGTCGCGGCGGTTGATGAGGCCGAAATTCTCGACCAGCTGGAAGGCGATGCCGCGGCCGATGCCGGCAATCTGGTCGGCGTTCTTCAGGTCGACCAGCGGCTTCAGCAGCAACTCGATCTGGAAATTGACGAAACGCTCGGCACGCGCCGCGACCTTGTCGCGCGCCGGGCCGGTCAACTGTTCGTCGGCCAGCAGCACGAGGCGCGGCTTCAGCGTGTCTTCGCCTGCAACCAGCGTGCCGATCGGCGCTCCGATCCAGCGCAGGGTGCCGTCCGAGCCAAGCGCGATATCGCCATTGGCGCTAGCGCCGAAGCGTTCGGCGCGCGCCTCGAATTCGGCTGCAAGCGCCTTCTGAGCGGCAGTGCGCACCGCCTTGGCGTCTTCGCCGCCGGCGGTCTGGTCGGCGGTGAAGCGGAACCCTTGCAACTCGCCGACATGGTGGCCTTCGACAAGGACGGTTCCGGTAGGACTAATTTCGGCTTCGGGCATGGTATTTTCTCTAAGGCGCCGCATGAGGACGGAAGTCCTGCGGTCTACGAAGCGTTTCGTCAACCGCTCATGCAGCGCATCCGACAATCTGTCTTCGATTTCGCGCGTCTTTTCCTGCCAGTGTGCCTGATCGGCCAGCCAGCCGGGCCGGTTCGACACGAATGTCCAGGTGCGGATCTGGGCAATGCGATGCGACAGCGTGTCGATATCGCCTTCGGTGGTGTCGGCGCGGCGCACCTGTTCGGCCATGTAATTTTCGTCGACATGGCCATGCCGGGCGAGGTCGGTATAGATCGAAGCAATGAGGTCGGCATGCTGGGCCGGCGCGATCTTGCGGTAATCGGGCAGGGCGCAGGCTTCCCACAGCAGCGCTACGCGTTTGGCATTGGTGGCGAGTGCGCGGATATCCTCGTCGCGCGACAGGTGCTCGAGCGCCTGCGCATCGACGGCAGGCAGTGCCCGCGTCAGCCCCTCGACCGGGGCGTTGGTCTCGATCGAGCGTTTCAGCGCGTCGAGGCTGGCGAAGTCGAAATGCGCGGTGCGCCACTGCAGCACCTTCACCGGGTCGAAGTCGTGGCCTTCGATCTTCTTGACCAGATCCTCGTCCAGCGGATCGACCTGGCCGGTGACGCCAAACGTGCCGTCGCGAAGATGCCGGCCGGCGCGGCCGGCGATCTGGCCAAGCTCGGCCGCCGTCAGGTTGCGATACTGATAGCCGTCGAACTTGCGGTTCTGGGCGAAGGCGACATGATCGAGATCAAGGTTGAGACCCATGCCGATGGCGTCGGTGGCGATGAGATAGTCGACGTCGCCCGACTGGAACAGCGCCACCTGGGCGTTGCGGGTGCGAGGCGACAGGGCGCCGAGCACGACGGCGGCGCCACCCTGCTGGCGGCGGATCAATTCGGCGATGGCATAGACCTCGTCGGCGGAGAAGGCGACGATCGCCGTGCGCCGCGGCAGCCGCGTCAGCTTCTTCGAACCGGCATAGGCAAGATGCGACAGCCTCGGCCGCGTCACCACCGAGACACCCTTCAAGAGGCGCTGGAGGATGCCGTGCATCGTGGCCGCACCCAGCAGCAGCGTTTCTTGGCGGCCGCGCAGGTGCAGGATGCGGTCGGTGAAGATGTGGCCGCGCTCGAGATCGCCGGCCAACTGCACCTCGTCGATGGCGACGAAGGCGGCGTCGGTTTCGCGCGGCATGGCCTCGACGGTGCAGACCGAATATTTGGCGCCGGGCGGCTGGATCTTCTCCTCGCCGGTGATCAGCGCGACCTTGTGGGCGCCGACCTTGTCGCAGACGCGGCCATAGACCTCACGCGCAAGCAGCCTGAGCGGCAGGCCGATGATGCCGCTCTCGTGCGCCACCATGCGCTCGATGGCGAGATGGGTCTTGCCGGTGTTGGTCGGCCCAAGCACGGCGGTCACGTCACGGCCCGATAGGATCAGCGGCTCGGTATGTTTCGACTGGATGTTCATCGACCTGGAAATAAGGCTTTCTGGTCTCTCGTTGTCGGGAGCGTGCCTCAAGTGGCGCGTATGACAGGCGACACATAAGGATTTCGAGCGCGAAGCGAAAGCGGAATGTTCCACCGGTGGCTCGAAGTCATCTCCTGTCAAGCTCCAGAATGGTTGCGGATTAACAGTTGGAACGAGTCTGGAACGAATCGGAGACGAATCAGTGACTCGACCAGATTCAGCTTTTGTTCACGGCTACATATGGATTTTGTGACCACGAGTCTCACCATATGCTGAATCAACGAACTGGCCCGTTTCATGCAGGGCGAGCTCTGTCGTTAACCTTTGCCGGCGAACGACTGGAATGCCTTGGCTCGCCTCATCCAAGATTATGAAATTGTTGATCTTTCCTAAGCGGCGTTAAGGATTTGACGGGCGATTCCAGCCGTTGTCGTTAACACTCCGCTCAAAGCCGGAACGAATCGGCTACGAATCGGCGATGCCAGAATCTTCCCGTTTTGTTCACCCCAATATCTTGTGTTGCGAACAGCTTATCCACCGAGAATCCACAGGTTGCAAAGCCACTTTTGCACTGGGCAGCCGGTGGTTGTTAACCTCTGCGTGCCGTAATGGGGCACCAGCCGGCGTGGGGCAGGTCGAAGGCATGAAGTCGCCGGCGAATGACGGACCGGTTTGCCGGTCCGTCGATCTCTCCACCCACACCGGCGCTTCTACCGTCTGGACAAAAAACCGCTTCGCACTTTTCCTGGAATGCTTCAGACGAAGTGAAATGCTTCAGGCGAAGTATTGGCCGCCATTGGCTGAGATGGTCGAGCCGGTGATGAAGCCGGCATCTTCGGATGCGAGGAAGACAACGCAGCGCGCGATCTCTTCCGGTTCGCCGAGGCGGCCGACGGGGATCTGCGGGATGATGCGCTCGTTGAGCACCTTCTCGTCGATCGCCTTGACCATTTCAGTGGCGATATAGCCGGGGCAGATGACATTGACGGTGATGCCGGCGCGGGCCCCTTCCTGGGCGAGCGCCTTCGAAAAGCCGATATCGCCAGCCTTGGCGGCGGAATAATTCACCTGTCCGGCCTGGCCCTTCTGGCCGTTGATCGAGGAGATGGTGATGACGCGGCCGAACTTGCGGTCGCGCATGCCGCTCCACAGCGGATGCGTCATGTTGAAGACGCCCGACAAATTGGTGTCGATGACTTCTTTCCACTGTTCGCGCGTGATCTTGTGGAACATGGCGTCGCGGGTGATGCCGGCATTGTTGACCAGCACCGAGACCGGACCGAGATCAGCCTCGACCTGCTTGATGCCGGCGGTGCAGGAATCGTAGTCGGCGACCGACCATTTGTAGACCGGGATACCGGTCTCGGCCTTGAATTTCGCCGCCGCGTCGTCATTGCCGGCGTAGTTGGCGGCAACCGAATAGCCGGCGTTCTTCAATGCTATCGAGATCGCCGCGCCGATGCCGCGCGATCCGCCTGTGACGATTGCTACCTTGGTCATGCGTTTCCCCTATTTTGATATCGCCCTGTTGTCGGGCTTGGCAGGCACTGCATACCGACCGGGCGGCTCGCGCCGCCCGTTCAGGTGATATCCTTAGAGCGCTTCCACGCACATGGCGACGCCCATGCCGCCGCCGATGCATAGGGTGGCGAGGCCTTTCTTGGCGCCGCGCCGGCGCATCTCGAAGACCAGCGTGTTGAAGATGCGGGCACCCGAAGCACCGATCGGATGGCCGATGGCAATGGCGCCGCCATTGACGTTGACGATCGAGGGATCCCAGCCCATGTCCTTGTTGACGGCGCAAGCCTGGGCGGCAAAGGCCTCGTTGGCCTCGATCAGGTCGAGATCGCCGACCGACCAGCCGGCCTTCTCCAATGCCTTGCGCGAAGCCGGTATCGGACCGGTGCCCATGATCTGCGGGTCGACGCCAGCGGTTGCCCAGGACACGATGCGCGCCAGCGGGGTGATGCCGCGCCTCACCGCTTCCGCTTCGCTCATCAGCACCGCACCGGCGGCGCCGTCATTGATGCCGGAGGCGTTGGCGGCGGTCACCGTACCGTCCTTGTCGAAAGCCGGCTTCAGCTTGGTCATGGCGTCGAGCGTGGCACCGTGGCGGATGTACTCGTCCTGGTCGACAATGGTGTCGCCCTTCCTGCCCTTGATGGTGACGGCGACGATCTCGTCCTTGAACTTGCCGGCCTTCTGCGCCGCCTCGGCCTTGTTCTGCGAGGCGAGCGCGAACTGGTCCTGATCGTCGCGGGTGATCTGGAACTGACGAGCGACGTTTTCGGCGGTGTTGCCCATGTGGTAGCCGTTGAAGGCATCCCACAGTCCGTCCTTGATCATGGTGTCGATCAGCTTGAAGTCGCCCATCTTGACGCCGGCGCGCAGGTGCTGGGCATGCGCCGAAAGCGACATCGATTCCTGTCCGCCGGCGATGACAACCTTGGCATCGCCGGTGGCGATCTGCTGCATGCCGAGCGCAATGGCGCGCAGGCCCGAGCCGCAAACCTGGTTGAGACCCCAGGCCGTGGTTTCCTTGGGCAGGCCGGCATTGATCGATGCCTGGCGGGCCGGGTTCTGACCCTGAGCGGCGGTCAGCACCTGGCCGAGGATGACCTCGTCGACCTCGCCTGGTTCGACACCGGCACGCGACAGCAGTTCCTTGATGACGATAGCACCGAGCTCATGCGCCGGGGTGGTGGCGAAAGCGCCGTTGAAGGAGCCGACCGGCGTGCGCGCCGCACTGGCAATGACGATGGAAGCGGACATTTTCTTCTCCAGACTTCAAGGGTGTTGTTCTGTCGTTGAGGACTTTTCTTGCCCTTTCCAGAACCCAAGTCAAACCGGAAATGGGCATGGCGCCCATGCGCTGCAAGCAGATGGCGCCTTGCGATGGCGCTACTCAGTCCGTTGCTGCGCAGCATATTTTGCCTGCTATGCAGCATTTAATGATGCCGCAGTGCACAAACTGCTTGGAATTGTGAGGCTTTTGCGCATATCCTCAAAAAAGGCACAATCGTTACCGGCGGCTTACTCGGGGGCGCCGGTGTCCCGGGGAGGATGCAGATGGCCGCGAAAGACGATCCGATCATCATCAAGAAATACGCCAATCGCCGCCTCTACAACACAGGCACCAGCACCTATGTGACGCTCGAGGACCTCGCCGAGATGGTCAAGAAGGGCGAGGAGTTCACCGTCCAGGATGCCAAGACCGGTGACGATATCACCCATCCGGTGCTGACCCAGATCATCTTCGAGCTGGAGAACAAGGATGGGCAGAACATGCTGCCGATCCCGTTCCTGCGCCAGCTGATCGCCTATTATGGCGACCAGATGCAGATGATCGTGCCGAGCTTCCTCGAACAGTCCATGCTTGCCTTCTCCAAGGAGCAGGAACGCTTTCGCGAGCAGATGAAGGGTGCGCTCGGCAAGTCGCCGCTGGACATGATGAAGATCACCACGCCGATCAAGGCGCTGGAGGAGCAGACGCGCCGCAACATGGAAATGTTCCAGAATGCGATGCGGCTGTTCACGCCCTTCCCGCCGGCGGGTTCCGCGCCAGCCGCGGCCCCGGCCGAGCCGGCCAGGAAGGAAACACCGGAAAAGCCCGACGACCTTCAGGATCTGAAGGATCAGATCGCCGCCATGCAACGCAAGCTCGACACGATGTCGTGAGCGGTTCGGATCGAAAGATCCGCTAGCCGGCGCATAGTGCTATCGCGGCAGCAATCCCTCATAGCGGCCGCGTGGCCTGATGACAGTTCCACTTGTCACCTGTTCGATCGTGTGCGCGGCCCAGCCGACGCTGCGTGCGAGTGCGAACAGGCGGAACGGTGCATCGCGCGGCAAGCCAAGGCCGCGGGTCAGCACGGCCAAAGCGAAGTCGATGTTCGGGCGCGTGCCGGTCGCGGCAAGGGCCGCATCACGCAGCGATTGAGAGAGATCATCGATGTCGATCACGCTCAACAATGCCGCCGCGCGGGGATCGCCGTCGGGATAGAGCGGATGGCCGAAGCTCGGCAGAGGCCGGTCATGGCTGAGCCAGCGCCGGATCGCCGCCTCGGCACCGTGCCGCCCCGCATCCTCGGCCAGTTGCATCACCGCTTCGCCGGCGCCGCCATGGCGAGGGCCTGACAATGTCGCCAACCCAGCGAGCAGGCAAGCGGCCATCGGCGCTCCGGTGGAGGCCGCGACACGGGCGGCGAAGGTCGATGCGTTGAGTTCGTGGTCGGCGAGCAGGACGAGCGCGCGGCGGATCGCATCGGCTCCCGCTGCATCCACCGACCAGTCCCGCGCCAATCGCCGATGAACTGGGTCCGGTCCCGCTGATGCGCCCAAGGCGCTGGCCAACACGCCGACCGCGTGCGCGGCATCGGCATGCAGCGAGGTGGCGCTGCGCCCGAGTGAAGGTCGCCCCTGGCCGGCAAGCACGGCAAGTTGCGCAAAGGCCGAGGCCCGGCCGGGTTGGTGGGCCGCATCCGGCACCGGCGCTCGGAAGGCCACCGGTTCAGGCAGCGCCCAGAGCACTGCCGCTGTTTCTTCCAGCGTGGCACTCGCTGAAAGCGCAACGGCGTCCTGGCCACGATAGACAAGATGACCGTGCAAGACGGTCGAGATCGAGGTGACGATCGACGGTTCGCCCCAGGCAATGGCGCTTTCGGCGATGGCCGACGGGCTGCGTCCTCGCGCCCTTCGCGTTGCCAGTGCCGCAATGTCGTCGGCACGATACTGGCTGCGGCGCGGATCGGCGCGGTCCGGCTGCATGCCGATGCGGCCGCGGCTGACATAGGCGTAGAGTGTCTGGGGCCGCACCTTGAGCCTTTCCAGCGCCTCTTCCCGCGACAACCACTCGGACATATCGAACTCCGATATTGATTATATTGATCAAGATTGATCGGCAGATTGTCTAGCATTATCCCTAGCGGGGAAATGGATCAAGGAGGCAGGCTATGGCGAATGGGCTCGACGACGTTGTGGCGGCTGAAACCGTCCTCTCCGACGTGGATGGTCTTGGTGGCAATCTGACCATCCGCGGCCATTCGCTGCGGGACCTGGCTGGACGCTGGAGCTACGCGCAGGTGGTCAGCCTGCTGCTCGATGGCTTCTTCGAAGACCTTCCCGGCGACGCCGAACTGGCGCAAGCGTTGGGCCAGGCGCGCGCAGAAGTGTTCGAGCGGCTTTTGCCCTCGCTGCCCTTGCTGGCATCGCTCGATGTCTACAGCGCCATGCGCGCCGGCATGGCGCTGCTGCCGGACGGCGAGACTTTGCCGGACGCGCTACGGCTGGTTGCGGCGCCCGCGGTGCTGACGGCGGCCCTGCTTCGCCTACGGCGCGGTGAGGCGCCCATCGCGCCGGACAGCCTGTCCGATCATGCCGCCGACATGTTGAGGATGCTCAGCGGTCGTACCGCCTCGCCGGCGCTGGCGAAGGCGCTCGACACCTATCTGGTGACCGTCTGCGATCATGGCCTCAATGCCTCGACCTTCGCCACCCGCGTGGTCGCGTCGACGCAGGCCGGCCTGACATCGTCCGTGATGGCCGGGCTCGGCGCGCTCAAGGGCCCGCTGCATGGCGGCGCGCCCGGTCCGGTGATCGAGATGCTGGATGTGATCGAGGCGCATGGCGATGCCGCCCGCTGGCTGCGCGACGAGGTCGCGCATGGCGAGCGCATAATGGGCTTCGGCCATCGCATCTACCGCGTGCGCGATCCGCGTGCCGACGTGCTGAAGGCGGTCGTGCGGCAACTCGGCGGCGAGGGCGAAACCGGTCGCCGGCTGGCCTTGGCGGAGACAGTGGAGCAAGCCGCGCTCGACGTGCTGCGGATCGCCAAGCCGTCGCGCTCATTGCAGACCAATGTCGAGTTCTACACCGCGCTGCTGCTGGAGGCGGCGGGTTTCCCCAAGGAGGCATTCAGCAACGTCTTCGCCGCCGGGCGTGTCGCCGGCTGGATTGCGCACGCCCGTGAACAGCAGGCGACCGGACGGTTGATCCGGCCGCAGTCGCGCTATGTCGGGCCGGTGCCGGACCTTGTTGCCTGAGGCTGTCTGCCTGTTTCGATGGATGCCGCCTCTCCGCTCCGAAGCGGCGAGGCGGTTCTTCATGACCGAAATTTCATGTGATCACGCGACCGTGTTCGTGTTCTTGCCTTGGTCAGGACTTATATGCTGCACTGCAACATAGGTCCGCTGTAACCGACCGTCCCGATCCTCGGGCGTGATGAGGCCTGCAGCATCCAAAACGACAGGAACGCCATGACGAAAAACGGCAAGGCGGAGGAAACCAAGAAGATCAACATCGCGCTTCAGGGCGGCGGCTCGCACGGGGCCTTTTCCTGGGGTGTGCTCGACCGGCTGCTGGAGGATGGCAGGCTGGAGATCGCAGCGGTGTCCGGGACCAGCGCCGGCGCCATGAACGCGGTGGCGCTGGCCGACGGCTTCGTGCGTGGCGGCGTCGAGGGAGCACGGCAAAAGCTCGATGATTTCTGGCGCGCAGTGGCGGCAAAGGGCCGGTTCAGCCCGGTGCAGCGGATGCCGTGGGATGTCGCCTGGGGCAATTGGTCGATCGAGAACACGCCGGGCTATGTCTTCTTCGACACCATGTCGCGGGTATTTTCGCCCTATGTCGCCAACCCGCTCGGCCTCAACCCGCTGCGTGACGTCGTGCAGAAGGAGATTAATTTCGCCAATGTTCGCGCTTGCAAGTCGATGGAACTGTTCATTTCGGCGACCAATGTCGAAACCGGGCAGTTGCGCGTCTTTTCCGACGGCGAGATCGACCTCGACACGGTGATGGCCTCGGCTTGCCTGCCGCAACTGTTCCGCGCCGTCGAGATCAAGGGCGTGCCCTATTGGGATGGCGGCTATGGCGGCAATCCGGCGCTTTATCCGTTCTTCAAGACGGCGGCGACCGAGGACGTGCTTCTGGTGCAGATCAATCCGGTGGTGCGGGAAGGAACGCCAAGGAGCGCCAACGAGATCCAGAACCGCATCGACGAGATCACCTTCAACGCCGGGCTGTTGCGCGAATTCCGCTCGATCGCCTTTGTCAAGGAGCTGATCGCCGCCGGCCGCCTGCCGCATGGCGAATACCGCGACATCCGCATGCACCGCATCGATGCCGACGAGGCGTTCAAGGACCTGTCGGCGTCGTCGAAGGTCAATGCTGAATGGGCGTTCCTGAGCTATATGCGCGATCTCGGCCGCACCGCCGCCAGCGACTGGCTGGAGGAGAATTACGATGCGGTCGGCAAGCGCCCGACGCTCGATCTGTCAGGCGAGCTCGATGACGGCTTCAAGCCGGTGCGTGGTCCCGCACCTGGCCGGCGGGTCAAGGAATTCCTCGCTGTGCGCAAGAACCCGGAGGCAGAGCGCCGTCGCGCCTGACACGAAAACCGGCACAGCCTGGCTTCTTGGCTTCATCCAGCTTTTAGGGTCAGGTCGATCACCCTGATCAGGGCGGCGGCGGCCTGCCGCTGCCCGCCGGGATCGCTGATGCGGGCCTTCATGCCTTCCAGCCCGTCGAGCAGCATGTCGGCAAGCAGTTGCGCCGACAGGCCCTTGGCGGTGAGATCGGCGCCGTTCCTGGCAGCCTCGCCCTCGATCGCGGCGGCGATATGTTCGACAAGACCGCCGCGCCAGCAGCCGACCAGATCGCCAAGGCTCGATTTCATGTCCAGCAATTCGGCGCCATGCGGCGAGGCAACGACCGCGCTCATCATCGAGATGAACGCCTCGTCGATGGCTCGCGTCATGCGCTCAGTGAAAGCGCCATCGCCGGCCAGAGCCATTTTCGCCGACTCGACCGAGCGCGACAGCACCATCATGGCGATGGCACGGAAAATGTCGGTCTTGTTCTTGAACAGGAGATAGAGCGCCGGCCGCGACATGTCGGCGGCGCGGGCGATGTCGTCCATGGTGGTGCGGGAGAAGCCATAAGCCAAAAACACCTTCATTGCGCCATCCAGGATACGGACGCGTTTGGGGTCAGCGGTGGCGATGTCTTCGATCTGATTCATGAGACGGCATTATCCTGTAAAAATCTCAATTGACAAAATGACGGAATTTGTCAATCTGTTTGAGGACGAAATGACCGGTTGGCCATTTCGCCTCGAGCTGTGGACGACAACAAAGGGTATCCCCATGCGCCTCACCGTCGATGGGCAGTCATTCGACATCAACGCCGATCCCGACATGCCGCTGCTGTGGGCGTTGCGCGATCTCATTGGCAAGACCGGACCGAAGTACGGCTGCGGCATCGCCGCCTGCGGCGCCTGCACCGTACATGTCGACGGTCAGCCGGTGCGCTCCTGCTCGCTCCCGGTCGGCGAGGTCAGCGGCGCCGTCACCACCATCGAATGCATCGGCACGGCGGACAAGCTCCATCCCGTGCAGCAGGCATGGATGGAGGAACAGGTCGCGCAATGTGGCTACTGCCAGGCCGGCCAGATCATGAGCGCGGTGGCGCTGCTCGACGAGGTTGCCGATCCGAGCGACGCCGACATCGACGACGCGATGGGCGGCAATCTCTGCCGCTGCGGCACCTATCCGAAGATACGCTCGGCCATCAAGAAGGCCGCTGCGCTGAAGACTGCGGGCCTCTGACCGTGGCCAGTGTCGCAAAGATCGCCCGCCGCACGTTCCTGATCGGCGCCGCTGCCGTCGCTGGCGGCGTGGCCGTCGGCTACTACTATTATCGCAAGCCGTTTGCGAACCCGCTTGAGGTCGATCTCGGCAAGAGTGAAGTGACGTTCAACCCCTATGTGAAGATCGGCGCCGACAACATCATCACCGTCGTCGCGCCGCGCGCCGAGATGGGGCAAGGCATCTCGACGACGCTGGCCGTCATGGTCGCCGAAGAACTCGATGTCGGTCTCGATCGGGTCAAGGTCGAACACGGCCCGGCCTCCTATGCCTATTACAACGCCGCGATCCTCGAAGAGGGCGGCCCGTTCGCCTTCTTCGACGAGAGCATGACCGCGCAGGTGGTACGCTCAGGTCTCGGCGTGGTCGGGAAGCTCCTTGCTATCCAGGCTACCGGCGGCTCGGCTTCGGTGCGCGACGGTTTCGACAAGATGCGCCAGGCCGGCGCCGCAACCCGGCAATTGCTGGTCGCGGCGGCAGCGCAGAAACTCGGCGTTGCCGCCGCAGATCTGGAAACGGCCGATGGGTCGATCCTGCATAAGGCGTCTGGCAAGTCGCTGACCTATGGCGCGGTTGCCGCGGCTGCCGCCGCCATGGCGCCGCCGGCCGAAGTCAGGCTCAAGGACCGAGCCGACTGGAAACTGCTGGGAAAACCGCAGAAGCGCATCGACATGCTGGCCAAGGTCACCGGAGCACCGATCTTCGGCATCGATGTCAGGCTGCCGGACATGCTCTACGGCACGGTCAAGATGAGCCCGCGCTTCTGGGCCAAGCCGGTCAAGGCGGATCTCGCCAAAGCCGAGAAAATGCCCGGCGTGATCAAGATCGTGCCGCTCGAGACGAATTACGGTCACGGCTTCGGCATCATCGCGCAAAATACCTGGGCTGCCTTCAAGGCGGCCGACGCCATCGATGCCCAATGGGCGGATCCCGAATATCCGCTCAGCAGCGCTGCCATTTCCGATGTGCTGAGACAGGCGCTCGGCACCAAGGGCTCGGCGATGCGCGACAATGGCGATGTCGATACCGCCTTCGCCGACGCGCCGCGCGAAAGGATGGTCGAGGCAGACTATGCGGTGCCCTATCTGGCGCATGCGACCATGGAGCCGATGAACGCCACGGCGCGGTTCAAGGATGGTGCCGTCGACATCTGGTGCGGCAACCAGGCGCCGACCCTGGTGCGGCAGCTTTGCGCCAATGTGGTCGGAATCGAGCAGGACAAGGTCACCGTCCACACCACCTTCATGGGCGGCGGTTTCGGCCGCCGCGTCGAGATGGATTACGCGCTGTGCGCCGCGCTGATGGCGAAGGAGACAGGCGGGCGCCCGATCAAGGTGACCTGGACGCGCGAAGAGGACATGCGCCATGACGCCTACCGGCCGACCGCGGTCGGCAAGTTCCAAGCGCGGCTTGGCGACGATGGCATGCCGGTCGCCGTCGACATGAAGATCGCGTCGCCATCCATGATAGCCAGCACCTTGCGCCGGCTGTTCCCCTCGATCTCGCCGCTTGGACCCGACAAGAGCATCGTCGACGGGGCCTATGACCAGCCCTACACCATCCCGAATTATCGGGTGAGCGGTGTCGCCGCCCCTGTCTCGATTCCTGTCGGCTCCTGGCGATCGGTCGGCAGTTCGATCAACGGCTTCTTCCATGAGGGCTTCATGGACGAGATCGCCACAGCGGCCAAAATCGATCCGGTCGCGATGCGCAAGAAGCTGATGGCCGCCTATCCCGCGGCGGTGAAGGTGGTGGAAAAAGTCTCGGCGATGGCGAAATGGGGCGAGGCGCTGCCCGCCGGCAAGGCCAAGGGCATGGCCTTCACGCTGTCCTTCGGCAGTTGGGTCGGCGAGATCGTCCAAGTAGCGGATACGCCCGCCGGCATCCGCATCGAGAAGGTATGGATCGCCGCCGATGTCGGTACCGCGCTCGATCCGGGCATCATCGAGGCACAGCTGATTTCCGCCGCCATCTACGGTCTTTCAGCGGCCATGGGACAGGAGATCACCTTCGCCGACGGTATGGTCGAACAGTCGAACTTCCACGATTTCGACGCCATGCGGATCTTCCAGTGCCCGGTCTTCGAAGTCGCCATCCTGGAAAATTTCCACAAGATGGGCGGCGTCGGCGAGGTTGGCACTCCGCCGGCGGCACCGGCGCTGGCCAATGCCATCTTTGCGCTCACCGGCAAGCGCATCCGCACGCTGCCTTTGTCGAAAACGGTGGCCTTCGCATGAAGAAGCTCCTCATCATGCTGACGCCTGCTGCCATGCTCGTTCTCGCGGCGCCGTTCGCAACCGCACAGGAGAGCCAAACACCACCGAGCCAGACGGTCGACACGACCAAGGGCCTGTCCGAATGGCACAAGATTTATGCGGTGTTCTCACATCCGCGCTGCGCCGATTGTCATGTCGCCGACGACCGGCCGCGCTGGTCTGGTGCGCACTATGGCAGCACGCGCGTGCACGCCTTCAATGTCCGGCGCGGTGAGGACGGATCGGGCTTCGGCAATCCTGGTCTGCGCTGCACGCCTTGCCATTTCTCAAGCAATTCCAATGAGTTACACGGACCGCCCGGAGCCGAGAACTGGCGTCTGGCGCCGGCCGAGATGGCCTGGTTCGGGAAATCCTCTGCCGACATCTGTGCCCAGATCAAGGACCCGGCGCGCAATGGCGGTCGCAGTTTGGACGATATCGCGCTGCATGTTCGCGACGACAGGTTGGTCGGCTGGGGCTGGGCGCCGGGGTCGAACCGTGAGCCGGCTCCGGGCTCGGCCGAAGCAACCTTTCAAGCGATCGAAAACTGGATGGCGGTGGGTTCACCTTGCCCGGTGCCGTAATGGTCTTGCAACTTTAAGGCTATATTGCAGTGCAACTTTGATGTAGAAACGCGCTTCGCCGATCACGGCAAATTGAACACGGCCTGGCGCGCACCCATATCGGCGACGCGCCCGCGTTATGAGGACGCTGGCCGAATCCGCAGTGGAAAAAACGACGATGAGAATCAGGTTTCACAAGCTTGCAGCCGTTGTTGTGCTCATTGGTTTCGCGGCCTGGATGACGACAGGCGAGTTTTCGTCGGTCGGCAGCGTCGCCGCCAACAAGGCCAAGGCTGCCGAAGTCGAGAAGGGCAAGGCGCCGGACGCGAACAAGCCCAAGGCTGCCGAAGCCGAGCTGAAGGCACCGTTGCGCACCGTCGCTGTGGTGACGCCGCCGCGCAAGACCTATGCGCGCGCCATCCGCATTTCCGGGTTGACCGAAGCCGATAAACGGGCGGTGCTGGGGACGCGCGTTGCCGGTGTCATCGACAAGTTGCCGGTCAAGCAGGGCCAGCACGTCAAGACCGGCGATCTGGTGCTGATGCTTGCCGCCGAGGAAAAGATCTCGATGGTCGACAACGCCAAGCAATTGGTTGTGCAGCGCCAGGCCGAGTTGGACGCAGCTCTGCGACTGATGAAGTCAGGCAATTTGCCGAAGCTGCAGCTCGATACGGCGCGCTCGAACCTGACATCGGCGCAGTCGCTGCTGGAAACGGCACAGGCCTTACTCGAGCGCAATGAGGTGAGGGCACCTTTCGACGGCGTCATCGACCGGGTGCCGGTGGAACTCGGCAGTTCCATCATGGAGGGCGGCGAGGTGGCAACCATCCTCAAGCTCGATCCGGTGATTGCCCGCGGCGAGATCAGCGAGCGCGACCTCGGCTACCTCAAGCTCGGCGACAAGGCCAATGTTCGGCTGGTCAGCGGCCAGACGGTCGAAGGCACCGTGCGCTACATCAGCCGCGACGCGTCGTCGGCGACCCGCACTTTCCGCGTCGAGGTGGCGATCCCCAATGGCGACGGCTCCGTGCCGGCCGGCATGACGGCGGAAATCGCGCTCAACGCGCAACCGACCGACGCGGTCGTGCTGCCGCGCTCGGTGGTGACGCTCGGCGACAAGGGCGACCTCGGCATTCGCGCCGTCGGCAAGGACAACAAGGTGGCGTTCTTCCCGATCGACCTCGTCGACGACACGCCGACCGGCCTCGTGCTCGGCGGCATCCCGGCTGACGCGCGCATCATCGTCGCCGGCCAGGAACTGGTGAAGGAAGGCGATCAGGTCAATCCGGTCGAGGCCGACCAGGCGACCCTGCGGAAGCTGCTGGGCGAGGCGACCGCCGGGACGCAGTAGCAGGGGTCGCGACGGACCACCCTGGGCGGGGACAATCGGCTGCGACGCAGCTCCTGAAATTCGAAAACAGGCGTTAGCCATGGATATCGTCAGACTCGCAATCAACAATGCCCGCCTGACCATCTCGGTGCTGGTCTTCCTTCTGCTCGCAGGCTGGGTCGCTTATCAGTCAACGCCAAAGGAAGCGGAACCCGACGTTCCGATTCCGATGATGTATGTCAGCCTGATCTATCAAGGCATTTCGCCCGAGGATTCGGAGCGCCTTCTGCTGCGGCCGATGGAAAGCAAGCTGAAGAGCCTGAAGGGCCTCAAGGAAATGCGCTCGGCCGCCTTCCAGGGCGGCGGCTATGTGCTGGTCGAGTTCCAGCCGCAGACCAACCTGGCGACGGCACTGCAGGACACGCGCAGCAAGGTGCAGGACGGCAAGGCCGACCTGCCGCAGGCGGCTGAAGAACCTGTTGTTACCGAGGTCAATATCTCCGAATTCCCCGTCCTCGTCGTCACGCTGTCAGGCGAATTGCCCGAGCGTGTGCTGACCGCTGCCGCGCGCGAACTGCGCGACCGCATCGAAGAAGTGCCCGGCGTTCTCGAAGGCTCGCTGCAGGGCGCGCGTGACGACCTCGTCGAGGTTGTCATCGACCCGATGAAGCTGTCGTCCTACGGGCTGCAGCTCGATCAGCTGATCGGTGCGGTCGGCAACTCCAACAGCCTGGTTGCCGCCGGCAATATCGAGGGCTCCGAGGGCAAATACGCCGTCAAGGTGCCGTCGCTGATCGAGACGCCCGAGGATGTGGCGGCGCTGCCGGTGGTCGCCGGTCCCAATGCCGTGGTTCAGGCCAAGGACATCGCGACGATCCGCTCCACTTTCAAGGATGCTGAGACGGTGACCCGCCTCAACGGCAAGCCGGCCATCGCCATCGAAGTGAAAAAGCGCATCGGCGCCAATCTGATCGACACGCTCGCCAAGGTGAGGGAGGTCTCCGACGCTTTCGTCAAGACCATGCCGCAAGGCATGAATGTTACTTACACGCAGGACAAGTCGGTCTTCGTCAACCAGCTGCTCGGCGATCTGCAGAACCATGTGATGATCGCCGTCATCCTGGTGTTCATCGTCATCCTCTACGCGCTGTCCGGCCGTGCCTCACTGTTGATCGGCCTGGCCATTCCATCATCGTTCCTGATCGGCATCCTGTTGCTTGCGATGATGGGCTACACGATCAACATGATCGTGCTGTTCAGCCTGATCCTGGCAGTCGGCATGCTTGTCGACGATGCCATCATCGTCACCGAATTCGCCGAGCGGCGGATGGGCGAGGGCATGCCGAAGGCGGAAGCTTTCGCGCTTGCCGCCAAGCGCATGGCCGGTCCGGTCATCGCCGCGACGATGACGCGCATCGCCGCCTTCTCTCCGCTGCTGTTCTGGCCGGGCATCATCGGCGACTTCATGAAATACATGCCGATCACGCTGATCGTCACGCTGTCGGCCTCGATGCTCTACGCGCTGGTGTTCGCGCCGACGCTGGGGGCGATCTTCGCCAAGGCGCCCGAGCACCATGCGGACGACAATCGCGACGGCTGGTACATGGCCATCGTCAAGCAGGCGGTGCGCTTCCCCATCACCGTGCTGGTGCTGACGGTGGCGCTGCTGTGCGGCGTCGGCTTTGCCTATTCGAAATATGGCGCCGGCGTCGAGTTCTTCCCCAGTGTCGAGCCAGACTACGGCCTGCTCTACGTGCACGCTCGCGGCAACCTTTCGCTGGCCGAAATGGATACCGCGACCAAGACTGCCGAAAACAGGCTACTCGGCTGGCCCGGCATCAAGTCGGTCTACACCCGCGTCGGCAAGACCCAGGGCGGCGGGCAGGACGTCCCGGAAGACGTGGTCGGCGTTATCCAGTATGAATTCATCGACTGGCGCGAGCGCAAGTCGGCGAACCAGATCCTGAACGATTTGCGTGGCGTCATGGCCGGTATTCCCGGCGTCGATGTCGAGGTTCGCGTGCCCGAAGCCGGCCCGCCAACCGGCAAGCCGATCCAGATCAGGCTTTCGGCGATCGATCCCAAGGGGCTCGACGACAAGGCGCGCGCCGTCGCGGCCCGCATTGCCAAGGTTCCCGGCGTCATTGACATTTCCGACGGCCTGCCGCCGCCCGGCGTCGACTGGGCGCTCGAGGTCGACCGCGCCAAGGCGGCGCAGTACGGCATCAGCCCGACTTCGGTCGGAACGGTGGTGCAACTGGTGACCAACGGGCTGAAGCTCTCGGAATACCGGCCGGCAGGTGCCGACGATGCCGTCGACATCAGGCTGCGCCTGCCCGAAGACCGGCGCACGCTGTCGACGCTCGACGAACTCAGGGTGCAAACCTCGCAAGGCTCGGTGCCGATCTCGAATTTCGTCGTGCGCAAACCCGAGCCGACCGTCGGTATCCTCAACCGGATCGACGGCGCCCGTACGGTGGTCGTCCAGGCAAACGTCGCCGCCGGCACCCAGGTCGCGGCCGTGCAGCAGGAGGTCACCAACGCTGTCGCCGATATGGATCTCGGCAGCGGCATACGCTGGAAGCTGGCCGGTTCCAACGAGGACAGCGCGGAGGCCAGCGCCTTCCTCGGCAAGGCCTTTGGCGCGGCGATCTTCCTGATCTTCCTCGTGCTTTTGATGCAGTTCAACAAATTCACCAGCGTGCTGATGGTGCTGTCCTGCGTGGTCATGGCGACGATCGGCGTGTTCCTGGGACTGCTGTTGACGGGAGAGGCCTTCGGCATCGTCATGTCGGGTATCGGTGTCATCGCGCTGGCAGGCGTGGTGGTGAACAACAACATCGTGCTGATCGATACCTATGACCGGCTGCGCGAAGAAGGCTGGGACAAGATGGAGGCGGTACTGCAGACCTGCCGCGAACGGGCCCGCCCGGTTGTGCTGACGGCGGTGTCGGCGATCCTCGGCGTGCTGCCGATCGCCTTTGGCCTCGGTCTCGAAATCTTCCATCACGAGACGACCATCAATGCGCCGTCGACGCAATGGTGGATATCGCTGTCGTCGGCGATCGTCTTCGGCCTGTCCTTTGCGACCTTGCTGACGCTGGTGGTGACGCCGTCGATGCTGATGATCTTCACGCGCAGCAAGAACAGCCGCTTCTACGCGTTTTTCCGTCGCCTATTCCGGCGCGACAAGGGAAAGGTTTCGTCGACCGACACGCCGGATACGGATGTGAGCGACGAGCCGGCTGTCGCCTTTCCGAAGGCAGCCGAATAGACCTGCCTGCGAACCTCTGACGCAAAGGCCGCCCGGAACAACCGGGCGGCCTTTTGCATTGTTTTCCCAGAGCAATGCGAAGCCTTGTGTCCAGGGCCACGCAAGCGCCCGCCGATGTGCATGTCAGGCCGCTTTCGTAACGCCATTCACCGTGGTGATGCCGATGTCCTCGAGAGCCTCGGCGACCGCCCGATCCAGGGGCGTGTGCGGGATCGCTCCGATGATGCCTTCCAGCCTTGCCGAGGCCAGCCGATGCGGTTCGAAGCGGAGATAGGACATCGACACGATCTCGCGCCACATCGCCACGAACGGGCTGCCGGCGCGCAGCACCCACCACGGCATCGAGGTCATCTTGAGCGAGCGGCCGAGCGCCTTTTCGGCTGCGGCCTTGATCTCAAGGTCGGTGACGGCATGGCCGGGAAAATTGAGCGCTTCATAAGGGCCGAGCTTGTCGAGTTTTCCCGCCAGGCCGACGAAGGCCTTGGCGAAGTCCGGCAGATAGGCCCATTCATGCACCAGATCGACCGGGCCGGGCGCGGTATGGATGCCCTTGTTCATCTTGGCGGCGACGACCAGATCGAACCATGACCCGCTGCCGGTGCCGCCGAAGAAGTCGCCGGCCCGCAAGAGAATAGTGCGGACGCGGTCCGCGTCCGCCTCGCGGCGGAAGAGGTCTTCCATGGCACAGCGGATGCGCCCCTTTTCCGTCGTCGGGTGGAAGGGCGTGCCCTCGGTGATCACCGCCGGCATCGGCGAGCCGTAATTGTAGACGGTGCCGGGGAAGAGGTGCAGCGTGCCGTTCGCATGGCAGGCGGCCATGACGTTCTCGGCCATCGGAAGGCACTTGCCCCAGTCGGTGTAGATCGGGTTGAGGCCGTTGAAGATGATATCGACGCCTTGCGTGGCGCGGATGAGGGCTTCGCGGTCGAGTGCGTCGCCGGCAACGGCCGTGGCGCCCTTGAGTTCGGCCGGCACCTTGGCGCTGCGGGTAATTGCACGGACATCATAGCCGGCATCGATGAAGGCCCTGGCGACCACACGGCCGAGCCGGCCATTGGCACCGAGAATTGCGATCTTGGTCATTTTTCGTCTCCGTGTCGATGTTTGCAGCTCGAAGATGGTCCCCTCGCACACGAATGGAAATTGACCACGCGTGGGGATTTGATATTCATGAATGAATGAGAGAAATCGACTGGAACCTGATCAAGAGCTTTGTCACCGTGGCGGAGACCGGCAGCCTGTCGGCCGCCGCTAGGAAGCTCTCGGCCAGTCAGCCGACGCTTGGCCGCCATATTGCCGAGCTCGAGCAGACGCTTGATATCACGCTGTTTCGGCGTGGGCGGCGCGGCTATGAACTGACCGAAGCCGGCAGCACGCTGTTCGAGCGCGGCAAGGCGGTCAGCGAGCAGGCAAGCGCCTTTTCCCTGCTGGCGCTGGGGTCGGTCGAGGCTATCGAAGGCACGGTGCGTATTGCCGCCAGCGAGGTGGTGGCGGCTTATGTGCTGCCGGAGATAACGGGGCGGCTCGGCATCGAGGAACCCGGCATCGAGGTCGAGATCGTTGCCTCGAACCAGGTCGAGAACCTGTTGCGCCGCGATGCCGACATCGCCATTCGCATGGTCAAGCCCGGGCAGAACGAGTTGCTGGCGCGCAAGGTCTGCGATATCAGGCTCTGCGCCTGCGCGGCCAGATCCTATCTCGACAGGCGCGGCCGCCCGCTGCAGCCTGCCGACCTTGTCGAGCACGCCCTTATCGGCTTCGACCGCAGCGACGAGATGATCAGGGGCTTCACCCAGTATGGCATCCCTGTCACCCGCAACAGCTTCCGCTTCAGGGCCGACAACCAGATCGTCTTGTGGGAAGCTGTGCGGGCGGGAAACGGCATTGGTCTCGCCCAGGAGCCGCTGGCCGACCGCGATCCATTGATCGAAAAGGTGCTGCCTGGCCTGCCGCTGCCGGTGCTACCGGTGTGGCTGGCCATGCATCGCGACGTGCGCACCAGCGTGCGCATCCGCCGCATGGCGGATTTCCTCTACGAGGAACTCAAACGCTATTCGGCCGGCGTGGCGTCGGGAGCGAATTCGGCGCGGTGAGCAAGCCCGGCCATCAGCAGCACGACGACCAGCAGCGCCGACATGGCAATGAAGATCGGGCCGAAGCTGAAATGCTCGGCAACGAATCCGATCGCCGACGGCGCCACCAATATGCCGGAATAGCCCATGGTGGTGACCACGCTCATGCCGGTGCCCGACGACATGCCTTCCTGGTTGCCGCCGGCCGAAAAGATGATCGGCACCATGTTGGCGATGCCGAAGCCGCACAAGGCGAAGGCCGCGATGGCAAGCCAGGGCGAGGGCGACAGTCCGGCGATCAGCATGCCGGCTGCAGCGACGAGCGCCGACGCGCGCAACGTCATCACCGCGCCGAGGCGGTTGCGAACGCCGTCGCCGAAGAAGCGCATGATCGCCATGACACCGGAGAAGGCGGCATAGGCAAGACCGGCAACGGCAAGGTCTGCACCGAGTTCCTGCCTGAGATACAGTGCCGCCCAGTCGAGCACCGCGCCTTCGGAAATCATCGTTAGCAGCGCCATCAGGCCGACGAGGTAGACCAGCGGATTTGCCGGCAGCGCGAATTTATGATGCTCGGTCGCCTGCGGCCTGTCCTCGGCGACCAGATGGCGAACCGCCACCGCGATCACCGCGAAGGCGAGCGCCGTCACCACCGCCGCGTGGGCGAGGTGGCCGTAGTGCTGGATGGCAAAGCCGCCGAGGCCGCCGCCGGCGAAACCGCCAAGGCTCCAGAAGCCGTGCGAGGACGACATGATGGCGCGCGAGAGCCGCCTTTCGACCACCACCGCATTGGCATTCATGGCGACGTCCATGCCGCCGATCGAGCCGCCAAAGATGAACATGGCGATGGCCGCCAGCGGCACGTTGGGGGCCAGCGCCACCACCAGCAGGCCGAGGCTGCCGCAAAGGCCGAACCAGCGCAGCACGGTGCGCGAACCATGTTTCGAGATCAGGTGGCCGCACCAGGTCATGGCGGTGACCGCGCCGGCGCCGAACAGGAGGATCAGCAGGCCAAGTGTGAACTTGGTGATCTCCAGCCGGGTCAGGAACACCGGAATCTGCGGCGCCCAGCTGCCGGTGAGGAAGCCGTTGGCGAGGAAAATGGCTGCCACGGCCCATCGTCCGCGAATGGCAGTCAGCATGGCATTTGACGCGTTCATAAGGCGAATCCGGTCAGAAAATGGCTTCGCGCGGCAAATTAGATCGATTCAATCTCCAGTCAAGCAGTCTCTCGGAGAAAGCGTTTGTGCCAAACTTGGTCGTGGAAGTGATCGAGGGTGTCGGCAGTAACCTAATGGTCCCGAGGGCGCCGTGCCTCGAATTCAGCCTTCTTGGCATCGGATGCCTCAGTCTGGTTGAGCGCCTGCCATTCGGCATAGGGCATGCCGTAGACGATCTCGCGCGACTGGTCCTTGGACAGGCCGACGCCTTCGGCCTCGGCTGCTTCGCGATACCAGTTCGACAGGCAGTTGCGGCAGAAGCCGGCGAGATTCATCAGGTCGATGTTCTGCACGTCGTTGCGCTCGCGCAGGTGTTCGACCAGCCGGCGAAAGGCCGCAGCCTCGAAATCGCGCTTCTGCTCGTCACTGAGTTCGGTCATCGAAACCTCCTTGCGGCTCTACAACGGTCCGGTTCGGGAGCCGAATTGCTTGACCACATGTATATCGGGACGGCGGTCGATCGCGTCAACGATCGGCGCCAGGCGCTGCGCCCAGGCGATCGCGCCCTCCTGGTCCGATATCAGATCCTGGCGGATCTCGATCAGCGCATGAGCGAAGCCGTTGACGATGGCGTGCTTGTACATGGTATCGCCGCGCAGCGCACCGTCATAGGGTTCGTTGTCGCCGACCACGAGGCTCTTGTCAGCGGCCAGCATGTCGATCAGCGGCCGCGCCACCCGGTCATCCCGATCCCACAGGATACCGACATGCCAGGGACGTTGGATCCCTTGCAGGACCGGCGTGAAGGAATGCACCGAGAAGATGAAGGGGGTCTCGGCAGAGGCCTGCGCCACCGAGGCAATCATGGCGCCGACGGCGTCGTGATAGGGCCGGTAAAAGGCGTCGAGCCGCCTTTCGCGCTCCTCGGCAGCAATCGGGTAGTTCCCGGGCACGACCGTGCCGTCATAGAGCTGGCGAATGAGCGTCGGATCGTCTTCTCCGCGATTGGGATCGATCAGCAGCCGCGAGAAATTGGCGAGCACCGCAGGCACGCCGAGCAAGGCAGCCAGTTCGCGCGTCACCGCCTCGACGCCGATATCATAGGCGATGTGACGGTCGAACTCAGCCGCCGGCAGGCCGAGGCTGCCATAGTCCTCCGGCAGATCGCGGCGGGCATGGTCGCCCAGAAGCACGATGCCTCGCTTGCGGTCGCCTTCGACGATGTCGAAAGGCGCGAAAACTGTGGATCGGGTCATTGGCGGGAAATGGTCTGTTCGCTGGCTTCCGGGGAGGGTGCTATCGTCATTCCACGAAGACGACGCTTGCGCAATGCCGTTGTTTGGCCAAGGTTTCCCGGGAAATCTGGCAGAAGTCAGCGAATTGTGCGCCGGAGCCTTTCTAAATCGATTGGAATTGGACAAAACGGCGCGTTGACATGCGCCCGGACTTTTCCGAAAAGGGGCGCAGAGAGATGCAGATGTGGTTCTTGAGGGGTTTTCGGATGGGTTCCGCCGGCAGGCAGCGCAGGCGCTCTGCCTTTGCCATTCCGCTGCTGATCCTTGCCGTGGGCCTGTCGGCGACGGTCATGGCCTCGCCGGCCCGTGCCGATTTCCGTGTCTGCAACGCTACGCAGAACCTGGTCGGCGTCGGCATCGGCTATCGCGCCAAGGCCGGCTGGATCACTGAGGGCTGGTGGCACATCGAAGGATCGAGCTGCAAGACGCTGATCGAAGGGCCGCTGTCATCAAGGTTTTACTATCTTTATGCAGAAGACGCCGAACGCGGTGGGCGCTGGGACGGCCCGATCAACATGTGCGTGGCTGAAAAAGAGTTCAAGATCGCCGGCGTAACCGATTGCGTCGCCCGGGGCTTTCAGCGCGCCGGATTCCAGGAATATGACACGGGCGAACAGGCAAGCTGGATGGTCCAGCTGACCGATGAGCCCGCAACGGGAGGCGCTCCAGCCACCCCGGGAACAAACAGTCAATGAGACGTAGCCGCAAGGTCAAGATCCTAGCCACCATCGGTCCGGCCTCCTCGTCGGAGGAGATGCTGAAGAAATTGTTCGAAGCGGGCGCCGATGTGTTCCGCATCAATATGAGCCATACCGATCACGAGCTGATGCGCACGCTGGTCGGTCGCATCCGTACCGTCGAGGAAGCGGTCGGCCGGCCGATCGGTATTCTGGCCGACCTGCAAGGCCCGAAGCTGCGCGTCGGCAAGTTCGCCAATGGCAAGGAAGTGCTGACTGTCGGCCAGACCTTCACGCTCGACAACAATCCCGAGCCGGGCACATCAACCAGGGTCTACCTGCCTCATCCGGAAATCCTGAGCTCGGTCGAAGCCGGTCATCGCTTGCTGATCGACGACGGCAAGCTCGAATTGAAGGCGGTGAGAAGTGACGGCAAGTCGATCGTCTGCACGGTCATTGCCGGCACCACGATTTCCGACAAAAAGGGCGTCAGCCTGCCTGATACCGACCTGCCGGTCGGTGCGCTGACCGAGAAGGACCGCAAGGACCTCGATGCAGTGCTGTCGACAGGCGTCGACTGGGTCGCGCTGTCGTTCGTGCAGCGGCCGGAGGATCTGGCCGAAGCGCGCAAGATCGCGCGCGGCCGGGCACTGATCATGGCCAAGATCGAAAAGCCGCAGGCCGTTGCGCGGCTGGCCGAGATCATCGAACTGTCCGACGCGCTGATGGTCGCCCGTGGCGATCTCGGTGTCGAAATGCCGCTCGAGGCGGTGCCCGGCATCCAGAAGCAGATCACGCGCGCTGCACGCCGCGCCGGCAAGCCGGTTGTGGTTGCAACGCAGATGCTGGAATCGATGATCACCGCTCCCGTGCCGACCCGCGCCGAGGTGTCGGATGTTTCGATCGCCGTCTTCGAAGGCGCCGACGCCATCATGCTGTCGGCGGAGTCGGCCGCCGGCGCCTATCCGGTCGAAGCGGTGGCGATGATGGACCGCATCGCCACCAAGGTCGAAACCGATCCGACCTATGCCGGGATCATCAACGCGCAGCGCTCCGAGCCGGAAGCAACCGGCGCCGACGCCATTTCGCTGGCCGCCCGCGAAATCGCCGAGACGCTGAAACTATCGGCGATCATCACCTATACGGCGTCCGGCACAACCGGCCTGCGCGCCGCCCGCGAGCGGCCGCAAGTGCCGATCATCGCGCTGTCGCCGATCGTCAACACGGCGCGGCGGCTGTCGCTGCTGTGGGGCACGCATTGCGTTGTCTCGCCCGATGCCAGCGACCTCGACGACATGGTCAACCGCGCCTGCCGCATCGCCTTCGACGAAGGTTTCGGCAAGCCGGGCGATCGCGTCATCATCACCGCCGGCGTGCCGCTGAGGACCCCGGGTTCGACCAACATGCTGCGCATCGCCTATGTCGGGTCCGACGTGCAGAGTAGCCGGTAGATAGGTTCGCTTCGCCTGAACGAGCAAGCGTGATCAGGTCGGCGCGAGTTCGGTCTGAGGCACCTTGATGTCGGCGCATTTGCCGGCGCCGTAAGCGTCGCCGGCAATGCGCGCCTCCACGGCCCTGGCCATCGCCTGCAGGTCGATATCCTTGCCGGCGGCCTTCTCGATCGCGCCGACGACCAGGTCGGGGGCAATCCAGTCCGGCTTATGGCCGAGATTGTGCACCCAGACCAGCTCGGCGCCGGCAATGTCGCGGACGAGGCCGACCGAGTGAATCCGCATAGACGACCTTGTCGCGGTCGCCCGAAATGACCACGGTCGGCGCCTTGATCTCGGCGTAGTGGGGGGCGGCACCGAGGGCATAGCGATAGAGCCCGGCGACGTCGGTGGCGTTGGCGCGAAAGGCCGGTGGCCGCAACACCAGCGGGATCGAGGCCGTGGCGAGATAATTGTCCGGCACCTTGTTGGGCGAGAAGACGCAGGTCGTGGCATCAGCCATCTGCAGCGTTCCCGCGGGATAGCTCAACGTCTCGGAGAACAGCCAGCCGATCACCGGAATGGTCGTCAGATCATAGTACCAGGAGGTTGCGCCGCCGGGCCAGGGATGGGTCGCCGGCGCAAGAAAGACCAGCCCAAGCGTCTTGTCGGCATGCTCGCGGCCAAACGCGGTGGTCGCGGCGGCGCCGAAGGAATGGCCGACAACGACAGCTTTCTTCATGCCGAGACGATCCATCAGCGCGGCGATGGTGTTGGCCTGGGCCGACGGGCTTTCGTTGTTGCCCGGGCCACGCCCCGACCAGCCGAACCCCGGCCGGTCGAAGAACAGCATTTCGGCGCGGCCTTCGAGCAACGGCCGCAGCGGCGGCATCTGATCCCTGAGATTGGCGCTGGCGCCATGTATGAAGACGATAGGCGGCAGGGTGGCGTTCGCAGGCGCCGGAACATGCACAAAGTGGATGCGGGCGTCATTGATGTCGGCGAAGTCGCCGATCGGCGGATTGCGCCGCTCGATCAGCCATGAGCCGACGCGGGTGACACCAACAAGGCCGAAGACAAGCGCCATCAGGAAGGCGAGGGCAGCGTAGATCAGGTTCATGCGGGGAAAATACGGGCTGGAGCGGAATTAGTTCTGGGGCATGCTGATGTTCAGGTGGGGCTGGCCTGCATACGGCCGGGCCTGACCTGAATCTCAGCATACCCCGGCTGGGAGATCAGAGGCATCAAATGCCTTCGCCGGCAAGCTCTTCCGACAGTGAGGCGACCTGGTCCTGGGCGCTGCGCATCATCGGATAGATGGCCAGCACCTTTTGCCAGGCCTCGAGCGCCGATTGCTTGTGGCCGGTCAGGGCCATGATCTGCGCCAGGCCGGACAGCGCTCCGAAATGGCGCGGCTCGAGCTGCAGCGTATGGTCGATGTCGGACATCGACTTACCATAGTTCTTCATCATGAAATGCACGGTGGCGCGCCGGTTCCAGCCTTCGGCATAGGTCGGCTGCAGGGTCACCACCTGATCGAGGAAATCGAGCGCGACATCGAACTTCTGGCCTTCGATGGCCTTTTGCGACCACATCATCATCAGGTCGATCGAGGCGCTGCCGGATTGGAACCACTCGTTCCAGATGTTGCCAGCAATGCGCTCGGCAGCCTTTTCGTTGCGCTCGTGCTTCAGGTCGCTGAACAGCTGGTCGAGATGGGCCTGTTTCGTCATCACCGGCGGTGGGGCATCCGGGGCCGCCGGCGCAGCCGCCTGATCATCCGCCCGAGCCGGTAAGGCGACGGCACCGGAAACGAGGAAGATCGCCAGAAATGCAAAAAGAATCCGCATCGCCCGACTCTAATCCCGGGCGGCGGAACATCAAAGTGATTTTAGCGTGAGAAGGTCGGCGGACCGACGACAAGCATCAACCGGCGGAGGCACGAAGCCTCCGGCCGAAAGCTCAGCCTTGGCGTGCCTTGTAGCGCGGGGCGGTCTTGTTGATGATGTAGACGCGGCCCTTGCGGCGAACCAGCTGGTTGTCGCGATGACGCGCCTTCAGCGCCTTGAGCGAATTCTTGATCTTCATGGTCTTGCCTGTCGGTGTGGACCCGGTCCGGGTCGAAATTTTAAGGCGCGCCAGAAGACGCGCCTTTGAACTGTGGGTGGCTCATAAACGAGGAGCCTTGTCCGTGTCAACCGCAAGCGTGCTCTATAACAGGGCGAACCCGCCATATCATCAAATATCCGCCATGTCGGCCTGGCGGCATTGCGCGGCCTCCAGCCGGCTGGGATGATGCGGCGGCCATGAAGTGATTTGGGGATGAATATGCGCCGAATTTTCCTGTCCGCCTGCCTTGTCTTGCTGGCGGGAGCTTCGGCTGCCCGGGCGCAGGAATGCGACCGCAGCGACGACAGCCAGCAGATGATGAACATCTGTGCCGGGGTGGACTACCAGGCAGCCGACGCCAGGCTGAACAAGGCCTACCAGGACCTCATCAGCTCGGATGATGCCGACAGCAAGAAGTTGCTGCAGGCGGCGCAACGCGCCTGGATCGCCTTCCGCGACGCCGAATGCGCTCACTCGACCGCGGCCAGCGCGGGCGGCTCGATCCATTCGATGGAAGTTTCGCAATGCCTGACCAGAATGACCAATGACCGCACCAAGCAGCTCGCTGCCGCGGCCAATTGCGAGGAGGGTGACGCGAGTTGCGCCAGTCCTGACGAGGACGAGAGCGGTGACGTACAATAACGCGGGTTTGTGAAGTCAGGCGCGAAGGCTGACCCGGGTGAAATGGCCCATCTTGCGGCCGGGCCGGGGCTCGGCCTTGCCATACAGATGCAGCATCAGATCGGGCTCGGCGAGCAATTCGGCGACACGCAGCACATCGTCACCGATCAGGTTTTCCATCACGCAGTCAAAATGGCGCTTCGGGTCTCCCAGCGGCAAGCCGGCGACGGCGCGTATGTGCTGCTCAAACTGCGAGACGATGCAGGCGGCTTCCGTCCAATGGCCGGAATTGTGCACCCGCGGAGCGATCTCGTTGGCCAGCAGCGAACCGTCGGGCAGCACGAAGAACTCGACGCCGATGACGCCGACATAGTCGAGCGCCGACAATATCTTCGATGCTGCCGCCTGTGCCGCAGCGGCTGTCTCGGGCCTAATGGCGGCCGGCAAGGTCGATGTGTGGAGTATGCCTTTGCGGTGGACATTTTCGGCCGGATCGTAGGCGGCGACGGCGCCGTCCAGCCCTCGCGCCGCGATCACCGAAATCTCGCGCTCGAACGGCACGAAGCTCTCCAGGATCAGCGGTACATTGCCCATCGCCTCGCAAGTACCGGCGAAACCGCCAGCCTCCATGTTGCGGAAGACGCGCTGGCCCTTGCCGTCGTAGCCCATGCGCCGCGTCTTCAGGATGCCGCTGCCGCCAAATGCTTTCAGCGCCGCCGTCAGCTCGCCGTCATTGTCGACGGGGCGGAAATCCGCCGTGGCAATGCCGATGCCATTGAGGAATGTCTTCTCGCTCACCCGGTCCTGCGCGACTTCAAGCGCGCGAGCCGGCGGATAGACCGGAACCTTGGTGGTCAGTGCGCTGGCAGCCGCAACCGGCACGTTCTCGAACTCGTAGGTGATGACGGAGCTTGCCGCAGCCAGCTCGGCAAGTGCGGCCGAGTCGTCATAGGCAGCCGTTATCTGCCGGTTGGCGACCTGTGCTGCGGGGCAATCCGCTTGCGGCTCCAGCACCACCGTGCGGTAGCCAAGGCGAGCGGCCGCCATCGCCAGCATGCGGCCGAGTTGGCCGCCGCCAATGATGCCGATGGTCGATCCAGCGGGCAGGCTCACGGTGCATCCGTCGGTTCGACCGCGACCTTGGCGGTCTGCGAGGCGCGCCAGGCATCCAGCCGCGTCGCAAGCTTGTCGTCGTAAAGCGCGAGCACGGCGGCAGCCAGAAGTGCAGCGTTGGTCGCACCGGCCCTGCCGATGGCCAGCGTTCCGACGGGAATGCCGGCCGGCATCTGGACGATGGAGAGCAGCGAATCCTGCCCCGAGAGCGCCTTCGATTCCACCGGCACGCCGAACACCGGCAGCGGCGTCATCGCAGCGGTCATGCCGGGCAGGTGCGCCGCGCCGCCGGCACCGGCGATGATCACCTTGTAACCGGCAGCCTTGGCGCCCTTGGCGAATTCATAGAGACGGTCGGGTGTGCGATGCGCGGAGACGATCAGCCGCTTGTGCGGGATGCCGAGCGCCTCCAGCGTTTCAGCCGCATGGCGCATGGTCGCCCAGTCGGACTGGCTGCCCATGATGATGGCGACATCGGCGCGTTGATCGTCCAAGTCCTTGCTCCCCGGCGACAAAGGCGCGCCTTAGCGGAATTCGGGCGAAGCCGCAAGGATACGTGGCGGACGCTGTCGTTCGGCAAGACGAAAAGTGCTCCTCTGGAGCCGAGATATCAGATGCCGCCGCGCTCGGCCTCTGGTGTCGAGACCAGCAAGGCCGAAGCGGCGTTGGCGGCGGTGACGGCGGCCCGCACGGCCTCGCCACGGGCAAGTGCCGCGGCCAGCGCACCAACGAATTCATCGCCCGCGCCATGCGTGCTGCCGACCTTGACCGGGATGGCTGGCAACGCGAAGGCCGCACCGCTCCGGTCGCAACAAGCGACGCCCTCGCCGCCCACCGTGACGATTGCGGTTGGGCAGAGATCGACCAGAAGTCGCGCCGCTTGCGCGGCACCTTCCAGTGTTTCGACCACCGCCAGGCCGGTCAGGAATTCTGCCTCGATGGCGTTGACCACCAGGATGTCGACGAGCGCGCTCAGTTCGCTGGAGAGTTTGCGCGCGGGGGCGGCATTGAGCAGGACGCGGCCGCCATGTCTCTTCACCTCGCGTGCGGCGGCAATGTTAGCGGCTTCCGGTACCTCGTTCTGCAAAAGCAGCACGGACGTTTGTGTCACGACCTCGAAGGCGGCCGCGATGTCCCTGTCGCCCAGCGTGAGATTGCTGCCCGAAACGATCACCGCGCCGTAGTCACCGCTTTCGTCGAAGATGGCCACGCTCATGCCGGAGCCGGCGCCCGGCGTCACCCGAACGAAGCGACGGTCGACGCCTGCACGATCGAGATTGGCCAGTAGCGCCGTGCCGAAATCGTCATCGCCGACGGCGCCGATCATCGCCACGCGCATACCTGCCCTTGCCACTGAGACCGCCTGGTTGCCGCCCTTGCCGCCGCATTTCGGGTGCCAGGCATGGCCGGTCACCGTTTCGCCCTTGCGCGGGCGGTCGGGGGCGTCGACCATGATGTCGTAGTGCAGACTGCCGAACACGGTGACCAGCGGCGTTGTCGACAGCGTCATGAGCCCCGGTCTTTTCGTTTCGATGCCACCGCCGACATGGTGCAACCGAGATTGCGCTCGGCGGCCTGGTAGTCGCGCTGCGCCACCGCGACGAACAACGCGTCGAGAATGTTGAGCTGGGCGATGCGCGCCGCCGCGTTCTCCCCCATCAGCGGCGAACCCTGCGCAGTTGAGCACAGCACGACGTCGGCGACCGCGGCCAGCGGCGAGGTGTCGTAGTTGGTGATGGCCAGGGTGCGGGCACCGTTCTTGCGGGCAAGCTGGATGGCGTCGATAACGGCCGACGTATTGCCGGAATGCGAGAAGCCGACGGCGATGTCGTCTGGGCCAAGCAGCGAGGCCGACATCAGCATCATGTGCGAGTCGTCAAAGACATTCGTGCGGATGCCGATGCGCAGGAATTTGTGCGAGACGTCGCGCGCGATCTGCGCCGAACCGCCGACGCCGTAGAAGTCACGAGTCCCGGCGCGGTACAGAAGGTCGGCGGCGCGGTCGAAATCCTCGATATTGAGGATGGCCAGCGTCTCCTCCAACGCCTGGATGGAGGTGCGGAACACCTTCTGCACGATCTCGGCCGAACTGTCGTCCGACGACAGTTCCTGGTGCATCTCGGCGGTAGGCAGCCGGCTGTATTCATAGACGGCGGTACGGAAGTCGCGATAGCCGGAGAAGCCGAGCTTCTTGGCGATCTTGACGACCATCGCTTCCGACACGCCGGATTCCTCGGCGATCTGCTTCAGCGGAACGCTCTCGTCGAAGCCGCGCCGGCCAAAGACCGTTTCCACCACCTTCGCCTCCAGCGGTGTGAGATGCGGCATCATCATGCGGATGCGCGGTCCCACCGCCTTCAGGTCCAGCCCGCTCAAGGTCATCCAAGCCCCCTCGTCATAAGTCAGGCCCGAGCATGATTTCCTGGATGATGGCCTGCGACGTCACGGCGTCCTGGCGCCCGATGGCGGCCGACAGCCGGTTGTCCTGGTCGATCCGGTCGACGACCCGCAGCATGCGCGTGACGGTGGCAATATTGACCTCGCACTCATGCACCGGATCGAGACCGGTCATGTCGGGGAAGGTATCGAAATAGATGGCGCCGGCGTAGCCGTCCCTGCGGATCTGCCGGAGCAGTTCGATGGTCTGCAGCGTATGCACGGCGCCGACCATCAGGCCGTCGTCGCGTTTGGCGTAGCCATCATTGAGATGTACGCCGAGCAGTTTGCTGTGGCGTGCCACCAGGGCGGCGGCGAAGGCCGGCTGCTCGTCGGCATAGAGCACATGGGCGAAATCGAGCGTGACGCCGAGATTGGGCAGGCCGACTTCGCGGATTGCCAGCAAGGTCGTCGCCGCGTCCGGCATCAGGCTATAGGAGCGCGGCTCGTTGGGCTTGTACTCCAGGCTGATCTGGCAGCCGGGGTCATGGGTCGCAACTTCACGAATTCCGTCGATTTCGTGCTGCCAGAGAGTCGCATAATCGGCCTGGAAGGCGTAATCGAATCCGTCCTGTCCGAGCCACAGCGTCATTAGATTGGCGCCGGCCTCGCGTGCGGCGTCGATGCCGGCCTTGGTCAGGTCGATGGCTTCACGGCGTACCGCCGGATCCGGATTGGTGAACGCGCCGAGCTTGAAGGCCGGGTTGGAGTAATAGCGCATGGCGAAACCATTGATGGAAAGGCCAAGGTTGCCAAGGTTCCGCGCGATTTCAGCCGGCCTTTCGCTGACATGGTCGGGGAAATTCAAATCGAGGTCGGTCAACCCGGCAACTTTCGCGGCGCGCGCGGCCATCTGCATCAGCGACGGTTTGCCGGTGAGGTGAGGCCATTCGGCCTGTGGCCGTGAGGCAAAGGAATTCAGGCGCGTGGCGAAACGATTGGCTGTCATGATCGACCCTTCAACGTTCATAACTTCACACAAGAACAAATATTTGTAAAGTTATTGTTTGGAGGGGCTCGTGAGAATTGGCAATCCGGTTCGCCGCGCAATGCGCAGGCACCATAGGGTGGAGAGCGTGTCAGGCGTGGTTTCAGTGGGCGGGAGCTGTCCTCACACCGCCGCCTTGCGGAAGCGGGCGACGAAGTCGTCGAGTTCGGGGCGCTCCATGTCGGAGATCGCCCAGTAGGAGAACGCGCCGTCGCTCCAGTGCACCAGCGAGAAGCCGCCTGACGAAAGGTCGACAGGTGCTGTGATGCCGCCGCCCTGCTGCGGTTCGGCGACCAGCGTGATCAGATGCTCACGGTGGCGGTAGACCAGCGCCGGTACCGGCCGGTCGGCGATCACCTCGACCCGGCCGCCGATCAATGCGTAGCCATCCTGGGCGAGGTCCGGCGCCGGCGGCGACACGCCGATCCGGGCATCGAGCCACGGCTTCACCGTGTGGCGGTCGGACGAGACGATGTCGATCGGGCTCGCCGCAAGCAGGCTGCGGCGATGGCCGCTGGCGACCGCCGCGGCAAAGCTGTCGGACACGCTGTTGACCATCACCCATTGCGTCGCGCCGCTTGCCAGCACGGCGCTGATCATGATCGACGCTGCCATGGCACGCCAGTCGAACGAGCCGAAGCGGCGCGCCCTTGGCAGGACCCGTGCCTGCGACGGACGTGTTCCTGCGTCTCGCCTCTGGCCTCCACCGATGGAGGCAATCAACCCTGGTTGTGCCGGCGGCGCGCCCTGCTGCGGCTCCGCCGGCTCGTTTTGCGTCTGCTGTGTCGTGGCTGACATACCGATCACCGCGATGCGGGCCTGAAAGGCATCGCTGACATCGGGGCGCGGCAAGCGGCTGACTGCCGCATGCAAGGCGACGATGCGAGCGTGCTCGTGGGCAAGCTGCGGGTCGGCGGCGATGCGCCGCTCCACCGCCAGCACTGCAGCCGCGTCAAGCTCACCATCAACGAGGGCATGGATCATCAGCCTGATACCTTCGGGATCGTTGGGCAGTCCGTCGTCATGGTTGGTCATGGCGCTCTCCCCAGTTCAGACACAAGCAGGCCGCGGGCACGGGCCAGCCGCGACATCACGGTGCCCATCGGCACGCCGAGCATCGCCGCTATCTCGCGATAGCTGAGGCCGTTGATATCGCGCAGCACCAGCGTCTCGCGAAACGGCTGCGGCAGTGCCGCGATCGCCGCCTCCAGTGCCGCCGTGTCGGCCCTGGCGATCAGGCTCGCCTCCGGACCGTCTTCGTCCGGCAGCCTGGTACCGTGCGCCGCTGCCATCTCGTCGAGATCGCCGAGGTCGCCGACGGCGAGCATGGCGCGCGGCCGGTTGCGCGACATCCAGGTGTAGGCGGTGTTGCGCACGATGGTCAGCAGCCAGGCGCGGGCATTGCCGCCGGCGTAACCGGCAATGCCGGCATGTGCCTTCACGCAGGCCTCCTGCACAACATCCTCGGCATCGGCGGCATTGCCGGTCAACCAGCGGGCGAGCGCAAGCGCATCGCCGAGATGGGGCAGCACCACCTCACCGAAGCGCTCGGCCAGGGCCTTCTCGCTCAACACCGCAGCATGATCCGGCACTCCGGGAAGGTTCTGCCATGCGCCCTCAAGGCGCGACGGTGATCTTGCCCTGCATGTGCGGGTGGAGCCCGCAGAAATAGGCAAAGTCGCCTGCTTTGGTGAAGGTGAATTCATATGTGTCACCGGTGTCAAGCGCCTTGGGGGAGGGACTGACGACGATCATGCACTCCGGCGCGAGACGACAGCTGGTGCCATGGTCGCTGTCATCCTCGCAATGATGGGGCATGTCAGGCTCCTCAACGCCTGCAATGGCGTATGTCGAGGAGACTTGTTCCAGTGATGGTTTATTCCCACCGCATGCAAATGCGGCCGTTCACAGTCGCGTGATCAGCCGGTCGTAGCCGGTGCATTTTTGGATGTATGTCGGTTTGGCGCTCAATCCGGCCAGCGCAATGAGCCGGATGAATCCTTGCGGGCAGGCTTCATGGCGTCGACGGGCCGGTCGGCCGCGGTCAATACGGTTCGCAGCCTTTCGGCGACGATCTCCGCTTCGCCAGGGTGCAGATTGCACGGGTCGAGGAAGAAATGGCCGCGCTCCACCTCGTGGTTGCGCACGATGATGGGCGGCGGGCCTGCCGCCAGGGCCGAGGCGAGGCCGGCGGCGGTGAACCGGCTCTCGGGCGACACGAAGATCTGCAGCCGGTCGAGCGGATTGGCGGTCGGATCAGGGATGATCTGCGTAACGATGCCCGGCAGTCCCTGCAACGTGTCCTTCCATATGTTGAGGGCTGCTTCCTCGCGCCGGCGGATGCCGGCATGGTCACGCTTTTCCCAGGCTTCCAGTGCCGCCATGGCGCCGGCGATGCTCTCCTTGCCGACCTTCATGGCGCGTGCGACGCCGCGGTTCTGCAGATAGGCGGCGCGCACCAGATCCTTGCGCCCGGTGACGATGCCGCTGGTCGGTCCGCTGAGGAATTTGTGTCCGCTGTAGATGACGATGTCGGCGCCGCGCTCCAGGAAGCCGCGCAGATCATACTCGGAAGCGGCGTCGACAATCACCGGGACGCCCTTGGCGTGGCAGATTTCGCAGAATTCCTCCAGCGACAGCATGCCGTACTGCACTGTGTGGTGCGCGACGACATAGAGGCCCGCCGCCGTGCGGTCGCGGATCGCGTCACGCACATGATAGTCCTGGGTCACGCTGACCGTGCCGGCGGCAATGGTCCTTGCTCCGGCCAGCCGGATCGACTGGTCGATCGGCGCGCCGTAATTGACGATGTGGCCGAGCTGGACGATGACTTCAGACTTGAGACCCTCGGTGTCGTCCGGCAGGCGCTCGATGGCGAGCAGATTGGTTCCCGTCATCGCGCCGGCGATCGCCATGGTGATGCCGCTGGCGCAGCAAGCGGTGATGAAACCGGCCTCGCCACCGGTGAGGCGGGCAACGACCGTGCTTGCGGCGCGCTGCAGATCGTCCATCTCCACCCATTGCGAAGCCATTTCAGCCATGGCGCTGATCGCTTCCGGGACGATGATCGATGCGCCAAGCGCAGTCATCGTGCCGGAAACATTGATGATCGGGCGAAGGCCGAGCCGTTCGCGGATGGTGGTGTTGGAGCCGTCGGCGGAATAGGTGTTCATCTCTCGGATTCCATTTCTAAAGGTCAGGCGGCGATCTCGACGACCGCCTCGATTTCGACGGTGATATTTCCGGGCAAGGAGCCGACCCCGATCGCCGAGCGGGCATGACCGCCGATATTGTCGAAGACATCGGCGAACAGGTCGGAACAACCGTTGACCACCTTTGGGTGATCGCTGAAGGTCGGTGTCGCGTTGACGAAGCCGAGCAGCTTGACGATGCGCACGATGCGACCGAGGTCGCCGGCGGCCGCGTGCATGACGGCGAGGAGATTGAGGCCAGTGAGGCGGGCATGCTGATAGGCCTCCTCGACGGTGACATCGTCTCCCACCTTGCCGGTGAACAGCGTGCCGTCGGCCCGCAGCGGTCCTTGACCGGACAGGAAAATCAACCGCCCGCTTTCGGCATGGGTGACGAAGTTGGCGATCGGGGTCGGCGGCTCGGGCAGCGTCAAGCCGAGTTCGGCGAGCCGGATGTAGGGCGTCATCAAATGCTCCTTGCGAACAGCTTTCGCTGTCCAGTGTCAGAAATGCGAGGCGCGAAAGCGCGCCAGGAAAGTGCGGAGGCGCTCGTTGGTGGTCTCTGCCGCGAGAATCTCCTTCGGTGGGCCGACGGCGCTGACGCCACCATCGGCCATGAAGACAATGCGGCTCGAAGCATCGCGGGCGAAGGCCATCTCATGCGTCACCATCAGCATGGTCATGCCGTCCTCGGCGAGGCTGCGCACGACGGCCAGCACTTCGCCGACGAGCTCGGGATCGAGCGCCGAGGTTATCTCGTCAAGCAACAGGATCTTCGGCTCCATAGCCACGGCCCGCGCAATACCGACGCGCTGCTGCTGGCCGCCTGACAGTTCGGCGGGGAGGCTGTCGGCCTTGTGGGCGAGGCCGACGCGGCCGAGCCAGTGCTCGGCGATCGAGCGCGCCTCGGATTCGCTTTTTCCACGCACCTTGCGCAGCCCGAGCATGATGTTACCGGCCGCCGTCAGGTGCGGAAACAGGTTGAAGCTCTGGAACACCATCCCGGTTTCTGCGCGCATCGCGGCGAGATCGCGTTCGCTGCGGCGCTGACGGGTTCCCGGGTCGCGAAAGCCCACCTCCTTGCCGTCGATGCGGATCGAGCCGCTGTCGTAGCTCTCCAGGAAGTTGACGCAACGCAGCAGGGTGGTCTTGCCGCTGCCCGAGGGGCCGATGACCGTCACCACCTCGCCGCGCGCCACCTGCAAGCTGACCGAACGCAGGACCTGGACGGTGCCAAAGGATTTGGAAACGTCGCTGACGTCGAGAAGGGCCGGGGTGTCGTTCGAACTTGTGGACATCGCTATTCCCGGATGAAGGAGAAACGCCGCTCGAGCTGCCGGCTGGCGAGCGAAAGGGCATAGTTGACCGCGAAGTAGATGAGCGCACCGAGAATATAGAGTGGCATGGCCTCGTAGGTGCGGCCGATGACCTGGTTGATGGCCTGCATCAGGTCGGTGATGCCGAGCAGCGACACCAGTGCGCTGCCCTTGACCGCATCGGTGACGCCGTTGATCCAGGGAGGCAGGAAGCGCCTGAACGCCTGCGGGAAGATGACGTAGGCCAGGCGCTGGCGAAAGGTCAGCCCGATCGCCATCGCTGCTTCCGACTGCCCTTTCGGGATCGAGCCGACTGCACCCCTGAGATACTCGATGACCTGCGCCGTCTTGAACAAAGTGAGAGCAAGCACGGCGGCCCAGAACGACGGCAGATGAAGCCCGATCGCGGGCAGGCCGTAATAGACGAAGAACATTAGCACCAGGATCGGAATGCCGCGGATCGTGTCGCTGAAGATGCGTACCGCCCAGCGCAGCGGCGCGGGACCATAAACCAGGCCGACGCCTAGCAGGACACCGGCGATGAGCGACAGGACCACGACCAGAAGCGACACCCACAAGGTCAAGGCGAAGCCCTGGGCGAGAAACGGCAAGGCATAGGCGATCTGGGTGAGCATGTCAGCGCGCCGCCCTGAATCGGCGCTCGACGAGCCGCAGCCCGAAAAGCAGCGCGTAGCCGGTCAACAGGTACATCGCCGTCGTCACCAGGTAGACCTCGACGATGCGGAAGGTGTTGAAATTGATCCACTGGGCGCCGTAGGTCAGCTCCGGTACCGAAATGACCGAGGCGATCGAAGTGTCCTTGAACAGCGAGATGAAGGTGTTGGACAGCGCCGGCAAGGTGATGCGCAGCATGGTCGGCAGGCGCACATGGACCAGCCGCTGCCACGGCGTCAGGCCAATCGCCTTGCCGGCGTCAAGCTGCCCACGTGGGACGGCTTCGAGCCCGGAGCGGAACACCTCGACCAGATAGGCGCCGCTATAGACCGATAGCGTCAAGATGAACGAGGTCGGGGCGCTGTAGGCGAGATCGACCACCGTCGGCAGGCCGTAGAACACCAGATAGACGAGCAAGATCAGCGGCACATTGCGGATGAATTCGACGTAGGCAGCGATGATTGTGCGCACCACGCGCCCGGCCGAGACGTACCAGACCGCCAGAACCAAGCCGATGACGATGCCGATAACGATCGAGATGACGGCCAGTTCGAGACTGAGCAGCAGTCCGCCCCACAGCTTGTCGAAATGCCGCCAGATCAGGTTGAAATTGAGGGCATAGCCCATGCGTCAGCCTCAGTGCGAAGGGCCGTCGAGGAGAAGCTGGCGGAAGGGCGCTGAATGCCGCCCTTCCGCCAACTGGATCAGATGACTGGAAAACCAGGATGGCGAGCTGGCGGCTCCTGTCCGAAGTAATCCTTGAACGCCGCGTCGTAGAGCGCCGTTTCGTGACCGAACATGGCGATGGTGAAGGTCTGATTGACGAAGGTCAGCCAGTCGAGATCGCCTTGCCGGAGTGCTGCACCGTACAGCATCGAGAACCAGCTCTTGCCGGCGTCGAAGTATTTGTCCGGATTGCGCGAGGCAAGCCAACGCACGGTCGAAAGATCCACCGCGGCAGCGTCGACACGCTTGGCTTCCAGTGCCTGCAACACGTTGGCCTGGGTGTCGATCTGCATCACCTGCGACTGCGGCAGAGCTATGTGCACCGATGCTTCGGCATCGACGTTCTGCAGGATCGAGACGCGTGTCGCCGAACCAGCGGCAAGCAATTTGTCGAAGGTCTTGTTCTCGGCGGTGGGAAGGGTCAGCAGCGCGACGCCTTCGACATAGTAAGGCCGGGAAAAGTTGATGAGCTGCGAGCGCTGGGCGCTCATCGTCATGAACTGGATGGTGATGTCAACCTTGTTGGTGGTGACGTTCGGAATGCGCTGCGCCGGATCCTGCATGACGAACTCGACCTTGGTCGGATCGTCGAAAAGGCCCTTGGCCAGGATACGTCCCATGGTGATGTCCATGCCGACCAGTTCGCCGGCATCGTTTTCGAAGTGCCAGGGCGCATTGGTGCTGCCAGTGCCGACAATCAGCTTGCCGCGGTCGAGCACGGTGCGCAGCAGGCTGTCGGATGCTGCCTGAGCGGCAGCCTTCTGGGCATCGACGGTTGCAAGCACGCCAGCCGTGGCCAGTCCCGCCATTCCAAATTTCAGAAAATCACGTCTTCCGGATGTGTCGTTCACGGCGACCTCCTTTCGTGTTGTGTTCCCCTATGCACAGGAAATTCACGCATCGTCGATTTTCAGAGCGATTGTCTCTTACAAGAGACGTATGTATCCTGTACAAGACGGATACTAGCACCAGGGATCGACAATGCAAGACGGCAATGCCCCAGCAGTTTCAGCCGACGAGAAGATTTCGGGCTCCCGCGAAAAAGGCCTCAACCGGGTCCTCGAGATCCTGGAATTTCTGCACACGACGCAGCGCGCGATCGGCATTGGCGATCTTGCCAAGGGGGTGAACGCACCCCGCTCGACGACCTACACGCTTGTGCGGTCGCTGGTGGATGCCGGCCTGCTGGAAATGGCCGGCGACGGCAATCGCGTCTATTTCGGCAAGAAGCTCTATCTCTACGGAATGGATTATGTGCGGGGCAACGACCTCTTGAGGCGCGGGCGTCAGGAGGTCGACAATCTATCGCGCGAAACGGGCGAGACCTCGGAACTGTGTATGCTGCAGAGCGGCCGCTATACGATCGTCCATTCAAGCCCGGGCACCAGGCCGTTCCGCATTAGCTCCGCCACCGGCCTGCAGATACCGCTGCCCTGGACCGCTTCGGGACGGCTGCTGCTGGCGGGCTTCCAACTGGCCCAGATCGAAGACATGGTGTCCGAAGACGATCTCGTCCTGCCGGACGGCCGCAGATTGCTTCTCAACGACTTCATCGCCGACATAGCGAAGGCCGAAGCCACAGGCTATTGCGTCACCTCGGGCCTTGTCGATGCGTACACGAAATGCCTCGCCGCGCCCGTCTTTTCAGGACCTGGCAAGGTCGAGGCGACGATGTGCCTGGTGGTTCCCATCGACACGTCCGAGGAGCGGACCGGCAGTCTCATCGGTCTGCTGCGCGACCGCGCCGCCAGGCTTTCGATCGCCGGATAGCCGCAAAGCGATCAGGATCGACCCCGGCTCCGCCTTCTCACGCAATGATGTCGGGGATGATCTTGTCTTCCAGCGCCATCAGCCGGTCCTTGAGGAACAGCTTCTTCTTTTTCATGCGCTGGATCTGCAGCGGGTCGCAGTTCGTGGCGATCATCGCGTTGATCGCCGCATCGAAATCGGCGTGTTCCTGCTTCAGCCGGGAAAATTCGAGGCGAATATCGGCCTGTTCCTGATCGGACATTCTTTAACCGTCTGCACGTCTGCGGCGCCCAAAAACTGGGCCTGATTGGGCGGGACCGGCAACTTCTGTCGCTGGCGCGCAGCCCATATCACATTTCACATTGTCGTGGAATGCTACCACGCAGCATTCGACATCGCCGTCGGATGGTGGCACAGTGTCATTGTGCCGTCACAGAAGCGAACCTGCGGTGGACGCGCCGTGACGGTTGCAATCGAGGAAAACCATGAAAGGGAGAACCAATCATGTCTCTTGCTTCCCATCTTGATGAGTTGCAGCGGAAACACGGCGACATCGAGCGCGAGATCGATGACGCGATGAACCACCCGTCGGTGGACGACCTTGAAATCGTGAATCTCAAGCGACGCAAGCTGGCACTCAAGGACGAGATTGAAAAACTGAGAGCACAACCGACAACGCATTGATGCCCTCCTGATATAGACGATCACGATCCACGGCCTTTGCCGGCGGCAATTGTCGCCGGTGTGGTGGGTTTTGATTTCCAGCGCGGCGATCGCCCAGGCTGGACATCCGTTCAGGTCAATTTTCGCTTCGGCCGTCGCCGGATCACGGATTGTTTTTGATCCCGGCGGCGGGCCAAATGCGGCCAGTGGCGACCTGTCGCCATTGACAAGCCATCTTTGCTCCTCCACCTCATGCCCGGACTTTAGCGCATCGGCCCGGGGCGTTTGTGTGCGTCCTAGCGGACGCATGACGCTCCAGAGACAAAAGGCTGCCGGGCATGACCGGATATTTTTCCTCTCCCTTCCCCCGCCGCACCTCGGTCGGCGTCGATGTCGGCGGCGTGGTCGTCGGCGGCGGCGCGCCGGTTGTCGTGCAGTCGATGACCAATACCGATACGGCCGATGTCGACCAGACGGTTGCGCAAGTTGCGGCGCTGCACCGCGCCGGCTCCGAGATCGTGCGCATCACCGTCGATCGCGACGAGAGCGCTGCGGCCGTGCCGCGCATCCACGAAAGGCTGGCGCGGCTTGGCGTCGACGTTCCGCTGGTCGGCGATTTCCACTATATCGGCCACAAGCTTTTGGCCGACCATCCGGCCTGCGCCGAGGCGCTGGCCAAATACCGCATCAATCCGGGTAATGTCGGCTTCAAGGACAAGAAGGATCGGCAGTTCGCGGCGATCGTCGAGATGGCGATCAAATATGACAAGCCGGTGCGCATCGGCGTCAACTGGGGTTCGCTTGACCAGGAGCTTTTGACCCGGCTGATGGACGACAACCAGGCCAAGGGCTTTCCGCTGACGGCGCAGGAAGTGACGCGCGAGGCGATCGTGCAGTCGGCGATCCTGTCGGCCGAAATGGCGGAAGAGATCGGCCTTGGTCGTGAAAAAATAATCCTGTCGGCCAAGGTCAGCGGCGTGCAGGACCTGATCGCCGTCTATACCGAGCTTGCCACCCGCTCCAACCACGCGCTGCATCTTGGCCTGACCGAGGCCGGCATGGGTTCGAAAGGCATCGTGGCCTCGTCCGCCGCCATGGGCATCCTGCTCCAGCAAGGCATCGGCGACACCATCCGCATCTCGCTGACGCCGGAGCCGAACGGCGACCGTACACGTGAGGTGCAGGTGTCGCAGGAACTGCTGCAGACGATGGGGTTCAGGCAGTTCGTGCCGATCGTCGCGGCCTGTCCGGGCTGCGGCCGAACGACCTCCACCGTGTTCCAGGAACTTGCCCAGAACATCCAGGCGGATCTCAGGAAGAACATGCCGGTGTGGCGCGAAAAATATCCCGGCGTCGAAAACCTCAAGGTCGCGGTGATGGGTTGCATCGTCAACGGCCCGGGTGAGTCCAAGCATGCCGATATCGGCATTTCGCTGCCCGGCACCGGCGAAACGCCAACGGCGCCTGTCTTCGTCGACGGCAAGAAGGCAGCGACGCTGCGCGGGCCGTCGATCGCGGCGGATTTCGAAAAAATGGTCGCAGACTATATCGAGCAACGGTTTGGTCGCGGCAAGGCCGCGGCCGAGTAGGCGTGATGCAGCGTTTCCTCTGGGTGGCGCTGATCTTGCTATGCGGAGTGGGCTGGTCGACGCTGGTTCAGGCAGACCCACCGCAATCCGCCAAGCAGCGGCTCATCGACAAGGTCTGCAACCTGATCCAGGCCCATGCCGACCAGAACGGCCTGCCCAGGGATTTCTTCGCCCGGCTGATCTGGAAGGAAAGTCGCTTCGATCCCAACGCCGTCAGTCCGGTCGGCGCCGAAGGCATCGCCCAGTTCATGCCGGGCACCGCCAAGATGCGCGGCCTTGCCAACTCCTTCGACATCAACCAGGCGATCCCGGCCTCGGCGAAATATCTCGCCGAGATGAAGGGCGCCTACGGCAACCTCGGCCTGGCGGCGGCCGCCTACAATGCCGGCGAAAGCCGGGTGTCGCGCTGGCTCGGTTCCGGCGGCTTCCTGCCGATGGAGACCGAGAGCTACGTATTCGACATCATGGGCGAGCCGGTCGATAAGTTCACCGATGCGGCCTATGCCGGAAAGGTCGAGCCGCTCGATCAGAAGGCAGATTTTGCCGTCGCTTGCCGCAGGCTGCCGGTGATCATGTCGCAGACCGTGGCGATGGCCTCGATCAACATAAAACCATGGGGCATCCAGGTGGCCGGCAACTTCCGCCGCAGCGCCGCGATCAGCCAGTGGCTGCGGGTCAGGAGCCGGTTTCCGGCCCTGCTCAGCGGGCATGATCCGGTGGTCAGCCGGGTGCGCACGCCGATCGGCCGGCGCGGCATCTACGCGGTCAGGATCGGTGTCGACGACCGCGCCGCCGCCAATGTCATCTGCCAGAAATTGCAAAGCGTCGGCGGAGCGTGCGTGGTGGTGCGCAACCGGTAGTCTGACCGTGGCGGGCAGGATGTTCTGACCGAAAAGGGGGCGCTGAAGTGAAAGCCAGCATCATTCTGCTCAATGGCGTCGGCAGTGCCGGCAAGAGCTCCATCGCCAGGGCGTTGCAACAGATCACCGCCGCGCCCTTCCTGCATGTCCAGATGGACACTTTCATCGAGATGCTGCCCAACGCCTTGCAGGACCATGCGGACGGCTTTTCCTATGAGACCATCCGGCAGGACGGCAAGCCTGCGGTCGTGATCAGAGCCGGACCGGTGGGGGCGCGAACCCTGCGCGGCATGCGCCACGCCATCGCCGCGATGGCCGGGCAAGGCAACAACCTCATCGTCGACGAGGTGCTCTGCAACGGTGAAATGTCCGAATATCTCGAACTGCTGTCGGCCTTCGACCTCCATGTGGTTGCTGTCCTGGCGCCGCTGGAGGTGCTGGAGGCGCGCGAAGCCCAGCGTGCCGATCGCATGTCGGGTCTGGCGCGCTGGCAATATGAGCGCGTGCACAAGGACATAGACTACGATCTCGAAGTCGACACCAGCCTGCTTACGCCGCTGGAATGTGCCCGTCGCATCCAGCAGAGATTTCAGCTATAGGCGACCGCCATGACCGACAGACTCTACAGCGATCCGGACCTCGTCCAGTTTTACGATATCGAGAATACAGGCGGCGACGATTTCAACTATTGCGTTGAATTCGCCGGCAATGCCCGCTCGGTTCTTGATCTCGGCTGCGGCACCGGGCAACTGGCCGCAGCGCTCAGCAAAGGACGCAACGTCACCGGCGTCGATCCTGCATCGCCGATGCTCGATGTCGGGCGCGGCAGACCCGACGGAAACAAGGTCGACTGGGTCGAGGGAGATGCGCGAACCGTTCGGCTCGGGCAGCACTTCGATCTGGTGCTGCTTACCGGACATGCCTTCCAGGTCTTCTTGACGGCCAAGGATCAGGCGGCGGTGCTGCGCACCATCGCCGTGCATCTCGCACCGGGTGGGCGCTTCATTTTCGACACCCGAAATCCCGCTGTTGAAGAATGGGGTGAATGGACGCCGCAGCGCTCCGAACGGATGCTGGCGCATCCCGGTCTCGGCACGGTCAAGGCCTGGAACGACGTTGAACGCGATGCCGCCACTGGCGTCGTCACCTATTCAACCTTCTATGAAATTCCAGGCGGCAGACCGGTTGTGGGCGCCGAATCGAAAATCGCTTTCCCGGAGAAGGAAGATCTTGCCAGGATGCTGGATGAGGCCGGCCTGCTGGTGGAGCAATGGCTCGGCGACTGGGGTGGCGAGCCTTATGTCGCCACTTCTCCCGAAATCATCCCGATTGGCCGGCTGCGCTGATCCGTCAGATCGGCAGCCAGGTTCGCCTTATGCCGTCTTCGCCACCACCGTCTCGCTGAGCCAGGTGCCGATTTTGGTGCCGAGGCGGTCGGGTGAGACCGGCTTGGGCAGATAGTCGTCCATGCCGGCCTCGATGCACTTGTCGCGATCGCCCTTCAGCGCGTGCGCGGTGACGCCGATGATCGGGATGTGGGTGCCCGACGAGGTCTCCATCGCCCGGATGGCGCGGGTCGCTTCGTAGCCGTTCATCTCAGGCATCGAGACGTCCATCAGGATCAGCCTGGGGCGCAGCGCCCGGTACATCTCGACTGCCGTGCGGCCGTTGCCGGCGATGCGATAGCTGAGGCCAAGGCCGTTGAGGATCTGGCCGAAAACCAACTGGTTCACGTCGTTGTCCTCGGCAATGAGGATATCGATCGGACCGTTAAGAGTGGCCGTCGATTCCGGTGCTGCGGCGACCGGCATCGCAGGGCCGCGGATGACGGTGAAAGCGGGTGGCGCTGCCGGGGGAACCGGCACGATCGGTTCGCGGACGAACTGCGCCTTGCCGACCTGCGAGCGGGCCCTCTGGATGACCGAGATGACGGTGCCGAGCAGGACCGCGGAGCGCGCCGGCTTGGTCAAATGCGCGGCGATGCCGAAGTCGATGATCATCTTGCCGAAATCGACCTGGTCGACCGAGGTCAGCAGCACCACCGGAATGGAAGCCAGCCGGCTGTCGGACGCAATGGCCCTGGCAACATCGGCGCCGTTCATGCCCGGCATCTGGTAGTCGAGGATGATGCAGTCGACGGCAGCGCCCAGCTGGAAAGCGCGATCGAGAAAGGCCAGGCCCACCGCGCCGCTTTCGGCGGCGGCACAGTCGAAGCTCCAGCTTCTCAGCTGCTCGAGCAGGATTTCACGGTTGACCGGATTGTCGTCGATGACCAGCACGCGCGCGCCGGTGACGTCGACCGGCACGATTTCGTCGCGCGCCGCGGCGTGGTGCGCCGGCAGCGGCACCGCGAACCAGAACACGGAGCCGCGGCCGATCTCGCTTTCGACGCCGATCTTGCCAGTCATCAGATCGACGAGGCGTGCGGCAATGGCGAGGCCGAGGCCGGTGCCCTCGTGACGACGGGTCGACGAACCGTCGACCTGGGCGAATTTCTCGAACACGTTCTGCAGTTTCTCGGCCGGTATGCCGATGCCGGTGTCCTCGACGCGGACCTTGAGCTGGACCACGTCGTTGACGATCTCGCCGCCGACATCGATCAGCACATGACCCTTTTCGGTGAACTTCACCGCATTGCCGAGCAGGTTGGTGACGATCTGCCGGAACCGTCCGGCGTCGCCGACGACGTAGGCCGGCAGCCGCGGGTCGACGCGCACGATCAGTTCGAGGTTCTTCTCGGCGACGCGCGCCGATACCAGCGTCGCCACGTCCTCGACCGCCTCGGAGAGACGGAAGGGAGCCGGATCGAGGGTGAGCTGGCCAGCGTTGATCTTGGAGAAATCGAGGATGTCGTTGATGATTGTGAGCAACGCGTTGCCGGATTTGACGATGACGTCGGTGAAGGTTTTTTGGCGTGCGGTCAGGTCGGTCTTGGCCAGCAGCTCGGCCATGCCGAGCACGCCGTTCATCGGCGTGCGGATTTCGTGGCTCATATTGGCCAGGAATTCCGACTTGGCGCGGTCGGCGGCCTCGGCCTTGAACAGGGATTCGGCGGATTCGGCAAAGGCGCGTCGGATGGCCACTTCCATAGGGCGGAAGATCCAGAAGGCGACGATGGCAAGGGCGGCGAACAAGATGCCGCTCGCCCACAGCAGCAGCCTGTCGCTGGAGACATCGGCGAGATGGCGCTCGTCGTCCATGGCGGTGCGGACGCGGACCAGCATGGGCTGGGCGAACAGGTCATTCTGGTTGCGGATTTCGCGATAGCTCCATTCATCGACCTTCTGCGCCATCGACATCAGGTTGAAGTTGCGCACCATGTCGCGCGGCGACCAGAACAGGTCGCCGTTGACGGAAGCGGTTTCAAGCTCGTTGATGGTCTTCACGGAAAGGCGCGGCTTGATCGCGGCAAGCTGGGCGGTCAGCGTTTCGATCTCGCCGGTCAGGCGCTCCGAATGGCCGCGCGCCGATGAGGTGAGCGCATCGCGCGTCTCCGCCCGCCAGGCGGTGCCGGTCGTCTCGGCAAAGCTGGTCGCGTTGCGCAGGTCGCGGGTGAAGACGACGAGGTTGCTGCTCAGCGCATCGATGTCGTGGCGAAAGGAATTGACCCGATCCAGCGCAATCACGATGGCGGCGGAAGCCAGCGCAAAGATCAGCAACCCTGAAATATAGCGGACCCGGACTGACCGGATGAAGGACGAATATTCCGGCATGCGCAACCCCAACACATACGCATCATTTTAATGACCGGGATTACGCTTCATTTACATTAAAATTTCGTGTGGACGCGAACCATGCGCTGACGCAGGTGCTCGAACGGGTGGCAGAAACGCTGTCGGCAAGTCGGCTTGATTGTATCCGGCCTGAAACAGACCGACAGCGATCCGGCTTAAGGCCGAAACGAAAGGATCATATCGATGGTCACCAACAACTAAGCGCCCAAGGACTCAAGCACCCAGAAAGCCTTCGCCACGGCCAGTTTCGCCATCGTGGCCTCGAAGATGGCGAGCGGCATCCACCTTATTGGAGGCATGATTTGCCGCCAGGGTTCCCTGCGATGGAGGCGATCATGCTCATGGAGACCTCGATCGCCAGATGCGGAAGACGCAAGCCGCTTCAGCAACCGGCTGTAAGACACCAAGACGAGACTACTGATGGCGTCAGCCGGAGTAACGAAGTGTAACCGGGTTCCCGCTACAACAAGGCTCAAATCACGCAAGATCGCCGATCGATCCGATCAGGATTGCAACGGCCTTGCCCAATGGAAGTCGCCGCCATGGACATCGCTCCGAACAATCATACGAACAGCCATCTGATGATGACACGGCGCTTTGCGCCTCTCTTCTGGACGCAGTTCCTATCTGCCTTCAACGACAATTTCCTCAAGAACACGCTGGTGTTCCTTATTCTGTTCACGCTGGCGGCGGACAAGGCGGCGTCACTGGTCACCCTGGCCGGCGCCGTCTTCATGGCACCCTTCCTGCTCTTGTCCGCCCTTGGCGGCGAGATCGCCGATCGCTTCGACAAAGCCCTCATCGCGCGTCGGCTGAAATTCACCGAGATCGCGGCTGCTGGCGTCGCGGTCGTCGGCATCTCGCTGTCGTCGATCCCGGTGTTGATGGTGGCGTTGCTGATGTTCGGCATCATCTCGGCGCTGTTCGGACCGATCAAGTACGGGATCCTGCCGGATCATCTCGAGCGCAAGGAATTGCCCGGCGCCAACGCATGGATCGAATCGGCTACCTTCGCCGCCATACTCGGTGGCACCATCGCCGGCGGCGTCGTGTCGGCCGATGGCATAGGCGTCTCGGTCTTCGGGCCGATCATGATGATCCTTGCGGTCGGTTGCTGGTTTGTCAGCCGCTACATCCCTTCAACCGGTTCTGCGGCTCCGGACCTCGTCATCGACAAAAACGTCTTCCGCTCGACCTGGCGGCAGGTCAACGGATTGCGTGGCGACAAGCGGATCTGGCGCGCCGGACTGATGACGTCGTGGTTCTGGCTGATCGGCGCCATTGTTCTTTCGATCCTGCCGACCTTGATCAAGGATTCGCTCGGCGGCAACGAGATCGCAGTGACTGCCTATCTCGCGGTGTTCGCCGTTTCGATCGCCATCGGCTCGGCCATTGCCGCGTGGATGTCGCAGGGACGCATCGTGCTTCTGCCCGCGCCGGTCGGCACGGCGCTCCTGGCGCTGTTCGGGCTGGACCTGGCCTGGACCATCTGGAGCATGCAGCCTTCGCCCAGGACTGAGACCCTTACCCTTTTCTTCGCCGGGCCAAACACGATCCGTGTCGCGATCGACCTCGCCGGCATGGCGATTGCCAGCGCATTCCTCGTGGTGCCGACCTTTGCCGCCGTCCAAGCCTGGTCGCCTGAAGAGCGCCGCGCTCGCGTCGTCGCCGCCGTCAGCATCGTCAACGCCGGCTTCATGACGGTCGGTGGCATACTCGTTGCCGCGATCCAGGCCGCCGGCGTCTCCACCGGAGCCATCCTGTTCGGCCTCGCCGCGGCCAACGCCGTCGCCGCCTGGCTTATGCTGAAATTCCTGCCGACGAATGCTTTCCGCGATTTCGTCTCCATCCTGTTCCGAGCTTTCCATCGGCTGGAAGTCGAGGGCATGGAAAACCTCAAGGCGGCGGGCAAGGCGCCGATCCTGGCGCTCAACCATGTCAGCTTCCTCGATGGCCCGCTGGCCTTGACCCTGACCGATGAGGAGCCGGTCTTCGCCATCGACCACACCATCGCCCAGGCCTGGTGGATGAAGCCGTTCATGAAACTGGCCCGCGCGCTGCCGCTCAACCCGTCCAAACCGATGTCGACCCGCACGCTGATCAAGATCGTTCAGGGCGGCGATCCGCTGGTCATCTTCCCGGAAGGCCGCATCACCGTCACCGGCGGCCTGATGAAGGTCTATGACGGCGCCGCCATGGTCGCCGACAAGACCGGCTCGATGGTGGTGCCGGTGCGCATCGACGGGCTGGAGAAGAGCTATTTTTCGCGGCTGACCTCGCAGCATGTGCGCCGCCGGCTGTTCCCGAAGGTCAAGGTGACCATCCTTGAGCCGGTCAAGCTGGAAGTGCAGCAGGAGTTGAAGGGCCGCAAGCGTCGCGCCGCGGCGGGCGCCGCCCTCTATCAGGTCATGTCGGACCTCGTCTTCCGTACCCAGGACATCGACAAGACGGTGCTGGAAAAGATCATCCAGACGGCGAACGAACGCGGCATGAGAGAGCTCGCCGTGCAGGATCCTGTCACCGGTTCGCTGAGCTACGGCAAGCTGCTCACGGCCGCCGCAGTGCTCGGCGAGAAATTCCAGAACCTCTATGCCGGTCAGCAGACGCTCGGCATCATGCTGCCGAACGCCAACGGCTCATGCGCGACGCTGCTCGGCGTCATGTCAGCCGGCAAGGTTCCGGCGATGATGAACTTCACCGCAGGTGCGGCCAACATCCTGTCCGCCTGCAAGGCCGCCGAAGTGCGCACCGTGCTCACCTCGCGTGCCTTCATCGAACAAGCCAAGCTGGGCGGTGTCATCGAAGAGATCGGCCGCTCGGTCGACATCGTCTGGCTCGACGATTTGCGCGGGACCGTCGGCCTCAAGGACAAGCTGCTCGGCTTGCTGCGCAAGAGCACGCCACGCGCGCGGCGCAAGCCCGACGATGCCGCAGTGATCCTGTTCACCTCGGGTTCGGAAGGCACGCCGAAGGGCGTCGTGCTTACTCACCGCAACATCCTGGCCAATGCCGCCCAGGCCGCCTCGCGCATCGACTTCCATTCGGGCGACAAGGTGTTCAACGTGCTGCCGATCTTCCATTCGTTCGGCATGACGGCGGGCACGGTGCTGCCGCTGATCTCCGGCGTGCCGGTCTATTTCTACCCCTCGCCGCTGCACTACCGCATCGTGCCGGAACTGATCTACGCCTCGAACGCGACGATCATCTTCGGCACCGATACGTTCCTCGCCGGCTATGCGCGCACCGCGCACCCCTATGACTTCCGCTCGATACGCTATTGCTTTGCCGGCGCGGAGCCGGTCAAGGCAGCAACGCGCATGACCTATATGGAGAAGTTCGGCGTGCGCATCCTCGAGGGTTACGGCGTCACCGAAACAGCACCTGTGATCTCGATCAACACGCCGATGTACAACCGCTCCGGAACCGTCGGCAAAATCATGCCCGGCATGGAATATCGCCTCGATCCGGTGCCCGGTGTCGACGATGGCGGACGGCTTTTCGTGCGTGGGCCCAATGTCATGGCCGGCTATCTCAGGGCCGAGAAGCCGGGTGTGCTCGAACCACTCGAAGACGGCTGGCATGACACCGGCGACGTCGTCGCCGTCGACGACGTCGGCTTCATCACCATTCGCGGCCGGGCCAAGCGCTTTGCCAAGATCGGCGGCGAGATGATCTCGCTGGCTGCTATCGAGGCGCTGGCCGGCGAATTGTGGAAAGGCTCGCTTTCGGCGGTCGCCACCGTGCCGGATGCGCGCAAGGGCGAAAAGCTGATCCTGATCACCGAGGCCGCCGACGCCACGCGCGCCGAATTCCTGACCTTCGCCAAGGCGAACGGCGCCATGGACCTGATGGTGCCGGCCGAAGTGCGCGCCGTTGCGAAAGTGCCGGTCCTCGGTTCCGGCAAACTCGACTTCGCCGCTGTGACCAAAATGGTGCGCGACGAAGAGGAGATGAAGATCAAGGTGGCTTGAAGCGCTTGAACATCGACTGATATCTCAGACCGCCAGCGAGTAGCCCAGATCACGCAACGGCAGTCGGCGCACGCGCTCTCCGGTGGCGGCGAAGATGGCGTTGCCCAGCGCGGGCGCCAGCGCCGGGAAAGCAGGTTCGCCCATGCCGGTCGGTGGATTGTCCGACTGGATGAAATAAGCATCGATCGTCATTGGTGCGAAAGGCATGCGCAGGATCGGATAAGCATTGTAATTCTGCTCCTGCACGCGGCCGTTTTCGATGTTGATCTTGAGACCTATGGCCGTTGAGAGTGCGTCGGTCGACGCTCCCTGCGCCTGGGCTTCGGACCCTGCCATGTCAATGATAGGGCCGACATCGAGCACCACCACGATGCGCGCGATCTTGATCCGCTTGTCGGCGTCCACACTGATCTCAATCGACTGTGCTACATGGCCGGCGTGGGAATAGCACCAGGCCAGGCCCAAACCGCTCCCATTCGCCAACTTCTTGCCCCACCCGGCCTTTTCGGAGCACATCCTGATCACGTCGGTGGCCCGCTTGGGGCTGAAGTTGACGCTTTTGTCCTTGGGCGCCAGATCAGGCACGTCGCGGTTCACGGCGTCGATGAGGAAATCGACATGATCGCGGCCGGAAGCGAGCGACAGTTCGTGCATGAAGCTCTGGGCAGCGAAGACCTGGGCATTGTCGCCCGGCGCGCGCCACGCCCCGGTGGGAATCTTCAAGGGGAACATTGTCTTGGCGCGGCGCAGATTGGGCGCCTTGATCGAATATCTCAGATTGTCGGTGAGGTTGGCGCCCGTGGCTTCCTTCTTGCCGTCGGCGGTGAAGGTGATGAAATGTTCCTGCCAGGCGTCGAGCCTGCCGCCTCTGTCGATCGCGCCCTTGAACTGATGGCAGCCGGCGGGCCGGTAGAAATCGTGGGCGAAATCGTCTTCGCGGGTCCATTGCAGCTTAACCGGGGCACTGACCTTCTTGGCGATAGCCGCTGCCTCGCAGGCATAGTCATTGACCAGCCGCCGTCCGAAGCCGCCGCCGACGCGGGTCTGGTGCATCACGACTTTCTCCGGCGGAATGTCTGCAGCCTTTGCAATCAGCGGCAAGCCGCGATCGGGCTGTTGGGTAGGCACCCACATCTCCATCACCCCGTCATGGTAGTGCGCCGTGGTGTTCATCGGCTCAAGCGGCACATGGGCGGCGAAAGGATACTCGTAATAGGCCTCCACGGTTTTGGCGGCATTGCCGAAGGCCCTGTCCACGTCGCCGACATTGTCGTCGGGCTTTTCCGGGAAATTTGTCGCCAGCTTCCTGGCCTGGGCCGAGAATTGCGACGTGGAGTCTCTCGAGGCCATGCTCAGGTCCCAATCCACCTGAAGCTTGTTCTTGGCCTGGAAAGCGCTCCAGGTGTCCCTGGCGACGATAGCCACGCCCGGCATCACTTCGACCGCCATGCCCGTGCCGTCCACGGCGAAGGCGTCGAGCACGCCGCGTTGTGCCTTGATCTCGTCGATGTTGAAGGATTTGACCTTGCCGCCCGCCTCCGGACATTTGGTGTAGGTCGCATAGACCATGCCGGGGAGTTGAACATCGATGCCGAACAGCGGCTGGCCACTGACGACCTTGGGATCGTCAACACCGCGATAGCGCTTGCCTATCAGCGATACTCGGCGCGAACCTTCAGCTTCAAGCTCTTGGGATCGGGCACCGGCATTTTCGACGCCGCGGCGGCAAGTGACCCATAGGTTGCGGACCGACCGCTGGCGGCATGGGTCAAGATCGAGTCCCTGGCGGTGATCTGCGATGGGTCCACCTTCCATTGCCCGGCCGCTGCGGCGATGGGCATCGCCTTGGCGCCGGCACCGGCCTGACGCAGCTGGTCCCAGGCATGCGGGATGGATGTCGAACCGCCCGCGCCTTGACTGCCATAGACCTTGGGATTGATGTCCGCCTGCTCCATCACGACGTGGCTCCAATCGGCGTCGAGTTCATCGGCAATGATGACGCCGAAGGAGGTCTTGATGCCCTGGCCGATCTCCGGGCATTTGGAATAAATTGTGATCGTGTTGTCCGGGGCGATACGGATGAAAGCGTTCATCGCCTGGTCCTTGGTGCTTGCCGTATCGACGTTCGCACCATCGGCCGCGAACGCTGCGTCTCCAAGGTGAAAGCCCAGCACCAGCCCCGCTACGCCCGCGCCGGCCAACTTGAAGAAGGTGCGTCGTCCCATTGTAACCGACTCACTGGTCGGCGGGACCGAACGGACCTCGCGTATCAGCGCCGAGAGATAGGCATCGGACTGGGCAAAGTTGGACTGAATGTCAGCCATTGGGTACTTCCTTAAATTGCTGGGCCGCCTGCTTTCGCAGACCGGCCACATCCTTGCCTGCCAAATGCGCGCCTTCGGCACCAAACCGGGCAGTGACATAGTTGGCCACGGCCGCGATGTCGTCGTCCGAATAGCCCTCACCAAAGGCCGGCATGAAGATCGAGCCTTCGGTGGTCTTGCGGTTGACGCCATTGATGATCGTCTGCGCTACATTGGTGGCACTGGGGTCGTTCACCGCGCGCACGCCGGTCAGAGTGGCATAGCCGGAGACGGGACTCACGCCGGTCCAGTCGTGGCAGCTGGCGCAGGCGCCGGCGAAGAGCTTTTCACCACGCGAATTGACATCCGCCGCTACACCCTCCTTGTACGACGCCGGCGCTGCGGTCGTGACCGTGCGGGGCAGGTCACTCGCATGGGCGGGTATGCTGCGCAGGTACGCCATCAAGGCATGGGTGTCGTCGGGCAACAGATAGCTCAGGCTGTCATCGGTGGCCTCACCCATCGGCCCAGCAGCGCCGCCATGACCGTTGGCATGACCGGTGGAAAGATACGAATAGAGATCCTGGTCGCTCCAGTCGCCGATGCCTGAAGCCTTTTCGCCGGTGACGTTGTAGGCGCGCCAGCCCGCGGTGAGCGCGCCGGCGAATTTGCCGTGATTGTCCAGCCCATATGCCAGGTTGTGCGGTGTATGGCATTCGCCGCAATGGCCCAATGCCTCGGCAAGATAGGCGCCTCTGTTCCATTGCGGGCTCTGGCCGGCGTTGGGGCGGAAACGATTGTCGGGATTGAACATGACATCCCAGAGCACCAGCAGGCTGCGCTGGCTGAAGGGCCAGGAAAGCTGGTCTTGCCTTGTTGGGGCGTGCACCGGCGCCAGCGAGAAGAGGTACGCCTTGATGGCCAGCGCGTCGGCGTCCGCCATGTAGGTGTAGGAGCTGTAGGGCATGGCGGGATAGAGCTTTTCGCCGTCGGCGCGAATGCCCTTGTGCAAAGCGGCCAGGAACTGCGCATCAGTGTAGTTGCCGATGCCGGTTTGCTTGTCCGGTGTGATGTTGGTGGAATAGATCGTGCCGAACGGCATGTTGAAGGCGAAACCTCCCGAGAAGGGCGCGCCGCCCGGCGCGGTATGGCAGGCCTGGCAGTCCGCGGCATGAGCGAGGTATTCGCCGCGCTTGACCAGATCGGCACTGGCGAGCTGGGCCGGAACACCGGTGATATCGGCGCCACGGTAATCCGCCAGCGCAACGGTCGAGCCGCCGGCAAAGGACATCGGATCGCGGCCGAGAAACAGCCAGCCGACGAAACCAAGCGCCGCGATGACAACGACAGCAAAGACAATGCCGGTGATTTTCTTCATGGTCAGGCCGGTTTGGCGGCGGCGTTCTTGATCGCTCGCCGGATGCGGATATAGGTCCCGCAGCGGCAGAGATTGCCCGCCATGGCCGCGTCAATGTCGGAATCGTCGGGTTGCGGGTTGCTGTCCAGCAGCGCCGTGGCCGACATGATCTGGCCGGCCTGGCAATAGCCGCATTGCGGCACTTCGGCTTCCATCCAGGCCTGCTGGACCTTGGCGCCATTGGGCGTGGCGCCAATCCCTTCAATGGTGACGACGGCGCGGGTGCCGACATCGCCAATGGTCAGTTGGCAGGAACGCACAGGCTTGCCGGCCACATGCACCGTGCAAACGCCGCATTGGGCGATGCCGCAACCATATTTGGTGCCGACCAGATTGAGATGGTCGCGTAGCACCCACAGAAGCGGCATGTCTTCCGGTACATCGACCGTGCGCGATTGTCCGTTGACCGTAAGGGTAACCATATGTCCATCCCTGCCTGACCATGAAGCCGTCGCATAAGCGCGTCTTCAAATTGTAGGGGGCCGGAGCTCCGCAGGTAGGATCGGTTGGATCACATTTAAGGGATCGCCGCCGGGCGGGCCCGCGCAATCGGCAACTGAGCGGTCTATTTGCAAAGTTGAAAGCAGTGGCGGCGGGGCCGCCTCCTTGTGCGTCCCGGATCCCCATTGTCTGGAGACGGCTGCGACGGATTTTGCAATCCGTTCGGGCCGACGTCTTGGTTGGCCCCGCGTCAGTTGTTACGGGTCGCCACGAATGTCGCCGCTTCTTTCAGCAGCGCCGCCTGCTCCCCGTAAGGCGCGAGCAATTCATGCGCCTGGTCGATGAGCCCTTGTAACTGGCTGCGCGCCCAGTTCGCGCCGTGCAGCGCCACCAGCGTCGCCTTGCCGGCGGCGGCATCCTTGCCGGTCGCCTTGCCCATCTGGCTGGCATCGGCGGTCAAATCGAGCAGGTCGTCGGCAAGCTGGAAGGCAAGGCCGATCGCCGAGCCGAATTCGGCCAGCCGCTCGCGGTCCTCGGCCGGGGCGCCGGCGACCAGCGCGCCCGCCTCGCAGGCGAAGCGGATCAGCGCGCCCGTCTTCATCGCCTGCAACCGGATGATGCCGGCCTCGTCCGGCGGTGCCTGTTCGGCTTCGAGGTCGAGCTTCTGGCCGCCGACCATGCCGCCGGCACCGGCCGCGCGGGCCAGCGCCAGCACCAGGGCTGCGCGCCGCTCAGCCGGCAGCATGGTCGCCTCGTCGGCAATGATGTCGAAGGCCAGCGTCAGCAAGGCGTCGCCGGCCAGGATGGCGGTTGCCTCGTCGAAGGCCTTGTGCACCGTCGGCTGGCCGCGACGCAGATCATCGTCGTCCATGGCGGGCAGATCATCGTGGATCAGCGAATAGCAATGCACGCATTCAAGGGCGGCCGCGACGCGCAGTGCTGCCTCGCCGTCGGCTGAAAAAAGGGCGGCACTCTCCATGACCAGGAAAGGGCGCAGGCGCTTGCCGCCGTTCAGCACGCCGTGGCGCATCGCCGCCATCAGGCGGTCGGGCCGCGCGATCTCGCCCGAAAGCGCGCGGTCGTCGAGCAACTGCCGCAGCAGCACTTCGACGGCGGCCGCCCGTCTGATGAGCGCCATTTCGAACGCCATTTCTTCCTCATTCGTCATGGTCGGGACCGGTAGCCGACACTCAGACGTTGCGCAAGAAGCCAAGCGCCATTATGCCGGAGCAAGGGAGAAGCACGGGTTGGGCGGCTTGGCGGAACCGATCGTCGATCATGAAACCGAAAAGCTGGACATGGCGACCAGATCGCGGAGCGTGAACCGCCGCGGTCTCAAGCGCTGGGTCCGGCGCGGCATCGTCGTGGCCGCGGTGCTGGCACTTATACCAACCGTGCTGACGTTCCTCTATCTGCCGTCCTTCGTGCACCCGGTCTCGACGCTGATGCTGAAGGACCTGGCGACATTCTCCGGCTATGACCGCCGCTGGGTGTCGATCGATGATGTCGCTCCGGTGCTGGCCAATTCGGTCATCATGTCGGAGGACGGGCAGTTCTGCTTTCATCGCGGCGTCGATCTCGGCGAACTGAGGGGCGTCGTCGACGATGCGCTGGCCGGCGAAGCAACGCGCGGCGCCTCGACCGTCACCATGCAGACGGTCAAGAACCTCTTTCTCTGGTCACGGCCGCTAGGCTCGGTGCGCAAGGTGGTCGAATTGCCGCTGGCCGTCTATTTCGACGCGGTGATGTCGAAACGGCGCATCATGGAGATCTATCTCAACATCGCCGAGTGGGGGCCGGGTATCTATGGCATCGAAGCCGCCGCACAGCACCATTTCGGCGTTTCGGCAAAACAATTGTCGCGACGGCAGGCCGCCCTGCTCGCCGTCTCCTTGCCTAATCCGATCGCCCGCAATCCGGCAAAGCCCGGGCCTGGCCTGAGACGGCTTGCCAACCTGATCGAGCGGCGGGCCGGCCGATCCGGCGCCTATGTCGGGTGTCTGCAGTAGCCAGCTCAAAAAAATTCGCGGCAGTGCTGGCCAAAACGGCGTAGGGCGTGTATAGGCACCCGACTTTCTCAGATTCCGGCCCCGACACGGCCCTTTCACGAGGGCGGGCGGGGCTTTTTGACCATGTAATGGAGCATATCCATGGCCGTTCCGAAACGAAAAACCTCTCCGTCCAAGCGCGGCATGCGCCGCTCGGCCGACGCCCTCAAGGCCCCGACCTATGTCGAGGACAAGAATTCCGGCGAAATGCGCCGTCCGCACCACATCGACCTGAAGACCGGCATGTATCGCGGCCGCCAGGTGTTGACGCCCAAGGAAAGCTGAGACCAGCTTTTCGACGTTTTGAGCTTTCGAAAGACCGGCCAGTGGCCGGTCTTTTGCGTTGGGTGGGCCGATAACCGGGCGGCTTGCGTTGGCGCTTGGCCGCTCAGCCAAACGCCAAATGCCGGGCGTGGGCGATATTCATCTGGATCGTCGCGCCGGGGGCTGACATGGTTGTTGCATCCGGTCTTCGACCGTGTTCGTGGCATTTTACGAAAATTCTTGACGGCGTGCCTGTGGCGCATTCTACAGAGATTGCCCCCATATGGAGACGCCAGATGTTCGGTGCCGTCCCGCTTTTGATCGTGCCTTTCGTGCTCTACAATCTCGGCCTGCTCGGAATATTCGGCGGCGGCGACGATCCGTGGGCGAGCGAAATCTTCTCCTTCCGCATGATGTCGGGCGGGGTGTTCTCGATGACGCTCGGCGACCTGATAGTGCTGATCGGGCTGATCTCCCTTTTCGCCGAAATGGTGAAGTCGGCGCGCACGACCAGCGCCTCGATCATGGACCATCTGTTGTCGACGCTGGTCTTCGTCGCGTTCCTGGTCGAGTTCCTGCTGGTGAAGGGCGCGGCACATTCCATCTTCTTCACACTGATGGTCATCGCGCTGTTCGATGTGCTGGCGGGGTTTGCGGTGTCGATGCGGTCGGCGAGCAGAGACATCAATCTGAATTAAGGCTGCAAATGGCGGCCTCCTGTGCTTCCGGTGCTCAAAAGTACGCTCCGCGGTTTGCTAAAGCTCAGCCCGGATCGGCAGTGAAGCCGGCCGCTTCGATGCCGGCGATGGCGGCCGCTTCGTCATTGTCCGACGTATCGCCGGAAATGCCGACGGCGCCGATGATGGCACCCGCCTTGTCGCGGATCAGCACACCGCCGACGACCGGCAGCACGCGGCCGCCAGACACGTCCGAGATGCCGGCGACGAGATGCGGGCGCTCCTTGGCGAAAGCCTCGACGCGGCGCGAGCCCATGCCGATGGCGAGCGCGCCATAGGCCTTGCCGGCCGACATTTGCGGGCGCAGGAACGAGGCGCCGTCCTGGCGCTGGAAGGCGACCAGATGTCCGCCGGCGTCAAGCACCGAGACGCCGAGCGGCTTGAGCTTGAGGTCCGCGCCCCGGGCAAAGGCGGCATCGATGATTTGCCTGGCTTTTTCGAGCGGCAGTGCGGTCATGGCAGTCTCCTGATTAAAACGCGCCGATCATCAACCGTCGACGGGCACGGCAAAATCCCGGTTTCGGTTGAAATTGCATCGCATGAAGAGGTGGAATGGAACGATCCGGATATGGCGTTGCCATTTTGCAGCTTCCAGACCGGCAGTCGATGGTGCCGGCCGGCAGCGCTATTTCTTCTTGGCGCGGACCGGCTTCTTGGCGGGTGCCGCCGGTGCGTTGGCAAGGTCTTCCGCTTCCTTGGCGAGACGCAGCGCCCGCAGCTTGTTGGTCTTGACCTGGCGGGCGTCGCTCTCGGCGACGTATTCGGCCATCGCCTTCTGGCGGACGGTTGCCGCCTCTTCCTGCTTTTTGAAACGCAGGTCAGCACGCGCGCGGGCAGCATCCCGAGAGTTCTCAACCAAGACCTTATCCAATCCCGTGAATTGTGATTTTCCGCCCCTTCTAGCAGAGCCGGGCCCCAAACGGGAAAATATGTTGGTCAAGCGGCCGGGCTGGCGCCGGGGGCCTTGCTGGCGACCACGGCCTCATAGGCGGCCTGCAAGGTCGCACGCACAGAAGGGCCAGCCGATGTATCGAGCGGCATACCGAGATGCTCGTGGCGCAACTCTTCCATGAACTTATCCCACATCTGCGGCCCGCCATTCTCCAGAAGCTCGGCGCGGATCGAGAGTTCCGCACTGACCGGCAACCAGACGCGGCCCCATGCGCCGAGATGGGCCAGGATCGGCACCAGGGTGATGGCCATCTCGGTCAGGCTGTAGATCGCCTTCTGCTTGTGGCTGGGGTCGTCGGCCTTGGTCAGCATGCCCAACTGCATCAGCCGCTTCAGCCTGTCGGCGAGGATGTTGGAGGCAATGCCTTCCATCGATCCGTTGAGCAGCTCGCGAAAGTGGCGCCTGCCGCCGAAGATCATGTCGCGAAGGATGATCAGGCTCCAGCGGTCGCCGAACACTTCGAGCGACAGGTTGATCGGGCATCCGGACCGGCGATCCATGCTCATGAGACTTTTCTCCGCAAAACCGGTTGCATTATCATATCAGTTTTACTATCGTGCAACCGATTGCAAAACGCAATCAGTATTGCTGAGGAGGAGACTGAGCCATGACAACCATCGAGCGCCCCAAGATCGTATCCGAGGCCTTTGGCGATCCGGCAAACCCGCCGCTGTTGCTGATCATGGGATCGATGGCCTCGATGCTCTGGTGGCCGGACGCGTTGTGCCGGAAACTGGCCGATGGCGGCCTGTTCGTGATCCGCTATGACAATCGCGATACCGGCCGTTCGACCAAATATCCGCCGGGCGAGCCGCCCTACACATTCGACGACATGGCCGACGACGCTATGCGTGTTCTCGACGACCACGGCGTCGGCAAGGCGCATGTCGTCGGCATGTCGATGGGCGGCATGATCGCCCAGCTTGTGGCCCTCTGGCACCCGTCCCGTGTCGCTTCGCTGACCGTGATCAGCAGCTCGCCCTTGGGGATCGACACATCGCATCTGCCACAAACGAGCGATGCCTATGTCAAGCATTCGGCCGACGGCGCGAAAGTCGATTGGTCGGATCGTGGCCAGGTGGTCGATTTCATGGTCAAGGATACGCGGGCGATCACAAGCACCGCGCACCCGTTCGATGAGACCGGGATGCGGGCCTTCATCGAACAGGATTACGATCGATCCGGCGGTTTGCTGAACGCGACCAACCACTTCATGGTCAAGGGCGGCGACGCATGGAAGGGCCGGCTGCGCGAGATGACGGCGCCGCTGCTGGTCATCCATGGCACCACCGATCCGATCTTTCCGGTCGAGCACGGCGAGGCACTGGCCGAGGCCGTCGCCGGTGCGAAAATTCTTCGGATCGAAGGCGGCGGCCACGAGCTGCACCCGGACGACTGGACGGTGATGGTCGCCGCCATCGTCGATCACACTCAGGACAATTGAGCCACCCTGCGCGGGCCTTGACGAGCAAGGCCTGCCGCAATAGTTAAGTAAATGCTTCAGTGTTTAATCCTGGCGAGCAGCACGACACCGACCACCGGCGCATTCCCAAACAGACGAGCAAAAAATGTCCCTGACGCTTCATTTCCATCCGCTGGCCTCGTTCTGCTGGAAGCCGCTGATCGCGCTGTATGAGAACGGCATACCGCTCACGCCGGTCATCGTCGATCTCGGCGACAGCGAGTCGCGCGCGGCCTTCCTGAAGATTTCGCCGACCGGCAAGATGCCGGCCCTGCGCGACGATGCGCGCGACCGCACGGTGCTGGAATCGACCATCGTCGTCGAATACCTGGCCGCTCACTATCCGGGGCCGGTAGACCTCGTCCCGGCCGACATCGACCTGGCGCTGGCGGTCCGGCAGTCCGATCGTTTCTATGATTTCTATGTGCAGGAACCGATGCAGAAGATCGTCGGCGACCGGTTGCGGCCGCAGGACAAGACCGATCTGTTCGGCGTCGAGCAGGCCCGCGCCCAGTTGCGCAATTCCTACGCCATTGTCGAAGAGGACATGCAGACGAAGACCTGGGCGGTGGGCGACGCCTTCAGCATGGCTGATTGCTCGGCGTCTCCCGCACTCTTCTACGCCAACAAGGTCGAGCCGTTCGGCGACAAATACCCGGCCGTGAAGCGATACCATGACCGCCTGGTGCAGCGCTCCGCTTTCGCCCGCGTGATCGAGGAGGCGCAGCCCTACTTCAAGTTCTTTCCCTACAACAACGGCTGATCGCAATGCTGCACGATCCTGCCCAGCTCGATCTGATGTTCCAGGCGCTCGCCGATCCGGCGCGGCGGCAGATGGTCGACCGGCTGTCGCGCGGCCCGGCTTCGGTAAGCCAACTGGCCGAGCCGCTGGCGATGTCGCTGTCGGCCGTCGTCCAGCATCTGAACCTTTTGGAGGCAAGCGGCCTCGTGCGCACGCAGAAGGTCGGTCGGGTGCGCACCTGCCAGATCGAACCCAAGGCACTGAGAGCAGCCGAACACTGGATCAATGAACGGCGTCTCGTCTGGGAGCGCCGGCTGGACCGGCTCGGCGATTTTCTGGCTGAGACCAAGGACAAAAGCTGAAGGAGGCAATCATGACGGAACGTTCCGTGATTCATTCGACCATCGTGCTGGAGCGCACCTACGACGCTGTGCCGGCGCGCGTGTTCCAGGCCTTTGCCGACCCGGAGGCCCGCATGCGCTGGGGCGCGCCTTCAAAGACTGCCGAACTGGTCTACGACAAGGCCGATTTCCGCGTCGGCGGGCTGGATGTCAGCCGCTGCGGTCCGCGTGGCAGTCTGATCTACCGGGTCGAAAACCGCTACGTCGATATCGTGCCTGAGCAGCGCATCGTGTCGACCGAGCTCGTCTGCGAGGGTTGGAACCGGCTGTCCGCCTCCTTGATCACAATCGAGTTTCAGCCGGTCGGTGCGTCCACGCGGCTGGTGCTGACCGACCAGATCGCTGCCTTCGGCGGCAAGGACATGATCGCCGGCAGCAAGGCCGGATTCAACGCGGCGTTGGACAACCTGGCTGCCGAATTCGTGCCTGAGACCGCCGGTGCCTGACGATCCATCGATGAGGATCATGCTCTGAATTCAATCCATCCATCGAGGAGAATCCCATGACCGAACGTTCCGTTGTCCATTCCACCTTCGTCATCGAGCGCAGCTACCCAGCGTCGCCCGCAAAAGTCTACTTTGCGCTGAGCAATCCAGAGGCCAAGCGACGCTGGTTCGCCGATCCGCACGATCCGATGCCCAGCAGGCATGAAATGGATTTCCGCATCGGCGGCAGGGAGGTCAATGCCGGCTGTCCGAGCGATGGCCAGATGCATTTTTTCAATGCTGTCTATCAAGACATCGTGCCGGACCAGCGCATCGTCTACAGCTATGAGTTGTTGTTCGGCGAAACCCGTGTCTCGGTGTCACTGGCCACGATCGAGCTGCTTGCCGAGGGCGACGGGACGCGGCTTGTGATGACGGAACAGGGTGCCTTCCTCGACGGCCACGATACGTCGGCCACACGCGAGCATGGCACAGGTGAGCTGCTCGATGCGCTCAGCGCTTTCTTGCGCGAGGAAGCTTGAACTGCGTTGCCGATACGGCGGGGCCGTCAGGCTTCCCAGAACTGATCGAGCCAGATGTTGAGTTTGAGGAAGCCGGGATTGCTCACCGTATAGACGCGTCTGGTGCCTTCGGCCTTGGCGTTGACCAGCCCGGCATCGAGCAGCACTTTCAAATGTTGCGAAACGGCCGGGCGCGATACAGGCAAACCCGCAGCCAACTCGTTGACGGTTTTCGGGCCGCGGCGAAGTTCTTCCAGAAGATGGCGCCGGTTGGGATCGGCAATCGCCATGAAGGCGTCGGAAAACATCATGCCTTTATTAGTGAGGCAAAGCCTTTCGAATCTCAACTGTCTGCTTCTGCTTTTCTTCTGGGATCAAGCCGCAATGCTTCCGGCGTCACCGACCGGTCGGCCGGTTGCGTCTTGAAGGCGTCACGATCTTCGATCGGCACCGGAGCTCGGCGGCTGATGCGCAGCAACGTATAGCCCGCCAGGCAGACATGCGCGAAAGCGGTCGCCAGGAACAGGCCTTCCGGGCGCATCCAGCCCATCAAGGCGGCTGCCAGCAGAGGTCCGATCATCGTGCCGAAGCCGTAGAGCAGAAGCAGGCCGCCCGACACCTTGACGAAATCCTCGGCGCGGGCGTGGTCGTTGGCATGCGCCACCGCGATCGAATAGAGCGTATAGGCGAAGCCGCCATAGGCGGCCGTGAAGACGATGACGAAGACGCTGGAGCGTGGCTCGAACAGAAAGATGGCAAGCGCAACCAAGGCCGCGCCGAAGGCAGCACCGGCCAGCACGAAACGCCGGTCGGTCTTGTCCGAGAGGCGCCCGGCCGGAAGCTGCATGGCGGCACCGGCAACGACAACCAGGCTCATCATCAGGGCGATCTCGGCCGTGGGAATGCGGATGCGGGCGCCATAGACGGCGCCAAGCGTGCCCCAGGCGCCGTTGGCGATGCCGATCAGGACGCAAGCGACAGCGGACACCGGCGAATTGACATAAAGGCCTTTGACGTCGAGCGAGACATCCTGCAGCGGCTTGGGGTGGGAAGCGGTCGAAACCGCGGTCGGGAGCAGTGACAGGCAAAATAGAATGCCCGTGATCATGAACAGCGAGGCGGACTTCACGTCGCCGCCAGCGACGATCATCTGCCCGCCCATAATCGAGGCATAGGTGACCATCATATAGAGGCCGAAGATGGTGCCTCGGTTCTCGTTGGTGGCCTTTTCGTTCAGCCAGCTTTCGATGACCATGAAGGCGCCGGCCATGGTGAAGCCGGTGAAGGCGCGCAGCAGGATCCAGACATACTCGTCGATGATCAATCCGGTGAGCAGCGCCACGATGGCGCCGGACGCGGCAAAGGCGCCGAAGGCGCGCACATGCCCGGCGCGGCGCACGATGCGCGGTGCGAAGAAACAGCCGGTGACGAAGCCACCGGCCCAGGCCGTGCCCATCAGGCCGAGCGATGCGGTCGAGAAGCCTTCCAACTGACCGCGCAGCGGCAACAGCAGCCCGTGCAATCCAGACGCCGCGAGCAGGAAGGCGGTGCCGCGAAGCAGCGAGAGGATCGGTCGGTAGGTTGCGAACATTGTTGGATCCGGCTCGGGTTGGCGGGGACGCTTGAGTCTGAAGACAGTCGCATTCGGGCTTTTCCGCGGCGAGCCCCGCGCCCGCCTCTATCCGCGGCGGAACAGTGCTTCGGCGGCCGATTTGGTGCTGTCCTTGGCCCTGAGCTCGTTTTCCAGGCGGGTGATCTCATCGCGCAGTATGCCAATCCGCTCGGTCAATTCACCGACCGAAAGCAGCGACAGGTCCTGCCCGATCTCGTGCGGGCGCGCCCTCTTCTTGGGTTCGTCGTCGAAGATCGCCATCGTCGCTCCTCCCACATTGGCCATTTGCCTGATTTGGCAATCAGCATACATAGGGCAGGGGCGTCGATGCAAACAGCCGGTCGGATAACGGCGAGGAAAGACGGGAAATCTCATGGCGAGCGGACAGAAAATTCCGGCAAGAATGACGGCCATCGCGATCTCGGTGCCGGGCGGCCCCCGGGTGCTGAAACCCGAAACGCGCGACGTGCCGCAGCCGGGCCCCGGCGAGATCCTGATCAAGGTGCATGCCGCCGGCGTCAACCGGCCGGACATCCAGCAGCGCAAGGGCGCCTACCCGCCGCCGGCCGGCGCGTCCGACTTGCCCGGCCTCGAGGTGTCGGGCGAAGTGGCCGCCCTTGGCGATGACATATCGCGCTGGCGCATCGGCGACCGCGTCTGCGCGCTCACGCCCGGCGGCGGCTATGCCGAATATGTCAAGGTTCACGCCGGCAGTGTGCTGCCGCTGCCGGCCGGCTTTACCCACACCGAAGCCGCGGCGGTGCCGGAAAACTACTTCACCGTCTGGCACAATTTGTTCGAGCGCGGCGGCCTGAAGAGCGGCGAGACGCTGCTCGTCCATGGCGGTTCGTCCGGCATCGGCACCACGGCGATCCAGCTTGCCTCGGCTTTCGGCGCCAATGTCATCACCACCGCCGGCAGCAACGAGAAGTGCGACGCCTGCCTGAAGCTCGGCGCCGACAGGGCGATCAACTATCGCGAGGAGGATTTCGTCGCCGCGGTCAAGGAGGCGACCGCTGGCAAAGGCGCCAATGTCATCCTCGACATGGTCGGCGGCGACTATGTGGCGCGCAACTACGAGGCCGCGGCGATTGAGGGTCGCATTGTGCAGATTGCCGTGCAGGCCGGCGCCGTGGCGAGCGCCGACTTCTCGAAGATCATGGTCAAGCGGCTGACCCATACGGGGTCGACGCTGAGGCCGCGCACCGTCGAATTCAAGGCGGCAATCGCGGCAGCGCTGGAGGCGCAGGTGTGGCCGTTGCTCGGCACGCGCAAGGTCGCGCCCGTGATGGACATGATCTTCCCGCTCAGCGAGGCCTGGCGGGCGCATGAGCGGATGGAGGAGGGCGAGCACATCGGCAAGATCGTGCTCGACGTCGGCTAGGGCGGATCGAGAATCAGATGATGCCGGCCTGACCTCTATCTCGACACGTCCTGGTCGTGCGCCTCCCTGCCTACAAGATGAACAGAGGCTTAATGGTGCAATGCAGCATTTGCATCATTGCTATGCAAAAACGGCCGTTCAAGTCCAGATCGATGATGACTATTTGAGCATCACCGAAACGAACAACCCATTTGGAGGACTACCATGAACCCGATCCGCGCTTTCCGTAACTGGCGTAGGTACACCGAGACTGTGCGCGAACTGAACAGCCTCAACGCACGTCAGCTCAACGATCTCGGCATCAACCGCGCCGACATCGAAAAGATCGCCCGCAAGGCCATCTAAAGCCGAGCACGGTCCGCGCAGGCGGACGGTGCCGTAGAAGCCAGAGCCGCATCAGACGGATCCCGTCGCGGTTCCGAGCCCGCTGGACCCAGTCCGGCGGGTTTTGTCGTTCTGGGGGTCGGACGACCAGGGCCGTCGACCGCGGCCTCCGTCGGCAAAGCCAGTTTGTCGCTGCTCAAGAGCGCGAAGCCGTTCCAGTGGTCGCGGGCCACGGTTTCTGGCCGATGACATCCAAAATCATTGCGAAGCGGCGACGGAGCGGCTATACAGGCCGCGAATTTCCCATTTTGGTGGCTCTAAACCACCGCCCGCGCGGGAACGCGGGCGAACGAGAAGGATTTTTAAAAATGGCCAATACGCTGCTGATGCCCAAGGCGACTGCCGTCTGGCTGGTCGACAACACCGCGCTTTCTTTCGAGCAGATCGCGCAGTTCTGCGGGCTGCATCCGCTCGAGGTCAAGGCGATCGCCGACGGCGAATCGGCGCAAGGCATCAAGGGCATGGATCCGATCATGACCGGCCAGCTGACCCGCGACGAGATCGCGCGCGCCGAAAAGGACCCGAACCAGCGCCTGAAGCTTTCGGACCCCAAGGTGCGGGTGCCGGAATCCAAGCGCAAGGGTCCACGCTACACGCCGCTGTCGAAGCGCCAGGACCGGCCGAATGCCATCCTGTGGCTGGTGCGCAACCATCCCGAACTGAAGGATGCGCAGATCTCGCGCCTCGTCGGCACCACCAAGTCGACGATCGAACAGATCCGCGAGCGCAAGCACTGGAACTCGGCCAATCTGCAGCCGATGGACCCGGTGACGCTGGGCCTCGCCTCGCAGATCGACCTCGACATGGAAGTCAACCGCGCTTCGCGTGGCCGCGAACAGGCGCAGCCTGTCGGCGACACGCTTTTGCCGGCGGCCTTGACCGAGCGGCTGGTGCCGGCTCCGGAGAAGCCAAAGGACGAGGACGCCGAGCTCGACGCCAACGCCGTTTTCGCCAAGCTCTCGGCCCTGAAGTCGAAGAACACCGACAACGACGACGAGTGATAACTCCGACACCCAACAAAAAAGCCCTCTTCGAGCGGGCTTTTTTGTGCGATCCGGCAATCTCTTTTTGTTTTGACACAATACCGGAAGGAAAACCTTCCACACTCTTCCTGGCGCGCTCTAGGTCCGCGCCGCGCGATCCGGCGCCATGCCGTAATCCTCGCTGCGCTCCACCGCGCGGTAGAAGTCGGCAAGCTGCTTGCCTCGTTCCGGCTTGAAGATGCGGCCGGCGATGACCACCGAAGCGATGCGATCAATACGGAAGGCGCGAAAGTCGTCGCGCATCTCGCACCAGGCGACCAGCGTCCACACCTTGCCCCAGAACCACAGGCCGAGCGGACGAATATCGCGTGCGGTGCCGCGGCCGGCCTCGTCGCTATAGTCGATGGTCAGAACCTGGCGCTTTTCGACCGCGCGCTCGATCAGGTCGATCGCCTCTCGGGCGGCGTCGCTGACCACCCACATCGGCGTGTGGATCTCGGTGCGGGCGATGCGGTCCTTCTCGGCATCCGGCAGCACCGCACCGATCTTGATCAGCGCCTCGTCGGCGGCGCGCGCCATGGCGGCGCCGCCAAAGGCGCGCACCATGCGGGCGCCGGCAACCAGCGCGACGATCTCGTCACGCGTGAACATCAGCGGCGGAAGGTCGAAACCCTCCCTCATCATGTAGCCAACCCCTGCCTCGCCGTCGATCGGCACTCCGGTCGACTGCAGGTCGGCGATATCGCGGTAGATGGTTCGCTCGGAAACCTCGAGCCATGTGCCGAGCTTCTGGGCGGTGACCAGACGGCCACCGCGCAGATGCTGCACGATCTGGAAGAGCCTGTCGGCGCGGCGCATCGTTTGGTCCCTCGGCGTTGTTTCTATGCATGTCGCCCAAAACCGCAGAACAGTTTTGGGGCGGCATGCATCATGGTTTCAGCCCTTCGCGCTTGCGCTGCGCGGCGACGAATGCCGCGCCGAAGGACAGTTTTCTCGTGGTCGGCGTCTTCAAGTCGAGCACCCGCCAGAACGGCGCAATATCGCTCAGTGTCATGCCGCGCTCGAGATCCTCGTTGGCGGCCTCGGCAACAGTGCGCAGATGATAGCCGATGGTGACTGGGCATGTCACTTCTGCGCCGTGTTCGATGGCAAGCGCCGTGCGCAGCGCGCGGACATCCATCTCGACGCCTTCTGGAATCGAGCGGATGAACTCATCGACCTGACGAGCTGTCGGCACCAGCATCGGCTGGCCCTCGATCACATCGGCCATCGTGCGCGGCGTCGGCTTCACGCCGTTGATACCGGGCGAGTTCAGCCTGTCGTTCCAGCTTTTCATCGATCGTCCTTTCGATCGCTCATGGATTTGCGCATCTATGACACGACGCTCCTGACACCATACTGTCAGGAGGCTTCAGCATACTCCTTGGCGAACAGCGTCCGCATCTGCGCGAGATCGCTGCCTCTTTCCGGATAGAGCGTCTTCAGAAAGGCGAGCGCGAAGGTGCCCGGCGCCGAGCCCGGCGCGGAAACGATCGCGCCGTCGGCAACGGCGTGCGGCACGTCCTGATAGTTGCTTTCGCCGGCATAGCCGGCTTCATGACTGTTGATCCAATCGCGGCCATTGCTGGTGTGCCTGGCCTGCTCGAACAGGCCGGCCCGGGCCAGTGCCAGGGTGCCGGCGCAGATACCGCCAACGACGCCCCCGCGCGACGCAACAGCGGTGAGCAGTTCTGCCGCATCCGGCGGCGCCTTGCCTGCCCACTGGTCGGAGCCGATGACGACGATGGCGTCGAGATCGGCATTCTCCCCAGCTTCAGCCGAGCGATCTGGCGTCAGCCGAAAACCGCTGATCCCGGTCACTGGCTTGCCACCAGGCGTCAGCGATACGGTGCGCGCACCGAACCATTCGACCGCCGAGGCCGCCAGCAGCCCATATTCCCAGTCGGCAAAGCCGTCGATGAAAAGAAAGCCGATCTGCTTCTGTTCGGGCATGAGCTCGCTCCTCCCTTGCGCGCCGGACTTGTTATCTGGGCGTTGTGGCGCCCACATCCAACCGCAGTGTCGAAAAATTCGTCTCAATTGCCGCGGTAGCGACGCTCGGCATACATGTCCGGCCAGCCGATATCCTTGCGAATGTCCGCCGGCAGCGAGTTCATGAACCGCTGGGTGCGGATCTCGTTGCGCATCGTCCGTATCTTGCCAACATAGTGCTGCATGCCGCGCAGAATGGTGGAACCGTTCATAGCTAGTCTCCTCTCTTTAACTGGAGGCAGTATCGCATACCCCTCCTGACAGCAGTCTGTCAGGAGGGTGGCAGGGCGCGGACGATAGTTGCGATCGGTGCTTGTTGCGAGGGAAGCATTGTTTTCACGGCATCCAAACGTAGCCCGCAAGAGGCTTGCACGACTGGGATTGTTCACCGTGGGAATACCGGTCGAGGCTTGATTGTTCAGTCCTGAGCGACGGACTGTCAGGATACGCGGTCTTCAGCGACGCGGCCGCAGTTCTGATATGGAGGGAGAAAACTATTCCCCCAAAAACAGGGAGACGACCATGAGCCTGCAACTGACAGGAATCCACCATCTGACCGCCATCACAGCCAATGCGCCTGGAAATCTTCATTTCTACACAAGGGTGCTGGGCTTGCGGCTGGTCAAGAAGACGGTGAACCAGGACGACACTTCGGCCTACCACCTCTTCTATGCCGACGGCGAAGCGACACCGGGCACCGATCTTACCTTCTTCGATTGGCCGGTTGGCCATGAGCGGCGCGGCACCCACAGCATCGTGCGGACCGGCCTCAGGGTCGGCAGCCAGGAAAGCCTTGCCTGGTGGAAGCAGCGGCTGAACGACGAAAACATCCTGACGAGTGAGATCGCCGACATCGGCGGCTACCCCGGCCTGGATTTCGAGGATCCCGAGGGCCAGCGTCTGCGTCTCGTCAGCGATGGCGGCAAGGGCGACAGCCATCCCTGGGCGCAAAGCCCTGTGCCGGTTGAGCACCAGATCCGCGGGCTCGGGCCAATTGTCATCAGCGTTCCCGACATCACCAACACCGAGGCGGTGGTGACGCAAGTGATGAACATGCGCAAGGCTCGCGACTATGCCTCGCCGGAGGGCCAGGTTCACGTCTTCGAAATGGGCGAGGGCGGGCCGACGGCGGAGCTTCACGTCCTGGTGCAGCCTGGACTGGCGCCGGCAAGGCAAGGTGCCGGTGCGGTCCATCACGTCGCCTTCAGGGCGCCGGACCAGGAGACGCTGCATCAATGGACGGCACGGCTGGCCGAATTCCGGCTGCCGTCGAGCGGCGAGGTCGAGCGTTATTACTTCCGCTCACTCTATTTCCGCGAGCCGAACGGCATCCTGTTCGAGATCGCCACCGATGGACCAGGGTTCACCGCCGACGAGCCGCTGGAGACGCTGGGTGAAAAGCTGGCCCTGCCGCCATTCCTCGAACCGAAGCGCGCCTCGATCGAGGCCGGCCTCAAGCCGCTGAAGTAGATCGTTTCTCGGCCAAAGGCGGGCGCTGCGTTCTGGTTTGGGATCGCGGCGCCCATTCTTCTCAGGCAACGATGACGTGCTTTGACAGCCGGCCGCGTTGCTGGTCAAAGGCGGCATGTCGAAACTCCTCGCGCTCGTCATTGTTGGCATCATGGTCATCCAGCTGATCAAGCCGCTCGGCTGGCCGGGGCTGAAACGGCGCAGCGACTTCTGGAAGCTGGCGCTGCTGGCGATGGCGGCGATTTCCATAACAGCCGTGCTCGGACACTGGACCTAGGCCTGCGCCAAGCAAACCGGCTCCAGTTCAGCTGGCAAGCACCGGGCCGACGAGATGCTCGGCCCAGGCCCGGTAGCCGGCTTCCGAGGCATGAAATCCGTCGGAGGCAAAACCCTCCTCAGGATTTGTTATCGGCAGGCGCGGCGCTGGCACCGCGCCGCGCTCCAGGCAAAGGCGTTCGCCCATCCGGTTCATCGCTGTGGCGCGGATCTCGAGAATCTTGCCAAGCAGCGACGGCATGGCCGGCGCCCGCGTGAACTCGAGCACCGGCGACCAAACCACGCGCGCCTCCGGCCATTTGGCGCGCAGCGCATAGAGCAGGCCGCCGAACTCCTTCTTGAAGCGCGGCACCGAATGAAAATTCTTGGTGTCGTTGGTGCCGATGGCGAGCACGATATGCGTCCACGGATCCGCCGACAGATTGGGCAGGACATGGTCGCGGATGTGGCCCGACGTTGCCGAATTGAAGCCGGCGGCCCGCCAGCGCACGGCACGGCCGGTGTTCTGCGCAATCAGCATGGCGAGTTGCGCGGCAAGTCCGTTTTCCGAATTGCCGATGCCAACCGAAGCGGCCGAGGAATCCCCCAACACCAGTAGCGAGATCGCCGGCGCCTTGCCCGGGAGATCGTGCATGACCGGACCCTGCGCCGGCAGCATGCGTGTGGTGCGGCGGCGCACCCCGAGGCCTTGCCAGACATAGACCGGGTAGGCGAGCCAGGTGAGGAGGGCGAGAGGGCGCTGCATGGGGATCCTTTAGCGCATGTTGCGCCTGAGGTGAACGATCGGTTGCCTGTCGCGCTAATCGCAACAGGTCTCCTGCGCACCCGACCGGTCACCGTATTCATCATGCAGCCGCACCCAATCCATCAGACCATGATAGGGACCAGTTTCGTTGCGGCCCTTCGGCGTCATGTCGAGATAATCATATGTGCCGATCAGCGCCTCGCCGCCGCGGGCGCGCGACACGAAGGTGAGAAAGATGTCGCCGTTCTCGTCTCGGTAGAAAACGCTGGTGCCGGGAAGCTCCTTCGACGTCCGGGGGAACGGTCTCGAAATTGTAAGTGGTGTCGCCAGCCGCGATCTGCTTGTCGGTGAAGGAGACCTGCATGTCGAAGTTGAAATCCGAGGCATAGGACGACACCCAGTCGAACCTCCAGCCCATGCGCTGCTTGTAGGGCAGCAATTCGGCCAGCGGCGCCCGCGAGATCACGACCAGCGACACGTCGTGATGCCTGAGGTGCTGGTTGGCGCCGTCGATATGGTCGGCAAGGAACGAGCAGCCCTCGCAATGATGGTTGCACCCCGGCCCGAACATGAAGTGGTAGACGATCAACTGGCTGTTGCCGGCAAACAAGTCCGCCAGTTTCTTCGGCCCTTGCCCGGTCTCGAAGACATAATCCTTGCGGATCTTCAGCCAGGGCAGTTCACGCCGTTCGGCGGCGACGCGCTCGCGAAGCTTCGTGAGTTGTTTCTCGCGCGCCAGATGCGCCTTGTGCGCCTGGAACCAGTCTTCGCGCGAAACGACCTTGTTGCGATGCATGAACCTCTCCCTGTCTGTCATCCCAAGGACGTTCGGGACGGGCGAAAACCGACATCGCCGGTTGGATGTTTTTGAGCATGATCTTGCGAAACCGGATTCCAGTTTCGGGATCACGCTCCAGCGCCGGAGAGGAAGTAGGGATGCAGGCGCGCCGTCCCAAGCCCAGGCAAGCCACAAACAAAAAACCCGGGCGCAGCGGCCCGGGTTCGAAGGAAGACAGAAAAAGCCCCGATCAGGCGGCCTGCTCCAGGCTCGCCTTCCATTTCCCAAGTGCGGCCAGATGGTTCATGTGGGCACGGTGGGTGAAAGCGGCCTGGCCGGCCGCGACGTTCGAGGCCTTGCCGCTCCAGGCTTTCTGTGGCGCGGCCTGCAGCGCGCGGCCATAGGAGAAGGTCAGCTTCCACGGGTGCGGCCCGATGGCGTTGATGGCGTTGAGGTTGGCGGTCGCTTCCTCGTCCTCCTGGCCGCCGGAGAGGAAGGCGATGCCAGGCACCGCCGCCGGCACAGTCTCGCGGAACAGTTTTATGGTCTTTTCCGCGACTTCTTCCGGGCTGCTCACCTTGCCCGATTTCCTGCCGGCCAGCACCATATTGGGCTTCAGGATGGTGCCCTCCAACACGACGCGTGCCGCATGGAGCTCGTCATAGAGCTTGATCAGCGTCGCCTTCGAAATCGCATAGCAGGTCTCGATGTCGTGGGCGCCGTCCATCAGCACTTCCGGCTCCACGATCGGCACGATGCCGGCTTCCTGGCAAAGTGCTGCATAGCGGGCGAGCGCATGGGCGTTCGAGCTAATCGAATTGGCCGAAGGCACGCCCTTGCCGGTGTCGATGTCGATCACCGCGCGCCATTTGGCGAAGCGGGCGCCGAGCTTGTAGTAGTCGGCAAGGCGCTCACGCAGGCCATCGAGGCCCTCGGTGACGGTGTCGCCGGGGAAACCGGCCAGAGGCTTGGCGCCGGCATCGACCTTGATGCCGGGGATGGCGCCGGCCGCCTTGATGATATCGACCAGCGGCGTGCCGTCGGCGGCCTTCTGGCGGATCGTCTCGTCGTAGAGGATGACGCCGGAAATATACCGGGTCATCGCCTCCCTGGCGCGGAACATCATCTCGCGGTAGTCGCGGCGGCTGTCGGCGGTCGATTCGACGCCGATGACGTCGAAGCGCTTCTTGATGGTGCCGGAACTTTCGTCGGCGGCCAGCAGGCCCTTGCCATCGGCCACGATCGCGGCGGCAATGTCTTCGAGACGTTCGCTCATTCTGCTTCTCCTGAAACGGTTGTCTTCCGCGCTTAACGGAAGTCTACCGCCAAAGGAATGGCATCGGAAAGCTCGAATCGATTGAAAGTCTTGAGAGCCCTTGCCCGCTCTCTTTGTGTTGATCGAGGCGTTCGGTTTAGCCGCATTTCCGCGGCGCCAGGCGTTTCCGGCTGGCTGAAGAATAAATTAGTGCTTCAGCACGTCGACGCCGGGCAGCGGCTTGCCTTCCATCCATTCCAGGAAAGCGCCGCCGGCGGTCGAGACATAGGTGAAGTCGTCGGCGACGCCGGCATGGTTGAGCGCCGCCACCGTGTCGCCGCCGCCGGCGACCGAGACCAGCTTGCCGGCCTTGGTGCGCGCCGCCGCGTGCTTCGCCGCCGCCACCGTCGCATGGTCGAAGGGCGCGATCTCGAAAGCGCCGAGCGGGCCATTCCAGACCAGCGTTGCGGCGCGGTCGATCCATTCGCCAATGGTCGTCACGGTTTTGGCGCCGACATCGAGGATCATGCCGTCGGCCGGCACATCCGAGATGGCGACGGTCTCGCAGGCCGCACCGGCCTTGAATTCCTTCGCGACGACACCGTCGACCGGCAGGATGATGGCGCAGCCGGCCTCGGCCGCTTCGATCATGATCTGCTTGGCAGTGCTGGCGAGATCATGCTCGCACAGCGATTTGCCGACATCGGTGCCGCGCGCGGCAAGGAACGTGTTGGCCATGCCGCCGCCGATGACCAGCGCGTCGACCTTCTTCACCAGATTCATCAACAGGTCGATCTTGGTCGAGACCTTGGCACCGCCGACAATGGCAACCACCGGACGGACCGGATTTCCGAGACCCCTCTCCAGCGCCTCGAGCTCAGCCTGCATGGTGCGGCCGGCGAAGGCCGGCAACAGACGCGCCAGCCCCTCGGTCGAGGCGTGGGCGCGGTGCGCCGCGGAAAAGGCGTCGTTGACGAAGATGTCGCCACAGGCGGCGAGCCTTTCGGTGAAGGCCGGATCGTTCTCTTCCTCGGCCTTGTAGAAGCGGGTGTTTTCGAGCAGCAGCACGTCGCCCTTGTCCATGGCGGCTATGGCGCTTCCCGCCGTGTCGCCGACGCAATCGCTGGCGAAGCCGACGGGACGGCCAAGCACATCGGCGGTCGCCCTGGCGATTGGCTCCAGCGAAAATTCCGGCGAGGGGCCATCCTTGGGGCGGCCGAAATGCGCGAGCAGGATCACCTTGGCGCCCTTGCCGGAGAGCTCGGCGATGGTCGGCGCAATGCGTTCGATGCGGGTGGCGTCTGTTACCTTGCCGTCGGCGACAGGCACGTTGAGGTCGACGCGCACCAGCACGCGCTTGCCGCTGATGTTGCCGATGTCGTCGAGGGTCTTGAGGGCGGCCATGCAGGTTCCTTTCGCGAAAAATCGGGGGACCATACCCCGCGCCAACGATGATGCAAGGCTTAGGCTTGCTTCGATACGAAATTTTGAAGTCGGTACCAGGGCTGTACCTTCAGGGGGATCAGGGGCAGCACGGCGATCGTCGTGTCAGCTCTCGGTCGCTGCCTTTTCCGCCGCCGGTTCCGGCGCCGGTTTCTCGTCCGCCCGAGCCTCGGCCAATTGCGTTTCGGTCGGTTTGCGCCAGTTGCGGATAAAGGCAGAGAGACGGTCGCCGATTTCGCCGGCGCTCAGGAAAACCGGCACCCGCGCCACCGGCGCGGTCGGCTCGAAGGAGAGGCCCAGGCCCATGATCTTGCCCTTGTCGTCGACGTCGCGGACGATCAGCTCGATCGGACCGAGCAGCACGCGGTCGGCATATTCGGCATGGCCGCCGAGCCGCGCCGTGACCAGCGCGCCTACGGTGAGCTTTTGCTCCGCTTCGGTCAGGCCGGGCGCATAGGCGGCTTCCAGTTCGGCAGCGGAGCGCGCCGGGTCCACGGCGAAGGCGCCGAAGAAATCCGCATCCTCGGGATCGACCACGGCGCGGCTGGCGAACAGCTTGTCGAGCAGGCGCGGATAGCGATCCGGTACGAAGATATAGACTTGGTCGCCGGCGGCGAGCCTGCCCATGTCCTGGAAGCGCATCGAGCGCCCGTCGCGCAGCACCAGCGAGGGTCGTGCCCAGCGCGGAATGCGTTCGCCGCGCGCCACCGGACTGCCGTGTGCCACGCGATAGGCAAGAAGCTCGTGATGGGCCGAGCCCGGCAGTTCCAACTCGACCTTGTCCAGCGGGCCGAGGCGCGCCGGCACGATCAGGCCGAGGCGGCGCGCCAGCGGCCCGACCGTCCAGCCCTGGATGACCAGCGAGACCAGCACAATGATGAAGGCGGTGTTGAAGATGATACGGCCGTTTTCCAACCCGCCGAGCAGCGGGGTGATGGCGAGCAGGATCGACACCGCGCCACGCAGGCCGACCCAGGAGACGAAGGCGACTTCGGGGCGCGGCAAGCGGAACGGGATCAGGCAGAGCCAGACCGCGATCGGGCGGGCGACAAACATCAGGAACAGGCCGAGCGCTGCCGCTGGCACCATGATCGCCGGAAATTGCGACGGCGTCGCGAACAGGCCGAGGATCAGGAACATGATGATCTGCGCCAGCCACGACATGCCGTCCTGGAAGCGTTTCAGAATGGTGACGGCGCGGATGTCGGAATTACCGGCGATCAGGCCGGCAATATAGACCGCCAGGAAGCCCGAGCCGCCGATGGCGCCGGCGGCGGCAAAGATCATCAGCGACAGGGTCAGCACGAAGATCGGCAGCAGGCCGTGGTCGAGATTGAGCCGGTCGACGAGGCGCACGATGGCGAGGCCACCGAGCGCGCCGACGACGGCGCCGAGGCCCATGTTGAGCAGGAAGCCGAGGGCCAGACTGGTGAGCAGGGCATTGGCTTCGGGGTTGGCGTGGGCGGCGATGATCTCGACCAGCGTGATGGTCAGGAAGATGGCGATCGGGTCGTTGGTGCCGGATTCCACCTCGAGCGTGGCGCGCACGCGCTCACGCAGATTGATCTCGCCGGCGCGCAGCAGGAAGAACACCGCCGCGGCATCGGTGGAGGCGACGGCGGCGCCGAGCAGGAAGGATTCGAGCCAGGTGAGGTCGAGCAGGTAGTGGGCGGCGGCGCCAAACAGGCCGGTGGTGAGGAGGACGCCGAAGGTCGCCAGCGACAGCGCCGGACCCGCCGCCTGCCGCAAGGCGTTGAGCGGCGTTCCAAAACCGGAATCGAACAGGATGACGGCCAGCGCCAGTGAGCCGGCAAAATAGGCGATGCGGGCGTTATCGAACTGGATGCCGAGGCCGTCTGTTCCGCTGGCCAATCCAATGCAGAGAAACAGCAGCAGCAGCGGGGCGCCGAAGCGAAAGGCGATCAGGCTCGAAAACGCGGCGGCGACGACGAGTGCTGTGCCGACCAGCGTGACGAGATAGATCGCATGCTCCATCCTGAAATCAGCCCCTCAAATTCGTCTGTCTCCTGGTTTACGGCAGAGTGGGGCGAAGACGTGACCAGTGCAAGGCGGCGGGGTGGTTTTTTGCCCTATGCCGCTGATTTTCGAACGCTTTGGCGCTCAGGGCACAATTTGAGAAGGCGCACGGCGCTCGCATGAAAAACGCCCGGACAAAGCCGGGCGTTCCAGGTCTCGAAGAGAAAGCGTTGCGATCAGGCGATGGTCTTGCTGAAGGCGACCGCCGTGTCGGCCATGCGGTTGGAGAAGCCCCATTCATTGTCGTACCAGGACAGCACCGACACGAAGTTGCCGTCCATGACCTTGGTCTGGTCGAGCGCCATGATCGAGGAGCGCGGATCGTGGTTGAAGTCGATCGAGACGTTCGGGTGATGGGTGACGCCGAGAATGCCCTTCAGCTTGCCGTTGGACGCAGCGATGACCGCATCGTTGATCTCCTGGACGGTGGTCGGCCGCTTGGCGATGAACTTGAAATCGACGACCGAGACGTTCGGGGTCGGCACGCGGATCGAGATGCCGTCGAGCTTGCCCTTGAGGTCAGGCAGGACGAGACCGATCGCCTTGGCGGCACCGGTCGAGGTCGGGATCTGCGACAAAGCGGCGGCGCGGGCGCGGTAGAGATCCTTGTGCATGGTGTCCAGCGTCGGCTGGTCGCCGGTGTAGGAATGGATCGTCGTCATCATGCCCTTTTCGATGCCGACCGTCTCGTGCAGCACGGCAGCCAGCGGCGCCAGGCAGTTGGTGGTGCACGATGCGTTCGAGATGACGATGTGGTCCTTGGTCAGCTTGTCGTGGTTGATGCCGTAGACGACGGTGAGGTCGGCGCCTTCGGCGGGCGCGGAGACCAGCACGCGCTTGGCGCCGGCGGTCAGGTGCGCGGCGGCCTTGTCGCGGGCGGTGAAGATGCCGGTGCATTCGAGCGCGATGTCGACGCCCAGTTCCTTCCACGGCAGCTGGGTCGGATCCTTGATCGCGGTGACCTTGAACTTTTCCTTGCCGACGGTGATCTGGTCGCCGGAGACCGAGACTTCGTGCGGGAAGCGGCCATGCACGCTGTCGAAGCGAAGGAGATGGGCATTGGTCTCGACCGGGCCGAGGTCGTTGACCGCGACGACGTCGATGTCCTTGCGGCCTGATTCATGGATGGCGCGCAGGATGTTGCGGCCGATGCGGCCGAATCCGTTGATGGCAACTCTGACGGTCATTTTTCTCTCCCGGGGAGCTGGAGGGCAGACGATGGGTCCGCAGCTTCATAGCGGCGGATGCGGAAAGAATCCAGCCGCAGCGACATGGATTTAAATCGATTAGGTTGGGCCAGTCCGGTGAAATCGCTTCGTGCGGTTTCGCCGGGGCATTGTTGCTTCGACATGTCGTTGTCCCAAAACCACGATGCGCTTTTGGGCGACATGCAAGACCTTACTTGCCGTGCAAGCGGGCTTCCGCTGCCTTGGCGGCTGCATCGGCGGTGATGCCGAAATGCGGATAAAGCTGTTCGATGGTGCCGCTGGCGCCGAAGCCGGTCATGCCGATGAAGATGCCGTCGGAGCCGATGAGATGGTCCCAGCCCTGGCGGATGCCGGCCTCGATCGCCATCTTGATCGGCGCGTTGCCGATCGTCTTCTTGCGGTAGTCGTCGCTCTGCTTGTCGAACAATTCGAAGCAAGGCATCGACACGACGCGGGTCGGATGACCATGCTTTTCCAGCAACTCGCGGGCGGCAAGCGCGATCTCGACCTCGGAGCCGCTGGCGAAGATCGTCACCGCGGCCTCGCCGCTGGATGCGGCCAGTTCGTAGCCGCCCTGGCTGCTCAGGTTCTTGGCCGAGAATTCGGTGCGTACCGTCGGCAGGTTCTGGCGGGTCAGTGCCAAGGTCGAAGGCGTCTTTTCCGACTCGAGAGCGATCTGCCAGCATTCGGCGGTTTCCACCGCATCGGCCGGACGGAAGACATTGTGGTTGGGAATGGCGCGCAGTGCCGCCAGATGCTCGACCGGCTGGTGGGTCGGGCCGTCTTCGCCCAGACCGATGGAATCATGGGTCATCACGAAGATCGAACGGATGCCCATCAGCGAGGCCAGCCGCATCGACGGACGGGCATAGTCGGAGAAACACATGAAGGTGCCGCCATAGGCGATCAGGCCGCCATGCAGCGTCAAGCCGTTGAGTGCGGCAGCCATACCATGCTCGCGGATGCCGTAATGGACATAGCGCTGGCCATAGTCGTCCGGCGTGATGTTCTTGGTCTGGCTGGTCTTGGTGTTGTTGGAACCGGTCAGGTCGGCGGAGCCGCCGATGGTCTCGGGTACGGCGCCGTTGATGACCTCCAGCGCCATCTCGGACGATTTGCGGGTGGCGACCTTCGGCTTGTCGGCCGAGAGCTTCTGCTTGTAGTCGGCAATGACGGCGTCGAAGTTGGACGGCAGCTTGCCGGCGATGCGGCGCTCGAACTCAGCCTTCAGCTTGGCTTCGGCCTTGGCAAGGCGGCCTTCCCAGTCGGTGCGTGCCTTGACGCCGGCCTGGCCGGCGGTGCGCCAGGCGTCGAGGATATCGGCCGGAATCTCGAAGGGCGGCGAATCCCAGTTGAAGAACTTCCGCGCCCCGGCAATCTCGTCGGCGCCGAGCGGCGAGCCGTGCGCCTTGTTGGTGCCGGCCTTGGTCGGCGCGCCGAAGCCGATGGTCGTCTTGCAGGCGATCATCGTCGGCTTGTCGGAATGGCGGGCGGCTTCGATGGCATAGGCGATCGCTTCCGGATCCGTGCCGTCGATGTGGCTGGCGTTCCAGCCGGACGCCTGGAAGCGGGCAACCTGGTCGGTGTTGTCGGCGAGCGACACCGGGCCATCGATCGAGATGTTGTTGTTGTCCCAGAAGACGATCAGCTTGTTGAGCTTGAGGTGCCCGGCAAGCGCGATGGCCTCCTGGCTGACGCCTTCCATCAGGCAGCCGTCGCCGGCCAGCACGTAGGTGTAGTGATTGACGAGGTCGTTGCCGAAGGCGGCGTTCATGATGCGCTCGCCGAGCGCGAAGCCAACCGAATTGGCGAGGCCCTGGCCAAGCGGGCCGGTCGTCGTCTCGATGCCGGTGGCGTGACCGTATTCAGGGTGGCCGGCGGTCTTCGAGCCTAGCTGGCGGAAATGCTTTATCTGGTCGATGGTCATGTCTTCATAGCCGGTCAGATGCAGCAGCGAATAGAGCAGCATCGAGCCGTGACCGGCCGACAGGATGAAGCGGTCGCGGTCGGGCCAGTGCGGGGCCTTGGGATCATATTTCAGGAAGCGCGTGAACAGCACCGTGGCGATGTCGGCGCAGCCCATCGGCAGGCCGGGATGGCCGGACTGAGCCTTCTCGACGGCGTCCATGGAGAGAAAACGGATCGCATTGGCCATCCGGTCATGTTGTTCACGCGACGTCATGGTTCCTCCAGAAATGGGGGTTTGGGGGCTGGGGAGAGCCCTGGAAAAGGGTGCGCGACACATAGCAGGCGCGGGCTTTTAGTCAACAAATCGGTGCGTATTTGCCGGCGTTGTGATGCCGGCGGCGGGCCTACATTAGCGTTAGCAGGGGACAGTCGCGAGAGCTTTGTTGACGTTGCCTTCACCCGGTGCCTAATGTTTCGCGGATAACGCGTTCTGAACGCGAACGATTCGGTGATGGGCAGGGCACAGGACGAAGGCCATGACCGGCGAAACCACGCTCAAGGAAGTCATCTCCAGGCTGGGTAAGGCCATCGAGGGGCTGGAAAATGCCGTCGCGGCCAAGCTCGAGCATGAACGCGATTACTCGGAAGCCGAGGCCGAGGTGCAGCGGATGAACGCCGACCGATCTCGGCTGGCGCAAGAACTCGACAATTCCGAAGCGCGCGCCGAAAGGCTGGAAGACGCCAACAAGGAAGTGTCGCGACGGCTGGTGACCGCCATGGAAACCATCCGCGCTGTGTTGGACAGATAGGGCTGGACAGGTAGGCTCATGGCACAGGTCACGGTTTCCATCGACGGCAAGCAGTATCGGATGGCCTGCGACGAAGGCCAGGAAGAGCATCTGATCGATCTTGCGGAACGCTTCGACCGCTATGTCTTGCATCTGAAGGACTCATTTGGCGAGATCGGCGACCAGCGGCTGACCGTCATGGCCGGCATCATGGTGATGGACGAGCTCTCGGAGTTGCAGAAGCGCGTCAAGGGCATGGAAAGCGAAGTGCTGACCTTGCGCAAGACGCGTGACGATGCGCTGACCAAAGCCGACAAGAACGACAGCGTGCTGACCAACGCGCTTGGTGCATTGGCGCAGCGCATGGAAGATCTGACGGAGACGCTGGCGGTCAACAAGGCCTGAGGGCACGGAGCGTTCCTACCCACGCCAGGCTCGCATGCGCTGGCGTTATCGTCGGCAGCACAAAAATGCTCGTTCTGCCGCCGACAAGAGTTTCATATTATCTCGCGGCCACGATTTTTGCGCTAAGATGCGGCAATGCCGGAGCGTGGGGACGCCTTGGTGGCGGCATGGTTTGCCGCCCGTAGCCCTCTCTGCTGGCAGGATTTGTTTCAGGGGAGATGTGCCATGAGCCTTCGTATCAACGACATCGCGCCGGACTTCACCGCCGAGACCACGCAAGGGACGATCAAGTTCCATGAATGGATCGGTGACGGCTGGGCGATCCTTTTCAGCCACCCGAAGAATTTCACCCCGGTCTGCACGACCGAGCTTGGCACGATGGCCGGGCTGGAAGGCGAGTTCAAGAAGCGCAATGTCAAGATCATCGGCATTTCGGTCGATCCGGTCGAAAGCCACGGCAAATGGCAGGACGACATCAAGACGGCGACCGGCCATTCAGTGAAGTATCCGCTGATCGGCGACAGGGACCTCAAGGTCGCCAAGCTCTATGACATGCTGCCGGGCGGCGCCGGCGAGACGTCGGAGGGCCGCACGCCCGCCGACAACGCCACGGTGCGCTCGGTCTATGTCATCGGGCCGGACAAGAAGATCAAGCTGACGCTCACCTACCCAATGACCACGGGCCGCAACTTCGACGAGATCCTGCGCGCGGTCGATTCCATGCAGCTGACCGCCAAACACCAGGTGGCGACGCCGGCGAACTGGAAGCAGGGGGAGGATGTCATCATCACCGCCGCCGTCTCCAACGAGGATGCAATCAAGCGTTTCGGCGCCTACGAGACCATCCTGCCCTATCTCAGGAAGACCAAGCAGCCATCCGTCTGACCACTTCGGAACCGTTTTTGGCTTTCTCGCCGCAGCGAGCGAAATGATACTTGACTGGGTCACGCGAGGGGGCAACCATGCTCCCCTTGGGTGCCGGTAGAGAAAATCATTCCTGCCGACCAAAGCGCGTCGTTCCGAATGGATTCAGACGGCGCGCCGAGGTCTGAGTTGTTATGCATGTCGTTCTCCCAAAGCCGGGGCCACTTTTGGGCGACATGCATCAAGGGTTGGGGGAGCTGAAATTGGACCTAGCTTTGGCCAGGCCGCAGGTCAGCGGCTTCTATGACAAGCCGACCGGGGCAATCCAATATGTCGTCGCCGACCCGGCGACGAAACGATGCGCCATCATCGATCCGATCCTCGACTTCGACGAGAGGTCCGGCGTCACGGCGACGAAGAGCGCCGATGCCCTGCTCGACTTCGTCAGCGAGCAGGGGCTGGGCGTCGAGTGGATCCTCGATACCCATCCGCATGCCGACCATTTCTCGTCGGCGCACTATCTGAAGCAGAAGACCGGCGCGCCCACGGCGATCGGCGAGAGGATCGTCGACGTCCAGAAACTGTGGAAGGCGATCTACAACTGGCCGGATTTTCCCGCCGACGGTTCGCAGTGGGACAGACTGTTCGGGGAAGGCGAGACCTTCCGGATCGGCACCCTTCCGGTCACGGTGCTGTTCTCCCCCGGGCACACGCTGGCCTCGATTACCTATGTGATCGGCGATGCCGCCTTCGTCCACGATACGCTGTTCGTGCCCGACAGCGGCACCGCAAGGGCGGACTTTCCCGGCGGCAGTGCAGCGCGGCTGTGGCATTCGATCCAGGACATCCTGGCGTTGCCGGACGAGACGCGCGTTTTCGTCGGCCATGACTATCAGCCCGGCGGACGAGAGCCGTTGTGGGAAAGCACGGTCGCGATGCAGAAGGCCAGCAATATCCACCTCGTTGCCGCGCGCACCGAGGCTGATTTCGTCGCCCTGCGTGAAACCCGCGACAGGACGCTGCCGATGCCGAGGCTGATCCTGCATGCGCTGCAGGTGAACATGAATGGCGGACGGCTGCCGGACCCGGAAGCCAATGGCCGGCGGTATCTGAAATTTCCGCTGGACTCGCTTTGACCTGACGGCGCTAGAGCGGTTCACCGTTTCACGGAAACGCCGAACCGCTCTATCTCTTTGTTTTGACGCAATTCCGGACGGAAAACCGTTTCACACTTTTCCTGGAATTGCTCTAGACAGCGCTACAAAAAAAGGCGGCGTCAGTTTCCTGACGCCGCCTTTGTATTTTTGTTGCCGGCCTTAAGCCGCCGGCTGTGCCTCGATGGTGCGCAGCGCCTGCGTCTGGCGCTTGGCGGCGGCCTTGACCGCGTCCTGCACCTTCTCGAAGGCGCGCACCTCGATCTGGCGCACGCGCTCGCGGCTGATGTCGAACTCGGCCGACAACTCTTCCAGGGTCAGCGGCTCCTCCGCGAGGCGACGAGCCTCGAAGATGCGCCGCTCGCGCTCGTTGAGCACGGCAAGAGCGCCCGACAGCATGCCGCGCCGGTTTTCCAGCTCGTCCTGCTCGATCAGCATCTCTTCCTGGCTTTCATGGTCGTCGACGAGCCAATCCTGCCATTCGCCGGATTCACCTTCGCTCGCCCGGATCGGGGCGTTGAGCGAGGCGTCGCCCGACAGGCGGCGGTTCATCGACACCACTTCGGCTTCGGAAACGTTCAGCCTTGTGGCGATCTCGGCGATCTGGTCGGGCTTGAGATCGCCGTCATCCAGCGCCTGGATCTTGCCCTTCACCTTACGCAGGTTGAAGAACAGGCGCTTCTGGTTGGCGGTCGTGCCCATCTTGACCAGGCTCCACGAGCGCAGGATGTACTCCTGGATCGAGGCCTTGATCCACCACATGGCGTAGGTCGCGAGGCGGAAGCCGCGCTCCGGTTCGAATTTCTTGACGGCCTGCATCAGGCCGACATTGCCTTCCGAGATCACCTCGCCGATCGGCAGGCCGTAGCCGCGATAGCCCATGGCGATCTTGGCGACGAGCCGAAGGTGGCTGGTGACGAGCTTGTGCGCAGCGGAGGTGTCTTCATGCTCGGCATAACGCTTGGCGAGCATGTACTCTTCCTGCGGCTGCAGCATGGGAAAGCGGCGGATTTCTTCCAGGTAGCGGCTGAGGCCGCCTTCGCCGGAAACGATACTGGGTAGTGACTGGGCCATGATAGCGCCCCCTCTCTATTGGAGTGATGCCCCCGAAACGCGGCGGGCATGTGACGCGAGCACCAAAAGGCTCGCCCGCGACACCAGATATATACAGGAACAAAACCAGAAAAGACAGGCGTTTGTTCAACACGAAACAGTGTGTCACGCTGAAGTGAACAATGCCAGTCAGGTTTTTTGATGGTTAGCTTGAAGCTTGTTGGTGACCGGTTCAGAGCTTGCGGAAGCCGCCGGCGAGTTCCTCCATGTCCCTCGGTATCGGCGCCTCGAACCTCATCGGTAGATGGGTAGTCGGGTGGCGAAATGCAAGGAGCCAGGCATGCAAAGCTTGCCTGGAAAATGCCTTGACCTGGCTTTTCAGCGGTTCAGGCAGCCTGTTGGCCTTGGTGCGGAAGGCCTGGCCATAGTCGGGGTCGCCAATCACCGGATGGCCGATATGCGCCATGTGGACGCGGATCTGGTGGGTGCGGCCGGTCTCGAGCCGGCATTCGACCAGGCTGGCCGTGGCGAACTCCTGCTGATCGACGCCGAAGCGCTCCCGCACGGTAAAGTGAGTGACGGCATGGCGGGCGTCGTCGCGTCCTTCCGGCACCACGGCGCGGCGCACGCGGTCGGCGGCGCGGCCGAGCGGCGCGTCGACCGTGCCCGTCGGCCTCTGCGGTAGGCCCCAGACCAGCGCGAGATAGGCGCGTTCGAGATCGCCGGTCAGGCCGTGATCGGCGAAGGCCTCCGACAGCGACTTGTGGGCGCGGTCGGTCTTGGCGACCACCATGACGCCGCTGGTCTCCTTGTCGAGGCGGTGGACGATGCCCGGACGACGCACGCCGCCGATGCCGGAAAGGCTGTCGCCGCAATGATGGATCAGCGCGTTGACCAGCGTGCCGGTCCAGTTGCCGGCACCGGGATGCACGACAAGGCCGGCCGGCTTGTTGATGACGATCAGTTCGTCATCCTCATAGAGCACATCGAGCGCGATGTTCTCGCCCTGTGGCTCCGCCGGTTCCGGCTCCGGCATGGCGACCGAAACGCTTTCGCCCGGCGTCATCTTGCGGTTGGTCTCACTGATGGGCTTGCCGTCGATCGAGACCGCGCCCTGCCTGATCAGCATCTGCACGCGGCTGCGCGACATGTCCGGGCCAAGGCTGGCCGCCAGCCACTGGTCAAGGCGCTGACCGGCCGCATCCGCGCCCGCCACCAGCACGGTGGGGGCTGCCGCCATGAATTGGTCCTCTATCAATTCAGGGGCCTCTTCGCTATGAGCGCTCATTGAAAAACCGTTCCGGACTATTTGCCATGGCCAGCCCAATTGCCGAGGAAGATCAGGAGGAACCGCTCGACCCCGAGGTCGAAAAGGTGCGCAGGAAACTCGTCCGCTTCGTCGGGATCAATCTCGGCCTGCTGTTCCTTGCCCTTATGGTGGTGATCGGCGCCCTTGTCTACAAAGCGCGCAACGCGCCGCCGGCGAACCCGCCGCTGGCCGGTGACATCCAGGCGCCAGCCGGCGAGCCGGTCAGCGGCGACATCGTACTGCCGGTCGGGGCCAAGGTGGTCAGCCAGTCGCTGTCCGGCAGCCGCGTGTCCATCGACGCCGAGCTTGCCGACGGCAGCCGCACGATCTTCGTCTACGACATGACAGAGCGCCGGGTGATCGGCCGTTTTGCAATTCGCAACAAATGAGCGGGCCGCAACAAAAGAGCGGTCGGCAACAATGAGCAAGGCTTAAGGGATGACCGGGTTCGCCCAACATCGTCGCGTCGCGACCGTGGCACTGGTCGTCGCCAGTTATGACGAGGCGATTGCCTGGTATGTCGAGCGGCTGGGTTTCCTGCTGGTCGAGGACGTCGATCTCGGCGGCGGCAAGCGCTGGGTCACGGTGGCGCCGGCCAACGGGCAGGGCGCCAGGCTGCTGCTGGCCGAGGCTTCCGACGAGGCACAAGAGAAAAGCATCGGCAACCAGACCGGCGGCCGTGTCTTCCTGTTTCTCGAAACCGACGACTTTGCCCGCGACCATGCGGCGATGCTGGAGAAGGGCGTCGAATTTCGCGAAGCGCCGCGCTTCGAGCCCTATGGCACGGTGGCGGTTTTCGCCGATCTCTATGGCAATCTCTGGGACCTGATCGAGCCGAAACGGTAGGCTTGCGGCCGGCTTTTCCTCGATATGACAAAGCCCGCGAAGCCCAGTTGCTTTTTCCCAGCCGTCAGCCTATATCGCCGGTTCTTGAACGCGCCCATCGTCTAGCGGTCAGGACACCGCCCTCTCACGGCGGGAACAGGGGTTCGATTCCCCTTGGGCGTACCACTCTCTCCACCAATCATCCGATCTCCCTGCTCTCGTCGCTTCTGGCGCAGCGGGGCCGATTGCATTAGCATTGCGGCTTGGATCCTGAGGCACGGCTCGAGCGGCGCGCAGAATGCCGGGGATCCAGACCGGCAGTTGATGCCGCGCGGGGAGGAAGGCCAATGCAGAAACTGCAATCGCAGGGCGTGCATCACATCACGCTGGTCGGCGCCGGGCGCCAGACCTCGATCGACTTCTGGGAAGGCGTGCTCGGCATGCCATTCATCTTCGAGCAGCCCAACCTCGACAAGCCAAAAGAGAGCCACCTCTATTTCGATCCGGGCGACGGCCGGCTGATCACCATCTTCACCGACGAGAGCCGCACGCCGGAGAAGCGGCGCACGCCGACCGATCCGGGTTGCGTCCACCACATTGCTTTTTCGGTGTCGCGCGTCACCTTCCTGCAGGCGGTTGGCCGGCTCGGCGAGCGCGGCATCAAGCACAGCGGCGTCAAGGATCGCGGCTTCATGGATTCGATCTATTTCGAGGATCCGCTTGGCCTGCTGATCGAGCTAGCCTCCTACCGCTTCGAACCGCCGGCGGGGTTCACCCATGCCGATGTGTTGATGGAAGCGCACAGGCTGCGTGTCGCGCGCGGCGACTACAACATTGCGGAAGTGCATCTCGCCGATGCGATCCAGGCGCTCGTCGAGCGTTCGCGCGCAACCTTGTCGGACGACCGGGCGCCGAAGAACCCATACTGAACAAACCAGAGGGAGGAACAAATGGCCAAGACAGCGACGAAGAGTGCGAAGAAACCCGCGGCCAAAGCAGCCGCAAAACCGGCGGCGAAGGCGGCGGCAAAGCCGGCGGTGAAGGCTGCTGCCAAGCCCGCAGTGAAGGCCAAGGCGAAGCCGGCTAAGAAACCTGCCGTGAAGCTGAGCATGCTGAAGCCCAGCGTCAACAACATGACCGTTCGGGTGTTCGCGCGCGCGGCCGGGCTGGGCGCCGACGAGACCGATGCCTGGGGCCATACCCGCTCGCCGGAATTCACGGCGCGAAACCCCTCGCATTTGACGCCGATGATCGAGGACAAGGGCCTTCCCAGAGGCGTGTTGTGGGAAAGCTGCGCCATCATGCAATACCTGGCGAACAAGCACGGGCTGGAGAAGTTCTATCCCAAGGCGCCGGCCAAGCGGGCGATGATCGACAGTGCCATGTTCTACCTGGTCGGTACGCTCTACCCGTATGTGGCGCGCGCCACCTATCCGTTCCTTGGCTTCCCGCAATATGCCGGCGAGGTCGGCCACAGCGACGCCCACCCCGACAAGAAGTCCGAAGCCCAGAAGGCCGCGATGGCCGCGATTGCCGAGCCGCTGGAGGTCTTCCACAGTTTCTTCAGGGACGGCAAGCCGTTCATCGGCGGCAAGAACCCGTCGATCGCCGACATCCGCCTGGCGGCGACGCTCGAGTTCCTGGCGGTCGTCGATTATCCTCTGCCCAAATGGGCCAAGGAGTATATGGCGGCGATCGAGAAGAAGCTCGGCAAGGCGTACGCCGAGCCTGCCGGCGACGTGCGCGGCTACATCGCCTATGTGAGATCGCAAGCCAAGGCCTGAGGTTAAAGGGGGCCTGTGGTTAAAGGGAGCCCGAGGTTAAGGATTCGTTAACCAAAGCCCTGTCTACTGCCGATAATTCACCCCGCGACCACGGATGTACTGGCGCCGAGGTGGAAGGAAAGGTCGGCGCAATGCCGGCCTTTTTGCTTTCGCACGCTGTCAGCGTGACGTCCTATCTTGACGCAATTCCAGACGGAAAACCCGTTTTACGCTTTTCCTGAATTGCTTGCGGTGTCGCATTTTCGGCGTCAACTTTTTGCCCAGAGATATTGTCATTGCCGGTGTTGGCTCTACCATCCATTTCGGCAGTCGGCATGGACTGCCGGTCAGGAGTGAGACGAGGGCTGGCGATGAAAAGCGTTGCGAGGCAGGCTGCGGTTGCGGGGATGATGCTGGCAGGCGCCGTTCATCCTTCAAATGCCGCTGAACTCAACACCATGAGCGATGTCGGGGCTGCGATCCAGGCATGCTGGACGCCGCCGGCGGATGCCGGGACTGCCAGCGTTACCTTGAGCTTCAGCTTCAAGCGGGACGGCACGCTGATCGGCCCCCCAAGGCCGACAGCCATCAAGGTGGATGGCGACGCCAATGCGAAAAAGTCATTTGTTGATGCCGCGACTACGGCCTTGCAGAATTGCCTGCCCCTGACCTTCTCGTCGAAGCTGGCGCAAGGGGTCGCGGGCAACGTGTTCACGTTGCAGTTCACGTCTCCCAAGTAGCCGACAAGCGAGCCGGAACCGCCTTGCCACGGCGGTGCGCTCAGCTCTTGGCGTATGCTGGTTCAGTGGTGACTGCGCCTCGCCTCGGCATGCCGGGCAAGATCAGGCGTCTCGAAAACGTAGTCGTTCCACGCCGATTCCGGAACCTGGCCGGCCAGATAGCATTCCAGCAACAGGCTTTGCTCGGCATTGAGGGGCCTTGGTGCACGCTCGTGATCCAGCCCCAGCGAGTGAAACAGGTTCCTTGTCAGGTCCGAAACCGTGAAGTGGATCGACATCTGCGTTCTCCTCTCTCCTGGCCCATTCAACGCTGAAGGCCAGGCAAAGGTTTCAAGCTCAAACACAAATAAAGGATGGTCTGGATCACAGGGACAGTTGGAACAGAGGGGCACTCACGGCGTTGTGATCGACATCAGCCAGGAGAAACGCCATGGCAACGTTCAGGGAAATGAGGGTGCTGGAGATCGTCGAAGACGGCTCCCTGACCACCGAACAGAAAATCGCTGAACTGCGCGAGATCGAATCCGAGGCTCGTGGGCTGCAGCGGGCTGCGTCGGAGAGCCCGATGGGCGACGATGACGGCTGGCAGGACGATTTGCGTCAGGTGCGTCTTGCACTCGACAAGCTCGGTGCGAAAGAACCCAAAAAGGGCGCCGCCTCGCTCTGAACGCAGAGCTTGCTGACAGGCATTTGCCAATCGATCGCTATTCGCAGACCATGCGAGCTCTCTTGCCGGGCTCACTGACGTTTCTGCACGTCAGCAGCTTCGCCGGTTCAGGTGAGGAAGGCTGTGTCGAGACCCTCGTCCGGTGCCGTCTTGGCGGGGCATGGGTCACCACTCTGCGCTCGGAAAATCGCTGCGGCGGCTGCGGCGCCACCGGAAAGGCGCCGTCTTCAACCTGCTCGTATTCGACACGCGGTGGTGGCCGATCCCAGAAACGCCTGACATCAAGCGGCCTCGGGATGACCACGGTGCCATCATAGGTGCGCGAGCAGCCGCTGCCGAAAAGCAGCATCAGCCCCATGAAGCAAGGCGAGATCCGTCCAACCATCCGCAATATCCCTTGAAGCTTATATAGCGGCTTCAATCCTGCCGACAAGCCGGCGGAACAACGCAGGCCGTGTCGACCGAAATATCTAACCGCCCATTAAGGTTAGCGGATCGTTAATGCTTGTCGGGCACATTCCGGCGACGAACCGCGGGGGAGGGTTCGGCCTTGGTTTTCGGGTGGGACGGCATGGCGGAAGCGGACGACACAATCGGCGCGCGCGGCAAGCGCGAGCCTCGCAAATCGGCGGCGCATGGCGACGCTGCATTACCGCCCCCTGCGGGCAGGGATTCGACCGACACGCTTCGCCAGCTGGTCGAAGCCGGTTCGGACTGGGTCTGGGAGACCGACGCCGAACTGCGCTTCTCCTGGCTTTCACAGAACTACCAGGCAGCCACCGGCATCGATCCGGCTGATGTGGTTGGCCGGTTCCGCTTCGACTTCCTCGACCAGGTCCTGAACGGCGACCGCAGCGGTGCCGCGCATCTGGCGGATCTGCAGGCGCATCGGCCGTTTCGCGACTTCGTGCATGAACTGAAAGGCGGCCGCGCCGATTGCCGCTGGATCTTGACGTCGGGCTTTCCAAGGTTCGATGGCGAGGGAGGATTTGCCGGCTATCGCGGCATTGGCCGCAACGTCACGGCGCTGGCCGGCGCCTTCGGGGCTGTGGAGCAGAAGCCTGCGGCGGATAGCGAACCCGTCCAGCATCTTGCCGATCTCGAGCGGACGATGGACGCCATGCACATGGGCGTCGTGCTTCTGGACGCGAGGCTCGATACGCTGATCGTCAACAAGGCCTATCGCGACCTCTCCAGGATCCCGGACGGTGCCGTGACCGTCGGCGCCCCGTTCAGCCTGTTGATGGAACTCAACCGTCGCAACGGCATCTATGGCGATATCGACGAACTGCAATGGCAGCGCTACCTTGCCACCCGGCTCGAGGAGATCCGCACCGGCTCCGTTGCGCCACGCGAGTTCCCCCATGCCGACGGCAGGACCATGATGTTCTCGGTCACCGCCCTGTCCGGCGGCAAGCGCCTGCTGACCTACTACGACATCACCGATCTGAAGCTTCGCGACGCCGAAGTCGAGAACGCCAATGCCAGGACGGCGGAGACCTTCGCCAACCTTCGCGCCATGGTCGACCAGATGCCGATCGGTGTCCTCGTCCTCGATGCCGATTTGCACGCCGAAGTCATCAACCGTGCCTTCTACGATTTCTGGCAGATCGACGCCCGCCGCGCCGAGATCGGCTGCAGCTTCCGCGAGCTGATGGACGCCAGCCGCGACGTCGACCCGTATGGTTCCGATGAGGCGACATGGCAGCGGCACATCGCCGATCGCGAGGCGGAAATCAGGGCCGGCACGACCGGATCCCGGCAGTTCCCGCGCAATGACGGGCGCACGCTGATCTCGTCGATGGCGCCGCTGGCCGGCGGCAAGCGGCTCATCTCCTATGTCGACGTCACCGATATGAAGGATCGCGAGGCCGAACTTGCCGACGCGCTGGAGAAAGCGCGGCTGGCGGAAGCGGTGATCAACGCTGTCAAAGATCCGATCTTCGTCAAGGACGACCAGTTGCGGTTTGTGTTCGTCAACGAAGCGTTCGCCGCCTTGTTTGGCCAGACGCCGCAAGCCATTCTTGGCAAGCCCGGCGGCGATTTTGTCTCAGGCAGCCATGTCGCGCTATTCGAACAGAGCGAACGGGACGTGCTTGCCAGCGGGCGCGCCTACGAAGTGGAAGAAAATTTCGAGGCCGATGGCGCCAGCCGGTCGCGCATCGTCAGGAAGAGCCGCGTCGGCATGCCAAGCGGCCGCAACTACGTCGCCGGCTTCCTGTTCGACATTTCCGACATGAAGCGCCGCGAGACCGAGGCCGAGGATGCGCGCAAGCATCTCGCCAGCGTGCTGGAATCCTTGCCGGCGGCCGTGATCATCTACGATCGCGACGACAAGTTCGTTTTCGCCAACCGCAAGATCCAGGACACGCTGCCGGCCTTGAGGCCGGTATGGCAGCCCGGCTGCACACTCCGCGAGGCGCTGGCTCTCGGCCGTTCGAACGGCTATTTCCGCAACAGCGGCGACCCGCAAGTCGACACGCTCTATGACGGCGACCCCGATCCATGGCTGGACGCGATCCTTGCCCGCTACCGCTTGCCCAGTTCCTCGTTCGAACGTCACAACCCCGATGGCCGCTGGTATCAGGTCTACGACATGCGGACCGACGATGGCACGTTCATCGGCGTTCGCGTCGACATCTCCGAGATCAAGAGCCGCGAGAAGGCGCTGCGCGACTCGATGCGCCAGATCGATCTGTTCCGGCACGTGCTGGACGAGCTGCCGGTGGCTGCCTTCATCAAGGCGCAGGACCTGAGCATCGAGTTCGTCAACAAGGCCTGGTGCGCGATAACAGGTCTCGCCAAGGAAGAGGTCATCGGCCGCACCGACCGTCAGCTGTTCGGTGGGCAGGATGGCGATAGCTACAGCCACGACGACACCGAGGTCGCCGTGACCGGCGCCGTCAAGGAGATCGAGGAACCCGTCACCCATCGCGACGGGACGGTCCGGCAATTGATGACCCGCAAGAGCCGCCTGGTGGCGCTGGACGGGTCGGTGCATCTGGTCGGTTCGAGTACCGACATCACCGAGGTCAAGGCGCGCGAGCGCGCGCTGGAAGAAAGCATGCGCGAGAACGAGGTGTTCCGCAGCCTGATCGACAACGTACCGGTGTCGATCTACGCCAAGCGCTCCGATCTCAGGCAGTTCTATGTCAACAAGGGCTGGTGCGACCTGACCGGCTTCGCCAAGGAAGAGGCGATCGGCAAGACAGACATCGAGATCTTCGGGCCCGACGGCGAAGCCTTTGTCGGCAGCGACCTTGCGGTGCTGCGCACCGGTGAAACCCAGGAGGTCGAAGAGACGGTGACGTTGGCCGACGGCAGCGTCAGGCATCAATTCGCCCGCAAGGGCGCGATGATCGCCTCCGACGGTTCGCTCTACCTGATCGGATCGACCACCGACATCACCGAATTGAAGACGCGCGAGGCCGAACTGCGCGAGGCACGGCAGCGGGCCGTGCTCGCCGACCGCGCCAAGTCGGAATTCCTCGCCAATATGAGCCACGAGATCCGGACGCCGATGAACGGCGTGCTCGGCATGGCCGAACTGCTGGCCAAATCGGACCTCAACTCGAAACAGAAGACGTTCACCGACATCATCGTCAAATCGGGCAATGCGCTGCTCACCATCATCAACGACATTCTGGATTTCTCCAAGATTGACGCCGGCCAGCTGGTGCTGGATTCGGCGCCCTTCAATCTTGCCGAGGCGATCGAGGATGTGGCGACGCTGGTGTCGACACGCGCCAAGGAGAAGGATCTCGAGCTCATCGTGCGCATCGAGCCTCGTCTCGAGAGCCTGTTCGTGGGCGATGTCGGCCGGATCAGGCAGATCGTGACCAACCTGCTCGGCAACGCGGTGAAGTTCACCGATGAAGGCCATGTGCTGGTCGACGTCACCGGCGAAAGGGTTCCGACCGGGACGAAACTGACGATCTCGGTCACCGATACCGGCATAGGTATCCCGGAGGAAAAGCTGAAACTCGTATTCGAGAAATTCAGCCAGGTCGACACCTCGTCGACGAGGCGGCACGAGGGAACCGGCCTTGGTCTTGCCATCACCTCGCGGCTCGTCGAGCTGATGGGCGGCGACATCGGTGTCGAGAGCGCCGAGGGCAAGGGCTCGACCTTCTGGTTCACCGTCACGCTGCCGAGGGCGGGACAGCAGAATGGGCAACGCATCACGCCCGTCGACGTGACCGGCGCGCGCGTGCTGATCGTCGACGACAATGCCGTCAACCGGGCCATTCTGACCGAACAGATGACATCGTGGACATTCGATTCCTGCGCGGCCGAAAGCGGCGCCGAGGGTCTCAAGGTGCTGATCGCGGCCGCCGCCTATGGCGTGCCGGTCGACTGCGTCGTGCTCGACTACCAGATGCCGGGCATGAGCGGCGCCGAAATGGCGCGGATCGTGCGCAACACCGCCGGCCTCGCAGGCACGCCGATCATCATGCTGACCTCGGTCGACCAGTCGCTCGCCAACACCAGCTATCGCGATCTCGGCATCGATGCCCAGCTGATCAAGCCGGCGCGGTCATCGGTGCTGCTGGAAACGCTGGTTGCCACGATCCAGCGGCATCGCCACAACACGGCCGACACCCAGCCGCAGGCAGCCGACATCCCTCCGGGCAAGGTTGTGCGGCCACCGCCGCCGGCGTCGGAACAACGGGCGCTGCTGCAGCCGCCTTTGGTTCGGCCCCGGCCGCCCGCGACGGCCGGCGGCGACAGGCTGGATATCCTGGTGGCCGAGGACAATGAGGTGAACCAGATGGTGTTCACCCAGATTCTCGGCGAGACCGGCTATGGTTTCGAGATCGTCGGCAATGGCCGCAAGGCGCTCGACGCCTTCGGCCGGCTCAATCCATGCATGATCCTGATGGATGTCTCGATGCCGGAGATGAACGGGCTCGAGGCCACCGCCGCCATTCGCCGGCTCGAGGAAGAAACCGGCACGCATGTGCCGATCGTGGGCGTCACCGCGCATGCGCTGAAGGGCGATCGCGAACGCTGCCTGGAGGCCGGCATGGACGATTACCTGCCCAAGCCGATCAGCCCAAGGGCCCTGCTCGAGAAAGTCGAGCGCTGGGTCGGCGCCAGTCGCCAGGCTCAGCGCAACGCCGGGTAAAAGGCCGGCGTCGCACCCGGCTTGCCCGGGGAGCCCGGCGGAGATTCGCGACCCCTCGCTGAGGCAAGACTATGGCGCGATCGCACCATATCCAAGGCGACGCCCAGCCGAGACAATGGCCACATTCGAATTCCGCTCTTCCAGTTACGGGCGGGAGCAGCGACCGCCGGCATGAGACAGCGTCAACCTACCCCAACGGACCTGTTTTCGGCGATGGCCCGGCCACGACATCTGGCCGAGAGCAACGCGTTCCCGTCCGGATTTTCTTTGCCGAGGCGTTGATCGCGAAACCGCAGGTCACTCTCGGCATGAAAAGGCGCAAGTGCCTGATTCCGGGCACAAAGCCGGGTTCCGCCGCAAGCGCCGGCCGGCCGGCATTTTCCCCGCCCCGATGACGCGTTACCGGGGTGACATGAAACTGTCATGCGACTGTTATAATCGAAGGCTATTGGCCTCAGCGGGCGCCGAGAGGATGGCGCCGAGAGACCATCTTCCGAACAGGAGCAGGCCACATGAGACATTTCATCCGCTCAGCGGTCGTTGCGATTGCAATGGCCACAGCGTCTACCGTCACCCTTTCTGCAGCCATGGCCGCGGACCTTTCCGGCGCCGGCTCGACCTTCATCTATCCGGTGTTCGCCAAGTGGGCCGACACCTACAAGAAAGACACCGGCGTCGGCCTCAACTACCAGTCGATCGGTTCGGGCGGCGGCATCAAGCAGGTCATCGCCAAGACCGTGACCTTCGGCGCCACCGACAAGCCGATGTCCGATGCCGATCTGGAAAAGAACGGCCTCGTGCAGTTCCCGATGGTGATGGGCGGCATCGTGCCGATCGTCAACCTGACGGGCATCAAGCCGGGCGAACTCATCCTTGACGGCAAGACGATCGCGCAGATCTACCTCGGCGCCATCACCACCTGGGACGACGCCGCGATCAAGGCGCTGAACCCGACCCTGACCCTGCCGTCGACGGCGATCGCCGTCGTCCACCGTTCGGACGGCTCGGGCACGACCTTCAACTTCACCAACTATCTGGTCAAGCTGTCGCCCGACTGGAAGGACAAGGTTGGTTCGGACACCGCGGTCGAATGGCCGACCGGCGTCGGCGCCAAGGGCAGCGAGGGCGTTGCCAACACCGTCAAGCAGACCGACGGCGGCATCGGCTACGTCGAGTATGCCTATGCCAAGCAGAACAACCTGTCGTACTCCAAGATGTTGAATGCCGCCGGCAAGGTCGTCGAGCCGTCGCTCGAATCCTTCGGCTCGGCTGCTTCGAATGCCGACTTCAAGGGCGCGAAGAACTTCAACGTCATCATCACCAACGAACCCGGCGATGCCACCTGGCCGATCGCTGCTTCGACCTGGGTGCTGATCCACAAGACCCCCGATGACGCCGCCGCGACCGGCGAAGCGCTGAAGTTCTTTGCCTGGGCCTACAAGGACGGCAAGGAAACCGCCAAGGGTCTCGACTACGTCTCGATCCCCGACAGCGTCGTCGACCTGATCAAGGCTTCGTGGAAGGCCGACATCCAGGCTGACGGCAAGCCCGTCTACGTCGGCGAGTAACATCCCTTTGAAGGAGCGCCGCGCCGCGGCGCTCCTTTTCCCTCAACTCAAAGAGCCGAGCTTCACATGAGTGCTGTCCAAGAAGCCTTGCCAGCCATTCGAGGTTCGCGCGACGCCACTGTCAGACGTTTCGCGCTGACCGACGCGATCTTCCACGGAATGACCCGTGCCGCAGCCATGCTGGTGCTGGTCTTGCTCGGCGGTGTTGCGATCTCGCTGTTTGCCGGCTCCTGGCAAGCCCTGTCGACCTTTGGCTTCTCCTTCCTGACCAGCGAAAGCTGGAACCCGGTGACGGAGAAATTCGGCGCGCTGGCGCCGATCTACGGCACCATCATCACGTCCGCCATCGCCATCCTGATTGCCGTGCCGCTCGGCATCGGCATCGCCATCTTCCTCACCGAGCTTTGCCCGCGCCCGCTGCGGCGCCCGATCGGCATGGCGGTTGAGCTGCTCGCCGGCATCCCTTCGATCATCTACGGCATCTGGGGCCTGTTCGTGCTGGCGCCCTTCCTGCAGACGACCGTGCAGCCCTTCATCATCAGCGCGTTCCATGGCATTCCCGGCCTCAACAGCCTGTTTGCCGGTCCGCCCTACGGCATCGGCCTTTTGACGTCGTCGCTGATCCTTGCCATCATGGTGCTGCCTTTCATCACCTCGATCACCAAGGACGTCTTCGACACGGTGCCGCCGGTGCTGAAAGAGTCCGCCTACGGCATCGGTTGCACGACCTGGGAAGTGACCCGCCGCGTGGTCATTCCCTACACAAGGATCGGCATCATGGGCGGCGTCATGCTCGGCCTCGGCCGTGCGCTCGGCGAAACCATGGCGGTGACCTTCGTCATCGGCAATGCGCACCGCATCAGCACCTCGCTGTTCGCGCCGGCAACGACGATCTCCGCGACCATCGCCAACGAATTCACCGAAGCCGTCGGCGATCTCTACACCTCTTCGCTGGTAGCGCTCGGCCTGATCCTGTTCGTCATCACCTTCCTGATCCTCGCCATCGCACGCTACATGCTGATGCGCATTGACGCCCGCACGGGAGCCTGACCGATGTCGACAGCCACATCGCTTCATCAGAGCCGCAAGAGGAAGAATTCCGTGATGATGACGCTGTGCGTCGCCGCCGCGGGCATCGGACTTGCCTGGCTGGCGCTCATCCTCGGCGCGCTGCTCTACAAGGGCCTGTCCGGCGTCAATCTTGCGGTGTTCACCGAAATGACGCCGCCGCCCGGCGATGCCGGCGGCCTGCTCAACGCCATCTACGGCAGCATCGTGATGACCGTCATCGGCGTCGTCGTCGGTACACCGATCGGCGTGCTGGCAGGCACCTACATGGCCGAATACGGACGCTTTTCGAAGCTCACCACCGTGGTGCGCTTCATCAACGACATCCTTTTGTCGGCGCCGTCGATCATCATCGGCCTGTTCGTCTACGAACTGATGGTCCGGCCGATGGGGCATTTCTCGGCGATCGCCGGCGCTGTCGCGCTTGCCATCCTGGTCATCCCGGTCGTCGTTCGCACCACCGAGGACATGCTCAACCTGGTGCCGAACGCGTTGCGCGAGGCCGGCACCGCGATCGGCGCGCCGCGCTGGGTGGTGATCAAGTCGGTCGCTTACCGCGCCGCCCTTTCAGGCATCGTCACCGGCATATTGTTGTCGATCGCCCGTATCTCCGGCGAGACGGCGCCGCTGCTCTTTACAGCGCTCAACAACCAGTTCTGGTCGAGCAATCTCAACGCGCCGATGGCCAGCCTGCCAGTGACCATCTTCCAGTTCGCTCTCAGCCCTTACGAGGAATGGCAGCAACTGGCCTGGACCGGTGCACTCATCATCACATTGACGGTTCTCGCGCTCAGCATCTTTGCTCGCAGCCTGACCGGACGCAGAGAGGACAAATGAGCCAGATGTTGTCTCCAGACATGACGATCGCCGCCGAGGCAATTGCCGGCAAGGCCAAGATCGAGGTCAAGAACCTCAACTTCTACTACGGCCAGAGCAAGGCACTGAAGGACATCACGCTGTCGCTGCCCGAGCGCAGCGTCACCGCCTTCATCGGACCTTCGGGCTGCGGGAAGTCGACGCTGCTGCGCGTCTTCAACCGCATCTACGAGCTCTATCCCAAGCAGACCGCCGAGGGCCAGGTGCTGCTCGACGGCCAGAACGTTCTCGATCGCTCGCAGGACCTCAACCTGCTGCGGACCAAGATCGGCATGGTGTTCCAGAAGCCGACTCCGTTCCCGATGTCGATCTATGAAAACATCGCTTTCGGCGTCAGGCTCTATGAGAAGATCAGCAAGTCAGAGATGGACGGCCGTGTCGAGCAGGCGCTGAAGCGCGCCGCACTGTGGACCGAAGTCAAGGACAAGCTCAACGCAAGCGGCCTCAGCCTCTCCGGCGGCCAGCAGCAGCGACTCTGCATCGCCCGCACCGTGGCGGTGAAGCCGGAAGTCATCCTGCTCGACGAGCCGGCTTCGGCGCTTGACCCGCTGTCGACCGCCAAGATCGAAGAGCTGATCGACGAGTTGCAAGCCGACTACACGATCGTCATCGTCACCCACAACATGCAGCAGGCGGCGCGCGTGTCGAAGCAGACGGCCTTCATGTATCTGGGCGAACTGGTCGAGTTCGACCGCACCGAGAAGATCTTCACGTCGCCCCGCGAGAAGCGCACGCAGGACTACATCACCGGCCGCTTCGGCTGAGCTCAGGCATACGAGGACTAAGATCATGGGCGAACACACAGTCGCTTCTTTCGACGAGGATCTCGGACAGATCAGCAGGCTGATCCGCGACATGGGCGACCTCGCCGGCTCGATGGTCGGCGGCGCCACCAAGGCGCTGTTGAATTCCGACAACGCCCTGGCGCAGCGCGTCGTCTCCGACGATGCGATCATGGACGCGCGCCAGCGTGAACTCGACGACCGCGCCATCACACTGATCGCCAAGCGTCAGCCGATGGCCGACGATCTGCGCCACGTCGTCGGTTCGATCCGCATGGCCGGCGACCTCGAGCGTATTGGCGACCTTGCCAAGAACATCGCCAAGCGCGTCGGCACCGTCGGCCTCAGTGTCACCCCGCGCGACCTGTCGCACTCCATCGACGCAATGGCGCAGCTGGTGCTGATCCAGGTGCAGGGCGTCATCGAGGAATATACGGCGCGCGACGCGGCGGCGCTGGCGAAGCTGCGCGCCGACGACGAGCGCATCGACGTCAAATACACCTCCGTGTTCCGCGAACTGCTGACCTACATGATGGAAGACCCGCGCAACATCACCGCCTGCACGCATCTGTTGTTCTGCGCCAAGAACCTCGAACGCATCGGCGATCACGTCACCAACATCGCGGAAAATGCATATTATGTTTTGACCGGTACGCAGCTGCCCGCCAATCGTCCGAAGCAGGACGAGACGGCAATGTCCGCGCCGGCGGCATGACGGCAGGGGTGACCAGTCGATGATCGCGCCACGCATCATGGTGGTGGAGGATGAGGAGCCGCTGGGTGTGCTGCTCCGCTACAATCTGGAGTCCGAGGGCTACCAGGTCGAGGTGGTGACGCGCGGCGACGAGGCCGAGATCCGGCTGCAGGAGAACGTCCCCGACCTTCTGGTGCTGGACTGGATGGTGCCGGCGGTTTCCGGAATCGAACTCTGCCGCCGGCTAAGGATGCGTCCCGAGACCGAGCGGCTGCCGATCATCATGCTGACCGCGCGTGGCGAGGAAAGCGATCGTGTGCGCGGCCTCTCGACAGGCGCCGACGATTATCTGGTCAAGCCGTTCTCGACGCCGGAGTTCATGGCCAGGGTCAAGGCGCTGCTGCGCCGCGCCAAGCCGGAAGTGCTGTCCAGCGTGCTCAAGGTCGGCGACATCGTGCTCGATCGTGAATCGCACAGGGTTTATCGCAAGAAGAGCGAGATTCGGCTCGGACCGACCGAATTCCGCCTGCTCGAATTCATGATGCGCCATCCCGGCCGTGTGTTCTCGCGCAGCCAGCTGCTCGACAATGTCTGGGGCGAGACGATCTACATCGACGAACGCACGGTCGACGTGCATGTCGGTCGGCTGCGCAAGGCGGTCAACAATGGCCGCATGCCCGATGTCATCCGCACCATTCGTGGGGCGGGCTACGCAATCCGGGAAGATTAGGGATATGCTGATATTCAGGTGATGCCGGCCTGTGAACGGCAGTTTCCTGCGCTTCCGGTACTCACGGATCAAATGTCCGCTCCGTTCCGGTTCTCGGAACCCGCCATTCTCGACTCGGCCTAACCTGAATCTCAACACATCCAGGCGCGTTATTCACGCAACGTTCTTGCCGCCGAGGCCGGATCTCGCCTGCGTGCCCGGCGCGAAAATCTCCTGGTCTACGAAGGTCAGCGCCCGCGTGGCGCAGCCTTCGCGGATCAGTGGCAGTTCGTTCGGTTCGGTGTCGAAGGAAATCGATTGCGAATGCTGGCCGCCGGCGGTCTGCGCAATCGCCTCGCGCAATGCCGGCTCGATCAGGTCGAAGGCGGCGGCGCTGACACCGACCATGGCGACGGGCGCCGGATCGATCAGCGCGAACAGGCTGCCGAGACCGTAGCCGAGTGCCTCGCCGGCCTTGCGATAGGCCTCGCGCTCGGGTCCATCCCTCTCGCGGGCCGCGGTCGCCAGCGCGCGCATGTCGGCGTCACTGACATCGGCCACCGGTTCCGCGTCCTCGCTCATCTGCCTTGCGTTCCGCCAGATGGCATAGTTGCCGGCATAGGCCTCGACGCAGCCCCGCCGCCCACAGCGGCACAGCGCGCCGTGCGGCCGATGGATCATATGGCCGAACTCGCCGCCCGAGGAATGGGTGCCAGTGAACAACTCGCCCTTCAACACCAGGCCCATGCCGATGCCGTGCGACAGCAGGATGGCGATGAAGTCGTCGCGGTAGCGATCGGGGTCGCGCCAGCGCAACGCGATCGCCATCATGTTGCAGTCGTTCTCCATGGTGGCGGGGATGCCGAACTCGTCCTCGAGTATGTCGGCGAAGGCGATGTCGGTGTGCGGCGTGATCGGTGACCACAGCATGGCGCGGGCACGCGTGTCGGTGATGCCCTGGATCGCCAGCGCGATGCGGGCGACACTGCGGACGTCGAGGTCGGGGTCTTCAAGACGACGCCGTACGATGGCAACGCATTCACCGACCAGCGCGTCGCGCGACATGGTCAGCGTGTCCAGCCGGCGCTGTTCCTCGGCGATCACCTGGCCGGCATAGTCGATGACGGCGACCGAGAGGAAGTTCAGTGACAGCACCACGGTCATCACCGCCGCCGCTTCCGGATTGAGGCCGAGGCCGACCTGCGGCCGGCCGCGTTTGAGCGAGCCGGCCTCGCTCGGCTTGCTCTCAGTCAGGATGCCTTCGCCGATGAGGTCGGAGGAGATCGCCGATATGGTCGAATGGCTGAGGCCCGTGGTCGCGGCGATCTCGGTGCGGGACGGCTGTCCGGCGCGGCGCACGGCCGCAATCACCATCGCCCGGTTGCGGCGGCGCAGATCGTCGTGGCGGATTCCGACCGACATGTTTTTTCACATCCTCCCGGTCGCCGCAGCCTTTCGTGCCTCCCGAAGGCCATCAGCGAAGCCTGAATGCGCGACGCTTCAGGCACTTGCTTCTGCGCGTGTCGTTGCCCCGAAACCGCTGCGGACTTTTGGGGCGACATGCGCGAAGCCAAATTCTGGCAGAACCCCACCATCATGTCATTATTTATTCCGGAGCTCGAAAAAAACTCGGAGAGACGTCAAAATCCATCAGAATCGATGTTGACAGCGTTCGGGCGTTGGATCACTATTTTTTCGAGGCTCGAAAAAATAGAGCCTCTGTGCCGGCCTACGGGTCAGTTTGGTCGCGCCATACGCGGCGCAGGGAGGATATTATGAAAAAATTCACAGCCGCCATCCTGGCGGGTGTCGCCATGTCGCTGACGCTGGTGTCGGTCGCGCAGGCGAAGGACAAGGTCATCGGCGTTTCGTGGTCCAACTTCCAGGAAGAGCGCTGGAAGACCGACGAAGCGGCGATGAAGAAGGCCATCGAGGCGGCTGGTGACAAATACATTTCCGCTGATGCGCAGTCCAATCCGGGCAAGCAGCTCACCGACGTCGAGAGCCTGATTTCGCAAGGCGCCAACGCGCTGATCGTCCTGGCGCAGGATGCCTCGGCCATCGGCCCGGCGGTCCAGAAGGCGCTGGACGAAGGCATTCCGGTCGTCGGCTATGACCGGCTGATCGAGAACAAGAACGTGTTCTACCTGACCTTCGACAACAAGGAAGTCGGCCGCATGCAGGCCCGCGAAGTGTTCAAGGTCAAGCCGGAAGGCAACTACGTCTTCATCAAGGGCTCGGGCGCCGATCCGAATGCCGATTTCCTGTTCGCCGGCTCCATGGAAGTGCTCAAGGCAGCCATCGATAGCGGCAAGATCAAGAATGTCGGCGAAGCCTATACGGATGGCTGGCTGCCCGCCAATGCCCAGAAGAACATGGAACAGTTCCTCACCGCCAACGACAACAAGGTCGATGCCGTGGTGGCAGCCAATGACGGCACCGCCGGCGGCGTCGTCGCCGCGCTGACGGCGCAAGGGCTGGCAGGATCGGTTCCGGTGTCCGGCCAGGACGGCGACCATGCCGCACTGAACCGCGTTGCACTCGGCACACAGACCGTGTCGGTGTGGAAGGACGCACGCGAACTCGGCAAGAACGCTGCCGAGATCGCCTCGCAGCTGGCCGCTGGCACTGCCCTGGACAAGATCCCGAACGCCGTGAAGTTCACCACGCCCGGCGGCAACGAGACCAACTCGCTGTTCCTGACCCCGATCGCGATCACCAAGGACAATCTCAACGTCGTCATCGACGCCGGCTGGATCAAGAAGGACGAAGTCTGTGCAGGCGTCGCCGCCGGCACCGTCGCGGCCTGCAACTAAAACCGAACGGGATCCCGGTTCGATCTCAGCGCCGCGGGCCCGGGGGCGGCGGCGTTTCTCAAGGGGCATTCCGCTTCAAATGATCGCGGAAAGCAAATAGCATCGTGTTTCCGGCATCCGCGCCAGACGGCAAACCGGTGGGAGGACTTCATGACCGACACGGCCTCTAACACGCCTGCCGCGAATGCGCCCGCAGACCGGGCGCGTGCGTCCGAATTGAGCGCCGTCGGACGCTTCCTCAAGGCAACCGAACTCGATACGCGCATGCTTGGCATGGTCGGTGCGTTACTGGTCATCTGGGTCGGCATCCATATCCTGTCGGGCGGACTTTTCCTGACGCCGCGCAATCTCTGGAACCTGTCGGTGCAGACTTCCTCGGTCGCGATCATGGCGACCGGCATGGTGCTGGTCATCGTCATGCGCAACATCGACCTTTCGGTTGGTTCCGTCGAAGGCGTGATCGGTATGATCATGGGTGTGGCGCAAGCCGAATTCCTCATTCGCGTCATCGGCTTCCAGCTTGGAAATCCCTGGCTCTGGATCATCGCACTGGTCGTCGGCGTGGTGCTCGGTCTTGTGATCGGCGCCTTCCAGGGCTTCATCATCGCCTATCTCGAAGTTCCTGCCTTCATCGTGACGCTGGGCGGTTTGTTGGTCTGGCGCGGCATGGCATGGCTGATCACCAACGGGCGCACGGTCGCGCCACTCGACGCTACATTCCAGCTGATGGGCGGCGGACCGCGAGGCTCGATCGGCGCCACCGCCAGCTGGATCATCGGCATCGTTGCTTGCGTGGCTGTCGCTTTCGCGTTGCTCAACGGCCGGTCGCAGCGCAAACGGTTCAACTTTCCACTGCGCCCCGTGTGGGCGGAAACCTTTCTCGGTGTGGTCAGTTGCGCTGCCATCCTTGGGGCCGTCTGGATCGCCAATTCCTATCCATGGCCAATCGGCATCGTGCGCCAGTATGCACAGCAGAACGGCATCACCATTCCCGAAGGCGGGCTGTTCATCGCCCATGGCATCGCCATACCGGTGCTGATGGCGGTCGCGGTCGGCATCGTCATGACCTTCATCACCAAGCGCACCCGTTTCGGCCGCTATGTCTTTGCCATCGGTGGCAATCCGGAGGCCGCCAATCTCGCCGGCATCAACACGCGCTGGGTAACCATGAAGGTGTTCATGATCATGGGTGTGCTGGCCGCGATCAGCGCGGCGATCTCGTCGGCCCGCCTCAACGCGTCGACCAATGCGCTGGGCACGTTGGACGAGCTGCTGGTGATCGCCGCCGCCGTCATCGGCGGCACCTCGCTTGCCGGCGGCTCCGGAACGGTGCTCGGCGCCATGCTCGGCGCGTTGCTGATGCAGTCGCTGCAGTCCGGCATGGTGCTGCTCGGCATCGACTCGCCGCTGCAGAGCATCGTCGTCGGCGCCGTGCTGGTCGTCGCGGTCTGGCTCGATACCGTCTATCGCAAGCGCGTCTAGGGGAGGACAAGAATCATGGCAGACAAGACCGCTCCTACCAGCACTGCGCTGATCGATATGCGCAACATCTCGATAGCCTTTGGCGGCATCCGCGCCGTCGACGACGCCTCGATCGACCTTTTCCCCGGCGAGGTCGTGGCGCTGCTCGGACACAACGGCGCCGGCAAGTCGACGCTGATCAAGATCCTGTCCGGCGCCTACAAGCGCGACGCGGGCCATATCTTCGTCAACGGCGAGGAGGCATCGATCTCCAACCCGCGCGACGCCAAGAAATACGGCATCGAGACGATCTACCAGACGCTGGCGTTGGCCGACAATGTCGATGCCGCCGCCAATTTGTTTCTCGGCCGTGAGCTGATGACCGCCTGGGGTACGCTCGACGACGTTGCGATGGAGGCCGAGGCGCGCAAGGTGATGGGCCGGCTCAATCCCCGCTTCCAGCGCTTCAAGGAGCCGGTGATCAAGCTGTCTGGCGGTCAGCGGCAGTCGGTGGCGATCGCGCGCGCGATCCTGTTCAATGCGCGCATCCTGATCATGGACGAGCCGACGGCGGCACTTGGTCCGCAGGAAACGGCGCAGGTCGGCGAACTGGTCAAGCAGCTCAAGTCCGACGGCATCGGCATCTTCCTGATCAGCCACGACATCCACGACGTGTTCGAGCTTGCCGACCGGGTCTGCGTCATGAAGAACGGCCAGGTTGTAGGCACCGCGCGCACCACCGATGTGACCCAGGACGAAGTGCTCGGCATGATCATTCTGGGCAAATGTCCGCCCGGCGCCATTCCCGGGCCAGGCGCCCTGAAGATCGCCGCCTAGAACTATCTTCCAAAAAATCTTTCCACGTCTCGATCCGTTTCTTCCCGTCGGATCGTCCTTGGTGTGTCCAAACAGAAGGAGACATGCCATGTCCGACGAGTCCGTCATCTTGATCAATCTGCTTAAGGTCGAACCCGGGAAGCAGGATGCGCTGATCGCGCTCTTGAAGCAGAACACCGACACGGTGATCCGCACGCTCCGCGGCTGGAAGACGACCCGGCTGATCGCTGCAAAGGACGGCGCCGGCGTCGTCATCTACTCCGAGTGGGAGACCCCGGCAGCCGTCGAGGCGATGCGCAGCGATCCGCGCATGAAAGCCTATTTCCCGAAGATCCTGGAGCTGGCGAGCCTGGACTCGATCATGGGCTCGGAGGTGTTGAGCGAAACACACAAGTAAGGTTGGGTCACACAAGCAACAAAGGAGAACCGCAATGTCTCGGATGGTTGTGATTTACCGGACACCGGAGAACGTCGAGGCGTTTGACCGGCATTACTTCGAAATCCACGTGCCTCTCGCCAAGAAGCTTCCGGGCCTCAGGAAATACGAAGTCAGCAATGGCCCTATCGCAACGCCGGTAGGACCCTCCAACGTTCATCGGATCGGAACGCTGTATTTCGACGACCTTGCGGCGATCGAAAAGGCGTTTGCAAGCGCGGAGGGACAAGCGGCTGGGGCGGATCGCCGCCTTTTTGCGCCTGATGACTCGGGTGTTCAAATGTTCCTTTTCGACAGCAGGGAAGTTTGAACCCTCCTCCTTTGTTCGTCTCGGGTAAAATGACGACGAAAGAGCGCGCAGGCGCGGTAGGTCTAGATACATGAACGCGAACGAATTCGAGGATCGTCTGAAAGCGCTGCGGCCACGCCTTCACCGCTACTGCGCGCGCATGACGGGATCGGCGGTCAATGGCGAGGATGTATTGCAGGACACCCTCGTCAAGGCCCTTCACGCGCGAGCCCAGGGCGCCGGAGTGAATAACCTCGAGGGCTGGCTGTTCCGCATCGCCCACAATGCGAGCCTCGATTTCCTGCGCGCCAAATCCCGGAACACGGTCGTCCCGCTTACCGAAGACGTCGAAGCGGCACCCATACCCGAGGCGGACATCGTTGCGGTCAGCTTTCAGACGTTTCTGCGGCTGCCCGAACTTCAGCGCTGCGCGGTGATCCTCAAGGATGTTCTGGGTCATTCGGTCGACGAGATCGCAAGCATCGCAGGGTGCTCTCCGACAGCCGCAAAATCGGCGCTTCAGCGCGGGCGCGCTGCGCTGCGGCTTTTCGCACAGGCGTCCGAAGACACAAGGCTGCCGCTGATGTCTGATTCGGACCGGCGCAAGATCGCCGCTTATGTCCATCTGTTCCGGAGCGGCGATTTCGACGCAATCCGCGTCATGCTTGCCGACGACGTGAAGCTCGATCTGGTGAACCGGATCCAACTGGAGGGGCGCGACAAAATCGGCATCTATTTCACGCGCTATGCGCAAGAGACGAAATGGCGGTTCGCCCTCGGCGCTGTCGAAGGAAAGCCGGCTATGCTGGTCTTCGACAGCACCGGCCGGATGGAAAGACCTGCGCATTTTGTCCTGATCGACTGGTCGGAAAGCCGGATCATCGAGATCCGCGATTTCTTGTTCGCTCCCTATGTGCTCGAAGCCACAGATTGGGTGCGGCTGGACTAGCGTCTACAGTACCACTTGGCCGGACGAGCCGTGCCCGGCCGCTGGTTGCCGGTCATGTGATGTGCCAGCTGTCATGATGGCTTGGCCTTGCCATTGTGTTGGCACATCGACTTGCCCATAAAGGTCCGACATTGCCCATGGACCGCATCATCCGTTGAAGAAGCTTTTTCCAATCGTCGCGTTCATCGCCGTTGCGCTGATCAGCATGACGATGGCGGGGTTTGCCTATTTCGCCACGCAGGAAGCTGCCCGTATCAAATTCGAAGCGACGGCCGACGACGCGCTCAACCGGATCGAGAGCCGCATCGACCTGCATCTGTCGCTGCTGCGGTCGACGCAGGCCCTGTTCGATGCCCGCAACGGCGATATCTCGCAGAACGAGTTCAAGGCGTTCTTCAACGCGCTCGATGTCGACAACAATTTCGCCGGCTTGCGCGGTATCGGCTTTCTCAGGCTGGTGAAGACGGGGGACGAGGCGGCGGTCGAACGCGACATGCTGCACGACCTTGGTGTCAGCCATCCGATCTATCCGGACACCACGCAACCCTGGCGCACGCCCATCGTGATGTTCGAGCCACTGGATCCATCCAACCAGGCCGCCATCGGCTACGACATGTTCAGCGAACCGGTGCGGCGCGTGGCCATCGAAAAGGCAATGTCCGACGATGAGCAGCACGCCAGCGCGCTGGTGCAGCTCGGCCAGAGCACGGGTGCCGCGCAGACGTTCCCCGGCTTCCTGGTCTTCGTGCGGCTCAATGTCGAAACGGCTCCCGATGTCATCAATGCGTCCAGGTCCTCCACGGCCGGCTTTCTCTACGCGGCTTTTCGGGCACGGGACCTCTTCCAGATAGCGCTCAGCCGGTCGCCGCTGCTGCCGGTCAACACGGAAATCTATGACGGCGCTGTGAGTGGCGACAATCTCTTGTTCCGGTCGGAGACGCCGCCAGTGTCATCCTTAGGGGACAGGCTGCTGGTCACCCGCAAGATCATGGTAGCCGGCCAGCCGTGGACGGTCCTGTTTCGGCCGACAAGCGCCTTCTCGCAGCCGTCGTCGCGCGCCATTCCGGTGATGCTGGGGCTGTTCGGCTTGCTCCTGGCGGGCGCCATCGCTCTGGTGGCGCGCTATCAGGAGCGGGCCTATGAGGCGGCGTCGCGCCTGCATGATACGACGGAAAAGAGCCTGCTTGAAAAAGACCTGATGCTGCAGGAGATGAAGCACCGCATCAAGAATTCGATCACCCGAGTGCTGGCGATCGCGCGCCAGACCGCTTCGCGGGCCACTGACGTCAACGAATTTTCCTCGTCCTTCTCGGCCAGGCTGCAGGCGATGGCGGCCTCTCAGGACATGCTGACGCGCTCGCGCTGGCAGAAGGCAGACCTTGGCGATCTCCTGCGCATCGAGCTCGGTCAGGTGTTCGGCAAGGAGCTGCCCGAAGAGCTTCTGACGGGGCCGGAGGTGCTGCTCGACGAAACCACGACGCAGGCGCTCGGCCTGACGTTCCACGAACTGGCGACGAATGCATTGAAATATGGCGAAACCGGCAATTCAGCCAATTCGCTCAAGGGAGATTGGGCGCTCAAGGTCGACTGGTCGCTCGAAGGGCGCGGGCGCGACAGGGTGCTGGTTCTCAACTGGCGCGAAACCGGGCAGAAGAAACTCGAAGCACCGGCCAAGACCGGATTCGGCACCAAGCTGATCGACCTCAACGTCACGCGCGAATTGCGCGGCACGATCAACCGCGATTATCGCGATGACGGGTTGAATGTGGAGATCAGGATTCCGCTGACAGGCTAATGCCGCCTCCAGACGTCAAAAATCCGGAGGCCGGCGGGCCGGTCTCCGGATCGACGTTTCGATTATCGCCGAACTAGTTGCAGCGAGCCGTGTAGATCCGGCCGTGATGATCGCGATACTGGCAATAGCCGTTGCGCAGGTTGCGAACCAACAGGCCGGAACCGGCACCGACTGCCGCACCGATCAGCGCGCCCTTGCCGCCGCCGACCAAGCCGCCGACACCGGCGCCAATCAAGCCGCCGCCAACCACATCCTTCTCGGTGCTGGTGCAGCCGCTGAGGGCAGCCACCGCAATCATGGCAATAATCATCTTCCGCATAGAGTCACTCCTCACTTTGTGTCCACACTTTGGTAAGCTCTGACAGCCATTTAGCATTAAATGGCGGCCTTTGCTGCTGCAATCTATTGTTGGCGAAGATAGTCTTTTTCTGGGCGCGCCGCGTTCGATGCGATCACGACGTTGGAGATAGCCAGGGAAGCGTCGAGCGTGCCGTCAGCGCGCACGTTCCAGACGATCTGGTCATAGTCGTCTTCCAGCGCCGGATCGACGGCAAGGCACTTGCCGACGATGTGCTGAGCCTGTCCCTGCACGTCGCCCAGCGCGAATGGCCGTTCGGCGACGCATTGGTCGGCGGTTTCGAAAACGCTTACCGGTACCTGCAATTCATGGCAGTCGGCCATCGTGTTCGAGCAACCGATGACCAGCAACAATGCAGCAATGTGTTCCATGGCGACATGTCCTCTCGCCACAGTAACGGTCCATAGCCGCCAAAGTTCCTCGGCCGCAGGGCGACCAGCGAAATAACGCGGCGCAAAGGGGCAATTCCGGCGCCGACCGCGACAGCAGACGCAGTCGGCTGACGTCCGGAGACCAACTTCAACGCGGCAATGTTCGACGGTCCGGCAGGTTCCAGCGGTACCTGGGAAAAACAGAATCCGCTTTTATGGTGAATAGCCGGTTAAGGATGGATGATCAGACGAGAGGCGCCGCCGCTTACTCGGTCTCGAAACTGCCGTGCGGAACGACAAGGCGGTATTCAAGGCGACCGGGCATCAGCTCCAGCGTCGCCGTTCCGTTCAGGGAGGCGGGCACGACCCGCTCGAGCGCGACACTGCCGAAGCGCTTCACGCTGTGCTCGACGTCGCTCGCCGGTATCGCTTCGGACCATGTCAGCGACAGCGACAGGCCGCCGGCAGCAGCATTGAGATCGGCCGTAACGTCAACGAAGCCGTCCGCACGTGAAAGGGCGCCATAGCTGACCGAATTGACGGCGAGTTCATGCATGGCAAGGCCGATGTGCAGCGCGGCGTTGGGATTGAGATAGGGATTTGCGCCGCGGAAGCGCAGGCCGTGCGACGGATTCACCCCGTTGCGACCGACCTGGCCCGACACCAGCTCGCGAAGTGCGGCGCCGCGCCAATTTGAGGAGGTCACCAGATCCTGGGACGAGGCCAGCGACTGCAGCCGGCCGCGAAAGCGCGTCAGGAAATCAGCGATGCCATCGGAATAGCGCCCGGTCTGGGTGGCTATGCTTTGAATGATCGCCAGGAGGTTCTTCGAGCGATGGCTGACTTCGCGCAACAGCGTCGTCAGGGTCTGCTCACGGCGCTTCTGATTGGTCGTTTCGACCATCGTGGTGACGACACCTTGCACCGTTCCACCATCGCCATGGTCGGCGTCGACCCAGACCTGAAACCAGCGAAAGCCGTCCTCGGCGGGGACGCTGATTTCAAGGCGTTGCGGATCGCCGGATGCGATGACGTCGCGCTTTGCCGCGCCGATGCGGTCGATCTGCGCCGCGGGCAGGATGCCGTTGCCGTCCGCGGTGTCGGAAACCCACGGCGCACGCATATTGCGCGCCCAAACCGTTTTCAGTTCGCGATCCTGATAGAGAACGGAAATGCCGGCATTGTGCAGCGCGTGGAGAAGAGCCCGGCCAAGTTGCATGCCACTTTCGGCGGGATGCAGGGCGATGACCTCATCGCTTGGCACGTCGTCTTTCCTATCTCCGGCCCTGGAACGCATCGCCAATCTGTCCACCCAACTCAGGCTGAACGGCTCACCGCGGAATGGGTTCCAGAGGGCTTCCCGAAAACCCGCCTCCAAAAGCGGTCCGCCGGGCGGTGTCCTGTGAAGGACACAGAAGCGAAATGACCAGGAAAGCGAGAAAGATGAAAAACAATATCTGCGCTATGCCGGCAGACGTGCCGGCGATGCCGCCGAAACCAAGCGCGCCGGCTATGATTGCCACGACGAGAAATACGAGCGCCCAGTAAAGCATGATCCATCTCCTTCGAATGGTGTGATGAAAACGTGGGTAGATGCGGTTTGTTCCACCATTTGCCGAAAAAGACGGTGCTTGCCAATCGTTCCAGACAGGGTGGCGCCGGGAATTCGCTGATGACGGGGTCCCGGCATGTCAAAGGCCGCCTGACGCAATCGCATCAGACGGCCATTTGATATCGCTTCGTGCCTGCCGCTGCCCCTACGCGGCGGCTTTCGCCTGGCGATCGAAGAACAGCGCCTGGCTGATCAGAGCCTTGACCATGTCGGGGTTGAACGGCTTGGTGACCAGGAATGCCGGCTCGGGGCGTTCGCCGGTCAAAAGACGCTCGGGGAAGGCGGTGATGAAGATGACCGGCACCGACGTCGACGACAGGATCTCGTTCACGGCCTCGATGCCCGAGCTGCCATCGGCAAGCTGGATGTCGGCAAGCACCATCTTGGGCCGCGTCTTGCCGAACATCGTCACCGCCTCGGCATGCGTGCGCGCCGTTCCGACGACGCGGTGACCGAGGCTCTCGACCATTTCTTCTATGTCCATGGCGATCAGCGGTTCATCCTCGATGATCAGCACGTCCGTTGCCACCTGGCGGGATATTTCGTTGCTTGCCTGGGCAAGCAACTCTGAAAACTCCTGGTCGCCGGCATCGAGGATCTCGGCCGCCTCGTCTTCACTGAAACCTTCGACGGCTACCAGCAGGAAGGCCTGACGGGGACGCGGCGCTATCGCGTTCAGATTGGCGGCGGCGCGCTGTTCCCATGGCGACTGCGCCTGCTCCTGCGGGACGCGGATAGCGACCGACGTGAACAGCTTGGCGAACACCTTGTAAAGCGCGATGCGGTCGCTCGAGGCCTCGGGAAAGATATCGATATCGGCGATGATGGCTTCCAGCATCGCGGCGACCAGCGCGTCGCCACTTTCCTGCGATCCGGAAACGGCCCGCGAGAAGCGGCGCAGGAACGGCAGATGTGGTGCGATGGTGGCTGATAAGCTCATGGTAAGACGTCTCCCTCAGAATGACGTGGTTGCATAGAGTGCAGGTCAAGCTGATTGCAAGCCCCGGCCAAACAACGCCGGTCTTGAGAAAAAGTTCCGACCTTGATGGAACTAACGCGCCGGGACGGCGTTTGATGTTCGGACGGGCAACCAGACGAGGGGCCGCTTGCGTTGTGTTGAGTAGTGTTATGAGCGGCTTGGGCGCTGGGAATACAAGGGCAAAATGAAGGATATGACGAAAGATATTCTGGCTGGCGTCGCGGGCAGGCGCCGGAACGGGTCCAGTGACGCACTCGGGCCGAATTCCGAAATCGGACGCAAACTCAAACAATATTACGACGAGCTGGTCTCTGACGATGTGCCGGATCGCTTTGCACAGTTGCTCAGTCAACTGGAACAGGCCGAACCCGCACAGAAGAAGGACTGAAGCATGGCAGCGGTCTCCCAAGGCTTCAAGACCGATCTGCTTGGGGCAATCCCGAGCTTGCGCGCCTTTGCCGTGTCGCTGACGCAAAATGCCGACAAGGCGGACGATCTCGTCCAGGAAACACTGGTCAAGGCCTGGGACAAGCATGAGAGCTTCCAGCCCGGCACCAATCTCAAGGCGTGGCTGTTCACCATCCTGCGCAATGAATTCTATTCGCAGATGCGCAAGCGCGGGCGCGAGGTGCAAGACAGCGACGGTATCATGACGGCCAGGCTCGCCGTTCATCCGGCCCAGCATGGCCAGCTCGACCTGAAGGATTTTCGCGGCGCCCTCGAGCAATTGCCGGAAGACCAGCGCGAAGCCATCATCCTCATCGGCGCGTCGGGCTTCTCCTACGAGGAGGCAGCCGAAATCTGCGGTTGCGCGGTCGGGACGATCAAGAGCCGGGTCAGCCGGGCCCGCACGCGATTGCAGGAGATCCTGAAGATCTCCGGCGAAGACGAGTATGGCCCGGATGCGATTTCGACCCAGGTCACGGGCTCGCCGGCCAACTGAGCTGCGATCGCAAGGTGCGATCCGCAGGATCGTGTCTCAGCCGGGAGAACCCCGCCCGCAGGCCGCCGCCACCGCTTGCATGAGGTCCTCACCCGAATAGGGCTTGCCGACCAGCCTGACGCCCGGAAACGATGTCTTGATTTCATCGGGATCCGAATAACCCGAGGCAAACACGAACGGCACGCCTGCCGCGCGTAGGCCCGACGCGAAATCGAGTGTCGAGGCGCCACCCAGCATAAGGTCGACAATGGCGGCGTCGAAGTGCGTGGCGATTTGTCGATCGTCGATCTCGGCCAGATCGCGGGCGATCACCACCTCGCCCGCACCATGATCGCGGCAAAGCTGCTCGACATCCATGGCGATGAGAAACTCATCCTCCAGGACCAGAATCCGCAATCCATCAAGCAAAGGGGACACAGGCAAGGGCTCCTTGTAACGGATGGAGTCATGATCGCTATTTGGCAAGCTGTCATTTAAAAAAGACATGTGCCCGCGCGGAACCTCGATCCGCGCTAACGCGTTGTGACGCAGCCTTGTGCGGGCTTTCGAAGAGGGGTCGAAATGTCAGGCCAGAACGGTCGTGCCGTCTCCAGTCGGCAGTATCCTTGCGAGAACTGCCCGTTGCGGCCGTTACCGGTCTTCCGCGACTTCGAAAAACAGGAACTGGCCTTCATCAGTAAATTCAAGAAGGGGGAGCTCGCCGTCGACAAGGGCGCCACGGTCCTGGTGGAGGGAAGCCACAGTGCCCATCTCTACACCGTGCTCTCCGGCTGGGCGTTCCGCTACAAGTTGTTGCAGGACGGCCGCCGCCAGATCCTCAACTACCTCATGCCCGGCGATCTGATCGGCCTGCAGGGCAGCGTGATGGGCGAAATGCAGCATTCCGTCGAGGCGCTGTCGCCGATGCTGCTGTGCGTTTTCGAACGCGAGTCTCTCCACGAACTCTACCGCAATCATCCCGGCCTGGCCTACGACATCACCTGGATCGCATCGCGCGAAGAGCGCATGCTGGACGAGAATCTGCTCAGCCTCGGGCGGCGCAGCGCCATCGAGCGCGCCGCCTATCTTATCGCCTTCATCGGCAGCCGGGCAAAGGTCGTTGGGCTGAATGGCAAGCAATCGGTTCAGATACCGATCACCCAACAGCACATCGCCGACACGCTCGGCCTGTCGCTGGTCCATACCAACAAGACGATCCGCAAGCTGATGGACCGAAAGCTGATTGTCTGGCGCGACGGCGGTTGCGAGGTCACCGATAATGAAGGGCTCAAGCAACTGGCCGGCTGGGAAGGGCTGGGCGAGGCGCGACGGCCACTGATCTGACGAAACGCCTTTTTCAGCGCCAGCGGATCGGGTGCACACGCACGCGTTTTCGGCTACTTTGTCCCTGATGCCGGAACCTTGAGACATGCGGCGCGTTTGAAATCAAGCAATCACAAGGAGTTAAGCAATGGCAACTGCCGCAGGAAAGACCGCAACCGAAGGCCCGTCGAATTCAGATCTCGAAGCCGATATCAGGCAGTTGAAGGCCGATATCGACAAGCTTACCAAGCAGTTGGCCAAGACCGGCGAGCATGGCTACGGCACCGCGCGGCGTGCGGCTACGGAAGGGGTCGAGCAATTGCGTGCGCAGGGCGAAGCAGCCTTTGACAGCCTGCGCGGCAATGCCAAGGATATCGAAGAGCAGATAATGGCGAGCGTACGCGAAAAGCCGGTGACGTCACTGGCGATCGCCGCCGGCGTCGGCTTCCTCTTCGCGCTCCTCGCGCGTCGTTAGTCGCATTCCAGATGGGAATGCTCGCATCCCTGATTGCAGGTCTGGCATCGGGCGAAACCGCCGCCGCCCTGCGCCGGGCGCGCACGGCGGCAATCGTTTATGGGCTCGCCATATCAGTGGCGCTCTGCGGCCTCGGCTTTCTGGTCGGGGCAGCCTATATCTGGACGGCAAGTCGCTACGGATCGCTTGCCGCCGCGCTGGGCTTTGGCGTCGGCTTCCTGCTGCTTGCCGGGCTAATCCTGCTGATTTTCCAGATATCCGCAGGCTCACGTGCCCGGCGCCGGGCACAACAGCGCAATGCCGACATGAAAGCGATCGGCATCACCGCGGCGCTTGCCGTGCTGCCGGCGCTGCTCAAGGGCAAGGGCGGTCTCGGCGTCATTCTGGGTCCTGCCGTGGCGCTGGCTGCCTACGCCATCTACCGCGAAAACGTGAAACCAGACGATCCGGAAGAAGACGAGCGGAAGTAAGGTCGGTTCTCTCTTTGACCATGATCTCTTCCGAAAACCGGCTTCAACTTTGCGTCGCGGCCTTTTGGTTCGGCATCATGGCTTTTCACTCGGCAGATCTTCCAGCGGCATCGATATTTCGGCAAACACGCCTTCCGGCCGGAACTCATGGGTCACTTCGCTTGAGATGACCTTGGCAAGGCTGCGGCGGATTAGGATCGAGCCGAAGCCGTGTCGCTCCGGCGGGGCGACTTGCGGGCCGCCGCTTTCGCGCCAGGTCAGCACGAGGCGTCGGGTCCCCTTTCTGCCTTTCGTCCTCCAGCCGAGATCAACCTTGCCTGACGCCACCGACAGCGAGCCATATTGCAGCGCATTGCTTGCCAGTTCATGCAGGATCAGGCCAAGCCCGACAGCCTGGTCTGGCGACAGCAACAACTCGTCGCCGGAGATCGTCATGCGCGGCTGGTCGGCGGTGTCGAAAGGCCTGACCTCGATCTGGACGAGTTCACGGATGCCGATGCCGCGCCACTCGCGGTCGGACAACAGATTGTGGGCGATGCCCAGGGCCTGAAGCCGGGCACCAAAGGCTTCCAGGAACTCGCTCGGCTGGCGGGCATGGCGCACGGTCTGCGTCGCCAGTGCCTGGACGGTCGCCAGCGTGTTCTTGACGCGGTGGTTGAGCTCGCGCAGCAGCAGCCGTTGCCGCTCGTCGCCAAGCTTGCGCTCGGAGATGTCGTAGTTGACGCCGAAGATCAGGGTAGGCTTGCCGTCGCCGTCGCGCTCGATGACGCGGCCGCGCGTGGCGAGCCAGCGCGGCGGATGAAAGCCCTTCACCCGGTATTCGCCGAAATAGTCGTCGCTGCCGGTCAAGGCATCGCGAAAGCGGGTTTCGGTCTGGTAGACGTCGCGAGGATCGATGGCGGTGAGGATGTCGCGCGCCCGCAGCCGGTTCGAGCGCGGCAGGTTGAACAGCTCCGACAGCAAGGTATCGCATTCGATGATGTCGGTGCGGATGTCCCATGCCCAGCTGGCGAGCGAAGCTGCGTCGAGCGCAATGGCGCGCCGCTTTTCCTCACGCACCAGTGCTGCTTCGGCGATAGCGCCGCTGCGGGTCGCATCCTTCAAGGTGAACAGGCTGCCGGCGAGGCCGGCGAGCGCCTTCAACTGCTCGAGCATGGCGCTAGACGGAAAGGCATGCGGCTTGCGATCGAGCACGCACAGCGTGCCGATGCGGGCGCCAGCCACGATCATCGGCGCGCCGGCGTAGAAGCGGAGATGATGCTTGCCCGTGACCAGCGGGTTGGCCTTGAAGCGTGGGTCCGTCGTGGCGTCCGCCACCACCATAGGCTCGTCGCCGGCGGCAATCGCATGGGCGCAGAAGGAGATGTCGGTCGCGGTTTCGGTCTCGTCCAGACCGACACAGGATTTGAACCACTGGCGCCTGTGGTCGACGAGCGTCACCAAGGCGATCGGAGCCTGCATCGCCGCCGCGGCAAGGCCGCTGATGCGGTCGAAATCCGGATCGGCCGCCGTATCCAACGCCTCCAGACCGTGCAGCACGGCCAGCCGGTCCTCGTCCTCGACCGCGCGCGCTACTTCGGCCGGCAGATTCGGCACTGTTTCCGCCTTGCTGTTCACCCAAGTCCCCAATGGCCCGTCCCGGCCTTCGCTGCATCTCGTACCTGCCGGCTCATGACCACCCGGCGTCCCCGGAACCATCCTAGCGAGGAACCGTTACCCGACCGTGTTTTGCCGACCGTGGCAGTTGGAGTAATGCCAGACAAGGACCGATCATGACCAAGATCATCCCCGAAAACAAAGCGCGACAGGGAGGTTGGGGTTGGCACGGCTTGCGTATCCTGATTGCCGCGCTGCTTCTGGCCTTCGCTGCCTGGGGCATCGCCGAAATCTATGGTGAAATGGCCAGGACGCCGGCGACAGAACAAGGAAGCGCGCCAGGCGGCTAGATTTTCGGCCTTCATCGTTCGAGATCGCATCAGGCAGCCTTCGCCTCTGCGATGCGGGCCGGCACCAGGACATTCAGTGCGCCAGGCCGGATTTCGATCGTCGTCTCACGGTCAAGCCTGACCAGTTCACCGTCGATGACGGCGCGGAACTTGCTGCTGCCCGAATGGATTTTCAGGACCGTTCGGTCAGCTTGATGGATTTCCACGTGTTCGTTGTCGCGCCATTTTCCGCGCGCCATGTTGAAGAAGAATTTGACCAGTTCCGCACGCTGCTGCGCCACCGTGACATAGACGCCAAGCACGCCGCCCGCCGGGTTGTCGGCGTAGGGCAGGTGGCCTTCGCCGAACAGATTGTTGGTGATGCCGATGCCGGTGATGCGGGCCGCCATCTCGGCGTTGCCGATGCTGAGCGTCACGTTCATCGCCGGTGGATTGTTGATCGTCGCCCAGGCCGCCTTGGCCGAGGCGCCGATCTTTCCCAGACGTGAACCGAATTCCATTTTCTGGCGCAGTTGCACCATCTTTGCATGCATGCCGATCGAGAACTGATGAACGAAGGGCCGGCCGTTTGCCGTGGCCACGTCGACTGCGATGATTTCGCCATCGGCGAAGGATTTCAGCGCGGCATCGAGGGATTGCGGAATACCCAGTCCGCGTGCGAACAGATTCATCGTGCCGGCCGGCAATATGGCAAGCGCCTTCCTGGTGCCCATCAGCCGAGCGGCCGCGGCGGAAATGGTTCCATCACCGCCGCCGGCCAGCACGACATCGACAGCGCGTCGCGATGCAGCGCCATCGAGCGTCTCCACCACGTCCTTGCCGGCAACAACATCAATGCTGAGGGAGTGGCCTGCCGTCTCCAGGGTCTGGCGCATCCTGTCGGAAAAGGCGGCAAGGTCCGTTGTGCGCAAGGTGCCGCCGTCCCGGTTCAGCACCGCAGCAAATTTCATGCCCCGCTCCGCCATTCCATCACGATACGGCCGGGATAGACCCAGCCACGGGCTGAAACGCGACCAAGCGGGAAAGGTTCCGTTTTGAGAAATCGCCGGCGCTTCCCCGCTTCTTGGCTTCGCCACGACGGGAAGTGTTTTGTCGGAACAACAGCATGGTCACGACGTTGTGAAGAAGATGCCGCGTCCGAACCTCCTCAGCGACGGTTCAACCGGGCGCGGCGCGTACGAAATCACCCACGAGGAGAGATCATCATGACCCGCAACCTCTTAGCCACGACCGCACTCGCAGCGCTGGTCGCGACCGGGGCCTATGCGCAGAATGCGACATCCCCGGCGCCCGCCCAGACCCCCGCAGTTCAGGAGCCAGCCGCCGCTCCGGTGCGCACCGAAGGCAGCATCGTCACCAACATCATCGGTGAAACCGTCTACAACGGCACCGGCGACGATGCCGAGAATATCGGCAAGGTCAGCGATGTCGTCTTTGACAAGGATGGCCAGGCCAAGTCCGTAGTCATCGGCGTTGGCGGTTTTCTGGGTGTCGGAGCGAAGAATGTCGCTTTCGAATACGACAAGCTGCAATGGGCCGAAAGGAACGGCGACCGCTGGCTGGTTGCCCAGACGACCAAGGACGAACTGACGGCGCAGCCGGAGTTCGACAGCAAGCCTTATGCGCCTGCTCCGGCGCCGGTCGCATCGACGGATGCAAACGCTCCGGCTACATCCGCGCCGGCTGACACCGCGCAGACACCCGTCGACATGAATGCTGCGCCGGCCGAACCGGTGAAGCGCGCCGACGGCAATCTCGCCACCAACATCATTGGCGAAACCGTCTACAACGGCACCGGCGATGACGCGCAGAACATCGGCAGCGTCAACGACATCGTGCTGACGAAGGAAGGCAAGGCCGAGTCGCTTGTCATCGGCGTCGGCGGGTTCCTCGGCCTTGGCGCCAAGAATGTCACCTATGACTTCGGCAAGGCCCAGTGGGCGGAGAAAAACGGCGACCGCTGGCTGGTGGCCCAGACCACCAAGGAGGAACTTCAGGCGCAGCCGGATTTCAACCGCAAGGCCTATGATCCGGCACCGGCAACGACGGCTTCCAATGAGCCGGCTGCAACCGCACCGGCTGCTGCACCGTCCGATGCCACGGCTCCTGCCGTCGCACCGGCTGACAAGACGGCTGAGGCTCCTGCCGCTTCGACACCCGATGCCTCGGCACCCGACCAGACCCAGACGGCGGCAATCGACAAGTCGACCTTGACCGAGATGCCTGTCGGTGAGATTCGCGCCGACGACCTGAAGGGCACGACCGTCTACGGCGCCAATGATGCCAAGGTCGGCGAAATCGGTGACGTCGTGCTGGCGCCCGACAACAAGACTGACGCTGTGATCGTCGACGTCGGCGGCTTCCTCGGCATTGGCGAGAAGGAAGTCGCGGTCGGCATGGATAATCTCAAATTCATGACCGACAAGGATGGCAGGAAGTACCTGTACACGACCTTCACCAAGGAACAGCTCGAGGCTCAAACTGCTTACGACAAGGGCAGCTATACGGAGAAGCGTGACCAGCAGCGCATGATCGTACAGTAGGATAGTAGGGCAGCAGTAGGGCAGTAGGGCAGTAGGGCAGTAGGGCAGTAGGGCAGTAGGGTGCGGCGCATCCAGGCCTACCGCCCTACTGCCTTGATCCCCTGCTAACATGGCCGGCAACGCCATGCTCGGTCAGTTCGGCCAAAGCCAACGACTGGTCGAGATGTTCAGCCCGCCAGGCAAGCAGCCTTTCGGCGAACTCTAGCCGCACGGCCAGGTGGGCCGGATCGGCGGCGAGGTTGTTCAATTCGCCCGGATCGCTTTCCAGGTCGAACAGCAGCGGCGGCAAGTTACCGCCGAAATGCACATATTTGAATTTTTCCGTGCGGATGACGGCGAGATTGCATTGGCGTGAGGCGATGCCGAAATGCCGTTCGGCTTCGCCCTCGGCAATCGAGCGGAAATCGAACTCCCAATGCGCGGCATTGCGCCAGGCTGCAGGGCTCCCGCCGCTTAGGAACGGCTTCAGCGAACATCCGTCGAGATGCGGTTGTGGGGCTTCGCCGAGCAGGTCGAGAAGCGTCGGCAAAATGTCCACCGCTTCGGTGAACCGATCGACACTGCCGCCGGCAGCCTTGCCGTGACGCGGGTCGCGGATGATCAGCGGAATGTGGTAGCTGCCGTCGAAATAGCCGCCCTTGCCCAGCATGAAATGGTCGCCCATCATCTCGGCGTGGTCCGAGGTCAGCACGATGATGGTGTCGTCCCACGTTCCCGCGGCCTTGACCGCTTGCCAGATACGGCCGAGCTGCGCGTCGACCTCCGAGATCATGCCGTAGTAGATCGCGCGGATGCGGCGAAAGTCGTCGCCGCTCCAATCATGCACCTTGCCACTGGCGTCGGGGCGGAACTTGGCCTGCTTCTGCCGGCCGAGATCATAGCCGAGATAGGGATGGCTCTCCGCTTCTGCCTGCCAGTTCGCTGCACGGTGGAAGGCAGGACCGGCAGCCGGATCATACAAATTGTTGTATGGCTCCGGCGCGATGAAGGGCGGGTGCGGGCTGATGAAGGAAAGATGGGCAAACCATGGCACATCGTTCTCCTGCTCGCTGAGCCAGCGCGTGAATTCGCCGGTCAGAAAGGAGGATGGGGTTTCGTCCTTCGAATAAACGGGCGGTGCGTTGCTGACGCCGGCCTCGGCCTTGCCGCCTTCGTTCACCGGGCGATGGATATCCGGCGATCCGGCGCCGGTATCGATGCCCCGCTGCTTGAGCCAGGACAGCCACTGCTTCTGATGCTCGGGCAGCAACTGGCGCACCGTGAATCCAGGCAGCACGCCTTCATAGCTTTGCAGCCGTGGGTCGCCCGGCGCCAGCAGGCGCGGGTCGAGCGATATGTCGGTGTAGCCAAACAGCGTCGGATCATAGCCGAGCCTCCGGGCATGCAGCGCGATGTTGCCGTGACGGGCGTCGAGCGGCGTGCCGTTGCGGCAGACGCGGTTGTTCATCTGGTAGAGGCCGGTGTAGAGGCAGGCGCGGGCCGGCGAGCAAGGTGCCGCACCACCATAGTGCCGTTTGAACAGCACACCCTCGGCGGCCAGCGCGTCGGCATTCGGCGTCTTGACAACCGGATGGCCGGCAGCCGACAGGCAATCACCGCGCCACTGGTCGCATGTGATCAGAAGAACATTCGGGCGCCTGGCTTTTCCGGTCACTCGCGATACCCTTATCCTCTATGGTCGAACGCCGCCCATGGAACCGAATTCCGGCCACGGCGCAAGCCTGACATGTTCGTCAATTGGTGAACAAAGGCATTTTGGTTGTTCACTATTAAAGCACAGTCCATTCTGTGTTTGCCGCCTTTGCCGCAGGCGGTGGTGTCCTCATATAGGCGTGGACAGCGGCTAGGGCCGCACAAGCACCAAGGGAAGGAGCAAGACCATGCTCGATCAGATCAAGGGCCTCCACCACGTCACCTCGATGGCCAGGGATGCCCGGCAGAACAACGATTTCTTCACCAGGAAACTCGGCCAGCGCCGGGTCAAGAAGACCGTTAATTTCGATGCGCCTGACGTTTACCATCTCTACTATGGCGACGAGGCCGGTACGCCGGGTTCGGTGATGACCTATTTTCCGTTTCCCAACATCGGCAAGGGCCGTCATGGCGTCGGTGAAGTCGGCACCACGGTCTACTCCGTGCCGGAAGGCACGCTCGCTTATTGGGAAAAGCGTTTTGCCGATGAAGGCGTCTCGGGCCTGTCGCGCGACGAGACATTCGGCGAGAAGCGCCTGGCCTTTGCCGGACCGGACGGCGATGGTTTCGCCCTGGTCGAGGACAAGGCCGACGCCAGAAAGCCATGGGCGAAAGGCGGCATCCCCACCGATGAGGCGATCCGCGGCTTTCACTCCGTGTCGCTCAGGCTGAAGGATGGCGGCGCCACCGAGGAGCTGCTGAAGTTCATGGGCTACGAGGAGATCGACAAGTCGGGAAATGTCCGGCGGCTGGCGGTGAAGAACGGCAATGGCGCCGACGTCATCGACATCGAATCGCTGCCGGGTGCCGCCTTCGCCGATCTTGGCGCCGGCTCTGTTCATCACGTCGCCTTCGCCGTCGAGAACCGCGCCAAGCAGCTCGAAGTGCGCAAAGCGCTGATGGACACCGGCTATCAGGTGACGCCAGTGATCGACCGCGATTATTTCTGGGCCATCTATTTCCGCACGCCGGGTGGCGTGCTGTTCGAAGTCGCCACCAACGAACCGGGTTTCGATCGCGATGAGGATACCGCTCATCTCGGTGAGGCGCTGAAGCTGCCAACGCAGCACCAGCACCTGCGGCCTTATCTCGAACAGCATCTGCAGAAGCTGGAAGGCTGAGACCATGAGCAAGGACGCTTACACTTACAAGGTGCTGCCCGGTTCGCCGGGCGGTCCGCTGGTCTTCGTCTTCCACGGCACGGGGGGCGATGAAAACCAGCTTCTATCGCTGGGGCGCGATCTCTCGCCCCAGGCAACCATCATCTCGCCGCGCGGCGATGTGGCGGAGCATGGTGCGGCGCGCTTCTTCCGCCGCACCGGCGAGGGCGTCTACGATATGGGCGATTTGGCGCGGGCAACGGACAAGATGGCCGGCTTCATCAGGGCCCATATCGAGGCGGCGAAGCCGTCATCCGTGTTCGGCCTCGGCTATTCCAACGGCGCCAACATCCTGGCCTCGGTGGTGTTCGCCGCGCCGGCGATGTTCGATGCCACGGCGCTGATGCATCCGCTGATCCCGTTCGAACCTGAGATCAACGGCAGTCTCGCCGGCCGTCATATCCTCGTGACCTCCGGCAGGCGCGATCCGATCTGTCCGCCGAACCTGACAACGCGGCTCGAAGCCTATTTGCGTGCCGACGGCGCCGATGTCAAAGTGGAGTGGCATGAAGGCGGGCACGAGGTGCGGCCAAACGAAATCGAGGCGGCACGGCGGCTCTTTGCCGGCGCCACCCAGGGAGTATAGCGATGCCGGACCAACTGCCTGAAATCGAACTGGAAGATCGCGGTTCCAAGGGTCGCTACGTCCTGCGCGGGCCAGACGGCGCCGAGGCGGAGATGACCTTCACCAAGATCGGCGAGCACCAGATCATCATCGACCATACGGAAGTGCCGGACGTCTTCCGCGGCCAGGGTGCAGGGCTTCGGCTCGTCACCCGCGCCGTCGAAGATGCGCGCGCGGCGGGCAAGAAGATCATCCCGCTTTGCCCGTTCGCGAACGCCCAGTTCCGCCGCCACCACGAATGGGCAGACGTGCTGAAGCAGTAGGATCGGCCGGCATTTCGTCGATCGGAACGGGCGCGACATCAGGCTGTCGTCCCGCTTCGATGGCTTTGGCATTTGCACGGGTAGCGCATCTTGCCTAAGTGGATATGATCTATCGCAGCCACCGCGCCGACAAACGAACCGAATGATCCCCCAATGACCGAAACCGACCTCGTTCCCGTCTTCGACGGCCACAACGACACGTTGCTCAGACTCTACCAGTCAAAAGACACGGACGTCGAAAAGCTGTTCATCGAGGGGAAATCGGGCGGCCATGTCGACGTGCCGCGCGCGAAAGCCGGTGGCTTTGCCGGCGGCATGTTCGCCATCTTTCCGCCGCCCGTCGAGAAATCCAGGCGCAGCGCCGTGCCGCTGGCGCCGAGCGATGCCGAGCCGCTGCCCCCAGAGGTTCCGCGCGCCGATGCGTTGACCTCGACGATCGCGATGGCCTCGATCCTGTTCAGGCTGGAACGAGCCGGGGGGCTCACCGTCTGCCGCAGTGCCGGCGATGTCCGCAACGCCATGGCGCAAGGCTCGATCGCGGCGGTGTTCCACATCGAAGGGGTCGAGGCGATCGATCCCGAGCTGACCATGCTGGACGTGTTGCATGCTGCCGGCCTGCGCTCGCTCGGCATCGTCTGGAGCCGGCCGAACGCCTTCGGCCACGGCGTGCCGTTCCGCTTTCCGTCCTCGCCCGACACCGGCCCCGGGCTGACCGATGCCGGCAAGGCGCTGGTCAAGGCCTGCAACCAGCTGAAGATCATGATCGACCTGTCGCATCTCAACGAGAAGGGCTTTCGCGATGTCGCAGCGCTCAGCGACGCACCGCTGGTCGCCACTCATTCCAACGTCCACGCGATCTGCGGCCATTCGCGCAACCTCACCGAATGGCAGCTCGGTGCGATCCGCGAATCCGGCGGCATGGTCGGGCTGAACTTCGCCACCGGATTCCTGCGCGAGGACGGCCGCATGAATGCGGATACCAGTCTCGACATCATGGTTCGCCACGTCGAATCGCTGCTGCAGGCGCTGGGCGAGGACGGTGTCGGCCTCGGCTCGGATTTCGACGGCGCCATGATCCCGGCCGTGATCGGCGATGTCGCCGGCTTGCCGAAGCTGATCGATGCATTGGCGGCGCGCGGTTTCGGTCGCGCGCTGATCGAAAAGATCGCCTATCGCAACTGGCTGAGCATGCTGGAGAAAACGATAGGTTAGAAAGACCTATTCGAAACCCATGCGCTTGAGCCAGTCCTTGCCGACACCGCGATCGCGGATGATCGGCAACGGATCTTCCGAATCGAGCCTTGCGCAGATGCGGTACACCTCGAGCGTCTCGGCGCTCATCTCGCCGCCCTTGTAGAAGAACATGGCGGCGGCATAGCGCGTGCGGCCCGACCATTTCTCGCCGAGCAGCGTGTTGACCAGCTCCCACTGCTCGGCGGCTTCCCCATCTTCTTCCTGCTTGCCGGCTTCGTCGGTCATGGTCAGAAATCCGCGGGCGGATTGGCAGTGCGGCGGTCGAGCTTGATGAAGGGGCGCGCCACCACCTTGGCCCGCTTCATCAGCTTCTGATACTGCAGCTCGCGCATGGCATAGATCTCGACCCAGAGGTCCTCGACCATGGTATCACCGTACGGCCGCGCCAGCGAGGCGATGGCGACGTTGCGCTTGGCCATCGGTGACCACATGGCGGCGCTGACCAGGCCGACTTCCTGGCTTTTCTTGTGGTAGACGATGGCGTGTTCGGCGGGGATGTTGCCTTCGATCTCCAGCCCGACCAGCACGTGGCGCAGCTTGCGTTTCGCCCGGGCTTCGAGGATGGCGCGGCGACCGTTGAAATGACCTTTCTCCAGATCGATCATGAAGCCGAGGCCGATCTCGTCCGGCATGCGCAGGCGATCGGCGCGGATGGCGTGCTCGGCGGTGGTGAAATCCGCATTGGCGACGATCAATCCGGCCTCGAGCCGGGCGCGGTTCAGCGCGGTGTAGCCGATGGCGCGGATGCCGCGTAGTTGGCCTGATGTCATCAACCGGTCCCACAGGCTGAGCGCCCTGTCGGCCGAGACGAACAGTTCGTAGCCGAGATCGCCGGTGAAGCCAGTGCGAGAAATGCCGACGGTGCCGCCATCATGCTGGAAATCGGCGAGGTCGAATATTTTGAGCTTCTCGACGCCGGCGAAGCCGGCATCACGAAGCACCGCGAAGGAGGTCGGCCCTTGCAGCGCGAGCCCGGCGACAGCCTCGGTCTCTTCCTCGACCGTCACATCGAAGCCGATCGCGCTATCGAGCAGCCATGGCAGATGCCGCTCCTGCGAACACAGCCGAAAGCGTGTCGGCGACAAGCGGAACAGCGTGCCGTCATCGAGGACGAAGCCCTCGTCGTCGCACCACGCCGTGTAGTGGACACGGCCGGGTTTCAGCTTGGTGACATCGCGCAAGGTGATGCGGTCGAGGAAGGCTTCGGCGTCCGGCCCTTCGATCCGGTATTTGGTCATCGGCGAAATGTCGAACAGGGCCGCCTGGCTGCGGATGGCGAAATATTCGAGTTCCTCGTCCCACAGCGAATGCGGCGCGCGGTAGCCGGCCCAATTGTACCAGTCCTGGGTCTTGGCCAGCGCGTCGATCCGCGGCTGGAACGGAGTGCCGAGCCGCAGCGTGCGGAAATGGTCCTGCGCGGCGATGCGGGCGGTAACAGCCGCGTTGACTGTCTTCGAGACGGGCTTCTTCCTGATTGCCTGGGCCATGGCTTACCCCTTCATCGCAATGATGCGCCGCGCGGCGTTGAGGCCGGGAGCGCCGGAGACGCCGCCGCCGGGATGTGAGCCGGCGCCGGCCAGGAACAGCCCTGCGAGCGGTGTGTCATAGCCCGACCAGCCGGACACCGGTCGCGAGATCAGCATCTGGTCGGCCTGCAACTCGCCGTGGTGCCACTGGCCGCCCGGCATGCGGTAGCGCGTTTCGATATCGGCCGGCGTCAAAAGCTCGGCGTGCACCACGCTTTTGCCGATGCCAGGCGCATAGGCTTCGAGCTGAGCCATGATCGCCTTGAGGAATTTCGGCTTGCCGGCCGCCCAGCCCTCTTTCAGCGCGTAGGGCGCGTATTGCACGACCGCCGACAGCACGCAGGCGCCGCTCGGCCCGAGCGACGGGTCGGCAAGGCTGGGCAGCGTGATCTCCATCACCGGCTCGGGCGAGAACTCGCCATACTTGGATGGGTTGAAGGCGCGCTCGACATGGTCGGGCGAGGGCGCGATCACCAGGCGGCCCTTGTGGCCCGCGGCATCGACGCCTGTGAATTGTGGTGGCCGGTCGAGCGCCAGATTGAGCTTGGCCGCATCGCCTTTCATCCGAATGTTCTTCACCTTGCGCACAAAGCCGGTATCGATCTGGCGCGGCCCGACAAGGTCGAGGAAGGTGGTCGCGGGATTGATGGCCGAGACGATCGTCCTGGCACGCAGCACCTCGCCAGTGTCGAGCGCAACACCGACTGCGTGGCCTTTCTCGACAATGATCTTCGCCACCGGCGTCGACGTGCGGATGGTAACGCCGGCCTTTTCCGCGGCGGCACGGATGGCAGCGACAACCGCGCCCATGCCGCCTTGCGGAAGTATCTGCGCGCCGACCGCACCGCCGGTCTCGCCGGCCAGCCGGTAGTAGAGGCCGAGCAATGAGGTTGGCGAGCGGGGGCCGAGATGGCTGCCCAGCGTCGCGTCGAAGGCGACCAGCCCCTTCAGCCTGATATCGGCCAGTTGCTCGTCGAGCAGGTCGGCAACGTTCATCAAGAGCACGCGCAGGAAGTCGCGCATGTCTTCCTTGCCCAGTTTCTTCAGCGCCAGCGCGGCCTGGCCGAGCGAGGCGGTCTCGAGTAGCGACATGCCGGCGAGATCGGGCGGGCGGCGGGACAGGAACGGCTTCAATAGGCTGGCATAGCGCAGCAGCTGCGCGCGCAATTCCTTCCAGGCCGCCTGCTCGAACGGACTGGCGCCGGTCAGCACCTCGCCATATGCGCCATGCAGGACCAGTGGCGGGCCGTCCCTCGACAGCGCAACCGACGGCATGAAGTCGGCGCGCGCGAATTGCAGCCCGTGCTTGTCCAGGTCCAGCGCCTTGACCACATCCGGATGCAGCCGGTTCAGCAGATGGGCGACTGACGAGACACGAAAGCCCGGCGCGAATTCCTCGGTGCGCGCGGCGCCGCCGACTTCGCTTCCGGCTTCGAGCACCAGCACTTTGCGGCCGGCTTTCGCCAGCGCGGCTGCGGCGACGAGGCCGTTGTGGCCGCCGCCAATGACGATTGTCTCAGATGACGTCATGGGCAGCGCTCATATGCGAGGTGGATTTGGCGAGGTCGCGCAGGATTTCCGCCGCGGCGTTGCGGCCGGGCGCTCCCATGACGCCACCGCCGGGGTGGGTCGAGGAGCCGCACATATAGAGGCCGCCGACCGGCGAGCGGTACTGCGCGTAACCCGGCACGGGCCGGTTGAACAAAAGCTGGTCGAAGGTCAGTTCACCCTGGAAGATGTTGCCTTCGGTGAGGCCGACCTCGGCTTCGATCTCGCGCGGCGTGCGCACTTCCATATGAACGATGCGATCGCGAAAGCCGGGCGAGTACTCGGCGATCTGCGAAATCACGCTTTCGGCGAAGCCGTCGCGGTCTGCATCGGTCCATTCTCGACCGCCGATCTTCGGTGGTGCGTATTGTACGAAGCAGCTCATGAAGTGCTTGCCGGGCGGCGCCATGGTCGGGTCGAGCGTCGTTGGGATGACCATGTCGAGGAACGGATCGGCGGACCAGCGCCCGGCCTTCCAGTCGTCATAGGCGCGCTCCATGCGTTCCACCGAATCGGTGAAATGCATGTCGCCGCGATAGACCGGCGAATCCTTTGGTAGTGCCGAGAATTCCGGCAACGAGTCGAGGGCAATGTTGACCTTACCGGACGAGCCGCGGATCTTGAAGTTCCTGACCCGGCGCAGGAAGATGTCGGGCAGTTCCTTTTCCTCGACCAGCTTCAGGAAGGTACGCTTCACGTCGGCATTGGAGACGACGAGCTTGCCATAAATCTCCTGGCCGCCGGCCAGCACAACACCCTTGGCCTTGCCCCTGCCGACCAGCACATGGTCGACCTCGGCACCGGTGCGGATGGTGCCGCCCGACGCCTTGAACGACGCGGCCAGCGCCTTGGTGACCGCGCCCATGCCGCCGCGCGCATAACCCCAGGCGCCGACCGAGCCATCGACCTCGCCCATATAGTGATGCAGCAGCACGTAGGCGGTGCCGGGCGACATCGGCCCGAGCGCGGTGCCGATGATGCCGGACAATGCGAAGTTCGCCTTGATGACGTCGGTCTCGAAATATTCGTCGAGGAACTCCGAGATCGACATGGTCCAGAAGCGCAGCGTCAGCGCCATTTCCTGCGCCGACAGGCCAGCGAATTTCTTGCCGAGATAGAGAAGCTCGCCGAGGTCACGCGGCCGCAGGCTGGTCGGGTCGGGCGCGGTGCGCATCAACAGCGGCTGGATGAAACGGCACTGCCGCGTCACGTCGCGGGCGTAGCGGTCATAGGCTTCGGCGTCGCGTATCGAGAAGCGGGCGAACTCGCGCCGGTGGGCATCGTGGTCGCGGTAGTTGGCGAGGTAGTCACCGTCGCGCGTGAACACCGCGCCGCCCTCATAGGAGATGACCTGCAGTCCGAAGCGCGGCAATTCGAGGTCGCGCATGATCTCGGGGCGAAAGAGCGAGCAGACATAGGAGCAGTTGGAATAGAGGAAGCCCGGCGTCAATTCCCGGCTGGTGGCGGCACCGCCGACCCAGTCGTTCTTCTCGATCACCAGCACGTCGAGGCCGGCGCGCTGCAGATAGCAGGCGTTGACCAGGCCGTTGTGTCCGCCGCCGATGATGATCGCATCCCAAGCTTTCATTTTGGCCCAGTCTTCCCGTGCGACCCGCTCTTCATTTTTGCGTGATCTGTTCCCGAATGCGCGGAATTTGGCATGGCAGCCGCCATTTTGTCCAGTCATATTGAATGAATGTTCAACAAATGGTGTTGCGTTTTGCTCTGTATGCGCTACGCTTTGCCGACAATCGAAAGTGCTCAAATCGGCTGATGGGGCCGAGGTGCGATGATCGAAACGGCAGCAGCCGAGCCGGAGTATGACGACACCGCCATCCGCTTCCTCGAGGCGCTGTGGGGTGATGGCTACCTGTCGCCCGGCGGGCCGGAAGAGGTCGACCGGGTGGTCGAAGGGCTCTCGCTCCGGGGCAAGACGATCCTCGACATCGGCTGCGGCTCGGGCGGCATCACGCTGCATCTGGTCGAGCGCCATGGCGCTGCCCGCGCCACCGGCTTCGATGTCGAACAGCCGGTGATCGAGACAGCTCGGCGCCGCGCCGCCGCGCGTGGGCTCGCGGATCGTGTCAGCTTCATCCAGGCGCCACCGGGCTCGCTGCCTTTCGCCGACCATTCCTTCGATGTCGTCTTCTCCAAGGATGCGTTGCTGCATGTGCCCGACAAGGATGCCCTGTTCGCCGAAATCTTCCGCGTAGTGAAGCCGGGCGGTGTCTTTGCCGCCTCCAACTGGATGATCTCGCATGACGGCGAACCGTCGCCGGAGATGAAGGCCTATGTCGCCGCCGGAGATGAAGGCCTATGTCGCCGCCGAAGGCCTGTCTTTCGCCATGGCGTCGCCGGCGCGCTATGCGCAGGCGATGCGCCGGGCCGGCTTTGCCGATGTCACAGTCAGGGACCGCAATCCCTGGTACCGCGACGTCGCGCGCGGCGAACTGGAGAGGCTGAAAGGACCGCTCTATCCGATGGTCGTGGCCGCGGTCGGCGCCGCCTATGTCGACAAGAACATCAGAACCTGGGAAGCCATGCAGAAGGTGCTTGACAGTGGCGAACACCGTCCCACTCATCTTCGCGGTCGGAAGCCGGTTGGATAGCCGGCGATGCTGGAGACCATCAGACCCATGAAGACGGCAGACGCCAGGGACGCCCTCCTTGAACCAATGCGGAAAACTGAATCCGAGAAGCGCGGACGCAAGGCCTCGAAGGAGGTCAGGCAGCTTCAGCTCATAGAGGCGACGATCGATTCACTGGCCAAGCGCGGCTATTCGGAGACGACGATGGCCGATGTCGCCGATGGCGCGGGCCTGTCGCGCGGCATCGTCAATTTCCATTTCGAGAGCAAGGAAAAGCTGCTCATTGCGACCTTGCAGCATATGTATGACGAGTACTCGGCGCATTGGCGCAATGCCCTGCAGAAGGCCGGCGATGATCCCGCTCGGCAACTCCAGGCGCTGGTCGCGGCCGATTTCGATCGCTCGATCTGCAACAAGCGCAAGCTCGCCGCCTGGTGCGCCTTCTGGGGCGAGGCCAAGTCGCGGCCGACCTATCAGGCGCTCAGCAGTGCCCGCGATGCCGTCTACCAAAACATCTTCATCGACCTTTGCGCGGCGCTGAAGCAGAGCGGCGACTATGCCTATGAGCCGCAGGTCATGGCGCTGGCACTCAGTGCCATGACCGAAGGGTTGTGGCTGCGGCTGATGATGGGCACCGAGGACACCACCCGCGAGACCGCCTTGCAGGCGGCAAACGAATTCCTGTCGGCGGCATTCCCCAAACACTATCCGTGGAAGGCGGCCGGCGCGGCGAAACCATAAGAAAACCACAGAGGATGGAACAGCAATGAAGACACTGACAAGACGCCTGACACTGACCTTGGTGCTGGCCGGAACGCTGGCGGCGTCGGCCGCCGCACTTGCGGTCGCCGCCGACAAGGACTTGATCGTGTTCGACTGGTCCGGCTACGAAGACCCCAGCTTCCACCCGAAATATGTCGAGAAGAACGGCGACTCGCCAACCTTCGCCTTCTTCGGCGACGAGGACGAGGCGTTCGAGAAGGTCCGTTCCGGCTTCAAGGCCGATCTCGGCCATCCCTGCTCGCAGAGCGTGGTGAAGTGGCGCGAGGCGGGCCTCTTGCAGCCGCTCGACACGTCGAAGATCACGGGCTGGAAGGACCTCAATCCCGGCATCATGGCGATGAAGGATCTTGCCACCACGCCGGACGGCAAGGCGTGGTTCATGCCTTGGGATTGGGGCAACACCCAGCTCACCTACAACACCTCCAAGATCGACGCCAAGGACGTGCAATCGCTAAAGGCCTTCGCCGATCCCAAGTTCAAGGGACGGGTGTCGATCGGCGACAATGTCGACGACGCCTATGCGCTTGCGAGCCTCGCCATCGGCCTCAAGGACTGGACCAAGATGACCGACGACCAGTTCAAGCAGGCTTCGGATTTCCTGCGCGAGGTGCACAAGAACGTGCGCTCCTACTGGACCGACACCACCGACGTCGTGCAGCTGCTGAGCGGTGGCGAGGTCGACCTCGCCTGGGCATGGAATGACGCGACGGTGCAGTCGGTGGCGGCCGGTGTGCCGATCATGTCCAAGAAGGACACCGACGAAGGCATTTCGACCTGGGTCTGCGGCTACGTGCTGTTCAAGGACGCGCCCGGCAATATCGACAAGGCCTATGACTATCTGAACGCCGTCAACGATCCGGAGACCGCCAAGGTGCTGGTCAAGGACTGGGGCTATGGCCAGGCCAATGCCAAGGGCATGGCCGGCGTCGATCAGGCGGTGCTGAAAGAAAAGGGCTATGACGACGTGCAGAAATTCGTCGACAAGACGCTGTTCCAGTCGCCGGTTCCTTCCGAACTCAAGCTCAAGATGATCGCCGAATTCGAGAAGATCAAAGCCGGCTATTGAGCCTGTCTCGCCGGTCCGTCCGCCCGTCGACATGGCGGGCGGACGGGCTCGCCAAAGAAGCCGAATTCTCCTAACCTCGCAGCAAGCTTTTTCGCGACGGGGGAGTTTTCGCGCCATGAAATCAGTGCTACGCCGCCTTGCTCTTGCCACCGCGTGTTTGATCGGTGCGGGCTCCCTCTATGCCTTGGCGCAAGGCGGCGGCGACCTCGTGGTGTTCGACTGGTCGGGCTATGAAGATCCGATGCTGCACCCCACCTACGCTGCCAAATACGGCGCCGAGCCGACCTTCGCTTTCTTTGGCGACGAGGACGAAGCGTTCGAGAAGATGCGGGCGGGCTTCAAGGCCGATATTGCCCACCCCTGTTCGCAAAGTGTGGTCAAGTGGCGCGAGGCCGGCATGCTGCAGCCGCTCGACACCTCCAGGATCGCCGGCTGGAAGGACCTCAATCCCGGCATCATGGCGATGAAGGATCTCGCCACCACCGCCGACGGCAAGGCCTGGTTCATGCCGTTCGACTGGGGCAACACCTCGCTGCTCTACCGCACCGACAAGGTGACGGCTGAACAGGCGCAGTCGCTCAGGATTTTTGCCGATCCCAAGTTCAAAGGCCGCGTCACCATCGGTGACAATGTCGACGACGCCTATGCGCTGGCGAGCCTCGTCATCGGCCTCAAGGACTGGACCAAGATGACCGACGCACAGTTCCAGGAGGCATCCGCCTTCTTGCGCGATGTGCACAAGAACATCCGCTTCTACTGGACCGATGACACCGATCTCAACCAGGCCTTTATCGGCAATGAAGTCGATCTGGTCTGGGGCTGGAACGAGACCTTCGTGACGCTCAAGGGGCAAGGCATGCCGATCGCCATGAACCGCGACACCAAGGAAGGCATTTCGACCTGGGTGTGCGGCTATGTGCTGATGAAGGATGCGCCGGGCAAGCTCGACGAAGCCTATGATTTCTTGAACTCCGTCAATGCACCCGCCGTGTCGGAGTATTTGGTCAAGACCTTCGGCTACGGCCATGCCAATGGCGCAGGCATGGCTGCCATCGACCACACGGTGCTGGTCGACCGCGGCTTCGACAATCTCGACAAATTCCTCGACAAGACGTTGTTCCAGCAGCCGGTGCCACCGGCGCTCAAGCAGCGCATGGTTGCCGAGTTCGAGAAGATCAAGGCCGGCTATTGACGAGCGAACCGGAAAGAACCGACGTCGTCATAGTCGGTGCCGGCTTCACCGGCCTGTCGGCGGCGCTCGAGCTGAAGGCAGCCGGCATCGACTTCCTGCTGCTCGAGGCGCGCGACCGCGTCGGCGGACGCGTCGAAGCCAGACAGAATGGGCTCGGCGAGCGCATCGACAGCGGCGGCCAGTTCCTGTGCGAGGACATGCCGGAGGTGATGGCCCTGGTCGAGGCGCGCGGCATGACGCTGGTCGAGACTTATCTCGATGGCGACTTCGTCGCCCAACCGGCGATGTCCACTCGGGAGGCGGAACGAACATATGTCGGTTCGATGGCGATCCGCGACCGGATGAATACGATCTCGCCTGACGATCCGGCAATTGCCGGCCTGACCGTAGCCACATGGCTCGATAGCCAGAATGATCCTGACGACGCCAAGGCGGTGTTCCGCTCGATGATCGAAGGCCTGTGGTGTCAGGCTCTGGAAAAGCTGCCGTTGTGGCACTTGATCGACAATGACCGGCGCATCACCAATGAGGTGACGGAGCTGCAGTATTTCGTGCGCGAAACCATGCATGCGCTGGCCGACGACCTGGCCCGCGATCTCGGCGATCGGCTGCGGTTGAGCAGAGCGGTTACGGCGGTCGAACATGGGCCGGGAAGGGTCCGTCTCGCATCGGCGGCGGGTATCATCGAGGGACGGACGGTGTTGATCGCCGTGCCACCGACGATGGCCGCGAAACTGGATTTTGCGCCGCCGTTGCCAGCTGGCCTGCAAAGGGCTCTGGCCGTCTGGCAAAGCGGGGCGGTGATCAAGGTGCTGGTGCGCTTTCCCACCGCCTTCTGGCGCGACCACGGCCTGAGCGGCATGGTGATGTGGCGCGACCTGCCGGGGCTTTTTGCCTGTGATGTCAGCAAGGACGACGATCACGCGGCGCTGGTCGTCTTCGTCGGCGGGCCGCTCGCCTTGCGCTGGCGCGAACTCGGCGATGCGGCACTGCGCGCCGAAATAGCGAAAAAGCTGGTGGAGGCCTTGGGGCCCGAGGCGGGCGACATCCTCGATCTCAGCTATCGCGACTGGACCGATGACCGCTGGAGCGGCGGCGCCTACAGCGATCTCATCATCGATGCGACGGCAACCGACGCCGAGCGCACGCTTCTCACCGGCGCTGCGCCGGTGTATTTCGCCAGTTCGGAACTGTCGCCGTCATTTCCAGGCTATGTCGAGGGCGCCATCGTTGCCGGGCGCATCGCGGCGCGTAAAATCGTGACCGAACTTCAATCGGCCATCGCCACCAGAGCCTCAGGATCGTAGGCAAGGCGGATCGGGGTGCCGACCGGAATGTCGTCGGCGCCGAAATCGTTGGTCTCGGTCACCGACAGCGGCTTTTCCAAGCCTGGGATCTCGACGATCAAATGGGTGATCTCGCCGAAATAGTGGCGCTCGACCACCTTGCCGGCGACCTCGAACTTCGCCGTCGCATTGTCCCACAACACGCGCAGGCGTTCCGGCCTGATGCCGAGCGTGGCTGCGCCACCATTGCGCACGAAGGCCTTGGGCTTGTCGGTCTTGACGCGGCCGAAGCCCAGCGTGTCGACAACCAAGGAGGCGCTACTCTCCTCGACGATTTCAGCCTTGATGAAGTTCATGCCGCCGAGGAAGTCGGCGACCTGGCGGTTGACCGGCCGCTGGTAGATTTCCTTGGGCGAGGCGACCTGCGCGATTCTGCCGCCGAACATCACGGCGATGCGGTCGGACATGGCGAGCGCCTCATACTGGTCGTGCGTGACCAGGACGAAGGTGATGCCGACAGCCTGCTGCAGGCGGCGCAGCTCGACCTGCATCTGCTCGCGCAGTTTCTTGTCGAGCGCCGACAGCGGTTCGTCGAGCAGCAGCACCTTGGGTCGCATGACCAGCGCACGGGCGAGCGCCACGCGCTGCCGCTGGCCGCCGGAAAGTTCTGTGGCCAGGCGCTTGCCGAGGCCGGTCAGCGATACCTGCGCCAGCGCTTCCTCGACGCGGCGTTTCTCCTCGCCGCCCTGCAGCTTGAGCCGCTTCAGCCCATAGGCAACGTTCTGTTCGACATTGAGATGCGGGAAGATCGCATAGCTCTGGAAGACCATATTGGTCGGCCGGCGATTGGCCGGGATGCCTTCCATCGGCTGGCCGCCAACCGAGATCGAGCCGCTGGTCGGATTGTCGAAGCCGGCGATCATGCGCAGCAGCGTGGTCTTGCCGCAGCCGGATGGACCGAGCAGCGAAAAGAATTCGCCCTCTTTGATGGTCAATGAGGCGTCGTCGAGCGCCTTGAACGCGCCATAGCTGCGGGTGACGTTGCGGATCTCGATCATTGGCCTATCGGACTGGGAGCGCTCGACTTGCGGCTGCTCAGGCATAGAGGCCTCCCTCGTTCTGGGTGCGTCTGGCGGCGCGGCGACGCAGGATTTCGGCAATTGTCATCAGCAGGAAGGAGGCAACCAGCAACAGCGTGCCCAGCGCCAGCACGCCGGGCAATTTCGCCGCGAAACGCAACTGGCCCCAGATGTAGATCGGCAGTGTCGCCTCTGTCCCGGTGAGGAAGAAGGCGATGATGAACTCATCCAGCGAGATGGTGAAGCAGACCAGCAGGCTGGAGATGATGGCCGGCGCCACCATCGGCAGCGTCACCCGCCGGAACGTGCCGAAGGCGCTTTCGCCGAGATCGGCGGAGGCCTCCTCCAGACTGCGGTCGAAGCCCTCGAAGCCGGAGGTCAGCACCGTCATCGAATAAGGGATGCAGACCAGGACATGGCCAAGCACGACGGTGAACAGCGACAGGCTCAAGCCAAGCTGCAGCATCACCAGCAGCATCGAGATGGCGACGATCACTTCCGGCAGCACCAGCGGCGCCATGATCAGGCCGTTGATGGTGCGGCGGCCGGGATAGCGGTAGCGGGTGATCGAACGGGCGGCGAGGATGCCAAGCACCGTGGAGAGGATCGCGGCCGACACGCCGACGATCAGGCTGTTCCAGGCGGCGTCGAGCAAAGCCGGGGTGCGGGGGAGGTCCTCGTACCAATGCAAGGTGAAGCCGGAGAGCGGGAACTTCGGTGTCGCCGCCGTGTTGATCGAGAAGATCGGCAGGAAGATGACCGGCAGGTAGAGAAACGCGACGTAGAGGAACGCGTAGGCCGGCAGCCAGCCGCCGGACAAGAAACGCCGCACCGCCGTCATCGCGCCAGCCTCTGCAGAGCCCGGATGATGAGCACCGTGGCGCCCGCCATCAGCGTCACGATCAGCATGGTGGTGACGGACAGGGCCGCGCCCAGCGGCCAGTTTGAGGCCTTGCCGAACTGCGCCTGGATGGCATTGGCGATCATGACGCCGTCCTTACCACCGACCAGCTTCGGCGTGACATAGTCGCCGACGGTCGGGATCATGACGATCAAGGCCGCAGAAATCACGCCTGGCGCCGACAGCGGCAAGGTCACGCGCAGGAAGGACCGCAGCGGGCCGTCACCAAGATCGGTGGCTGCTTCGACCAGCGTTCGGTCGACCTTTTCCAGCGAGACAAAGATCGGCAGGATTGCGAAGGCCGCCCAGGCATGGGTGAGCGTGATGATGACGGCGCTTGAGTTGTAGAGCAGGGCGGTAGACGGTTCGTCGATGATGCCGAGACCCATCAAGCCGGAATTCAGGACGCCGTTGTAGCCGAGGATGACCTTCCACGACATGACGCGCAGGAGATAGCTGGTCCAGAACGGGATGGTGATGAGGAACAGCCACAGGCTCTTGTGGCGACCGCCGTGGAACGAAATGAAGTAGGCGATCGGATAGGCCAGGATGACGGTGAACAGGCTGACCGTCAGCGAGATGTAGAGAGAGCGCCACAACAGATCGCGGTAGATCGGCTCGGTCAGCGCGATGCGGTAGTTTTCCAGCGTGAAAGTGCGGTCGATGGTCAGGTAGTTCTGCGTCCAGAAGGAGTGCGCAATGACCACCAGGATCGGCAGGACAAGAAGGATGAGCGCGTAGAGAAAGGTTGGGCTGATAAGAGCAAGGCCCTGTACGGGTTCGGATTGCAGAAGGGCATTTCGTCTGGCCCGCGTCATGCGCCACGGGGGCGACCCTTCCGCCGCCGCCGTCATTGCAGGGCTCCGGGTGTGATCTCGGTTGCTGGCCTGGACTGTCCCGCCATACGGCATCCCATTGTGCTGGCGCCGGCGCCTGTTCCCAATTTTGTTTTGGCTTGCCGGCTTTCTTTGATCATGCGCGCATCGGCGGATTGAAATCAAGCGCTATTTCTGTAATATTGATTGAACGGACATTCAAAATGAAGTGAAGAAAGCCGCCATTTCCGGCATTTGACGCTGAATTTCATGCCCGAGAAAAATTGGACGAGATGATGTGGAGGCTATTGTGGCTGCTGTGAGAGATTTGAGGGCGAGCGATACGGCTGATGTCGGCGATGACGATGCCGTCGAACTGGCCAAGCGCCATCTCATCCAGCCCTGGCCTTACGCCGGTTCGGTCGGTGCCGAAGCGCGCACGCTGATCGGCGAAGGCGACGGCATCTACATCACCGACAGCACCGGCAAGCGGCTGATCGACGGGCCTGCGGGCATGTGGTGCGTCAATGTCGGCCACCGCCGCGAGGAACTCGCCAGGGTGATGTACGACCAGGCGATGGCGCTGTCCTACAACACGCCGTGGTACACGATGAACGCGCCGTCGGCGGAACTTGCCCAGCGCATCGCCGGCCACGCGCCAGGCGATCTCAGCCATGTCTTCTACACCACCGGCGGCTCTTCGGCCGTCGAGACGGCGCTGCGCTTCATGCAGTTCTACAACAATGTGCGCGGCCGGCCGGAAAAGAAGCTGATCCTGAGCCGGGGCGGCGCCTATCACGGCTCGACCTATCTGTCGGCCTCGCTCAATGGCCGACCGCGCGACCACGACTGGATGGACGGCGCCGACGAGCTGGTGATCAAGCTGTCTTCGCCCGATCCGTTCCGCCGCCCGCAAGGGATGAGCCTTGCCGCTTTCACCGATTTCCTGGTCGATCAGTTCCGCGACACGGTCGCCCGAGTCGGCGCTGAGAAGATCGGTGCCTTCGTCGGCGAGCCGGTGCAGGCGTCCGGCGGCGTCATCGTGCCGCCCGACGGCTACCTCAAGCGCATCCGCGAGATCTGCCGCGACAACGACATCCTCTATGTCTCCGACGAGGTGGTGACGGCCTTCGGCCGGCTTGGCCATGTCTTTGCCTCGGGCGACATGTTCGGCATCGATCCCGACATGATCACCTTTGCCAAGGGCGTCACCTCGGGCTATTTCCCACTGGGCGGTGTCATCATCTCGGAGCGGCTGCTGGAAGAATTGCGCCGGTCGAATCATCCCGACGCGATCTTCGGCCACGGCTTGACTTATACCAGCCATCCCATCGGCTGCGCCGTGGCGCTGAAAAACCTCGATCTGCTGGAGGAGGGCGTGCTTGCCCATACACAGGACGTCGCGCCCTATTTCCAGGCGCAGCTGAAGACACTGGAAGAGCTGCCGCTGGTCGGCGAGGTGCGTGGCCTCGGGCTGATGGGCTGCGTCGAATGCGTGGCCGACCGCGAAAGCAAGGACCCGCTGCAGCTCGACAAGAATGTCGGCAAGCGCATCGATGCCCATTGCCATGAACTCGGCCTGCTGGTCCGTCCGCTGATCAACATGTGCGTGATGTCGCCGCCATTGGTCATCACGCGCGAGCAGATCGACGACATGGTCGGCATCTTGCGCGAGGGCATTTCGCGCACGATGGATGATCTGACGAAAGAAGGCGTGTGGCGGGGGTGAATTCTCCCTTCTCCCCGTAGCATGGGGAGAGGGCCTCTGATCGCCGTCTGCCCTTAAGACCGCGACCTGAGCGCGTCGTTCAGATTCCACATGTCCTTCTCCTCGGGCGCGGTTTCCAGGCCCAGCACAGGCAGCATCTTGCGCAGGTGATCGTGATGGGTGCGCACGCCATATTCGAGGTCGGAGAGATAAAAGCCCTCGAAGGCCTCGGACAGCATGGATTCGTTCGACCATACCGAAAGCTGGACGTCCTCCGACATGGTGTCGCGATCGATGCGGAAGGAGAGGTAGCGGGCGGCGGCCTGCTCGCGGCTCTCGTCGCGGTAGCGGTAGATGGCGCCGCGCAGCAGGGTTTGCCCGGTTGACAGCGGGAACTCCTGATAGAACTGCACCGATTCCGGCATCACCGAAATGACCGTATTGGGGAAGATGCCGTAATAGACCCAGGCCTTCTTTAGATAGTCAGGCAGATGCGTCGGCTCGGGCGCGATCTTGACATAGTTCTTGACGCTCCAGCGGCGGCCGGCATGCGGGTTGTAGGTGGCAAAGGAGCGTGACACGCCGTTGATGAACGGCTCGTCGAAATAGGTGGCGCCATAGAGATCCTGAAGCGCTGGATGCGCCATGGCGACGTGATAGCCCTCATTGTCGACATCGCGCACCGACTTCCAGTTGACCGGCGTCTTCTGGGTCCAGATGCCCCAGGAGGGCACCATGTCGGCGGCGTTGTAATGCGCGAATTCCGGCTCGATCGGCTTCATCAACTCGGCGACCGAAGGCTGCGGCCCACCATTGCGGAAACGGATGAAGATGAAACCCATCCAGATTTCCAGATCGAGCGGCATCAAGCCGAATTCGGTCTTGTCGAGATCGGGGAAGGAGCGCGGGCGCGCGGCGCCGCGCAGCGTGCCGTCGAGATTGTAGACCCAGCCATGGAACGGGCACACCAGCGCGTTCTTGCAATTGCCCTGGCTGTCGGCGACGACGCGGCTGCCGCGGTGGCGGCACATGTTGTTGAAGCCCCGCACGACGCCATCCTTGCCGCGCACGATCAAGGCGCGTTCGCCGACCACGTCCATGGTCAGGTAATCGCCGGCATTCGGAATATCCGAGACATGACCGACGATCTGCCAGTGGTTGCGGAAGACGTGCTCCTTCTCGAGTTCGAGAAGGGCATCGGAATGGTAACTCCAACCCGGCAGCCCCCGCCGGTCCCAATCGTTGGGGATCGCCACGTCACGGAGGTGCGGGTTCATAAAACGTCTCTTCTTTTTATTGAATACTCATTCAATAAAAGCATATTTTTCATTGAAATGCAATGGTTTGTGAAAATCCGAAGGTTTCCGGGGCGGAATCTTGATGTCGTCTGGAGCCAGAATCTGCGCGGCTGTCGGCCCGGAAAATCCCGGAGAATCCGGGTGTTAGTTACGTTTTCAGGGACGGTGTCCCGGCACGACTTTGCGAGGCGGACGGAGCGGCGGACAAAGCGCCTTGCAGGGGCCGGAACGGGGTTGCCGGTCGTCGGTTTGGGCCGCGCTGCGGCGGCGCTTTGGCCAGTGCAATAGGGGCAGGAATCGGGCGAAGACTCATTCTTCGAGGGATGAGCGAAACGCTGTGACCGGTTTTGCCCGATTCTGCCCGAAATACTGTTTCCAGGCGGTTACATTGTCAGACTTGCGCCACCCTAGCCCGGTTACACAGTGCGGCTAAGTTCGTTTCATCACCAAAAAGAAACTCAGCGAAGGGAACGGCGATGTATGCGAAAATCAACACGACCCGTGGCGAGCACCTCCTCCAGGCTCCAGAGCGCGATGACCGCCGTCCGAAACTGGCGCTGCGCCAGCAGGCCAGCGACCATCCCATGGCGATGTTCATTCTGCTGGCTGCTTGCGCCTTCGTCGGCATGGCGTTCGCACCGACAGTCGGGCCGGCCTTCGCTTCGTTGAATCCGCCAGCCAACCTTGTCGACGGCGCGCAGACGACGACTAGGACCGCGCGTCTGCCGATGCCGACGATCGACTTCGCCTGCAAGGGGCAGGCCTGGGGCGCCGAAAGCATGGATTGCCTGCGCGCCATCGCCGAGCAGTCAGGTGCGCACAAGATCCGCGCGATCCGCATGATCGCCAATGCTGCGCCGCTGACCAGCACGCCGAACGTTTTCTGATCTTTGTCAAAGCCTGATCCCGAAACCGGTTCCCTCTTTGGGATCATGCTCTGACCTCCCCCGAGCGCTCCCTCCGGCGCGCTCTTCTTCGGCCCCCTGCCACGAGCCCGGCTGGGGGCCTCTTTTTATCCTTTCAATGCCGCCTGTTCGGCAATGGCGGACAGCACGCTGCGTACATCCAAAGTGCTGAACGGCTTTTCCAGGATCTGCGGCCGCTGCTGCGCCGGCAAGGCCTCGATTTCGGCCTTCGCGCCGATCAGGTCGCCGGTGACCAGCACGAAACGCTGCGCCAGGTCGGGCCTTTCGACAAGCAGCTCGCGATAGATCGATATGCCACTGATACCGGGCATTCGCAGGTCCGAAAAGACGATATCGGGCGGCATGTGGCCGCCCAAGGTGATGGTGCCTGATTCCCAGACAGGTGCAATCCGCGACTTGATGCCCATCAATTCGAGGATGTCGGAGAGCGAGCCGGCGACATCCGGCTCGTCGTCGATGATCAAGGCATGACGCAAGCCGCTTGAGCGCGGCTGGTTCTCGCCGGCGCTGGCGGCGCCGGCCGCAATGGCCGGTAGCTGGACCACGAAGCGTGCTCCCCTCGGTATCACTTCCTCGAACCAGACATTGCCATTGTGCCGCTCGATGATCGATTTCGAGATCGACAGGCCGATGCCGGTGCCGACGCCGACCGGCTTGGTGGTGAAATAGGATTCGAAGATGCGGCCGCGGATCGCTTCCGGCACGCCGGGGCCATTGTCCTCGACCGAGAAGCCGGGGTTGCCCCGGTCGCCGCGGAACGTCCGCACCTTGATCAGCCGGTCGCCGGCAATGCCGGCCAATGCATGCTGGCTGTTGATGAGGAAGTTGGCCGCCACCTGGGTCACGTGGTCGGCGTCGGCCATGGCCAGCAGCGGGCCGGCGGCGAAATCGGTGTCGATGATGATGCCGCTCGACCGCGCGCCATAGGCGGTCACCTCGAGGGCCGCGCGGATCACCTGGTTGAGATCGGTCTCGGCTTGGGCGGCGGGGTGAAGGCGGACCATCGACAGGAAGCTCTTGACGATGCGGCCGCAACGCTCGGCGGCGGCACGCACTTTCTCGGCGCGCACCTTGGTCTGCGGATCGGAGGCGAATTCGTGCAGCAGCGTCGATTGCGCCACCACCACGGCCAGCGGGTTGTTGAGTTCGTGAGAGACGCCGGCCAGCAACGAACCCATCGCCGCCATCTTCTCGTTCTGGTGTAGCTTCTCGCGCTGGCGACCGATCTCCTCCTCGGCGCGTAGCCTGTCGCGCAAATCGCGGATCGAGCCGAAGATCAGTCGGCGATCGGCGACCCGCATCTCGGTCGCCGTCAGCTCGATCGGAAACACCTCGCCGGCCGCATTCTGCGTCACGGTCTCTAGCCGCTGGCCAACCATAGGCGCGCCGCGGCCGGACATATAGTCGGCGCCCGAAGAATAGCCCTTGCGGTAGTATTCGGGCACGACGGTGTCGAGCAGGTCCTTGCCGAGGATGTCGCTGCGCTGGAAGCCGAACATCTTTTCGGCGGCAGGGTTGAATTCGATGATCGACCCGGCCTCGTCGATGACGATGATGGCGTCGAGCGAGGCCTGCAGCATGGTGCGGCGAATGACCTCGCTGGCATGGGCGTCGGAGGGCGATCGTTCGATGGCGTCGCCAATGGCGAGCGCGATGATGTGCAGCGTCGCCTCCTCCTCGTCGGTCCAGTCGCGCTCGTCGACGCAGTCATTGACCGCCAGCGTGCCCCACAGATGGCCATGCGCGAAGACCGACACCGACAGGAACGACTTGATATTCTGCTTTTCGAAGTCGGTTCTCAGGAAGCCTTCGAGATCGCGCGTGTGACCGGCGAAGATCTTGCCTTGCCGTTCATCCTCGGCCACCCGCTCCAGCAGCGGATCCGAATTGACGACCGACTGCATTATGACGGTTGGCGATGCCAGTTCTCCGCCGAAGTCGGGGTCGATCCAGTAGGCTGCGACCGACTGGGCGAAGCCCTGGCCGGGCAGCTCGCGCAAGCGAAACAGGATGCCGCGCTGGCATTCTATGGCCCGGCAGAGCGTTTCCAGGATGCCCTCCATCTCGCGCTGCCAGTCGCCGGCCTCGCGCAGCCGGCGAACGACGCGCACGGCCGCCATCGCCGCGCCCTGCCTGAACCCTTGCATATCCGTGTTTGCTGTTTCAGCGGTCATCTTCTGCCGTCATTCCAGGGCCAGTTCGATCGGCGAGCGACGGCTGCGAGCCTGACCCCCCTTTGGGCTCGGGTGCTCAGTTGCCGTCGCCGGTCGGCAGCGAGAAGATATAGCCTTCGCCGCGCACCGTGCGCAGAAATTTCGGATTGGCCGGATCCGTCTCGATCTTCTTGCGCAGCCGCATGATGCGGATGTCGACCGCGCGCGACGAGTCTGGGTCTTCGGTGAAGCCGATCGCCTCGGAGATCGCGGCGCGGGTCAGCAGCCGGTTGGCGCGGGTCAGGAAAACCTCCAGCACGTCGAACTCGCTCTTGGCCATGTCGATCACCGAGCCATTGGCTCCGGTGACCAGCCTGCCGTCGAGATCGGCCTGGAAAGGGCCAAAGGCAACGGAACGGCGATCCGTCGCGGCCTTCTTGCCCTGAAGCTCCTGCGGCTGAGGAACCCGGCGCAGCACGCTACGGACCCTTGCCAGCACTTCGCGCAATTCGTAGGGCTTGACGATGTAGTCGTCGGCGCCGAGTTCCAGCCCGACGATGCGGTCGAGCGCGGTGCCGGCGGCGGTCGCGTAGATGATACCGATCGGCAGCCGCGAACGCAGCCAGCGACCGAGCGAGAGGCCATCCTCGCCCGGCATGGCGATGTCGAGGATGGCGAGATGGAACGACTGCGTTTCAACAAGGCTGCGCGCGGCGGCCGCACTTTCAGCGGTGGCCACGTCATAGCCGGCGGCGCCGAGATATTCGGCGACCGCGTCCCTCAGGTCGGGCTCATCCTCGACGATGACAATTCTTGCCCGCACGATGCTCTCGCTCCCACTTTCAGTGGAAAGTAGATTGGGTATAAACATGATGTCCAGCACTCATATCTAGTTGCCAGGGAACGGTTGGAAAATATGGCCGCACGATCCGTAATTGCGCTCGTATCGGTCGCCGAAGTGGTCGCGACCGAACTCGCCGACCATCTCGAGCGGCGTGGCCACGATGTGCATCAGGCGCGGCAGCCATGGGAGGCGGAGTCGCTGCTGTCGGGAAAGGGCATCGACGTCGTCGTCATCGGCGACAGCCTCAGCCAGGCGGAGGGGCGGGATCTGCTCAAGCGCTATGGTGGCGAGGGCGGACCGGATTTCATCCTGATCTGCCGGCCGGCAGATCTCGTCGACAAGGTGCTGGCGCTCGAGCTTGGTGCGGCCGACGTCGTCGAGAGCCCACTCAATGTCAGGGAACTCGCCGCCCGTGTCGGCGGCCTGCTTTCGCGGCGCGGCAGAGGCACGCAGGAACTGATCGTGCTGGAGAACGCGACCGTCGATCTGAGATCTGCCATGGTCATGCATCGGTCCGGCACGGAAGAGCAGCTTTCGCCCGGTCAGGTGGCGCTGCTCAGGCTGTTCCTGGCCAGTCCGCGCAAGGTGCTGACGCGTGACGATATCATTGCCGCGGCACCTGCCGAAAACGCCGACGCCTTCGATCGCTCGATCGATTCGCGCATCGTGCGGCTGCGCCGCAAGCTCGATACCGACACCATCACCACCATTCGCGGCGCCGGCTATCGGTTCGATCCGCCACAGCAATTCGTCGACTGACGGCCGGGCACTGACATCATCTCTTCGTTCGAGCATCGGAGTTTCCACCTGGGTCCGATGCTCCTGACGCTCAGCGCACCACCAGCAGCGAGGGACCCGATGGGATGTCATTGCACATGGTTAGCTCGCTCGCATGGGCGCGGTCCCTGAGCAGCACGGTGGCAACAGCGGCAAAGCCCAGCAGGCCCTGCGCGTAAAGCAGTGCAGAAAGCACCGAAGCGGCGAATTTCGTGTTCATCGTATCAGTTCCCCATATGTGTGTTGCAGGTCACTTCAGGATACTCCCGAAGTGCCCGCGCCGCTCACGGAGCCCCCCGCTGCGGCGCGGGCCTTCGGTCCTCTCGGCAGCAAGTTGCCGGAGGGGCCGCGCATTCCCGTCAGCTTAAGACCGACCCGCCAGAGGGCCTTGAGCCGAACGATGCGCAGGCTGGAAACAATCCAGACCGTGGCAAAAAACAGTGCGGCATGCAGGGTCGAAATCTCGCCTGACGTCATCGCGCCGAGATTTGTCAGCGAGTTGCCGGCAACCGTGCCGACGACGCCGATGACCACTGCCGCGATGCTGATCCTGAGAACCCAGGACAGTGCGTTCGATTTCGTTTCCATTTTCGTACCGGCTGTTTTCGTTACGTCAACTTTGCTTGCGGCCCGTATCCGGATCATGCCGCTTGGAGTCGCGCTCTGTTGCCGCTTGGTTTCGAGATCGAAGATCATTGTTTCATATACAGAAATTCGCACCTTCGTTTAGAGGCAAATACCCATGTTTGTGATCTGAGCCCTGTCAGCAAGCAGTGTCTTTCCCCCATTCTCGGCTGCGTCAGCGGCGTTTCTTGTTAACCAGAGGAAACAGATTCGAAACACAAACGAGCATTTCACGAAATCTCCCCGAAACATGGCGTTGGGATAAGCAGCCATCGAATTGGAGCCGGCCAAGCCCGGCAAAGAGAGGGGATACCATCATGCACACCGCCATTTGCGCCAAGCTCATCAACGTCGCCGCCGCCGCCCTGACCGGTGCGGCACTGCTGTTCGGCGCCGGCTCGGGTGCAGCGCACGCCGCCAACAAGATCGTGGCCCGCGTTTCGCTTTCACAGCAGGTCATGGAAGTCTCGGTCGACGGCCGTCCGGCCTTCGCCTGGAAGGTTTCCACCGGCGACGGAGCCCATGTGACGCCGACCGGCTCGTTCAAGCCAACGCGCATGCATGAGATGTGGTATTCGAAGAAGTACGACAACGCGCCGATGCCGCACTCGGTCTTCTTCAGCGGCGGCTATGCGGTGCATGCCACCAACGCGATCAAGCGTCTCGGCCAGCCGGCTTCGCATGGCTGCGTGCGGCTGCATCCCGACAACGCCGCCGATTTCTATCAGCTCGTCGAAATGTTCGGGCCGACCAACACCAGCATCGTCATCGTCAAGTAGCAGGCTGTGGAACGGGCAGGCCAACCGCCGCGTCCTCGTTCAAGGCTCCCGCAGGAAAGCTTGTCGCGGTATTGAGTACAGCTTGCCGGCGGTATCGAGCCCAGCCAAAAAAAGAGGCCGGAATCTTCCGGCCTCTTTTTTGTTGTCATCCTGTTTTGCTTTAGTTCGGCAGTGCCGGCATCAGCTTGGGATCCGGCTTCTCGGCCAGATGCGGCAGGTCCTTGCTGGCGATGAAGGTGTAGAACATGGGCACGACGAAGAGCGTGAACATGGTGCCGACCAGGATGCCGGTGAAGATGACCAGGCCCATCGAATAGCGCGCCGCGGCGCCCGCACCGCTGGATGTGATCAGCGGTACCACACCAAGCGCCATCGCCGCCGTCGTCATCAGGATCGGGCGCAGGCGGACCTTGGCCGAGGCGATGATGGCGTCGCGCCGCCGCATGCCATGGATTTCACGCTGCTGGTTGGCGAACTCGACCAGAAGGATGCCGTGCTTGGTGATCAAGCCGATCAGCGTGATCAGGCCGACCTGCGTGTAGATGTTGAGCGTGCCGAGACCCAGATTGAGCGGCACGATGGCGCCGAAGATCGACAGCGGCACCGCCATCATGATGATCAGCGGGTCGCGGAAGCTTTCGAACTGCGCCGCCAGCACCAGATAGATGACGATGACGGCCGCCGCGAACGCGATCAGGATGGTGTTGCCCTGTTCCTTCTCCTGCCTGGACTGGCCGGAGTAATCGATGAAGAAACTATCGGGCAGGTTCTCCCTGGCGATGTCCTCCAGTGCCTTCAGCCCGTCGCCGGTGGTGACGCCGGGCAGCGGAAGCGCGGAAATCGTCGCTGAATTCAGCTGGTTGAACTGCTCGATGGCCGCCGGCGCGGCATTGTTGGAGATATTCACCACGGCCGACAGCGGCACCATCTCGCCCGTCACGCTGCGCACGAAGTACTCGCCGAGCTTTTCGGGGTTGTCGCGGAACTCCTGCGGCACCTGCGGGATGATGTCGTAGCTGTTGGAGTCGCGATCGAATTGCGCCACTTCGGCACCGCCGACCAGCAGCGTCAACGTCCGGCCGATATCGGCGATCGGCAGGTTGAGGGCCGCGGCGCGGTCGCGATCGATGGTCACCGTCACCTGCGGCGCGTCATAGGCCATCGAATTCTGCACGACGATGAAGCGGCCGGAGGCCTGCGCCTTGTTCTTGATCTTCTCCGCCACATCGTACACTTCCGAGGAATCGCCGGTCGATCGCACCACCATGGCGATGGGCAGGCCGCCGCCGGAGCCCGGCAGCGTCGGTGGCGCAAAGACGAACGCCTGGACACCCGCCACCTTGGCGAGACGGGCCGTAATGTCGGCCTGCAATTCCTTGGAATTGCGTTTGCGTTCAGCCCAGTCCTTGAAGGCAAAGCCGACGAAGGCGCTGTTTGTCTCACCGCCGAAGGCGACGGCGGAGAACTGCGCCCGCGTCTCGGGAATATCCCTCACCAGGCCGAGCATCTGGTTGACGTATGTCTCGGTGTAGTCGGACGTCGCATAGCGTGGCGCTGTCACAATCGAGAGCAGAAAGCCCTGGTCCTCTTCCGGCGCCAGTTCGCTCGAGGTCTTGGTGAACATGAAGCCGGTGACGCCGACAAGCGCCAGCACGATGATCAGCGTCAGCGGGCGATAGTTCAGCGAACCGGTGACGGCCCTCTCGTAGACGTGCTCGACCCGCGCGAAGGTGCCGTCGACAATGCGCTGGAAACGGCCCGGTGTGCCGGACTTCAAGAGGCGCGCCGACATCATCGGGGTGATGGTGACGGCGATGACACCTGACAGCACCACCGAGCCGGCGAGCGTGACCGCGAATTCGCGGAACAGTGCGCCGGTCAGGCCGCCGGTGAAGGCCAGCGGCGCGAACACGGCGGCCAACGTCATCGTCATGGCGACAATAGCCGAGGCGATTTCGCGCATGCCGCTGAATGCCGCCTGCATCGGCGACATGTGATCTTCTTCCATGTGGCGGTGGATGTTTTCGACCACCACGATGGCGTCATCGACGACGAGGCCGATTGCCAGCACCATGGCCAGCAAGGAGAGAAGGTTGATCGAATAGCCCACCGCAAACAAAAGGAAGCAGACGCCGATCAGCGACAGCGGGATGGTGACGATCGGCATCATCACCGAACGGAAAGAGCCAAGGAACAAAAGGATGACGACGACGACGATGGCAACCGCTTCGGCGATGGTCTTGAACACCTCGTCGATCGAGGCACTGATCTGCCCGGTCGCATCGTAGACGACCTCGATCGTCATGCCCTTCGGCAGTGTTTCCTGAATCTGCGGCACGAGCTTGGTGAGCGCTGCCGCCGTGGTCAGAGGGTTCGCTGCCGGCGTTGGGAAGATGGCGAGGAAGGTGCCGGGCTTGCCGTTGAAGCTGACCCTGGTGTCGGTATTCTCGGCGCCGAGTTCGACGCGAGCCACGTCGCGCAGCCGCACCACATTGCCGTCGGTCGAGCGCAGCGGCAGCGCGGCGAACGCTTCCGGCGTCTGCAGCGTCGAGCGCACGGTGATCGACGAGACGACATACTCGTTCTGCGTATTGCCCGGCGCCGACAGGAAGTTGGAATTGTTGATCGCCTCCAGAACCTCGGAGGCCGTCACGCCGCGCGCGGCAAGCTTGACCGGGTCGATCCAGACGCGCATCGAGTATTCCTGGGCGCCGAAGATCTGCACGTCGGCGACGCCTTCGACCGTCGACATGCGTGGCCGGATGACGCGCTCGATATACTCCGTCAGCTGCTCCTTCGTCATGTTCGGATTCTGCATCGAGATGTACATCATCGCGAACTGCTGGCCGGTGCCCTTGACGATGACGGGATCCTTGGAGGCGTCTGGCAAGGTGCCGCGCACGCCCTGGACCTTGGACAGCACTTCGGTCAGCGCGACGTCGGGATTGGAGCCAAGCTTCATCTGCACCGTCACGGTGCTGGAGGACGGACGGCTCGACGAGGTGACGTAGTCGATGTTTTCGGTCGAGGCGACGGCGCGGGCGATCGGGGCGGAAATGAAGCCCTGGATCAGGTCGGCGCTGGCGCCCGGATAGGCCGTCGTGATGGTGATCGCCGTCTCGTCAACCTTCGGATATTGCCGGATCGACAGGTTGAAGATGCCCTGGAAACCCAGCAGCAGGATCATGCAGGCGAGGACTGTCGAAAGGACAGGCCGGCGAATGAAGATATCGGAAAAGCTCATTGCTCGTCGGCCTGCTTGTTCGCCGATTTGGTCGGGTCAATGGTGTTGTCGACGGCGACGGACATGCCGTTGAAGAGCCGGTTCTGACCGGCGGTGACGACCTCATCGCCAGCCTTCAACCCCTCGACGATCTCGACCATGCCCTCGTTGCGGCGGCCGGGCTTGACGAAGACCTGGGACAGCACCAGCGCGGGCTTGTCGGCTTCCGCCGCCGGCTTGGCCGGATCGGCAGCCTTGTCCGCTGGCTTTGCCGCATCGGCCGCAGGCTTGGTTGCATCAGCCGCCGGCTTCATCGCATCGGCCGGCTTGGCATCTGCCGGCTTTTTGTCTGCGGGCTGGGCGTTCGCCGGTTTGTCGGTTGCCGACGCGGCTGGCTTTTCTTCCGGCTTGGCTGCCTGCGCGGGGGAGGCTTCGGCGGGCTTCGCCGGCTGCACGACGAATATATAGTCGCCATAGAGACTGGTGGTCAGCGCCGTCTGCGGCAGCGCCAGCACATTCTGCTCTTCGGGCAGTTCGACACGGACCTGCACGAACTGGCCCGGGGTCAGCTTGCCTTCAGGATTGGCGACTTCCGCCCTGATATTCACCAACCGGCTGGATGGGTCGATTTTCGGGTCGATGCCGCGAATGGTACCGGCATAGGGCATCTCGCCGCCGCCGATGCCCAGCCGCACCGTCTGGCCGATCTTGAGCAGCGGGAGCTGTTGTTCGGGAACCGAGAAATCGACCCGCATCGTGTCCAGATCCTGCAACGTCACCACTACGGTGCCAGGCGCCAGGTACTGGCCGAGGTCGATTCTCGGAATGCCCACCGTGCCGCTGAAAGGCGCCGTCAGCTGCTTTTGGTCGAGCACCGCCTGCAGTTTGTTCACTTGCGCGGCGGTTGCCGATGCGGTTGCCCGCGCCGTGTCGAGCGTTGCGTCCGCATTGACGCCGCGCCTCTGCAGTTCAATGGCGCGCGTCAGCGCCATCTGGACGACCGCGACTTGCGCCTTCGTCGCTTCCAGATCGGCACGCTCGACCGCACCGTCGAGTTGCAGCAGGACCGCGCCTTCCGCAACCTTCTGGTTGGCGTGAAACAGGATCTCCTTGACGATGCCGGTGGTTTCAACCGTCAGATCGACACCGCGCACAGCCCTGACCGTACCGATCGCCTCGACGCCCGGCGTCCAGGTCGACGGCTTGGCGATGGTCGTCGATACGGTCGCCGCCGGCGGCTTCATCGTTGCGAAATACTGCTTGATGCCGTTGTCGCGCAGGAAGTTGAAGCCGACAATGCCACCGACCACGACGAAGAGGACGAGCAGAACAAGGGCGATGATGACGATACGAAGGATGCGCTTGAACAAGGAAGTCCCCTCAGCCGAAATCCGGCGCGAAGCGCGGACATCGGGACACATATCGACTGCGGGTCCCGATTTCAAATAACGGCGGTCTTACTGTACCGTCTGGACGGTCTTGTCAATTGGGCCTAAGCTTGCGATGGGAGGGGCCATGAAAGCTCCAAGATCGAACTCGCGCGAGAAAATTCTTGCTGCGGCGGCCGATGTCGCACGAGAATCCGGGCCCGGTAGCCTGTCGCTGGAAGCGGTCGCCAGCCGCGCCGGCGTATCGAAAGGCGGGTTGCTCTACAATTTCCCGACCAAGGCCAAGTTGATGCAGGGACTGGTCGAAGGCTATTTGCATGACTTCGGGCAGGCGCTCGAAACCGCCAACAGCGCCGACAAAGGCAAAAACCCACTCGCCGTGTATATCACGCTGTCGGCAGACGATTGCGAGGACAAGCAGCCATCGGCATCCTGGATCTTTTCGGCAATCGCCGAGGATCCCGACTTCATGACGCCGATAAAGACGTTCAAGCGGCAGCTTTTCGAGCGGCTGAAGGGCGAGACGCAGGATCTGAAGTCGCTGCTGGTCTGCTACCTGGCCATAGAAGGGCTGCGCAGCATGAACCTCTTCGATGCGGATGTCCTTTCTAAAGACGAGCGGCAGTTGCTGGTGGCGTCCCTGCTAGAGATTGCGGGATCGCCTCAGACCAGCAAGGACATCGATCAGGGCTGATCCAGGAAGGCCTTGCCGGTTGCCGGGTCAAACAAGCGAAGCGCTGTCTCGTCGAAGGCGAAGCTGCATGTCTGGCCCTTGGCAATCCGGGTCCGTGGCGGCAGGCAAGCCGTCAGCCGCTGTGGACCGATGCGGGCCGTGGTGACCAGTTCGGGTCCGGTCAGTTCGACGACCTCAATCTCCACGGGCAACGACAAGTCCGTCGCAGCACCGGTCGCCACGCGAAGTGCTTCGGGCCTGATGCCGACGACGACCGGTGCGCCGTCGCGAGCCGAGTTTCGATAGCCCGCAGGCACGGGTATCCGCACGTCGGTATCGGCAATGGCCAGCATTCCGTCGGCGACGACCGCTTGCAGCATGTTCATCGACGGCGCGCCGACAAAGCCCGCGACATAGAGTGTCGCCGGCTGGTCGTAGATCTCTTCGGGCGTGCCGAGCTGCTCGATCCGGCCGTCGCGCATCACCGCGATGCGGGTCGCCAACGTCATCGCCTCGATTTGGTCGTGGGTGACGTAGACGATCGTGGTCTGCAGCATCTGGTGCAGCCGCTTCAGTTCGGTGCGCATTTCCAGGCGCAGCTTGGCGTCGAGATTGGACAGCGGTTCGTCGAACAGGAAAACCTGCGGCTTGCGCACCAGCGCCCTGCCAATGGCGACGCGTTGGCGCTGGCCGCCAGAAAGCTGGCTCGGCTTGCGGTCGAGGAGGGTCTCTATCTGCAGCAGTTTCGCCGCTTCGTGCACCGCCCTGTCGCGCTCGTCGGCGGCAACCCCGCGCATCTCCAATCCGAAGCCGATGTTACGGTGGACGGTGAGGTTCGGATAGAGCGCATAGGACTGGAAGACCATGGCGATATCGCGGTTCTTGGGATGAACGCCAAGGATCGAGCGGCCGCCGATCAGCACGTCGCCGCTGGTCGCCTCGGCCAGCCCGGCGATGATGTTGAGCAGCGTCGATTTTCCGCAGCCCGACGAGCCGAGCAGCACCAGGAATTCGCCGCTCTGCAGCGCGATGTCGATGCCTTTCAGCGTCTCGACACTGCCGTAGCTCTTGCGGATGTCGCGGATTTCAAGCGCGCTCATGTGTGGATTCCCTGAACTGCATCGGCCCACCATAGTTGCGGGGCAAGGTGGAAATCGCGCGCGACGCCACATGCGTCGCGGCGGAAAGGCAGGCCGATAGTGGTTGCTCCTGCGCCAGTGCGGCGAGGAATGCGGCGTTGAAGACGTCGCCGGCGCCGATCGTGTCGACGACCCGGACGTCGGGTGCGGCGGCTTCGACAAGTGCGCCGTCCGGGCCGATGGCGATGGCGCCCAGAGGGCCGCGCTTGACGACGAAGGTCGCCCCTTTCCTCATGCTCGACCGGATCGCGCGCGCCGCCTCCACAGGGCTCTGCATTCCGGCCAGTGTCACCGTCTCGACTTCGTTGAACAGCGCCAGCTCGCAGCGCGACAGCCATGCGCGGGTGGCTGTGCAATTGGCCTCGGTCCAGCCGTCGATCGGCCAGCCGGTGTCGAGCGTGACGGCAATGCCGTGGCTGTCCGCCCAGTCGAAAAACGCGTCGTAGTGGCGCGTGAGATCGTCGGTCAGGAAGGAGCCGCACAACAGCGCGTAGCCGCCCGAGAGCGCCCTGCCGTCGAGGACGGCGAGCACGTCGGCGAGACTAAAGCGCGGCAGATGTCCGCGTGTGGTGAAGAAGGTCCGCTCACCGTCCGGGTGGGTCATGCCGACGGACAGCGTCGTGCCTTCAGGACGGACCGGCCATTTCTCGGCGCGGCGACCGAAGGCCTCGCGAAGCCAGCGGCCGAACTGGTCGTCGCCGACATTGGCGGCAACGGCGAAATCGACGCCCAGTGCCTCCCAGGCCAGCGCGCTGTTGCCGGCCTGGCCGCCGACGCGCAATTCGTCGTGGTCGACGACGGTCTCCGTTCCGGCGACCGGCCACGGCGCTACCGGGCCGACAATCAGGTCGACATTGACGTTGCCGATCACCGCCAGGGGACGCATCACTCGCTCCTGGTGATCTTGGTGGAGCGGACAGGCGTGCCGGCATTGTCGACGCGGGCATCGGCGAAGGCGATCATCAGGCGTTGCGCGACCGGCAGCATGGCGAAGATCGCGGCCATGCCGAAGGCCGGCTTGAAGGAAAGCGTCACGGCTCCTGCGACAGGCGTTTGCCCGGACGAATCGAAGACGACGAGCGGTGCGCCGGCCTCGACCACGGACATGGCCATGGCGGTCACCAGATCCAACGTTGGGTCGTTGCCGCGAAACAGGATGACGCCGATGTGCGGGCCGAGCATTTCCATCGGCCCGTGGCGCAACTGGCCGCCCTCGAGCGAAAAGCACGGCAGGCGCGACAGTTCGGTAAGGCCAAGTGCGAGCGCTTCGGCGAGACCTTGCAGCCGGCGGCCCGAGGTGACGATGGCTGTCACCTCGGCCAGTGCTGCGAGCGCCTGTGTGTTGTCGTTGTCTTGTGGCTGATCCAGGGCGCCAAGCGCGGCACTCGGGTCCTCGCCGAGTGCGGCGAGGATCGCCAGATGCAAGGCGAAGGTCACGGTCAGGCTGCGGGTCGCGGCGAAGGCCAGTTCGGTGCCGCCGGCGCCGACCAGGCAAGGCACGGTGCGAGCGAGGAACGAAGCGCCTTCAAGCGTCAGGCCGAAAACACCGGCAGTGCTGCCAGCCTCCGAGAACCATCTGACGACCTCGGCGCTCTCGCCGGACTGCGAGGTAACGATCACCGTCCTGCCCTCGAGCGGCAGCGGCTGGCCGAGTTGCTCGGAAAGCGGCAGTGCCAGCGCATCGATGCCAAGCGCGCGGTAGAGCGGCTCGACGGCGCGGCCGACTGCGTGCGAGCCGCCCATGCCGAGCAGCAGCAGGCGCCCGCTCCGCCGGATCGAGGCGGCGGCCTCTACCGCCATGGCCGCGTTGTGTTGGAACGACGCGATCGCATCGGCATGCTGGCGCGCCATCTCGCGGTCGATCGCCATGAGCCCGGCGGGGCGGCTCTTGCCAATGGTCATTGTCATCCTTTCACGCCGCCGCTGGTCAGGCCCGAGATCAGCGCGCGCTGCATGACCAGGCCGATCAGCACCGGTGGCAAGGCGGCCAGCACGCCGGCCGTGGCGATCAATCCGTAATCGGAAACGCGGCCGCCGGCCAAATCGGCGATGGCGACGGTCAAGGTCTTGGCGCGCTGGTCGGAGGTGAACAGCAGCGCGTAGAAGAATTCGTCCCAGGCAAGCAGCACGGCAAACAGCGCCGATGTCGCCATCACCGGTGCGGCCAGCGGCAGCGTGATGATGCGCAGCGTCTGGAACAGGCCGGCGCCGTCGATCATTGCCGCCGCCTCGATTTCGCGCGGGATCGAATCGAAACCTGACTTCATCAGCCAGGTGGTGAACGGCGCCAGTATGGTCAGGTAGACCAGCGCCAGGCCGAAGACATTGTTGAGCAGGCCGAGATACGACAGGCCCATATAAAGCGGTACGGCAAGCGCCACCGGCGGCAACATGTAGGTGGCGATGACCATCGACAGCGACCAGCCGATCGACGGCGTGCGCGAGACGGCCCAGCCGGCCGGGATCGCCAGCGCGAGCGCCGCGATGGTCGCCATGCCGGCAATCTCGAGGCTGTTGCGCAGCGATGAGGTGAAGGCAGCGCCGGCGCTGTTTTCGGCGGTCGACAGCAATTGCCCGTAGCGCGAGAAGTCAGCACTTTGCGGCCACCAGCGCAGCGGCTTGGCGGCGAGGTCGGCGGCCGGCGAGATGCTCATGATGAACAGCCAGGCGAGGGGCGCCAGGATGACGGCTGCGAGCAGCAAAGCGCAGGCGTGGATGAAGATGGTGAAGGCAGGGCTCTGGCGTTCCATCAGGCGGCACTCCCGGCGGTCTTGCGCACCAGCGCCGCATAGGCGACGGCCAGCACGGTGACGAGCAAGGTGACGATCAGCGCCAGCGACGCGCCGGATCCGGCGCGCTGGAAGGAGAAGGCCTCCTGGTAGACGAGGATCGACAGCGTGCGCGTGCTGTTGGCCGGGCCGCCGCGGGTCATTACCCAGATGATGTCGAAGACCTTGAAAGCCTCGATGGTGCGCAGCACCAGCGCCACCATCAGCGGACCGGCGAGATAGGGCAGGATGACGAAGCGGAAGCGGTTGAAAGCCCCGGCGCCGTCGACGAGCGAGGCGGCGGTGATGTCGCGCGGCACCGCCTGCAGCGCGGCCAGCGCGATCAGCGCCACCAGCGGAAAGTTCTTCCAGCAGTCGGCGACGATCAGCGCCGCCAAGGCGGTGCCCGGCTCGCCGAGCCAGGAACGGTAGGCATCGATGAGGTGCATTTGTGTGAGGGCAGCGTTGAGCGCGCCATATTCGGGATTGTAGATCAGCCGCCACAGCGTGGCGTTGACCACCGTCGGCAGCGCCCAGGGCAGGATCATCAAGCCGCGCAGGATGGCTCGGCCATGAAACTGCTGATTGAGCAGCAGTGCTGCGAGAACGCCGATCACCATTTCGGCGGCGACCGAAATCACAGCGAAGAGTGTCGTGGTGACCAGCGTGCGCGAGAAATTCGAACTGGACAGCATGTTCGCATAATTGTCGAAGCCGACGAAATTGCCGCCCGTTCCGACAAGCTTGGCGTCGGTGAAGGAGAGCCCGACGGTATCGGCCAGCGGCCAGCCGATGACGGCGACCATGACCACGAGCAGCGGCAGCATCAGCAGCCATGCACGAGTTGTCATCCAGGTGCCCGACATCGGAGCAGCCTTTCTTCGTTCATCTTTGATCTGGACATAACATGGGCGGCACAAGGCCGCCCATGTTGAAGGACAACAGTGCTCAGAGGCCGCTGTTTTGGGCTGCCGTCTTCAAGGCGTCTTCCGGTGAAGACTGGCCGAGAAGCGATTCCTGGATCGCCTGCTGCAAGGCGGTCGACAGCTCCTGGTACTTCGGCGTGGTCGGGCGCGGATACATCGCAGCCAGGCCGAGCTTGGCGGCGGCGATCAGCTCTTCCTGGCCCTTGGTCACCGCCGGGTCGTCATAGGACGAAGCCCAGATCGGCAGCGAGAGCTTGGCATACTGGTTTTGCGTCGCCTGCGAGGTCATGAATTCAATGTACTTCCAGGCTTCGTCCGGATGCTTTGAGACCGCTGTGACGCCAAGGCCCATCGAGCCGTTGACGGCCGACACCTCGCTGGTGCCACTGACGCCTGGCGCCGGCACAACGCCGACCTTGCCCGCCACCTTGCTGTCCTTCGGATCGTTGGCCATGTTGTACATGTAGGTCCAGTTCAGCGCGAAGGCGGCGTCACCGTTTTCGAACACCTTGCGCACGTCCTCTTCCAGGAATTCCTTGGAATTGGGATTGGTGAGACCCGACTTGTAGCTGTCGACCATGTATTTCAGCGCCGCGACACCGGGGCCATTCTGGAAGTCCGGCTTGCCGTCCTTGAGGAAGTCGCCGCCATAGGCGCTGACCAGCGTGGCATAGTCGCAAATCGCGGCCTCGGCCTGCGACCAGCTCCAGGCGATCGGCGTCTTCAGCAGGCCCTTGTCCTTGATGATCTTGGCCTGTTCGCCGAGTTCTTCCCAGGTCTTCGGCGGCGTCTTGATGCCGGCCTTTTCCAGGATCTCCTTGTTGTAGAACAGGTATTTGGTGTCGAGGATCCACGGCATGCCGTAGTATTTGCCTTCGTACAGCACCGTGGTCCAGGCGCCGGGCAGCACGCCCTTCTTCATGTCGCCGGTGATCTTCGACGACTCATCGACCAGCACCTTGTTGGTGGCGTATTCGGCCGGCCAGATGACGTCGAACAGCACGACATCGTAGCCACCGCCCGAGCCCTGCGCGAGCACGGTCTTGTCGTGCAGGCCCTCATAGGGGACGAATTCGAGATTGACCTTGATGTCGGGATTGGCCTTGGTGAAGGCGTCCGTCATGGCGCGCACGTCAGCCTCGCTGTAGGCGGCCTGCGCCATGAAAAGCGCATTGATGGACGTTTCGGCGAAAGCATGGGGAACGAGCAATCCTGCGACAAAGACTGCGCCCAAGAGTGTCTTACCGATCGATTTCAGCATCTTCTTCTCCCATTTCCGATGTTGGCGGGCCGGCGATATGGTTGCCTTCCCGGATTGATGTCACGTGACCCAATGGTCCCCCGACCGTGAGCGGCGCCCGGCTTAAAGCCCTGGCCGTCTTGTTCTGCGGTCGGTTTCGCTATTAAGTCAATTCGCTTGACTTAATTAGTCGATCAATATCCTAATGGAGTCAAGAGGGAAACGCTGGTGGACGATATCAGCCCGATCCGCGCCAAGAGCGGCACTAACCAGGAAGGCACGAGCGCGCACAACCGTCGTGTCATGATCGAGGCGCTGCGTCTCAATGGCGCCCTGTCGCGCGCGGACCTGGCACGGGCGACCCAACTCACCAAGCAGGCGGTCTCAAACATCATAGAGGATCTCGAAAGCGACGGCCTGGTCGTCGCCCTAGAGGCGGTGCGCAAGGGCAGGGGCCAGCCCTCGACCCCTTACAGGCTGGTTCCCGAGGGCGCCTTCGCCATCGGGCTGCAGATCGATCGCCACCTGACGCGGGCGGTCGCCGTCGACCTGGTCGGCAGCGTGCTGGCGCGAGCCGAGGCCAACCTGCCGTTCGATGAGCCATCGAAGGGCGTCGAGGTGATACTTGGCCTGGTCGGCGGCGTCCGGCGTGAGCTATCCCAGATGTCCGCCCAATCCGAAGAGAGGCTCGTCGGTCTCGGCGTCGCCATGCCGGGTCCTTTCGGGCTGAAGAATTCCGACGATAAATGGATGATGCCGGCCTGGCAGAAATTTCCGCTGCTGGAGACGCTCGCCGAAGGCACAGGCCTAAATGTCAGCTTGCAGAACGACGCCGCCGCCTGCGCGACGGCGGAGCGCATCGTCGGCGCGGCGCACGGTGTCGATCACGCGGTTTGCCTCTACGTCGGGTACGGCATCGGCGCCGGATTGATCCTCAATGGCGAGCTCTACAGCGGCGGCCATGGCAATGCCGGCGAGATCGGCATGGCGCTGCTGTCGCCGGCCGGCCCCGGCTCGACGCCGCTGGAACATCGCGCGTCGCTGGCCTCGCTTTACCAGCATCTCGGCCTCAACCCGGCCGACGACGACATCTACCAACAGATGGACGGCCTCGTCACGGCCGAGGATCCCAAGATCATTGCCTGGATCGACGGTGCGGCGCATGATCTGCGCTGGAGCGTGCATCTCATCGAAACGATCTTCGATCCGCAGACCGTCATCCTGACCAGCGGAGCGCCGGAAGCGCTGGCCCGCCGGCTGGTCGAGGCGATGCATCCGCTGCTGCCGTCAATCGCCGACCGGCCGGGGCGGCATTTGCCGCGCCTGCAGCTCGGCACCACCGATCCCTGGTCGATCGCGCTCGGTGCTGCCGCGGCGCCGATCAGCCGCGCCTTCGATCCGCGGTTTTCGGCGATCCTGAAGACGCGGGCCAGCGGCACCTGACAGCGTCGACCACCAGGTATTTCGCCTGAAATATCCTCGGAAGTTGTGTTCGATATCGTCACACAGGGTTCATTGTGCGGACATAGCGTTCATCCCGGTTCTTTGCTGCAATGCAATAGGAGTGGGACATGGTGGACATAGTTTCTAGTGAGGCGGGCATTCCGAGACCGGATCATCCGCTGCACAATTCGGGTAGCGCGAAGTGGTTCCTGCCGGCCTTCGGCGTGCTGGTGCTCGTCGGCGTCGTCTATGTCGGCTATGCGCTCAGCCAGGATCTGGCAGAGGCCAAGACCGTGCCGTGGATCCTGCTCGGCATTGCCTTGCTGATCGCGCTCGGCTTCGAGTTCGTCAATGGCTTCCATGATACCGCCAATGCGGTGGCGACGGTCATCTACACACGCTCCATGCCGGCCGAATTCGCGGTCATGTGGTCGGGCGCCTTCAATTTCCTCGGGGTTCTCACCTCCAGCGGCGCGGTCGCTTTCGGCATCCTGTCGCTGCTGCCGGTCGAGCTGATCCTGCAGGTCGGCTCTTCCTCCGGCTTTGCGATGGTGTTCGCACTGCTCGTTGCCGCAATCCTGTGGAACCTCGGCACCTGGTTCCTCGGCCTGCCGGCGTCGAGCTCGCACACGATGGTAGGCTCGATCATCGGCGTCGGCCTCGCCAACCAGTTCATGGCGCCTGCCGGCAGTGCCACCAGCGGTGTCGACTGGTCGCAGGCGACCAATGTCGGCATCACCTTGCTGGTGTCGCCGATCATTGGCTTCTTCGCCGCTGCGATCCTGCTCTATGCGATGAAGCTGCTCGTGCGCAATCCGGCCCTCTACGAAGCACCGAAAGGCAACACGCCGCCGCCATGGTGGATCCGCGGGCTGCTGATCTTCACCTGCACCGGCGTCAGCTTTGCGCACGGCTCCAATGACGGACAGAAAGGCATGGGCCTGATCATGCTGATCCTGATCGGTGTCGTGCCGACGGCCTTTGCGCTGAACCGGACGCCCGACATCAACTATCTCGAGGCCTACAAATCGGCTTCCGTCAGCGTCGAACAGGCGCTCGGCAAATATGTCAAGCCGGGCATCACCGTCACCGACGCCAAGGCCGCCGTCCAGGATGCCGTGCGCACCCGGACCTGGAACGACCAGACGACGGTCGCGCTGCAGACCTACATCCACAACACGACAGCGGGCCTGCAGCCCTATGCGACTGTCGACAACGTGCCGACCGATCTGGTCAGCAACGCCCGCAACGATATCTACCTGATCGGCGAGGCACTCAAGCTGATCGACAAGAAGAAGTTGCTGCCGATGGAGGCGGCCGATCTGAAAGCGGTCACCGACTATCACAAGGCCGTCGACAACGCGACGAAGTTCATCCCGATCTGGGTGAAGGTTGCCGTTGCCCTGGCGCTCGGCCTCGGCACCATGGTTGGCTGGAAGCGCATCGTCGTCACGGTCGGCGAGAAGATCGGCAAGAGCCATCTGACCTATGGCCAGGGTGCCGCCGCGGAGCTTGTCGCGATGGTGACTATCGGCATGGCCGACCGGCTAGGACTGCCGGTGTCGACAACGCACGTGCTGTCGTCGGGCGTTGCCGGAACGATGGCCGCCAACGGTTCGGGGCTGCAATGGTCGACGGTGCGCAACCTGCTGCTTGCCTGGGTGCTGACCTTGCCGTGCTCGATCACGCTCGCCTTCGTGCTGTTCATCATCTTCCGCCAGGTGTTCTAGAGCGGACAATCAGATGTTGAAATGAAAACGGCGCCGGTTTCGGCGCCGTTTTTCGTTTGGGGTAGTCTGGCTTATTTCAACGCGGCTGAAGGCCTTGGTCCGCAAAACTGTGAAATTGGCTTGCGCCTCGTCAGAGCAAGGCGCAGCAATGACCTCAGGTCGGATCCTCGCGGTGCAGATCGTGGATGGCGACGCCCTCGACATTGGTCGGCAGGGTCAGCCACTGGCGATGGCGCAGCGTGCGCTGCGTGTCCTCCAGCCCCATCTCCCAGTGCTCGCGCATCGAGGTGCCGGAGAATTCGTAGTCCTTGGCGTGACCCTCATAGCCTTTGTGCTGGTAGATCAGATGGACGATGTTGACGACGCCTGCCTGCGAATAGTCCTCGATCAGCTCTTTTTCGCCTTCCTTCAACAGTTCGGCGGGCACGCGCTTCAGCGCCTCGAGCAGCTTCATCTTGAGCGCATGGATGCGCTGGAAATTGTCGGTGTTCTGGCGCGTGCGGCTGGAATACATGATGTCCTTGTGCCGCGACAGCACATCGGCCATGCCGCGCGGCAAGGAGCCGCGCGCGCTGAACAGGTCGACCTGGAACACCAGCGAAGAGCGGTCCTCTTCCTGGTCGAGCAGGTATTGCAGCGGCGTGTTGGAGACGATGCCACCGTCCCAGTAGTATTCGCCTTCGATGCGGATCGACGGGAAGGCCGGCGGCAGCGCGCCGCTGGCCATGATGTGCTCCGGTTCGATGCGCACTTTCTCGGTGTCGAAATAGACGAAGTTGCCAGTCCTGACATTGACCGCGCCGACGCTCAGCCGCTTCTTGCCGTCGTTGAGGATATCGAAGTCGATCAGGCTCTCCAGCGTCTCCTTCAATTCGGCCGTGTCATAGAAGCTGGTGGCGCCTTCGGCTCCCGGCTGTTCGAACCACGGATTGGGATTGCGCGGCTTGAAGAACCCGGGCTGGCCCATGGTCATCGTCATCCACGAACTGGTGCGGTTGCGGATGTCGCGGTAGATGTCGCCTTCCGGCGTATAGGCCCAGATCTTGCGGCCCGAGATCGTCTGCCAGAATTGCTCGAGACGCTGCAGGCGGCGACTTGATTCATTGCCGGCGATGATCGCCGCGTTGATGGCGCCGATCGACACGCCGGAAAGCCAGCTCGGCTCGCAGCCGGCGTCGGCCAGTGCCTGATAGACCCCGGCCTGATAGGCGCCGAGCGCGCCGCCACCCTGAAACACCAGCGCGATGCGGTCATACTGCGCCGAGATTTCCTCGATGGTGGCGGTGGCCTCCTTCTTGCGATTGCGTTCAAGCACGAATCTTCTCCGGCTGGGTTGCGCTGATCTCGGAGGGGTTGCGATCAGCGAGGTAGTCGTGAACCACCTCGCCCAGACCGAGCGTCAGATCGGCGGTGAAATGAACAGCCGACACGACGTCGAGCACCGGCAACTTCGCCACGTCGGCCATGACATGGGGCCGCAGATCGAGTGCCGCGGGCGCCGTCCATGCCTCCTTCAGCGTGATATCGGTAAGGTAGTAGCGAACCAGTTCGCAGATGCGCGGCGTGCCGTCGACATGCGGGATGATCTTGACCAGGAAGTTGGGAGCAGCCAGCGAGGCAAGCACGGAATCGTGATCGGCCTCCCGGTGCTTGTAGCCCATGGTGCCGGTGGCGCACAGAACGCTGCCATAGTGCAGCGTGCCGACCACCACTTCGCCCTCATGCACGATCTTGGGGCTGGCCAGCTTCTTGGGAAAACCCCAGAGCTCGCGGCCGCCGGCGATCGGCGCGTCGTCGTCCAGATACATCGAATGGACGTAACCGCCATGCTGGCCCTTGTAGCGCACCGGGATCACCTGGCCGGTCTCGGTATAGTCGCCGAAGCCGGTTGAATCAGGCATGCGGATGAATTCGTACTTGACCAGCGGCTCGTCGATCTCCAGCGGCGCCGGTACGACGGCCTCGAGCGCCTCGCGCGTCGTGCGGTAGGTGATGATGACGTATTCGCGGTCGAAGAAACGATACGGCCCCGGCGGGTAGGACGGATTGGTCAGCGGCATCGCATAGGCGCGCTTCAAGACATCGGCGATTTCCAAGCTGCACCCCCAAGATTCTATACGGCAATATCTCGTCAGGAACGACCGCGCGAATGCGCAGCCGATTATGTTGCACGGCACCATGACAGCGCCGTGTCAGCCCGGCGACAACGGTTTGGAAGGGATTGGAGCCATGCTCCGGCGGGTCGCAAGGCTGTAATCGCATCGACACATGGCTCTGCCATTGTCATGCTGCGATGCACAATTATATGTCATGTTCCCTCCCACCTCGCGCGAGATCACCATGGGTTCCCTGTCTTCGAAAAATGCCCTCGTCACCGGCTCGACCAGCGGAATCGGCTTGGCAATAGCCCGCGCCTTTGCTGCTCAGGGCGCCAACGTCACCATCAATGGGCTGGGCGATGCCGCGGCAATCGAACAGGAGCGCGCCGGCATCGAGAAGGATTTCGGCGTCAAGTGCCGCTACTCCGATGCCAACATGATGGACGGCGCGGCGGTGAGCGCCATGGTGCATGAGGCCGAGGCCGCGTTCGGCAGCCTCGATATCCTGGTCAACAATGCTGGCATCCAGCATGTCGCGCCGATCGAGGACTTCCCGGACGACAAATGGGAAGCCATCATCCGTATCAACCTGCTCGCCGCCTTCTACGCGATCAAGGCGGCGCTGCCCGGCATGAAGGCGCGCAAATGGGGCCGCATCATCAACACGGCGTCCGCGCACGCGCTGGTCGCTTCGCCGTTCAAGTCGGCCTATGTGTCGGCCAAGCACGGCATTGCGGGCCTGACCAAGACGGTGGCGCTGGAAGTGGCGCTTGACGGCATCACCGTCAATGCGATCGCGCCGGGCTATGTCTGGACGCCACTGGTCGAAAAGCAGATTCCCGACACGATGAAAGCGCGCGGCATGACCGAGGAGCAGGTCAAGCACGACGTGCTGCTGGCGGCGCAGCCGACCAAGGAGTTCGTCACCGTCGACGAGCTTGCGGCGCTGACGCTGTTCCTGTGCTCGGATTCTGCCAAGCAGATCACCGGCACGACCTTGCCGATGGACGGCGGCTGGACTGCGCAGTAGAGGATGGTCAAGGGCGTTCGTTTGCCGGCTGGTGTTGGCAGGATTCAACAGGAAAGCCGCCAGCAGGAAAGCATCCCGGTCAGGTCCATGAAAGTCATCCAGATATCCGATCCGCATCTGATGACGCCGGGCGGTCTTCTTTACGGCTCCAATCCGCTCTCCAGGTTGCAAGCCTGCCTTGCCGACATAGGCAGCAACCATGCCGACGCCGATCTGGTGGTGATTTCCGGCGACCTGACCAATGACGGCGAGCGTTCCGCCTACGCCGCGCTGAGCGAAAGTCTGGCAGGGTTCGGTCCGCCATGCCGGCTGATGCTCGGCAACCATGACGACCGGGCGCTGTTTCTCGAGATGTTCCCGCAAGCCACCGCCGAGCGCGGCTTCGTCCAGAGCGTCGTCGATCGCGCTGAGGGTCGCCTGCTCCTGCTCGATACGCTGGACAGCGGCCATGTCGAAGGCAAACTGTGTGCAGCGCGCCTCGACTGGCTCGATGAGCGGCTGCAAGAGGCTCGCGATCGGCCGGTCTTCCTGTTCATGCACCATCCGCCGTTCCGGATCCACATCCCCGAGCTCGACCGTGTCATGCTCGCCGACGCCGATGCCTTGCATGAGGTTCTGCTGCGCCACGGCAATGTCCGCCACATCTTCGCCGGACACGTCCACCGGCTGATCGCCGGCAGTTGGCGTGGCATTCCCATCAGCACGTTGCGCAGCACCAATCATCAGGCCGCACTGGATTTCTCGCAGGGCTGGAGCCTCGGCCGCGAGCCGCCAGCCTATGCCGTGATCTTGATCGATGCGGATGGGGTGATCGTGCATTTCCACGATTTCCCGGTGCCGCCGGCTCTATAGCCTGAACCGTCGAGAGGCCTGGCGCAGCGATCGCCACGACCGGTGGACGAGCTACCTAGAGTCCGTGTGCCGGGAAGCACGCAGCCGTGCCAGTGCGTGGTCCGCGCAACCGCTGCGCGACCCTCGCGTTGGTGGGCTGTTTTGGGTCACGCGGAGCCTCCACTATGCGGCGTCACAAAGCAACTGATGTGCACATTAGTCTTGACAGAAATACATATGTTCAATACCCGTCAGGCGATTGAATAGCCTGCATTATGGGAGGAACGAGCGGTATGGCTTCCAATGTTTCGTTGACGGGCCTTGCCCGCGATCTCGAGGAACGCGCCAGGTCGGGCAAGCCCATCCGTATCGGCATGATCGGCTCCGGCGAGATGGGAACCGATATCGTCGCCCGCGTCGCCCATATGTCCGGCATCGAGATCGGCGCTATTTCGGAACTGAACCTGCCCGCCGCCAGCAAGGCCGTGGATATCGCCTTCCAGCAAACCGGCCACGCGCGCGAAGTGTCGAATGCGTCGGCGATGACGGCGGCGATGGAGGCCGGCAAGGTCGCGGTCACCAACGATGCCAGCCTGGTCATCGACAATGACCTGATCGATGTCGTCATCGACGCCACTGGCGTTCCTGCGGTCGGCGCCGAGATCGGCCTGCGTGCCATGGAGCATGGCAAGCATCTGGTGATGATGAATGTCGAGGCCGACGTCACCATCGGCGCCTATCTGAAAAGCGAGGCCGACCGGCTGGGCGTCACCTATTCGCTGGGCGCGGGCGACGAGCCGTCGTCCTGCATGGAGCTGATCGAATTCGTCTCGGCGATGGGCCATCCGATCGTAGCCGCCGGCAAGGGCAAGAACAATCCGCTCAACATCGACGCCACGCCCCCCGAATATGAGGAGGAGGCCGAGCGCCGGCATATGAATGTGCGCATGCTGGTCGAATTCGTCGATGGCTCCAAGACCATGGTCGAGATGGCGGCGATCGCCAATGCCACCGGGCTGGTTCCCGACAAGCCCGGCATGCACGGCCCGGCGGCGACGCTTGGCGAGCTGTCCAAGGTCCTGGTACCGCAGAAGGACGGCGGCGTGCTGTCAAAGGTCGGCGTCGTCGACTACTCGATCGGCAAGGGTGTCGCGCCCGGCGTCTTCGTCGTCGCCGACATGTCGCATCCGCGCATTTCGGAGCGCATGGAAGATCTGAAGATGGGCAAGGGCCCGTATTTCACCTTCCACCGTCCCTATCATTTGACCTCACTCGAAGTGCCGCTGACCTGCGCCCGTGTCGTGCTCTACGGCAAGGCGGATATGGTCCCGCTGGCGAAACCAACGGCCGAAGTCTGCGCGGTGGCCAAGAAGGATATGAAGCCGGGTGAGAAGCTCGATGCGATCGGCGAATATTGCTACCGCGCCTGGATCATGACGGCGCCGGAAGCGCGCGCCGCCAAGGCGATTCCCTGCGGCCTGCTGCAAGGCGGCTCGGTGACCCAGCCGATCAAGAAGGGCGAGCTCGTCACCTATGCGAATGCTGCTCCAGCGCCAGGCTCCAAGATCGCCGAATTGCGCGCCCGCCAGGACAAGCTCGTCTACGGGTCCGTGGGAGCCTGATCATGGCCGGAGCCAGCAAAGCCGTCGCCGACAGTCGCGCCAACCTGCCTTTCGTCTATCGACAGTACAGCGCCGAGCAGCTCAGAAACGTGCTCTACAAGATGTACCTCATCCGGCGCTTCGAAGAGGGCGCGGAGGAGTGCTACACGCGCGGCCTCATCCACGGCACCATGCATTTGTCGATCGGCCAGGAAGCCAGCGCCATGGGCATCTGCATGCCGCTTGCCGAGGATGACCAGATCACCTCGACGCATCGCGGCCACGGCCACTGCATCGCCAAGGGCGCCGAGGTCAAGCGCATGTTCGCCGAGTTCTTCGGCAAGACCACCGGCTACTGCAAGGGCCGTGGCGGCTCAATGCACATCGCCGATGTCGGCAAGGGCAATCTCGGCGCCAATGGCATCGTCGGCGGCGGCATTCCGATCGCCGTTGGGGCAGCACTTTCCGCCAAGATGATGAAGACCGGCAAGGTCGTGGTGTCCTTCTTCGGCGATGGCGCCAACAATGAGGGCGCCTTCCACGAGGCACTGAACATGGCCGCGGTCTGGAAGCTGCCGGTGATCTTCGTCTGCGAAAACAACGGCTACGGCATGTCGACATCGACGGCCCGCTCGACCGCCGTCAAGAACATCGCCGAACGCGCGGCCGCCTATTCGATGCCGGGCGTCATCGTCAACGGCAACATTTTTTCGGAGGTCGCCGAGGCGTCCTGCATGGCTGTCGAGCGTGCACGCGCCGGCGAGGGGCCGACGCTGATCGAATCCAAGACCTATCGCCATCGCGGCCATTCCAAGAGCGACCGCAACCGCTATCGCAGCAAGGAGGAGATCGAGGACTGGATGTCGAACCGCGATCCGATCACCCTGTTCGAAAGCGAGCTGCGCGAATTCGGCTTCATAGACGACAAGGGTATCGAGACCATTCGCGACGCCGTGGCACGGGAGATCGCCGACGGCATCGAGTTCGCCAAGGCGAGCCCGTCTCCGGATGTCCGCGACACCGGCAATTATGTCTATACGGAGCAGGCGTGATGGACGCGATGGTGCGTGAACTGAGCTACGCCCAGGCGATCCAGGAAGCCATGGCGATCGCCATGCACATGGACGAACGCGTTTTCCTAATGGGCGAGGATATCGGCGTCTATGGCGGCGCCTTCCAGGTCACGGGTGATCTGGTCGATCGGTTCGGCACCGAGCGGGTGATCGACACGCCGATTTCGGAACTGGGTGGCGCGGGCGTGGCGGTCGGCGCCGCCCTCACCGGCATGCGGCCGATCTTCGAGTTCCAGTTTTCCGATTTCGCCACGCTTGCCATGGAGCAGATCGTCAACCAGGCGGCCAAGATGCGCTTCATGCTCGGCGGCGAGGTTTCGGTTCCGGTGGTGATGCGCTTTCCCGCCGGCTCCGGAACAGGGGCGGCGGCACAGCACAGCCAGAGCCTCGAGGCCTGGCTCGGCCATGTGCCGGGCCTCAAGGTCATCCAGCCGGCGACGCCATACGATGCCAAGGGCATGCTGCTGGCGGCGGTCGCCGATCCTGATCCGGTGATGATCTTCGAGCACAAGCTGCTGTACAAGATGAAGGGTCCGGTGCCCGAGGGCTATTACACGGTCCCGATCGGCAAGGCCGACATCCGCCGCGAGGGCCGCGACCTGACCATCGTCGCCACCTCGATCATGGTGCACAAGGCACTCGACGCCGCTGCGGCGCTGGAAGCCGAAGGCATCGATATCGAAGTCGTCGATCTCCGGACCGTCCGGCCGATGGACAAGCAGACCGTCATCGACAGTGTCAAGAAGACATCGCGGTTGATGTGCGTCTACGAAGCGGTCAAGACGCTGGGCATCGGCGCCGAGGTCAGCGCGATGATCGCCGAGAGCGAGGCGTTCGATTACCTCGACGCGCCGATCGTGCGGCTGGGCGGCGCCGAGACGCCGATCCCCTACAATCCGGAGCTGGAAAAGGCTGTTGTGCCGCAAGTTCCCGACATCATTGCGGCTGCGCGCGACCTCGTGAGAGGGGTTCGCTGATCGATGCCGACCGAAGTCATTCTTCCCAAGGTCGACATGGACATGGCGACCGGACAGATCTCGCGCTGGTTCGCCGAGGAAGGCGCCAGCGTCAAGAAGGGCGATGTTCTGTTCGAGATCGAGACCGACAAGGCGGCGATGGAAATCGACGCGCCGGCCAGTGGCACCTTACGCGATGTAACCGGCAAGGAGGGGATCGACATTCCTGTCGGCGCGGCTGTCGCCTGGATCTATGCGGATGACGAAGCCTATGGCGACAAGGCGCCGATCTCCCTCCTTGTTGGGGAGATGTCGACGAAGTCGACAGAGGGAGGCGATGTCCCGCATGCCTCTCAACCTGTCGCGCGCCCCTCTGCCCTGTCGGGCATCTCCCCCACAAGGGGGGAGATCGGCCAATCGCCATCGGTCGCCCGCGCAACCCCCTTGGCTCGTCGTCTCGCCCGTGAGGCCGGTCTTGCACTCTCCACCATTGCAGGCACCGGTCCGCATGGCCGCGTGGTGAAAGCCGACGTCGATGCCGCGATTGCCGGTGGCGGCGTCAAGCCTGCCGCCAAGGCAGCGCCTGCAGGGGCACCGGCGGCTCCGGCTGCTGCCGCCGCGCCGGTGAAGGCGATGTCGGACGAGCAGGTGCTGAAACTGTTCGAGCAAGGCTCCTACGAACTCGTCCCGCATGACAACATGCGCAAGACCATCGCGCGCCGCTTGGTCGAGGCCAAGACCACAATCCCGCATTTCTACCTGACGCTCGACTGCGAACTCGATGCGCTCTTAGCGCTGCGCACGCAGATCAATGCGGCAGCGCCAGTCAAGAAGACCGAAAAGGGTGACGTGCCAGCCTACAAGCTGTCGGTCAACGACATGGTGATCAAGGCAATGGCGCTGGCGCTGAAGGCGGTGCCGGATGCCAATGCGTCGTGGACCGAAAGCGCCATGGTCAAGCACAAGCATGCCGATGTCGGCGTTGCGGTGTCGATTCCGGGCGGCCTGATCACGCCGATCATCCGCAAGGCGGACGAAAAGACGTTGTCCACAATCTCCAACGAGATGAAGGACTTGGCCAGCCGGGCGCGCAGCCGAAAGCTGAAGCCGGAAGAGTATCAGGGCGGTACCACCGCGGTGTCGAACCTCGGCATGTTCGGCATCAAGGACTTTGCCGCGGTGATCAACCCGCCGCATGCGACGATCCTGGCGGTCGGCGCCGGTGAGGAGCGGGCGGTGGTCAAGAACGGCGAGATCAAAATCGCCACCATGATGTCGGTGACGCTGTCGACCGACCATCGCGCCGTCGACGGAGCGCTGGGGGCCGAACTGCTGGTTGCCTTCAAACGCCTGATCGAGAACCCGATGGGCATGCTGGTCTAGGGCCGGCCGACTCACCAAAGCACCTCGGGTGCCCCGAAGGATCGCAGCAGGTCCAGGTGCAGCCATGAGGCACGTGGAACACTGGTTCCGCGGGCCGGCATCGTTGTGCCGTGAGAGCATTTCGCCGGAAGCTGTCACCTGATTGGGCCGGGCATGGGCGCTGTCATCCACCAGTCATATGCGCCGTGCAGGGAGGGGAGACGGGAACCGGCCTAGGCGTCGGACCGCTCATCCACAGACAGACAGGAGGTCTCATGAAGACGCTATTCATCAAGCTGCTGGCCAGCCAGCTTGCACTCGCGGCAACTTTGTTTGCCGGCGTGGCCGGTGCCGAGACGCTGACGCTCTACACATCACAGCCGGAAGCCGATGCGGCCAAGACCGTGGATGCCTTCAAGAAGGCGCAGCCGGGTATCGACGTGACCATCTATCGTTCCGGGACAAGCGACATCCTGACCAAGATGGCAGCCGAATTCGCCGCCGGCAGCCCACAGCCCGACGTGCTTCTGATCGCCGACGCGGTCAGCATGGAGCTGTTGAAGAAGGACGACCGGCTGCTGCCTTATCCCGAGGCAAAGCTGGACGGCATCGAGGCGGATGCTTATGATCCCGGCAAGACCTATTTCGGCAGCAAGCTGATCACCACCGGCATCGTCTACAACACCGCGGCGGCTGAAAAGCCTGCGCATTGGGCCGATCTCGCCAAGCCGACCTATGCCGACGGCCTGGTCATGCCGAGCCCGCTCTACTCGGGTGCGGCCGCCTATCTGCTCTCCGGCTTCGTCGGCGACACCAATTATGGCTGGGATTTCTTCCAGAAGCTGAAGACCAACAACACCGTCAGCGTGCGCGGCAACGGCGCCGTGTTGAAGTCGGTGGCCAGCGGCGAGAAGCCCTATGGCATCCTGGTCGATTTCATGGCGATGAACGCCAAGAAGAAGGGTTCGCCGGTCGAATTCGTGTTCCCTAGCGAAGGCGTGCCGGCGGTGACCGAACCGGTCGCCATTATGAAGACCGCCAAGAATGTTGACGGCGCCAAGAAGTTCGTCGACTTCATTCTTTCCGACGAAGGCCAGAAGCTGGCGCTGTCGATGGGCTATCTGCCGGCGCGCGCCTCGGTCGGCCGCCCCGTATGGATGCCGGAAGGCGTCAAGGTCAAGGTGATGCCGTTCGACACCAAGGCCATCGTGGCCACCACCGACGCCGACAAGGCGAAGTTCTCGGAACTGTTCGGCGGCTGAGCCCGACAATCGCGGCGGGATGCCGTGGAAAGCGACATCCCGGACCGCTTACAGATCCCAGGAAACGCAATCATGTCGACACGGATCAGGGAAAGTCGGGGCCAGGAAATGGCCCTGACGGCGGCAGTAGCCGTCGTCATCGTGCTGCTTTCCTTGCTGCCGATGCTGCGCCTCATCAAGGAGATCGTGGCACCAGGCGGCACCTTGTCCGGCATGGCGATAGAAGCCGGATTGAGAAGTCCGGCGACCTGGATCGCGACCTGGCACACGCTGATCGTCGGCATCGGCGGCACCTTGCTTGCGGTGCTGTCGGGAACGCTGGTGGCTCTCCTCATCACGCTGACCGACATACGCGGCCGCAGTGCGCTGGTGCTCTGCTACGTCATGCCATTGATGATCGCACCGCAGGTGACCGCGTTGGCCTGGCTGCAACTGTTCGGTCCGGCAAGTCCGTTCCTCAAGCTGTTCGGCGCGGCACCGCCGCTCGGCACCAGAAATCCGCTCTATTCCACCTCGGGCATCATCCTGCTGCTCGGCGTGCAATACGGCCCGCTGGTCTTCCTGCTGGTGCGCGCCGGCCTGCGCAAGCTGCCGCGCGAACTGGTCGAGGCGGCGCGCGCCGGGGGCGCCGGCTGGTTCACCGTGCTGGTCACCGTCGTGCTGCCTTTGATGACGCCGTCGATCATGGCGGCCGCGGCACTTGCCTTCGTGTCCTGCGTCGGCAATTTCGGTATCCCTGCCTTTCTCGGTATTCCCGCCAATTATCTCGTGCTGCCGACGCTGATCTATCAGCGGCTGGCCGGCGGCGGCCCGGCGGTGCTCGGCGAAACCGCGTTCCTGTCAGTGTTGATCGGCATCATCGCCATGGCTGGCATTCTCGCGCAGGAGGTTGTGAGCCGCCGCCGCGATTATCGCATCAGCTCGACGTCGCTGCCGGCCGAGCCCTACGAACTCGGCCGCTGGCGACCTGCCGTCCAGGCCGGCATGTGGCTGCTGATCGTGGTGGTGCTGTCCCTGCCATTGTTCGGGCTGCTGCTGACATCGCTGGTGCCGGGCTACGGCATTGCTCTCACCGCCAGAACGGCAACGCTCGACAATTATCGTTTCGTGCTGTTCGAGCATGACGCGGCCAGCCGCGCCTTCTTCAACAGCTTCTGGCTGTCGGCCGCGGCGGCCTTCTTCGCGGTTCTCGTCGCCGTGCCGATCGGCTATCTCATTGCCTGGAGCAAGCAGCGCTGGGTGCGACTGCTCAACCTGTCGGTCGAACTGCCCTATGCCTTGCCCGGCGTGGTGCTGGCAATCGCATCGCTGCTCCTGTTCCTGCGGCCGATCCCGCTCACCGGTATCCAGCTCTACAACACCGTGTGGATCATCCTCTATGCCTACCTCGCCCGCTTCCTGGTGCTGGCGCTGCGGCCGACCATCAGTGGCTATCACCAGATCGACCGGGCACTGGAGGAGGCGGCCCAGGTGGCCGGTGCCGGGCTGTTCCTGCGCATGCGCACGATCATCTTTCCGCTGGTGGCGCCCGCGGCGATCGCCGGCGGCCTGCTGATCTTCATGACGGCGCTCAGCGAGCTCACCGTGTCAGTGCTGCTGTGGTCGTCGGGCTCGGAGACGATCGGCGTGGTGATGTTCTCCTTCGAGCAGGGTGGCGATTCCAACTACGCGGCGGCGATGTCCGTCATCACCGTGGCGGTCACCTTCGTGCTGATGCTGGCGACCAATCTGCTTGCCCCACACCTTCCAAGCGGAGTGCTGCCATGGCGCGATTGACCCTGGACAATGTGACCAAGAGCTTTGCCGATTTCGACGCAGTCAAGGATGTATCGATCGATGTCGGCGACGGCGAATTCCTGGCCGTGCTCGGCCCCTCCGGGTGCGGCAAGACGACATTGCTGCGGCTCGTCGCCGGGTTCGAGAAGGTGACGTCAGGCGAGATCCGCATCGGCAATGAGGTCATGTCGGGCAAGGGCGGCAGCGTCGCGCCGGAAAAGCGGCGCGTCGGCATCGTCTTCCAGAACTATGCGCTGTGGCCGCACATGACGGTCGCCGAGAACATCGGCTATTCGCTCAAGGTGGCAAAGCTCGACAAGGCGACCGCGCGCCAGAAGGTCGAGGACGCGCTTGCTTTGGTCAATCTGCAGGGGCTTGGCGAACGCAGGCCGGCCAATCTCTCCGGTGGCCAGCGTCAGCGCGTGGCGCTGGCGCGCTGCCTTGTCGCCGCGCCGTCACTGGTGCTGTTCGACGAGCCGCTCGCCAATCTGGACGTGCATCTGAGAGCCTCGATGGAGGATGAGTTCGCCGCCTTTCACAGGCGCACGGGCACGACCATCGTCTACATCACCCATGACCAGGCCGAAGCGATGGCGCTGGCCGACCGCATCGCGGTGATGGATCATGGACGTCTGGCACAGTTGGCGACGCCGCGCCAACTCTTCAATGAGCCGGCAAATGAAATGGTGGCGTCCTTCATTTCGCAAGGTATCTTGCTTCCCGCCGATGTGCTGAGCTCAGAGCAGGCCAGGCACTGCAAGGTCAGGGTTCTCGGCACCGAGCTGGTCGTTCGCTGCCGGACCGGCGAGCGGCCGCGCGCCGGCGCAAAGATCTGCTGTCGGGCAGCCGATCTCAAGGTGGTGCCGGACGGTCCCGGCTTCGATGGCCTCGTCAAGCGGGTGATCTACCAAGGTGGCTCGGCGCGCATCGAATTTGCGCCTTCCGCCAGCCCCGACCTCACCTTGCATTTCGAACAGCCCGATCCGGTGGTGCTGGAGCGCGGCGCGCAGGCGCTTCTGCGGATACGATCCGGATGGCTCATCCCGGCGACGGGGGCGGCATCATGATGATGCTCGACCTGCTCGGCGGCTTGGGGGCAAAGGCCGTACCGGTCTCGCCGTCAGCAGCAGTGCGTGGACATCGAAATCGCCAACGTGTCAGCGGCTAAATTGCGCCAACACATGCCTGTGCTTGAAGCCGCCGCTATTTCATTCCACATCGGGCGCAATGAACGGCAAGATACGAGAGTGGTTTCGCAATTGGCGATGGGCCTTGGCCGCATCGCTGATCCTGCATGCCTTGATCGCAGCGTTCTTGTTCTTTGGCGTGCCGAGATCCGACCAGCAGCCGGATCAGCAAGAACAGCCCGTCAATGTCGCGATTGTGCCGCCGCCCGAGAAGCCTAAGCAGAAACCTGCTCCAAAGCCACCGGAGCCGACACCTGAAAAGAAGGCTGAAAAGCCGCCTGAACAAAAGCCGCCTCCGGAGCCCCCGAAACCGCCAGACGACCATGTTCTGAAGCGCGTTTTCCAGTACGGCCAGAAAGATACGGGACCGGAGAAATCGCTCGACGGAAGCAGCGCTAAACCCAACACGCCATCACCGGCCAAGGATGAGGCGGCGAAGCCGCCTATAACACCGACACCCGCGCCGACACAGCCCGCCCCGGCTGCAACGCCACAGCAGAAGGCAGAGCCCAGCAAGCCTGACGAGAAGCCGGCCACCTTTGCGCCGGACGAAAAGCCCGCGCAAGGCGAAGAAAAGCAGGAGGCCGCCGCGCCGGACGCCAAACCTGCCCAAAACGAGGAGAAGCAGGCGACCGAGGACGCTGACAGACAGCAGCCGGACAAACAGGAGCTCGCACCGCAACCCGCCGAAAAGCAAGCGGTTGTGACGCCAAAGCCATTGGCGGCTGAGCCTGGTGGCAAGCCAGCGCCTCCAGCCTCAACTGGAAAGGCAAAGCCCAAACCTGCCAAGACCCTGACGTTCAAACCCGCAAGAGCCTTCAAAGCGCCGATCGGGAATGCTGGAAGGTCAAATCCCACCAACAACGATGTTGCAGGATCGCCAATCTATTCCGGCCTTCCGGGCGTCAGAAAGCTTTACTCGCAGGGGGCAACTGGCAATGCCTTCGCCACAAGCTCCATGGAGAATGTGCCGCGCGGTCAGCGCGTGGCCACCCTTTGCGGCAATGTTCTGAGCCAGGAACTGCAAAGTGCCGACTATTCGGTCAAATGGGTGCCAACCATTACGCTGGACAAAGGCAATGTTCTCAACCCTACTCAAGCGGCCTTCAGCACCAGAAGCACTTGGTACGATCTAAACTTTCGATGTGAAGTCGACGCCGATGCGACGAGGGTCCTATCCTTCAACTTCCGTGTGGGGTCATTAGTCCCGCCTGGCGAATGGGCCAGCCGTGGATTCACTAAGTATCCGCTAAATTAGACCGGCACGCCAAGCCCGGACAATCGCCGGCTAATTTCTTGCCAGTCCGCGCAGACGAAATCGGCACCAGCCGCCGTCAGCCGGGCGGCATGCTTGGCACAGGTGTGACCGCCGCCAGTGTAGCCAATCGCCGTCAGGCCGGCGGCAACGGCGCCCTGGATGCCGAAGGACGAATCCTCGATGACGATGCAGTCGGCCGGATCGGCACCCATCCTGGCGGCGGCGAACTGGCTGATCTCCGGTCTTGATGGATCGGATCGTGGGTAGCCGCTCATTGAGCCGCCCCAGCGCCTTGGCCGGGCTGCCCTGGGTGTGGTGATCCAAATCGACAAGCTGTCAGCGGCTAAACGGCGCCAATACAGTGGCTGTGCTTGAAGCCGCCGCTTTTTCATTCCACATCGGAAGGAATGAAGGACGAGACACGAGACCGGCGCCGGAATTTGTTGTGGGCCTTGCCCGCATCGCTGATCCTGCACGCGCTCGTCGCAGCGCTCTTGGTCTACAACGTGCCGAGGCCTCCCCAACAGCCGCAGCAGGAGCAAGCGGTCAATGTAGCGCTCGTGCCTCCGCCCGAGCAACCAAAACCGAAACCTGCTCCGATACCGCCTCCGAAGCCACCGGAACCGAAGGTTGAAAAACCGCCGGAACCGAAAGCAGAAAAACCACCTGCGCCGGAAAAGCCCTCGAAAGTTGAGGTCCTGAAGCCGGTTTTCCAGTTTGGCGACAAGGATACCGGTCCCAGGAAATCCCTGGATGGGGCCAGCGCTCAAGACACCTCGCCTTCGCCGGCCAAGGATGACGATTCGAAGCCGCCTGTCGTACCGAAGCCTGCCGAGAACCAATCCACCACGCCGGCGGTCGCCGAGGGGCGGCCAGATTCAACCAAAGTCGGCGAGAAGCCGGTAGACGCTGCGAAGGACGCCGAGCCCGAACAGGAGAAACAGGCAGCTCCAACCCAGGAGATGGATAAACAGCAGGCGGACAAGGAAGAGGCGGGAGCGAACGAACCCGACAAGCAAACAGAAGCGGCGCCACCGCCTTTGGCTGCCGACGGCGGCGACGGTGAGATCGAGCTTCCCACGTCAACCGAAGCGCCGAAGCCCAGACCCGAAAATGCGCCGAAGCCCGGCCCTGCGAAGGTCTCCAAGTCCCGAAGCGAGAGCGCCGGGAGGCCAAATTCCACGGATACCGCCGCTAGTGCTTCGCGGGCATATTCGGGCCTTCCGGGGGTTCACAGGCTCTACTCGCAGGGCGCTACCGGCGATGCGCTGGCTACAAGCGCGATGGGCGGGGTGCCTCGCGAGAAGCGTATTGCCCAACTTTGCGCCAGCGCGTTGCAGCAGCAACTGGTGGATGCCTCTTATTTCCCCGACCTGATCCCAAGTGTTCCGCTGAAGGTGGGCAATGTCCTCGACGCCCCGGATGTCGCTTTCCGCGCAACGACGAAATGGTACCATCTAGGCTTCCGGTGCCAGGTCGACACCGATGCGACGAGGGTCTTGTCCTTCACCTTCCGCGTCGGACCGTCGATCCCGCCCAGCGAATGGGTTCGCCTCGGATTGCCTGTTCGCTGATAGATTAGGCCGGCACACCGAGCCCGGCCAGTTGCCGGCTAACCTCTTGCCAATCGCTGCAGATGAAATTGGCACCTGCCGCTGTCAGTCGCGCGCCGTGCTCGGCATAGGTATGGCCGCCACCGGTGTAGCCGATCGCCGTCATGCCGGCGGCGACCGCGCCCTCTATGCCGAAGGGCGAATCCTCGATGACGATGCAGTCTGCCGGCTTGGCACCCATCTTGTCCGCGGCGAACAGGAAGATATCAGGCGCGGGCTTGCCTCGCTTGACCATCGAGGAACTGTAGATCGCATCGCCGAAAAACCGCGCCAGTTCGGTCACAGTCAGGCTGTGGTTTATGCGCTCGACGGAGGATGACGAGGCGACACAGCGGTCGCCGGCAAGCGTCTCCAGAAACGCTGTGATGCCGGGGGTCGGTTGCAACTCTTGCGAAAACAGGATCTTGGTCTCGGCCCAGATGTCGCCGTCCGCAGCTGCCGGAAACTGGTGACCGGTCAAATCCCTGATCTTGGCGATGATGTCGGACTGCTTCATGCCGATGCATTGGGCGATGATACCGCCGTGAACCCCAGGCATGCCATGCTTGTCATAGACGCGTTCATAGGCGCGGGCGGCCAGAGGCTCGCTGTCGACAAGAACGCCGTCGCAATCGAAAATGATAGGCCTTGATCGCGCCACGCGCTTTTCTCCCGAGTCGATTTCGCACATCGCTATCGGCAAAAAGTCAGATGTTCAATAGTGCGCTTGGTTTGACAGCCGCATGCCTGAAGGCGCGAAACCGAGGGGCAATCAAAGCCGGCGGATGGCATCGCTGGCACGCGAGGATCCGAGCGCCCGTTGCATGGCTTGCCGGGACTGCGCGCGATCGGGCGTGATCCAGTTCGGTTCGGCGCCGAGAAAGCGGTCGAGGAAAGCCACTGCGTAGGCCGGCATCTCGGTCACGTTCTCGCGATAGGACCACCAGGTGCGCAGATCGTCGGCGCATTTGTCGATGCTTGGCGCACTGCCGAATTCCTGCTCGTGGATCGCCGAGATCACCGAGACGCAGTAGTTGGTGTAGAGGAACCCTTCCGGCCAGAAGCGGATGATTTCCAGCGTGCCGGCGTTCGAATCCGTTTCAATCAACTGGCTGAGACCGGAGATTTCCCTTGCCGGCGCCTGCCTGATCAGTTCGCGCAAAACGAGGCCGGCGGCAAAGACGATGAAGTCGGCGCGGTCGACCGCGGCGAAGCCTTTCTGCGCCTCCATGACCTCGACCCAGTCGAGAAACGCACGGGTGAGCTTGGCTTCGTCGATTTCAAAGCGCACGCCGAACGTGTCCGACACCACCTTGGCGCTGCCGCGGAAGGTGGCGCGGAACCAGCGCAACTGCCGCAACCGGTGGCGAAGGTCGGGCATCAGCGCCAATTCGTCCCTGAAGGGCAGATCCATGTTTCTCGTATCCTGTTCCCAGCCAGGCTAGCACAACGGCGCCGCCGCCGAAATCGGTTGACGGCCTGTGGATGACCGAGGTCATGCCCAATATCATACATATTGACATTCGCGGAAACAAATGTTCTCACTTTGCTGTTGTCACGCGTCGGTCCAAGGTGCGCTTCAACACAGGCTTCGGGAGGAGAACCGAATGGCGATTTGGCAGTGGGGACTGCTTCTGCTGGTTATTGTGTGGGCGCTGCAGTCGCTCGGCGTCTGGCTGCAGATGCGGCACTATTCGGATGTCTTCAGGGGCGTCACCGACCAGTACAAGGATGGCTTCGTCGGAGCCGGCAATTTTCGCGGTCGATTGGCCAAGGGCACCATCGCGCTGGTCGTGGTGACGCCTGACCTGGTCGTGCGCCGCCTGATGGTGATGAGCGGCCGTTCCGTGTTCACCAAGTTCAAGAGACATGAAGAATTCGAGGGCGTTCCCCTCGATCGAGTCCGGTCCAACCCTGCAATTATGGGGGAGGGGGAACCCGGTGTGGCCGAGGCCGTGAAGCGGGCGATCGAACAGATCGACAAGACACGGTCGGAGCCGGGGAAGAAGCCGGGTCTGTCCGGTTTGAACGTAGCAAGGGCTTAGAGAGAGGACGCCGCGCACCGACTGGGATCAACCGGCGGGCGGCATAAGGAGGAGAAATGTCTGTATTTTCGTTGTTGGCGCAGCATGCCGACATGGCCGTGCACAATCTGCATGTCGCAGGTGCCATGGTCTCTGATGCTGCATTGCATGGCAAGCTCGCGGTAGAGCATGCCTCCGACCATCTCGTTGTCCTCGCACAGGCGGACAGCGGACCGATCACCGTCGATCAGTTCAAGGAAAAGCTGAAGGAAGTCCAGCAGGAAGAGCAGCTCGGCTGGCTGACCGCCATCGGCAAGTACTTCATCGGTATCTTCCAGAAGGGCGGCGAGGTCTTCGCCGGCTTCGTCACCGGTATCATTCCGACGCTGGTGGTGCTGATGACGGCCTTCTACGCGGTCACCGAACTGGTCGGCGAAGAGCGCGTGCACGGCCTGGCGCGCGGCGCCGGCAGGATCGCGCTGACCCGCTACACGCTGTTGCCGGTGCTGGCGGTGTTCTTTCTCACCAATCCGATGGCCTATACGTTCGGATCGTTCCTGGAAGAGAAGCACAAGCCCGCCTTCTATGACGCAGCCGTGTCCTATGTGCACCCGCCGCTCGGCCTGTTCCCGCACATCAATCCCGGCGAGTATTTCGTCTGGGGTGGCATTCTCGTCGCGCTGCTGGAACTGGAGAAGAAGGGCGCCGTCGTCGCCGGCTATCACGTCAAGGTGGCGATCTGGTACGCCATCGTCGGCCTCGTCGTCATCCTGCTCAAGGGCATGCTGACCGAACGCATCACTGCCATCATGGCACGCCGCCAGGGCGTCGAGCTGTAAGGGCGGGGAGGACATCATGGCCAAGACATACAAAGCCGTACAAATCTCCCGGGGCAAAACCGGTTGGGGCGGTCCGCTGGTGATCGAGCCGACCGAACAGCGCAGCAAGGTTGTTTCCGTCACCGGTGGCGGCATTCATCCGGTGGCGCAGCTCATTGCCGATATGACCGGCGCCGAAGCCGTCGACGGCTTCAAGGCGCCGCCGATCGAAAGCGAGATGGCGGTTGTCGTCGTCGATTGCGGTGGCACCGCACGGTGCGGCGTCTATCCGCGCAAGCGTATCCCGACCGTCAATCTGACGCCGGTCGGCCAGTCTGGGCCGCTCGCCCAGTTCATCACCGAGGACATCTACGTTTCGGGCGTGAAGCCGGCCAACATCACGATGGCGGACGGATCCGAAGCGGTCACCACTGCCGGGGGAGCAGCATCGATGAATCCAGGCAATAACAACGCGGCGGCGGCGCCGCAACCGCTGCCGAGCGAGGGCGGCGTGATCGGCCTGATCAGCTCGATCGGCCGCGTCATGGGCCGTGTCGTCGGCATCTTCTTCAATGCCGGCCGCCGCACCATCGACCAGGTTGTTCGTAACGTGCTGCCGTTCATGGCCTTCGTGACCATGCTCATCGGTCTGATCCTCTACACCGGCATCGGCGATGTGCTGGCGCAGCCGATGGGTCCGCTGGCCAACAACATCGTCGGCCTGCTGATCATCTCGGCGATCTGCGGCCTGCCGTTCCTGTCGCCCATCCTCGGGCCAGGCGCGGTCATCGCACAGGTCATCGGCGTTGCCATCATCGGTCCGCAGATCGCCAACGGCACGATTTCGCCGGCGATGGCACTGCCGGCGCTGTTTGCCTACAATACCCAGGTGGGCTGCGACTTCGTTCCTGTCGGCCTGGCGCTCGGTGAGGCCAAACCGAAGACGATCGAGATCGGTGTTCCGGCGGTGCTCATCAGCCGCCAGATCATGGGCCCGGTCTCGGTGCTGATCGCCTGGATCGTCAGCCTGATCGTGTTCTGAAACAGTTCCAGGAAAAGTGTGAGACGGTTTTCCGTCCGGAATTCCGCCAAACAAAGGGATAGAGCGGTTCGCCGTTTTCGTGAAACAGTGAATCGCTCTTAGAGAAGTTAGGAAATGAGGTTCGCCATATGACGGTTCTGTTGAGAACACGGGTCACTGCCATCGGACCCGAAGTGGCGGATCTTGCCGAAGGGGGCGTGGTCATCCTGTTTGCGGATGGCTCGCCGCCGGAGCTTGCCGAGGTTTCCGTGCTCCACAAGACGGAGCACGGACCCAGCGACGGCGCGCCGCAAAAGGGCGCGTCGATCACCCTTGGCCCGGTTGCCGCGACCATTACCGCGGTCGGTTCCAGCGCCTGGAGCAAGGTGCTGGAAATGGGCCATGTCGTCATCTCTTTCAACGGCGCTGCCGAGGCCGAGAGGCCCGGCGAGATCTGCGCCTCGCAGGTCGATGCGCAAGCGCTCGTGGCTGCGCTCACGACCGGCGCGATCATCACCATCGCCGCCTGACAGTATTTGCGCCGCGGCCTATGTTGGCGCCCAGAACCTGAGTATTTGCCATGGAACGCTCGACCATCGTCAGAGTGCATGAAGGTTTGCACGCCCGTCCCGCGACGCGGTTCGTCAAGCTCGCCAAGGGTTTCGAATCGGATGTCGAGCTGGTCAAGGACGGCAAGGCGGTCAGCGCCAAGAGCTCGGTCAAGCTGATGCTGCTGGCGGTCAAGGAAAACCAAGAAGTCACCGTGCGGGCGAATGGCGCCGACGCCATCGAGGCCATCGAGGCGCTGATCGGCTATCTCGAAAATCCCAAGGCGGGCCTTGATGACGAGGACTCGCCGCAGGCCGGCAATACGGGTCAGGACGCCGCTGCCGCGTTGGACTCTGTGCCTGCTGTTGCCGGCGCAACCACCGGCTTGCGCGGCGTGGCCGCAAGCGAAGGTTTTGCCATCGGGCCGGCCTTCGCGCATTTCCCGCCTGATATCGCCGGACAAGGCCGCAGGTTGCAGGTCGAGGAGGTCGCCGGCGAGATCGACAGGTTCCGCGCCGCCGTCGCTGCTGTCCAGGCGCGCATGGACCGGGCACTGGAGCAGGACAGTCTGTCCGCCGGCGACCGTGGCATCATCGCCGCGCTCAGGGACATCGCTGCCGACGACAGCCTGACCGGTGAGGCGGAGGGCCTGATCAAGGGCGGCAACGATGCGGTTTCAGCCGTCATCACCGCCGCCTCCACCATCGCCGTCGATTTCAGCGCGGTCGAGGATCACTATCTCAACGCAAGGGCGGATGACGTCCATGCGGTCGGGCGGCAGATCTGTCTCGTGCTGCTCGGGCAGGACGACATCAGCCTCGAAAACATCGCCGAAGGCGCCATCCTCATCGCCGACGACATTGGCGCCTGGGATCTGGCGCGCGCGCCGCTCAAGCGCATCGGCGGGGTGGTGTGCGGCCATGGCGGCGCCACCTCACACATCGCCATCATCGCCCGCTCGCACGGCATTCCAGCGGTGCTCGGTCTCGGCGACCAGATCAATGCCTTGCGCACGGCGCACGAAGTGGCCCTCGATGGCAACAGCGGCCGGGTGATCGTCGATCCCGATGCGGCGACCCGCGCCGAATTCGCCGGCCGTGTCGAAGTGGCGGCAAAAGAACGCGCCGGGCTGACCATCTTCAAGACGGTGACGCCGAAGCGCGCCGATGGCAAGGTGATCGAGGTCGCGGCCAATATCGGCTCGCTGGAGGAAATCGAGGCGGCGCAGGAGGCCGGCGCGATGGGCGTCGGCCTGTTCCGCACCGAGCTTCTGTTCATGCGCCATATGCACCTTCCCTCGGAAGACATGCAGGCCGAGACCTATGCGGCGCTGGCCAAGGCCTTCGCGCCGTACCCGGTCATCGTGCGCACGCTGGACATCGGCGGTGACAAGCCGATCGCCGGCATCGAATTTCCCGACGAGGAAAACCCCTTTCTGGGCTGGCGCGGCATCCGCATGTGCCTCGACCGGCCCGACATCTTCAAGCGCCAGCTCAGGGCGCTGCTGCGGGCGGCCGTGCATGGCAACGTCAAGGTGATGCTGCCGATGGTGGCCGATATCGGCGAGGTCAGGCAGACGCAGGTTCTGGTCGCGGAATGCGCGGCCGAGCTGAAAGCCGAAGGCGTGCCGCATGCAACGTTCGACCTCGGCGTGATGATCGAGACCCCAGCCGCCGTGCTGATCGCCCCGGCGCTGGCCAAGGAGGTGGCGTTCTTCTCGATCGGCACCAATGACCTGACCCAGTACATCATGGCCGCCGACCGGCTGAACCCGACAGTGGCCAAGCTCAACGATGTCACCAATCCGGCCGTCATGTCGGCGATCGAAATGACGGCCAAAGCCGGCGTCGCCGCCGGCATCATGGTCGGCATGTGCGGCGAAGCGGCAGGCCGGCCCGATCTCATTGCAACGTTCGTCAAAATGGGGCTGACCGAGCTCTCGATGAGCCCGGCCTCGATCCAGCGTGCCAAGAAGGCGATCATGGCCATGGCGGCCGAAGGTGCCGCCTAGCCGAGTTCTGGGCCGTTACGGCAAATGGGCAAGCAAGGTGGCGAAGACGGGTGTCAGTTCATCGACCGGGCTCGCCTTGGCGCAGGCCTGAACGATGCGGTCATGGCGGATATCGGCTGCCAGGATCGCAATCTCCAGCATATCCGGTTCCGGCAAGCCGTCCCTGCCGGTGGTTGCCAGGCCACAGGCCAGAACGAGCGGCGCCAGGCAGCTGATGTCGAGCGTCCGGTCACCGACCACCGACGTCTCCGGCGTTTCGGTAAAGTGGACAGGGCGCTGGTTGAGACACTCGACCAGCAGCGCCGAACAGGTGGCCGCGATCGCCGGCAGTCCAGCACCTGGCGCGACCAAGGCGGCCAGCAGATCGCCATGCCGCTTGCGCATCGTCGCATGGACGGCGGCGAAATCGGCTTCGTGGATGCGGGCATTGTCGATGTTTAGGCCGGCCAGCACCGCCTTGGTCAGATAATACATGTCGCGCCGGAACAGGCGCTCCGCGCTCAACTGGCGATCTTCGTTCCCGGCCGGGAAATAGGTGGCGAGGCCTTTTACGGTGGTGCCGTCGACCTTGATCGGGCGCTCATGCGGGACAAAGGATTCGGCGATCGACAGCGCTTCGTCGAAGGCACTTGCGGCATGGCTGAGCAGGCCTTCGATGCCTTTGCCTGGAAATGGCGGCAGATGGCTGGTTGCTTCGCGCACGACACTGGCGTCGCCGCTGCCGTCATGGCGGCTTTGGCGAATGATTTCACGGACTTCCCGCAACCGGTCTTTCAGATTGACGCGGACATCTTCGGAGATTTGTCGGAGCATTGCCAATCGCCTCGAATTGCTGCGGATGGCCGCCAACAGGAGGCAGCCGCCACTTCTAGATTGTTCCTATCGATTGGTAGATCAATAGGCGATACTAGACCAGCATGCAGAATCGGCGACGGCGCGCTCGTCCATTGCCGTGGGGGAGGGACGAATTTGGGCAGGCGACGACAGAGCGAAACCAACGACAGTCGAGGTGAAAGCCAGACGCCCGAGCAGGTCGCCAGCGAAAGCCGGACGGATCGCCTCAGGATTCGCGCCGCCTGGATGTATTTCGTCGAGCAGATGACGCAGAACGAGATCGCCGACGTGCTTGGCGTCGGCCGCGTCACCATCGTGCGCATGCTAGCGGACGCCCGCTCGCGCAACGAGGTGAAGATCAGCATCGAAAGCGAATTGTCCGAAATCGTGCGGCTGGAGCGCGCGCTGGAAAAGACCTTCGGGCTGCAGCAGGCGCTGGTGGCGCCGCTTTCAGCCCCCAATGCCGACCCGACCCCGGCGATCAGCGCCAAGACCGGCAGCTTCCTGTCGGACACGATGAAATCCGGCATGCGGGTCGGCGTCGGCTGGGGCAGGACGCTGTTCTCAAGCCTGCCCTTCATCAGCGCCAAGTCGCTCACCGACTTCAAGGTCATTTCGCTGCTCGGCGGTGTCGGCGTGGTGCGTCGCTTCAACCCGGCCGAGTTCGCCTGGCGCTTCGCCCAAATCTTCCAGGGCGACGGCTATCTGATCCCGACGCCGGCCGTCGTCGACAGCGTCGAGACCAAGATCGCGCTGGTCGAACGCTGCGGCCTGCAGGAGGTTTTTGAAATGGCCAACGTGCTCGATGCCGTTCTGCTGAGCGTCGGCGGCATCGCCTCGGCCACCACCTTCTCTCGCGGCGGCTTTCTCAAGGAAGCGGATCGGGAGGCCCTGCTTGCGCGTGGCGCCGTTGGCGACCTTCTGTTCCATTTTTTCGACCGCAATGGCGAACTGGTCGACCATCCCGTCAACAGCCACGTGATGTCGGTGGATGTCGACCGTCTGCGCAGGGCGCCGATCCGCATCCTGACCTCCGGCGGTGAGGAGAAGATCGAAGCCTTGCTTGGCGCCATGACCCTGATCGCGCCGACGATCCTGATCACCGACGAGGAAAGCGCCCGGCGCATGCTCGAGGCGCATGGGGCGCAAGCTTCACAATGATGCCGGCCGGTTGCCGGCGTCAGGGGCATCCGCTATCTGACCGTCCAGGCAAGCGACGCCTGAGCCAATCCAACGGAGCCTGAGCCATGACACGCGAGACAATCATCAAATTCGGCGCTGTCGAAAAGGCCGACGCCGGCGATCTGGCCGGCTGGATCGTGGTCGAAGGCAAGCCGACCATGCAAACCGCCGTCCAGCATACGACCGAGGACGGCAAGGTGATCTCGGGCACATGGCGGGCGACGCCAGGCACCTATCACGCGACCTACACAGACTACGAGTTCGTGCACATGATCGCCGGCCGCATCATCATCACCCCTGACGGCGGCGCACCGGTCGAGGTGGGCCCCGGCGACGCCTTCGTGGTGGAAGCCGATTTCAAGGGAACCTGGAAGATCATCGAACCGGTGACGAAGCATTTTGTCGTCAGGGTCGGCTGAGCCTGTTCGTATAGCCGCTGATGGTTGACGTCCCTGGCATATCCAGTGCGAGCAACGACAGGCATGCCGGCGCGCCATCCAGCTTTAAGTGTAGCGCTACTTGAGCACGGTTGAGGTGGCCTCGTTCTTCTTCGTGCGTCCGGAGCGCCGTTCCTCCAATCGTTGCAGGATGACGAAAAAGGATGGCACAAAAAGAATGGCCAGGCAGGTCGAAGCGAGCATGCCGGAAAAGACCGTGATGCCGATCGACTTCCGCGCGCTCGCACCGGCGCCGGTTGCAAACACCAGCGGCGCCACGCCGAGGATGAAGGCAAACGATGTCATTAGAATGGGCCGGAAGCGGGCACGTGCGGCATCGATCGCCGATTCGACGATAGGTGTGCCGGCGGCACGCAGTTCGCGTGCGACCTCGACGATCAGAATCGCATTCTTGGCTGACAGCGCTATGAGCAGGATAAGGCCGATCTGGACATAGAGATTGTTGTCGATGCCAAGGCTATTGAGCACCAAGACCGGCCCCACCAGAGACAGCGGCGCGGCGAGCAGGATTGAGATCGGAGCGAGCCAGCTCTCATATTGGCCGGCAAGGACCAGGTAGACAAGCAGCAGCGCCATTCCGAACACCAGGTAAACCTGATTGGTAACGAGCTTCTCTTGGAAAGACAGCGCAGTCCAATCGAAGCCAGTACCGGGCGGAAGGGTATCCGCGGCAATCTCCTCCATCAGCTTGATTGAATCACCTGACGAAAAGCCTGCAGCGGGCACGCCTACGATCGACGCGGCAGGATAGAGATTGTACAGGCTGATCAGCGATGGACCGACGCTGGGTTCAATCGTCAGCACGGTTCCGAGCGGGATCATGTCTCCGTTGTTGTTGCGGACGGTAAGGCGGCCGATCTCCTCCGGCGTCAACCGAAACTGGGCGTCAGCCTGCACGTAGATCTGGAAGACACGCCCGAACTTGTTGAACTGGCTCACGTAGCTGGAGCCGAGATAACCGGCGAGCGTCTGGAATACCTGGTCTGTGGTCAGGCCGAGGGCCTGCACCTTGTCGCGGTCGATCTCGGCCTTGTACTGCGGGACGTTGGCGCGAAACGATGACGAGACGCGCTGGATGCCCGACTGTGTCTCGGCCCTGTTGACGATCGCACTGACGGAGCCTTGCAGCTTCGAGAGGTCGAAACTGCCGTCGCGGAGTTCGACTTGCAGCGTGAAGCCGGCGGCGTTGCCGATGCCCTGGATTGGTGGCGGAGGAAGCACCAGAACAACGCCGTCGGCCATGCCCGACAGATTCTTGTTGAGAGTGGCGTAGAGCGAAGGCAGGTCTTCGCTCTTGCCGCGCAGATCCCAGTCCTTGAGAATGATGTAAGCGACACCTGCGTTGGCCAGCGTTGAATTGTTGTCGAGGGCCGAAAGCCCGGCGATGGTGACCACCGTCTCCACCCCAGGTGTAGCCTTGGCGATCTTCGAAACCTGCTGTAGCGTTTCCTGGGTGCGACCAAGCGAGGCGCCGTCAGGCAGCTGGACCGCCGCGAGCAGGTAACCCTGGTCTTCGATCGGGATGAAACCGGTGGCGACGCGCGACATGCCGTAGCCGGCCGCGCCGATGATCATGAGTGCGACCACACCCGTTACGGCGCTATGACGCACCATCCCTCCGATCAACCGGACGTACGCATTCTCGGCACGCTGGTAGACCGCATTGAAGCCGCGCGCGAAGACATTGCGCTGGTCCGGTGGTACGGGACGCCTAAGCCATGTCGCGCATTGTGTTGGCTTCAATGTCGCGGCATTGACGGCGCTGATCAGCGCGGTCGCCGCGATCACCAGCGCGAATTGTGCGTACATCCGGCCCGTAAGGCCGGGAAGGAAGGCCGCCGGCAGGAACACCGCCAGCAGCACCAGCGTGATGCCGATGATCGGCGCGAACAATGTCTTCATGGCGGCAATGGCGGCGTCGTGGCTCGACATGCCACGTTCCATGTTGTGGGCGGCTCCCTCGACCACGACTATGGCGTCATCGACGACGATGCCGATGGCGAGCACGATGGCGAACAAGGTGGAAAGGTTGACTGAAAAGCCAAGCGCCGCCATCGCCGCGAACGCGCCAATGATGGTGACCGGTACGGTCGTGGCCGGCACCAGCATCGCCCGCCAATCCTGCAGGAAGACGAGGATGACGATCAGAACCAGCACCGCCGCCTCAAACAGCGTCTTGTAGACCTCGTTGATCGCCTGGCTGACGAAATTCGTCGTGTTGAACGGTATCGCGTAAGTTATGCCTTGCGGGAAGGCTCGCGCCAATTCCTCCATCCTGGACGCGACCCTCTTGGCCACATCGAGCGCGTTCGCGCCGGGTGCCAGGAAGATGGCCATGCCGGCGGCCTGCTGACCGTCGAGGTTGAAGAACTGTCCGTAGGTCTGCGCACCGAGTTCAACCCGCCCGACATCGCGAACACGCGTCATATCGCCATTGGCGCCTGTCTTGACCACAACGGCGCCGAACTGGTCGGGATCGTCAAGGCGGCTGGACACTTCGATCGAATATTGGAAGGACTGGTCGTCCGGCGCCGGCGGGGCGCCGATCTGACCTGCCGTGACCTGTTCGCTCTGCTGTTGAAGTGCTTGAACGACATCTTGCGTGGTCAAGCCGCGTGCCAGCATCTTTTCGGGATCAAGCCAGACCCGCATGGAATATTGACCAGCGCCGAACACGCTGACATTGCCGACGCCAGGCAACCGCGAGATTTCGTCCTTAAGGCTGATAGTCGCGTAGTTGCTGAGATAGAGGCTGCCGTATTTTCCGTCAGGCGAAGTCAACGTCACGATCTCGAGGATGGAGGTCGACTTCTTCTGCACGTTGACGCCCTGCACCTGCACTGATTGGGGCAGCCCGGCCATGGCGGCAGAGACCCGGTTCTGAACAAGCACCTGGGCCAGGTCCAGATCTGTACCAATGGCAAAAGTGACGGTCAGGTTGTAGCTGCCGTCCGAGGCAGCGAAGGACTGCATGTAGAGCATGTTCTCGACGCCATTGACTTGCTGCTCGATCGGCAGGGCGACGGTGTCGATGACCGTGCGCGCGCTGGCGCCCGGATAACGGGTGGTTACCGAAACGGTCGGTGGAACCACATCGGGATACTGCGCTACGGGCAACGCAAAGAGCGAGACGATGCCGACGACGACGATAAGGACGGCAATGACATTCGCCAAGACGGGTCGTTCGATGAAGAATTTGGAGATCATTGGCCAGCACCATTGGCCGGAGTTTGCTGGAGGGTCTTCACCGTCGGTTCGATCTTCTGGCCGGGCAGGGCCGTCAGCAAGCCAGATATGACGACGCGGTCTTCCGCTGTCAGGCCGGAGGTAATGACGCGCAACTGGCCGACCTGTTGGCCAATCTCGACGCCGCGTTGCTCGATTGTGTCGTCCTTTCCGGCGACAAGCACATAGCGGCCGCTCTGGTCGCTGCTGATTGCACGATCCGGTACGAGCAGCATGTCCGGCTGTTCGCCGAGCGGGATGCGCAGTCGGACGAAATAACCGGGCAGCAGCGCTTTGTCCTTGTTTTCCAAAACGGCGCGAACCAGTAGCGTGCCCGTTGAGGAAGATACCTGCGGCGCCGCATAGTCGAGCGTTCCTTTGTGCGGATATCCAGTCTCGGTCTGCAGGCCGACATCCACCGGTATCTTCTTCAGATTCTGCATCGTCAGACCGCGCCTGGCCATTTCAGCCCGGATCCGCTGCACATCCTGCTCGCTGACGTTGAAATTGATGTATATCGGATCCATCTGGACGATCGTTGCGAGGTCGGAAGTGCTGGCAGTGCCTACGAACTGGCCGACCGATACCTGGCGGGCGGTGACGATGCCGTCGAAGGGTGCCTTGACTTCGGTGTAGCTCAGGTTGAGCTGGGCCTGCTTGACGTCAACGGCGTTCTGCTGCTGCTTGGCCACGTCGACCGCAGCGGCAGCGGCAGACTGGTCCAACGTGGACGCCGAAATTACCTTCTGCGCGAGCAAATCCTGTTGCCGCTTCAGATCGGCGCTGGACTGTTTGACTGAGGCATCTGCCGAAGTCTGTCCAGTCTGGGCCTGTTCAAGTGCCAACTGGTAAGGTTCAGGCTCGATAAGGAACAGTCGGCTGCCCGCTTTGACGCTGTCACCGTCCTTGTAGTCTATTTCCTGTATGAAGCCCGCTACCCGGGCAACCAATGGCGTCGAATTGACGGCGGCCGTGTTCCCCGTCGCATTGAGGTAGGGCGTTACCGTCTGCTTGAGCGGCAGCGCCACGTCAACCTTGGGCGGGGGCGGCGGAACATAGGCATTTTGCTTGTTGCAAGCTGAAAGCAATGCCGTCGCCGTAAGCAAGGTTACGGCCAGCGCAATGCGCGATACCAAAAGCATTTGACCCCCCTCAACACTTCACGGTATTTTGATTGAATGTTAGCCATTTTGGAGGGGTTTGTCATGCGAATTGCCTTGAGCGTGGTTTTCCTAGCCGTTCAGATGCTTGCGGCTCAGGCGCAGACAGCGGCCGAACGTGAGGCTTGCCAAGCGAACTTCGAAAAGTTCTGCAAAGGCGTGGAGCCAGGCGGCGGCCGCGTCATTCAATGTCTGACGGAGCATTTCAGCGAGCTGACCCCGGAATGCCAGAAGGTCGTCAAGGCGAATACACCTGGTTAGGATCGGGCAGTGCGCTCCGCCGAGCTGTTAGGGTCGGCTGGGGCCGGAGCCGCGCATGTATCAAATGCCACATCCCCGAGCATGAGCAACTCGGCATGATGGGCATTGTCGACGTGCTGGCATAGGGCGAGGTGGCGGCGCTCTATGGCGCGCTTTTCGTCAGCGCGTTCCTCGCCGCAACCATCCTCGTCGGAAGTGGGGTTCGCCGGCCCGATCGTCTCGGGTCGCGGTGATCCGGCGCGGCTCGTTGCGGTCGCCACGATCGGCAACACGCCCGGCTCCGTGGTGACCTGGATTCTGAGGCGTGGCATCAACTCGCCCGCCAGGTTCGTCAGACCTATGTCACCGCGACGACCTGTCCCGCCGCGTCGAGGCGACATCCGACCCGCGCCTGCCGAACTTCGATGCCGCCTTGTCTTGCATAGTCTATGCGCACCTCGATCGGTGCGGTGAGGGCACCGCGACGGTGCCGGCGCAGGGTACCTGCGCTGGCTGCGTGCACACGCACGGCACCAAGTGGCTTTGCAGCCGACATGATCGCCTGACGGCAGACGCGAACCACGGCCGCCGGGGTGCCAGGTATCGTCTTTAACGGCACCTGAGGCCGTAAGGGATAACCTGTGGTGCTCTGCCTGTCGCGACCACCTTTGGAAGGCCAGAGGCTGCGTGGCAGGGCTACTGCGTGTCGCACGCCCTTGGTCACGACCATGGCGGCCGCCTTCTTGCCGACACCGACACTTGCTGGCCCTGTGGGAGCCTCCGACGCCGCGCTTGCTCGACTATTTGCCGTACTGCCCGGAGCGGCGCCAGCACCGGTGGATTCGTCTCCCGCACTGGGGCTTGCCGAAAGGCCACCTAAGCCGCCGGGGCTGGTACCGGCTCCAACGTTGGCGCCAAGCGATCCGTTGCTCGTGCCGACAGAGCCTCCAACATTGGCTCCCCCGATTCCGTCGACGCTCGCGTCGACACCGACGGAGGCGCCGTTCGAACCGACGCCTACACCGGCGCCGGCCCCAATGCCACCGACGTTGCCTCCAACGCCCGCCGATCCCTTGCTCGGGCCGACCGACCCTCCAACGTTTGCTCCTCCGACACCGTCGACGCTCGCGCCAACACCGACGGAGGCGCCGTTCGAGCCAACGCCCACACTGGCGCCGACCCCGATACCACCGACTTTGCCTCCAAGGCCATCAGCAAGAGCCGAAGCAGGCCCGATCGCAACTGCGATCGCCAATACGGCAGCTGGATACTTGCGCATCACCATAATCCTTGTGCCGTGCGCAATGGCGCCCGCGTCGGGAGCAACGCGGCGGGAAGGCTGATCGTCGTCAGCCGAACAGGTTGCGGCGACTTGCGGACCGCCACTTTGCGGATTTCTCGCCCTTCGGGCCCATGGGCTGATCGAGCCCGTTTCCCTGCAAGTGCACTGGTACGTGGGCCTGCGCGATCACCGGCAGGCGCTTTGGGAGCGGGCTCGATGCGCTGATCGCGAGGCGTATTGCGAGCTTTCAGGATGTCGGTTTCGTTGCGCGCCGCAACGAGGTCGCGGGTCAGGCCAACGGCCCTTTCGCGCTGTTGCTCCAACGCAGCAGAGAGCCGGGCGACTTCCTCTTTTGCCGCGTCGCGATCCTGGCGGGCAGCATCGAGATCGCGCTCGAGAGCATCTGCTCTCCCACGTTCCAATGCGAGCGCTTCGCCGGCTCGCTTTGCAGCGGCCTCAGCAGCCTGGCGGTCCTGAATAGCTGCCATTTGTGCAGCGGCAGCCAGTTTTCCGTTGGCCTCAAGAGCGTCGAGAGATTGTTGCGTCGCGGCAAGATCGCGTTCGAGGCGTTCGATCGTCTGCCGCTCCTCGTCAAGCGCGCGTTTCGTTCCAGACAGGGAAGCTTCCGCAGCCTGGTGCGCGCCTAGTGCTGCGGCCTTTTCGCGGATCGCGAGAGCGGCTTTGGCTCGCAAGCTTTCGACTTCGCGCTGCGCCATCGCCAGACCCTGCGCGAGCCGTTCAGCTCTTTGCTTCTGGTCTTCAAGGGCTTGTCCTTGAAGAGTCGTCGCCTCTGCGACCGCACGCGCACGCACGCCTGCATCGGCTGTGACGCGCCGCATCTCATCAAGTTCGTCTCGCGCCGCTTCCAGTTCGCTGCGAAGAACCCGCTCAACCCTGTCTGCAGACTGACGATCTGTAGACGCTTGCTGGCGAGCCGCCTCAAGCTCGCGAACGGCCGATAGTTCATGCAGTGACGCGTCCGTCTTGGATCGTTCCCGTCCTGGCCCGGTCGCGGCAGCCTCTACTAATGGGCGAGAACCGCTCACGTCTTGTGGCGCCCCAGCCGGGTGCCCCTCGACTTTGGCGCCGCCCGAAGACGCTGCCAATTGCGTGCGCTGGACGGTCATGACGGGACGCGTGTCGAAGCCGCTTCTGGCTTGTAAGCGATCGGTGATCAGCCTTGCCAATTCACTCTCGCGCAGACCCGCAGCCGGAATGTGCCCAATGCCCGGAAGATCCAGCGTCCCGGTTGTATCGATCGTAAAAGCACCGTTGAGCTCCACGCCCTCCGTGATGCCGCCGCGCAAGGCATCCCACCCCGAGACCTTCAGCTCGACAGTGTCTTGAGGGGCGAGCCTGTTGTCAGTCTCCGATTGACCCCTTGCCGGGGCGCCAAACAACAGAATCAGGCAGAACGGGATGAGGCTTATCGCAGCGCCGCGTGACCTCTTGCGGGTGTCAGGAAACAACGCCGCCATGGCCGAGAATCGTCGGATACCACCGGGGAGTGCAGGGCTGTGGCAAGCCGCATTGGACGTCTGGATATGATCCATGACTGGACCTCCATGACTCTCACTGATCACGCGCCGCACAAAGCTCACAGCGCGCAGCACAAAGCTCACGGCGTGAGCGTACCAAAGTCGATCAGCAGTGGTGAGTACCAAATAGAGCGTAAGCTGCATCGCCCAATTGAGTAAGCGGCGCGTCTGTACCAGGTTCGACAGCCAACTGCTCTGCGATCCGACCTTCGATATCGCGTTCAACGACCGCTGCATTTCGCCAAGGACACCAGGGAAGGCCCCTTTGTTCGCTCGCCACGTTTTGCGGCGGCCGATACCGCGCGATCGGCGGCGTCTCGCTCACCGAACCGGTGAGCGTCGCCAGCGTCGGCGTAGGCGGAGGCGCGACCCGAGGATGTTGCCATCGTCGAAGCGGCGCTGAAATGGATCGCGCGAAACCCACGAATGGACTCAGGTGCTGCCCGAACCACTCCTGTGGGTTGCGCGGTATACGTAAGCTGTGTCTCCGCTCCTTAAGAACGCCAATCAGTCTATCTGTTGCTTGGCCCTATGCGGATTTGCAGGCTCTTATCGCAGAGATAGCTGCGACTTGCGGCGTCGCCTTGGTGATGCACAGGAGATCTGGCCAATTCGCGCCTTGGTGAACGCCAATCCTGCTTTCGGCCTGAGGCGTCGCAGTGCTGGCAGGCCTATTGCGCCGCCCTCTGTTTCTTGGCTTGTGCGGCGATAGCGCAGAGGAAAGCCAATGCGGCAGCGTCGCACGCAGTCCGCGACGGTCCTTTGGCGAAAAGCATGGCGTCCGCAATTGGGATCGTTAGGCCGTACTTTTGGGCGAAAGAGGTGATTTCGTACGGCTGATCGTCAGATGGATGGCGGATGTCGAATTCGAAATCCATGCCTACTTCCTCCCACTCCTTGGCTGGATGCAAAAAATTAAACTACCGATGCATCGCGCGAGTCCAGCAATTGGAAATTGTGTAAAACGATACATTTTGCGGTCGCGCCAACATCTCGTTGTGGCCGTCCGCTGGCCACTCCCGCTTTCGCTCCGTTCGCAGTCTTCCCGGCTTGCCAGCGCAATCGAGATCAGGGTGCGCCAGCACCGGGATCATTGCGCTCTAACACCCGCTCCGTGACGATGTCATGGCTGCACTTTCGCCGTCATCAGGCGGAAAGCCGAGCGGTTTTTTGCGCGAAGCCCGCACATCTCGAAAGCGGGCCCTTAGGGCCGGCGAAACAAGGACTTCAGTCTTAATTGCGCGACTTCTAATATAATATAGACTTATCGGCGCGGGGGATTTTCCCGCTATTATAGTGGCCGGTGCGGCGCGCTTCGCCCAAGCATCCACCGCACAGGCCATTTCCGAAGGCCGGAAGGATGACCGACAAGCCGGTGCCGACCTATGTTGTGAGCGTGTTCGAGAAACCTCACTGGCGCACAGTCCTGTCAACGAAAGACAAGGAGAAGGCCTTCGCTTTGGCCAAGGAAATCGGGGACAAGGTGCGGATTGAAGAGATTGCGCCGAAGGTCAAGAAGGGACGCTGACGGTCTACCCAAGGCCATCCTGATGGAAGCCCGAAAACCTAGTGCCGATCGATGAAAAGCCCGCCACGGGAGCGACCCGCGGCGGGCTTTCAGAGTGGCTACATCCCTAAGGAATCGACCGCTGGTAGTTGTATTGTGTACTGCATGATCGCGTTAGCCTATGGTGTGATCGCGGAAGCCTTGGGCTTAAGCGTTCCCGCGTCCAATGTCGCGCGGACCTGCCGAAAGTGTTTGGAACCCACCGGTAGCGGCTTCAACGTGACGTGACATGATCCCGCCAGCGGGCGGGCGCTGCAGCAAGGTCGCCGCTGCCCTAAGGCTGTCGCCGACCTATTCGTGCCATCCACCAGGGCGACGTGATGAAGCCGCTCGAGGAAATAATCGGTCTTCAGCAACCGCTTGACGCGCTCCGGACCGCGCCTGCGTCCCGCTAGAAGAAACAGTGCCTCCTACGTGGAGTGAACCTTGCGTGGCCTTTCAACGGATCCATCTGACGAACCGGACGATCACTTCCTCGGCGAAGAGCATGGCCATGACGACGATAATCAGCGGCACCACCCCGTGCAGCATGCCTTCGAAACGAACCCTATCCCCGAACACGAAGGTAATCGCCTCCAGGATCACGAATTTGGATAGGAACAGCACCACCCATGCGCCGAAGAATCGCATGAACTTCATGAAGGCACCTTGCCTTGCCGTGAAGAACACGGCGACCTGATGCTCGATGGCGATCGTTCCCTTCAGAAGTGCCTGCAACAAGATGGCGGCAAGCAACGACACGCTGAAGGAAGAGACTGTGACGCTGTCCGAAAACTCATCGAACAGGTTTAGGACCACGAGGTCGATCAAGACTCCGAAGATATAGCGGGTGATCAACCGCTGACGGTCAGTCGGCATTTCGGCCGTGGCAGGCAGAAAGCCGTGGATCTTGCCAGCCATGAGGCCCCCTTTGAGAATACTCGACGAAACGTGCCCTACCCGCATGGCGGGCGTCAATAGAGGCATGTCTGGGAGGAACACGCCTGCTCTTGGCTGCAGGGCCATGAAGGCAATCCCATCGCGGTTGCGGCACGCCGCGGAACCGGCTTGACGGAACATTAGAGGTCTCTAACAGTTTGTGGTTGCGGCAGTTGATGTCTCACCCACATCCTGCCGAAGATCGGGACTCCATCGCCTGGTCGGCCCGCGCTCTCCGCCAGAGGCGCGGGCTTTGACTGATCAGGGGGGAGATGACCTATGAGCCGGCCACAAGCTACATCGCGAGCCAGGCGTGGCAGGCGTTGATGTAAGGCCGCATTGCGCACCAGAGCAGTTGACCGTTTCACGGAAACGGCGAACTGCTCCAACTCTCTGTTTTGACGCAATTCCGGACGGAAAACCGTTTCACACTTTTCCTGGAATTGCTCTGGCGGGCATTCCGACTGCTTGTGTTGCCGTACCTGCCAGCATCACAGAATTTGCCCTCAATCCGCCACGTTGAAGCCGGCCTTCCTTAGTGAACGGATGAAAATTTCGACGTCTTGCGAACGGGCCAAGCGCATCGCAACCACGTGGCGCATGTTCTTCGTCCAAGCCGGTTGATTTTGCTCCAGCCAGCCACGCTCGCGATCAGCCTCGATCTTGTAGCCCCCTTCGCTCAGAACGGCAGCCGCAACAATATGATAGATCGGGTTCGATCGGACCGGCGATTTCTTGATCCACATAACCGCCTGAGAATAATCGCCGCTGAAATAAGAGCAAAGAGCCAGATCCACCTCATAGTAGCCCAACGAACGCGGATTTTTTTGGCGCGCCTCCGTTATCAACGCGCAGCCGTCCTGCCAATTTCCGGAGACCGCCAGGCGCTGTCCGTATTCGCCCATGAACTCGGTATCGTTGGGATTGATCGCCAAACCCCGTTTGCCCACTCCCAATGCCAGGTTCATTTCCTTGCTGAAATAGAGCGCAAGCATTTCTCCCTGAAGCCCTCTTACGTTGAGAGGGTCGACTTCCACCGCCTGTCTTGCTGCTGCCAGGGCGCGCTCCAGCACGGCGGCGGACGACGTGGCATCGGTGGGGAACTCGAATCGATAGTCATCGATGTAGATAAGCGAAAGAAGACCCCACGCGGTGGCGTAATTCGGGAAGCGCCGTACGGCCTTCTCGAGGCACGAACGCACCGATGCACGGGTGTCGGGGCTGAGCTCGACCCGATATGCATAGAAAGACAGCGTGCAGGAATATGCGGCCCAATCTTCGGGCGGATTGTCGACATGGAGATTGGCATCCGCCTGGAAGATGACGCCATAAGTTTGAGCCAAGCTCGTCGACACATTCCGCGCGATGTCTGCTTGAGCTCCGACAAGGTCCGCGACTTTCATCCGGCCATCATAGCTGTCTGCCCAGAGAACCGAACCGTCGGGTCGGTTGATCAATCTCACTCGAAGCAGAAAGGTATCGACTGATAGGTTGACACTTCCGGCAAGGACAAATCGTGGTGGCGAGGTCGACGCATCGCCGTCGTTAGGCGCCGACTCCATGACCACGATATCCTTGAACTTCGAAAGCTGGCTGACAATCTCCTGCTTCAATCCGCTCGCAATGGCTGCCGCCGCGGCGGTGCCGGTCAGATCTTCAAACGGCTCAACAAGCACGCGGGGCGTTTCTGGCGCGCTTGACCTGACAGGCACCCACGACCACGCCAATACTGATGCTCCAGCCGCGAGAATGGCTGCAAGCACTGCCGGTAGCAGGAACGCAATCCACCCGACCGGAGGGTGGGTGATTGATTGAGAAACTATGGGCGCCTGCGGCTGCGCCAACGAAGGCGGCGAACGAAGCGAGAAGATAGGAACATAACCACCCTTTGGAATCGTAATCAGGATTGGGTCTGTATGTCCGGCTGTCAGATAGTATCGCTCGAGCGCACGCCTGAGGTGGCCAGCCTCGATGCGAACGATCGGATCCGTCTGCGGGTCGAACGCTTCGCCGCGACCAAACACTTCCACTGCGATCGAATAGGCCTTGATACGGTCGCCTCGTCCCGACACAGCCTCTTCCACCACATGGGTGAGGAAGCGGCGCTCGCGGCTGGTGGCATCGAAGTCCGCACTGTCGAGGATAAGGGCAAGTTGGGCGCGACAAGCCTCTACAGGGGGCTCGTGCTCCCTTGGTGCGGGCGTTTCCGCCTGGATCGCCATGTCCTCGCTTGATCCCTTGCAACCGCCGGTTTTTGTTGTCGCTCGGTTACATGCTTATCCACGTAACTTACCTCCCGCTGCCCTTTCTTTGCAATACGATTGCGTCAGGTCGATGAACTGGCGTCATGAGCACAAAAGGCGGATCGTCTGACAGACACCGAGCGGTCTCGGCGGCAGTGCGCCGATACCCCCAATTTGAATTGACGATCCATCGGCTGATGGACCGAAGTGAGAGCTTTCGCGATATTTGCGAGGAGCTCGCGGATGCAGAGTTAGCGCTTTCGAAGGTCGACCAGGCCCCGCCGGCCTTGCGGGACGCCAGACGAGCCGAATGGCAGGAATTGATAGATCGCCTGGTTGGAGAGGTAGGAGCAGCAGTGCTGAATACCGATGCCGCCCGCAAATCGGGTATCAACCCGTGGCCGGCACGGTGAACAGCCATGATCGCCATGCATGACGATGGACGGTTTTCGCACGGTAAGGCACTCTCGTTCTCCCAAGAAACAAATCCGCAAACGACGGACACCTCAGGAGGGGACCCTGACATGATGACCTTCTATCGGACACAAGCCCTAGGTTGGGCTGTCCTTTCCTTCCTTTGGCTCGCCCATCCTGCCGGCGCCGCCGATGCGGTCTCACCCATGACGCCGGAGCTGAAGCCAGTCGTGACCGAACAGGGGTGGACGTTCTCGGTTGCGCCGTATTTCTGGGCGGCCGGGATGTCGGGGGACGTGGCGCAGTTTGGTCTGCCCACTGTCGAGGTCGACTCGAGTTTTAGTGACATCCTGAAGAATCTCGACTTCGCGGCCATGGCCGTCGCCGAGGCTCGCTACGACCGCTACAGCATTTTCGGCGACCTCATGTACGTAAAACTGTCGGGAGAAAGCGGCACACCAAGAGGCGTCGTCGCCAACAGTGTCGAGGTCTCGTCGCAGACATTTTCAGGGCTGGTCGGAGCGGGCTATTCGATCCTCCAGAGTGACGCCGGACGTCTCGATTTTGTCGGCGCCATGAGGGTCTGGTCCGTAGACACCGACCTCGACTTCCATGGCGGTATCCTGGACGGCGTATCCGGCAGCGACGGAGCGACCTGGGTGGACGGGCTGGTTGGCGTTCGCGCGAACTACTCGCTCACGCCTGAAGTCTATCTGACGGGCTGGGGTATGGTTGGTGCAGGCGGCGCCAATGTCGACTGGGATGTCGCCGCCGCACTGGGCTACCGGTTCAACGAGCGGTTTTCTGCCGTCGCCGGCTACCGCGCGCTCGGCGTCAACTACCGCAATGACGGCTTCGTCTTCGATGTCGTCCAGCAGGGACCGATCATGGGACTGGTCATGCGTTTCTAGATCCAGCATCTGCATCAACGAACAACAGTGGAGGAAATGATGACAACGAAACTTACGTTCCGCAACTGCGCCGTCCTGGCCTTGGCTTTGGCCACTTTCGTACAGATCGATCCGGTCTCCCTGGTGACCCAGGGATCGATATCATCTGAGGCGTTGGCCCGCGTTGGCCGGCCTCTTACGGCCACAAGCGCAGCGGGCGTCGCGCGMCGCGCGACCCGGCGAACCATCCGGAGAACAAGCGTGTACGTAGCCAGGCTACCGGCCGGTTGCGTCAAGACTTCGGTCAACGGGACGGCAATCTGGCATTGCGGCGCGAAATATTATCAGCACACGGGGTCGAAGTACGTGGTCGTCCACGTTAACTGATTGGGCGCGGACGGGCCGCCAGCCAGACCTGACCGACAGATCGGCCTTAGCGACAAGATCGTCCAAACAACGACCGATCGCGGTCGTGCGCTCGGATAGTGCCAGCATCAATCAGCGGGCCTAGTTGTGGACAAAGTCAACAGATGAACGCGACACGAAAGTTATTCTTGATCGTAATCGCGGCGGTCGAAGCGGCGACAGGTCTCGGTCTTGCTTTGTTGCCCTCCGTTCCGTTTGCTGTCCTGCTTGGATTGGAAAGCGCCACGGTTGAAGCAATTTTTGTCGGCCGCGTCGCGGGCGCGGCGCTGCTTGCCCTAGGTGTCGCAAGCTGGATGGCGCGGAAGGACAAGGTAAGTCATGCGCTATTCGGATTGCTTGTTGGCATTCTGATTTACAACACAGCCGTATCAATTCTCCTCGTCTACGCGGCCGCAGTCCTAAAGATGACCGGCGTCATGCTGTGGCCCACGGTTGCATTTCACGCACTTCTTGCCGTCTGGGGTGGTCTGCTTCTGCGGGGTTTTCCGAGCGAAACTCCCCTTCGGGGCCGTTGACAACCGAGGGGTGCGCATTGTGGCACGTTGGCATCCGACTGCCACGGGCAAGATGCTCAACGATGGCGCGGCGCTCGTCTGAAGCGCCAGCAAGGTTCAAATGCGGATTCTCTGCTCCGAAGGCAATCCCCTGGCAACGACAGCGGCTCAGTAGCGCGATTACATGCTTACCCCACGTAACTTACATTCCAGCGCCAGCTGTTTGGTGCCTACTATCCATGAAGGAATGCAGGAAGCGCTCATCGGTCGTGCGAGACGCAGCCGTAGCGGGAAATCGAGGACAGCGTATGACGTTGCTCAGGGAGCCTCTGCTGCATTTTGCCGTCGTCGGCGCGATCTTGTTTGGCGGCTATTCCTGGCTGAATGACAGGCATGTCGAAGCAACGGTTGCGGAGCCGGTGCGTATCGGCGAAGGCGACGTGCAGTGGCTCAAGCAGACCTGGTCGAGCCAATGGCTGCGCGAACCAACCGCCGATGAACTCAAGGGTCTTGTCGACGATCTCCTCAATGAGAAAGTGATGGCGCGCGAAGCGCAGGAGATGGGCCTCGAGAAGGACGACACCATCATCCGCCGCCGCCTAGCACAAAAGCTCAAATTCCTTGTCGAGGACACGGCCCAGCTTGCCGAGCCAACCGAGGCGGAACTGCAGCAGTTCTATGCCGCCAACCCCGCACACTTCGAGACGCCCGGAAAACTGTCGTTCCGGCAGGTCTACTTCAACCCGGAGCATCGCAAGGATGCCGCGGCGGACGCGACCGCGGCGCTGGGTGCGCTGTCAGCGAATGCCGAGGGCGACTCGATCGAGGGCGACCGGCTGCTGTTCGGCGACAGCTTTGCCGATACTGACGAACAGGCGCTGTCGGGAATGTTCGGCGCCGATTTTGGGCGCGAGGTGTTTGCACTCGAACCGGGTGGCTGGCGCGGTCCGGTGAAATCCGGCTATGGCTTTCATCTGGTCCTCGTCACGCAGCGCACGGCGACCGCGCCGAAGCCCTTCGAGACCGTGAAAGATGCCGTGCTGGCTGAGTGGCGCTCCGCGAAGCAGACCGAACTGAGCAAAGAGTATCTGGTCGAGCTGCGCAACAAGTACGGCGTCGAGCTTGACGAGAGTACGAAAGCGACACTGGGGTCAGGGCCTGCAACGAACGTGGCCGCACGATGAGACGGCTGGCCAAGTGGCCTGAGCTTGTGCGGGGAGCCCGCTCCGCGTTGGAGTGCGTTCGACTGGTCCTGCTGACGGCAGCCATTGCTGCGCTGTTCTGCGAAGCTGCCTACTCCCACGAGGTGCGCCCCGCCTATCTCAGCCTGAAGGAGGAGGCGCCGAACGAGTTCAGCGTTCTTTTCAAAACGCCAATGCAGGGCAATGCGCGACTGGCGCTGTCGGCACTCTTTTCCGGCAAAATCGAGACGGTGACGCCGATCATCTCGCATCCGACCGGCGATGCCATGGTGCAGACTTGGCGCATGCGCACGCTGGAACCGCTCGCAGGCCAGAACGTCGTGATCGACGGGTTGCAGAACACCATGACCGACGCGCTGGTCCACGTGGTGTTCGCGAACGGCAACAGTTGGACGGCGCGACTCACCCCCAGCGAACCGTCAGCAGTCATTCCGGCGTCGCAGAGCGCCTGGGCGGTGTTCGTCACCTACGTCCGTCACGGCATCGAGCACATCGCCTTCGGCTTCGACCACCTGCTGTTCGTCACCGGGCTGATGCTGATCGTGCGCGACTGGCGCAAGCTGGTGAAAGCGATCACCGCCTTCACGGCTGCTCATTCAATCACCTTGAGCTGCGCCACCCTTGGATGGCTGACGCTGCCATCGCGGCCGGTGGAGGCGATGATCGCCATCAGCATCGTCATGGTCGCTGCCGAGGTAGTGCGGATGGAGCGCGGGCAGCTCAGCCTGGCCATTGTGAGGCCGTGGATGGTGGCCTTCGTTTTCGGCCTGCTGCACGGCTTCGGCTTTGCCGGTGCGCTGGTCGAGCTGGGCCTGCCGCAGGGCGACATTCCGCTGGCGCTGCTGGCCTTCAATGTCGGCGTCGAGCTCGGGCAACTGGCCTTCATCGCCGTCTTGCTGACCGCGGTTTATTCGATGATGCGGTTCGTCATGATCCCGCGGCAGGCGATCGTCGCGTCGGCCTATGCCATCGGGATCATCGCGGCATTCTGGAGCGTCCAGCGGCTGGACGCGATGTTCTTGTAGGAGGAGCAAATGGGACCCGCCGCAAGACTGCCGCGCCTGAGACGCGGGAAACTAGCACGCGCTACCACGGTTGCGCTCGCCGCGTCCTTGATGGCTGCTGCTCCGGTCTCCGAAGGACGTACTTGCGGCTATGATAGTCCGCAAACGACTTCGCAGGGCTTCCTGAATTGGCTCTATCCGGATTCACTCTATGTCGTCGGCGCGATATCGAGAGAGGTGGCGGCGGGACGGCTGCCGGTGGCGAACTTCGATCAGACCGGACCGGATCTGTTCGGACATAGATTTAAGCTGACGGCGGCGGCGCTGGAGCAATTCGGCGACATGCTCCGGGTGGCATCGCCAGGGCCCTCCCAGCTTTCGGTTTCGCTGGTCATCGTTGAGCCGATGTTGTGGACGCGCTTCGATCAGGGTCCTGATGGCCTGCGCACAACGGTTCATGTTTCAGGGGCGCAGCCCGGAGATCTGGTCATTGTCGCCGGCGAAGCCGTGATAGCCGAAATCGCGGCGCGGCGGTTGACCTTCGGCCAGGCCGTCGAGCGTGGCGTGGTGCGGCTCTATGGATCGGCACCGCAGATCGCCCAATTCCTGCTCTGCTATTCGCATGTCGGCGCAAACGACAGTGCTGTCGAAACATCACCGAAACCGGCCGTCTCGCTGGCAAGCGCGGCAGCCGGCCCACCCCATTTCGCTTCGATGCAATCGCACCCGGTTGGCTTCGCGCCCGCTGAGCTCGCATGCACACCTGACCACACCGAGATTTCATTCCATCAGGGAGAGAAACAATGATCCGGAAGCCGCTGACAATCACAAGTCTTGTATTGCTTACAGTCTGTGTAGGCGCGGTGGCGCGGGCACAGGATGCCGGCACCTATACCGTCGAGGAAGCGGGGCAAGCCATCAAGGCCCGGCCCTACTCACCTTATGCCGGTCGCAATTTCCCGACGCGGCCGCTGTTTGGCGACACGCATTTGCACACGGCCCTGTCCTTCGACGCCGGCGCGGCCGGCGCCAGGCTGGGACCGCGCGAGGCCTACAAATTTGCGAAGGGCGAGGAGGTCATTTCCTCGACAGGACAGCCGGCCAAGCTGTCGCGTCCGCTCGACTTCCTGGTCGTCGCGGATCACTCCGACAATATGGGATGGTTCACCGACTTCATGGCCGGAAAGCCGGAGATCCTGCAGAACGCACAGGCCCGCGAGTGGTATGACATGATACAGTCGGGGCACGCCGGGGAAGCTGCGTGGGCCATCGTCGTAACCTTTTCGCAAGGCAAATTTCCGCCCGACATCATCTACCAGCCGGGCAATCCCGCCTATCGGTCGGTGTGGCAGAGCATCATCTCGGCAGCCGAAGAAGCCAACGATCCGGGGCGCTTCACCGCCTTCATCGGCTTCGAATGGACGTCGCTGTCCAAGGGCAACAATCTCCACCGCAATGTTATCTTCCGCGATGGTGCCGAAAAGGCCGGTCTCATCGAGCCGTACACGACGCAACCGCCCGTCGGCAGCAACAACCCGCGCGACCTGTGGAAATGGCTGCGGAACTATGAGGACAAGACCGGCGGCGATGTGCTTGCCATCGCCCACAATGGCAATCTGAGCAATGGCGAGATGTTCCCGATCATCGAGCCGGTCACCGGTAAGGAGATCGATCGCGAATACGCCGAGCAACGCGCCAACTGGGAGGTGCTTTACGAGACCACCCAGATGAAAGGCGACGGTGAGAGCCATCCCTTTCTTTCTCCCAATGACGAATTCGCCAATTTCGAGAAATGGGACAAGGGCAATCTTGACCTCAGCGTCAAGAAGACACCGGACATGCTGGAGTTCGAGTATACGCGCTCGGCGCTCAAGAACGGGCTGAAGCTGGAAGCCAAGCTGGGGGTCAATCCCTACAAGTTCGGCCTGGTCGGCAGCACAGATTCGCACACGGGCCTCTCCACTGCCGACGACGACAATTTTTTCGGCAAGATATCGACCGGCGAGCCGAGCCCGGAACGCTGGTCTCACCCGTTCATGGCAAACCCCAAGCTTGGCCTAAAGATCCTGGGCTGGGAGACGACTGCATCGGGCTATGCCGCAGTGTGGGCGCAGGAGAACACACGCGCATCGATCTTCGACGCCATGAAACGGCGCGAAACCTATGCCACGACCGGACCGCGGATGGCAGTTCGGTTCTTCGGCGGTTTCGATTTCGTCGAAGCCGACGCCAATACCCGCAGCCCGGCGATCGCCGGTTACACCAAGGGCGTGCCGATGGGCGGCGACCTCAAGCAGGCGCCCGCCGGCAAGGTGCCGACCTTCCTGGTTGCGGCATTGAAGGATCCGATCGGCGCCAATCTCGACCGCTATCAGATCGTCAAAGGTTGGCTGGACGCCGCTGGTGAGGTGCATGAACAGGTCTACGATGTTGCCTGGTCCGGCGACCGCAAGCCGGGCGCCGATGGCAAGCTGCCGCCGGTTGGCGACACGGTCGACGTAGCCAATGCCACATGGACCAACACGATCGGAGCGCCAGAGCTTAGCGCCGTATGGAAGGACCCCGATTTCGATCCGTCCCAGCGGGCTTTCTACTATGGTCGCGTCATTGAAATCCCGACGCCGCGCTGGCCCGCCTATGACGCCAAATACTTTGGCATCAAGATGTCGCCGGATGTGACCATGACGACGCAGGAGCGAGCCTACACGTCGCCGATCTGGTACACGCCAGCCGGCTAACCAACCTCCGCGCGATGGAGGCACAAGGGCCTCGCCGCACCTTTCGGCGTGGCAGGGACCTTGACCTCCTTGCGTTTGATCCCGGCGGCAGGCGGCACTGGTCGACGTCAAGCCGACCAAAGGCGATATGGTGAAGTTGTATTTTCTAGCGGGAACGCCATGGTCTGTGGCTGTGCGACCAAAGGCGCCGCCGCTGCGTCGAGGATAGTCCAGCATGGCCAGCAATAACATCCGATACGTCTCATTGATGGTCGTTGAGACGGCTGCGGCGATGTTCCTGTTTTTGACGATTTTCCCAATTTTCCGGCAAGTGATCACGCAATTGGGAGAACCACAGGATATCAACCCCTATGAGCAGTCCGCGGTGGTCTGTGGTGCCCTCGTTCTACAGACCTGCTACTGGGTCAGGTTCCGCTGGGTTGCGATGCCCGCACCGTTTCGCAATGCCTTGGTCAGGCACCTGTTCCTGTTCGCCAGCCGGGTCAGCTTCTTCTTCGGAGGCGCTTTGTTTTCGGTGTTCTTTTTCCGCCACGTACCGGAACTCGATCGATTCCCGTCATTCATTCAGGGAGCGGTCAAGCTGTTGGATGTCCTACTGGTTCTGTTCAGTCTGTTTTGCTATTCGCTCGAAATTGAACGGTTGGGCAGGGCACGAGAAGACCATTCCTCGGCACCCGGCCGTACCAGATAGTTCAAGCTGCCAACCCAGTCCGTTAGAAGTGTGCCGGCGGGTCGGCCGCATTGTCTGCCCGTCAAACGTTTGCATGTCTCGGAACAATGTTCGATCGACGGCGTTTCACGCAGTTAATGACGACGTTTCGCATACGGTAGATATTGCCACCAGCGAGTACGTGATCATGAGGTTCCTGTCAGGCATAGCGACCGCCATGGTCGCAGCTTTTGCACTTGCGAGCACTGTTCCAGTTGATGCCGCCCCAATATTCGTGCCCAAGGCACAAGGCGCGCAGCTAGATGTGTTCCAGGTTCGGGATGGCTGGTACAGGGGTTATCGCGGCTATCGCCACTACCATAGGCACAACGACTTCTGGGTCCCGGGCGGCGCATTTGTCGCCGGAGCGCTGCTTGGCAGCGTGATCGCCAACAGCAACGGCTATTACGACGGGTATTACCGAGGCGGCGATTATTACGGGGATCCGTACTACGGCGATCCGTATTATGTCGATCCGTACTACGGCGATCCATATTACCACGACCGATACTACGGCGATGGTTATCACTCAGACAGATACTATCGCCGATGTTCGCCCAGGGAAGCCGATTCCGGTAATTGTTACTAGCGATCGATCGTCATGGGCAGGGCGACGCCCTTTGACCGATTTCCATGTGATCGACACAGTTCAATATTAAGCCCCGATGCGAGCCGTTTGAACGGCCTCGTAGTCAAAAAGTTACCCCGCCCTCCACGTAACTTACGTTCCGCTGCCGGCTCGGTCCGGTAGTCTCGGGACAACACGAACCAACAAACGGGATGGAACGCCGGCTGGCAGACAAAAGCGGTTCCGGCGGTGGTGTGCCGGTTGCGTGGCGGATCGGGAGTCCTCTCGTTGCCGCTGCGGTTCATCTCAGGCCCGCGGGAGGGAGACAATGGACAGTCGATTTCGTCGACATCTGCTGAAAGTGTCGCTGGCGGCTCTGACGATGCTGGCGGTGCATGGCCGATCCCTTGCGGCTGACCTCCTCATTGCAATGCCGAACTGGCCATCAGGCCAGGCCGCGGCCAACATAATCAAGTACGGATTGAAGGAAAAACTCAATCTGGACGCCGACGTGCGCGAGATGGGCTCCATGACCGCATTCGCCGGAATGGATACCGGGGAGGTCGACGTCTATCCGGAAGTCTGGCTTCCCAATCTCGATTCACTCGTCAAGAAATATGTCGACGGGCGCAAGACCGTGGACCTCAGTCCCAAGGGTGTGTCGGCTACGCAGGGCATCTGCGTGACGCGCGAGACGGCAGACAAATATGGCGTCAAGGACATTTCAGATCTCGCCGATCCGAAAAAAGCGGCCGTGTTCGATACCGACGGCGATGGCAAGGGCGAAATGTGGATTGGCGCGTTGGGCTGGTCGTCGACGAGCATCGAGAAGATCCGGGCCAAGAGCTACGGTTACGAAAAAACGATGACGCTCCTTCAAATGCCGGAAGACATGGCAATGGCTGCAGTCGATGCGGCCGCGGCAACGGGGCAACCGATGGCATTCTACTGCTACAGTCCGCACCATATGTTCAAGCTCCATGATATCGTCCAATTGACCGAGCCGAAATACGATCCGGCCAAGTGGCACATCGTGATGCCGAGCGACGACCCTGACTGGCTTACGAAATCTGAGGCGCCGGTGGCGTGGGACGCATCCCATTTCTACATCGGGTTTGCCTCATCGATGGCCAAGCGCCTGCCGAAAGTGGCGGCCTTCCTCTCTCATGTCGACTTCAGCTCAGACGAGGTCACCGAGATGAGCTACGCATTGCAGGTCGATCGGCAAGATCCCGCCAAGTACGCGCAGGCCTGGGTTGCAAAGCATCAAGACCGGCTTAGCGCCTGGTCGAAGTAGAGGCAGGGACGACCATGACCTTTTCGCTCGCAAACCGGTCCGTCACTCTGAAAAGCAATGATCACAGAATGGCTGGCCGCTGCCTCGTTCTTGGCGCCGCGCTTGTCATGACCGCGGTCGTCGCGACATTGGCGTACGCCGCTCAGACGCAGGTGTTCGATCCGCAGACACATAAGTGGGTCGACTACGACAAGAAGAAAGCGCGAAAATACTACGCTGCCCACAAGGAGGTGCCCGAGGCATTTCGCCCGCAGATGGTCAAATTCCGCACCGCGGAGGTTCCCGGTACGATCATCATCGATGGCAACAAGCATTTTCTCTACCTTGTGCAGCCCGGTCAGCAGGCCATGCGCTACGGCATCGGCGTCGGCCGGGAAGGCTTTGGATGGGCCGGTATCGTGCGCGTCGGCCGCATGGCGGAATGGCCGACCTGGACGCCTCCGGTCGAAATGGTCGCTCGTGATCCGAACGCGGTCAAATATGCGGCAGGCATGCCGGGAGGTCCCGACAATCCGCTCGGCGCCAGGGCGCTCTATCTCTACGAGGGCGATCAGGACACGATCTACCGGATACACGGCACGCCGGAGCCCTGGACGATCGGGCTCGACGTGTCGTCAGGCTGCATCCGGATGAGGAACGACGACATCACCGACTTGGCGTCGCGCGTCAAGGTCGGAGCCAAGGTCATCGTTCTGATGCAGGGGGCGGCCCTTTACAAGGGCGTTTGAAGCGGCATTCGGAGAGGGACAAGCAATGTCGGAAAAATGTGCAGTGAGAAGATCGATCCTGATTGTAGCTCTTGGATTCATGGCGCAGAGCTTGAGCGCTTGCGTCAGCACGCCGCCGCCTGCTCCGGAGCAGATGTCGAGGACGCAGGTTGAGACGGCTCCGGCGGATCTGCAGCTTCTTTGCGCCAACGCGGTCGCCAAGTCGAGCGGCGTCAACAGCGCCAAGATACTTCCGATCTCCTCGAGCAAGATCGATTCCAAAACTTATCAGGTCGAGCTCGATGCCGGCGGCAAGAAGACAAGCTGCCTCGTGGACACCGATGGCAACGTGAAATCTGTTGAGCCCGTTTGATTGGCTTTGGTCGTGTTCTCGAGCGTCGCTCCAGCGATTTCAATTGGCGACAATGCATGACTGGGCATTGAAGCATAGTTTCAGCGGTTAAGGCATTGGCTAGATCGAGCAAGCCGCCAACCTATGGGCGCGAGCCCATAATCAATGTGCAACGTTCGTGGTGATGATCCCGAGATTGACCAATCCGCTAACAGCCAGTTGGACCGCTACCGCTGTTAGGAGAATGCCGAACACGACCTCCGAAACGATAAGACTGGCCGGCTTCATTCGCTTGGCCACAGCGTGGATATTGGTGAACACCAGATAGTCGAATGCGCCGACAAGCAGGATGAGCCCGGCGACAAGCACTGCACTTGCAACCGAGACGACTTCGCCAGACGCGATGATAATGACCGTGATGCCCACAGGATTCAGCAAGTAGGGGACAGCAAGCGGGAAAATGGCGATTTTTTCGGGGTCAATCGGCAGGCCCAAATCCTCTTCGTGCTTTTCGGTCGGTCCAGAGGCCATCTTGATCGCGAGGAGCGCCAGGATAATGGCGCCGGCGATCGCCACTGCACCGCCAGTGATATGAAGTAGCCTCATCAGCAGAGCGCCAGTGGCAAAAAGGATCAAAGCCGTAACAAGCGCCGTCAAGACCATCTGGCGGCCTATCCTGACCTTGGTTTCGGTGTCGAACTTTTGGGTCTTTTCCAGAAAAGGCACGAGCGCGATCTTCGGTCCCATGCCAATCAGCAGGAGCAGGAGAAGTTTTGCCGCCAGATTTATATCAAGGACCGCAAAATCCATTGGAAATCCCCTCAACACTGCCTTGGACAACTGTCGACCATCCGAAACAGGTTGTCTAGCAAATCCGGGAAAATTCGCTGCTGCCAAGACAAGCCGGACCATCCAACAAACGCGCTGGAATACGACCTGTTTAGACGGCTCTATATTTCACAACGCTAGCGCTCGCTCTTCCGCGCAACCCGCTCTGATCCTGGGAATTGCCGTTGCGAAAATCTGGCCGTTGTTACCACGTAATTAACACCCAAGTTGGCTGGAACCGTCAAAAGACTGTGTATAGTGTGGGCGCGCTGAGGGGCGCCTGCACAATGAAAACCGAGCCGTCGCTAGGTCATTTCTACTCGTACCTGCGCGCCGGGTTTCGCATGCCGGCTTGCCTGGGCTGAAGACTCCGGGAGGCAAGCATCCGTCGGTGGCGCGATGCCCGCTTGGTCTGACAGGGAGAAGATGCCATGGCGTCCGATGCAACCGGGATTTCTCAAGACAACCCGGATAAGCAGGCCAGGAAGGGAAACCCGCTGCGCCGTGTCGCGCTGGCCGTGCTTCTGCTGGCTTGTCTGTTGTTCGTGATAGCAATCTTCATGGAGAGACGTACACCTTCTTCATCGCAGGCGACGGTCAGTGCCTATGTCGTGGGCATTGCGCCGGAGGTCACCGGGCGGGTCATCGAAGTGGGTGTGGTCGACAACAGCGCAGTGACGCCTGGTCAGATGTTGTTTCGCATCGATCCGCAGCAGTACGAACTGGCCGTCGCTGAGGCGGAAGCAAAGCTTGCCCGGGTAGGCCAGTCGATCGGGGCTTCCACAGCCTCCGTCGATGCCGTCCAGGCGCGCCTTGTGGAAGCGCAGGCAGTTCGCGACCACGTGCAGGAACAGGCCAGTCGGGCAATGGAGCTCGTCAAGCGGGGCGTCTATTCCAAGGCGAAGTACGATGAGGCGAAGGCGGCGGTGGACCAGGCAAATGCCTCGGTCGTCGCCGCTGAGGCGGACCTGAAGAAGGCACAAGAAGAACTTGGCCCATCAGGCGCCGACAATCCGCAGTTGAAGGAGGCGCTCGCAACACTTCAACGCGCGCAGCTTGACCTTTTGCGCACTACGGTCCTGGCGCCGGCGGAGGGCGTGGTCACCAACCTCCAGCTTTCCGTCGGAGGCGTTGTCGGCGCCGGCCAGAGCGCCATGACCTTCATCGATGTCGGCACGGTTTGGATCACCGCGGCGTTCAAGGAAAACAGCCTTGAGAACGTCGCCGCCGGCAACCGCGCCGACGTGCTGTTCGACCTCTTGCCCGGCCAAGTTTTCGGCGCCACGGTCGAGAGCGTCGGGATGGGCGTGGCTCAGGGAAGCGTCGATCCCAAGACCGGCCTCCCCAAAATCTCCACCGAAAGCGGATGGGTCAGAACGCCACAGAGCTTTCCCGTCCGCCTGATCCTCGACGAGGGCAGACCCAAGGGCGTGCGCTACGGCTCGCAGGCGAACGTGGTGATCTATACCGGCGACCATCCGGTGACCAACACGATCGGCCGCATCTGGATGCGCATCTTGTCGGTCCTGACCTATGTCAGCTGACGGTGAGCTTGCGCACGCCAATGCCAGGCGCAAGGGTCTGCGCATCGCGCTGGCCGTGGCCGTCGGCTTTACATGGTCGGTTCTGTCGGGGGCCATCATCCCCTTTCTGGGACCGTTGTTCGCGGCGCAGTTCCTGATCTCCAGTTCCCGCCCACTACAGCTGAAACAGGCCCTGGGAATGACTATCCTTATTGTTGTCGCCGGCGCGCTTCTGCAGGCCGTCGCGGTACTGACAGGCGACCGGCCGCCGGTGCTGTTGCTGCTGCTCGGGCTCGTCTATTTCGTCTGTTTCTACTTGCAGGCCAACGGCAAGGGTGGCGGGGCGATCTTTCTTGTCCTTGTGGTTGCCGTGATGGTGCCGCTGCTGACCGTGCTCAACCGCGATCTCGGTGATTCCATCCTGTCGATCCTTGTGCAGGGCGTGGTGAGTGGAGCGATCCTGATGTGGCTTGCCCATGCGGTCATACCCGACCGAGGCAGCGCCGATGTTCAAGTCCCGGCTCCTGCCGGAAACCCTCGCGCTGCGCGCTATGCCGCCGCCAACGCCGCCATTCTGCTGGTCGCCGTGCTCGCTTGCCTGACTCGGGACGGCCTCGCCACGGCGATCGTCATTCCAATCACTGTCGCATCGTTGTTGTCACAGCTCGACGTCATCGCAAGCGCAAGGGCGGCGTTCGGCCTCGTCATGGTCAATCTCCTCGGAGGCGTGGTTGCATCCTTTGCGTTCGCATTGCTGCAGGTTCGTCCCACCACCCCCACGCTGTTTGTCCTGGTGCTGCTCGCCGGCCTGGTGTTCGGCGGCCGCGCCGCGCTGAGCGACCCTGCCGCCAAGCTCTATGCGGGTGCGCTGACAATCTTCCTCATCCTGTTTGGAACGGGCGTATCGCCGTTGCCGGGATCGGCGGCGGAATCCTTTGCCACGCGGGTCAACTACATACTCGTCGCCATCGCCTATACGATCCTCATGGCGGCGTTGCTTTGGCCAGGACCGAGGCGCAGCGCTGAAGACAGCGTGCTGTCGTAAGGTGCTCGTGACCGACGCGGACATTCGATCCGAAAGATAGCCTCGGCCTCGACTGATCCGCTGGCAGGGTTTCCCAGTTCTGCACGTAGCATACAGTTACTTACCTTCCGCCTCGGCAGGTAATGCGCCAACGTAACGCCAAGGCAAGAGCACTCGCCCAGACTCGGCGACAGAACATCGCTGAAAACCAGGTTCACATACCTTGGAGGGACGACAATGGAGATCAAGCTTCCGCGTTGGCCTGTTGGCGCTGTGGCCATACTGACGTTCTTGATCTGCTCGGGTCCGACCTCTTTCGCGATTGCTCAGGATCAGGCCGCTGCTACAGCTAGCGCAGCGGCTAACCAAGCTCCCGAACCGCTCGACGAGGATGAACTCGAAGTACTGGTAGCGCGCATCGCGCTCTATCCCGATGAACTCGTCGCGGTCATTTCCGAAGCGTCGCTTTATCCATTGCAGATCGTGGAAGCGAGCCGGTTTTTGGATCAGGTCGCCAAGAAGCCAGGCCCGAAACCGAAGGAAAGCTGGGACGGCAGCGTCATCTCACTGCTCAACTATCCCGCCATCGTCAAGATGATGAGCGACGATCTGGAGTGGACCCAGGCGTTTGGCGACGCACTGACGTATCAGCAAAAAGACGTTCTGGTCGCCATACAGCAGTTGCGCGACACGGCTGTCGCCAAAGGCGTGATCAAGTCCGATGACAAGATCAAGGTTGTCAAGGAGAACGACAATGTCGTCATCCGGTCCGCGAGCGCGGACACGATCTATGTTCCACGGTATGAGCCGCAAATGCTCTATGCCACCGACTATCCGGTCGCTCCGATCTCCTATTATCCAGACCCCTACCCAAGTTATTACTATCCCACTGCGCCCTATTTCGCGGCCTTCGTGACTGGCGCCGTCTGGGCAGCGGCAGTGGATTGGAATGGCTGGGGTGTGTCAGGAGGCCGGTGGAACGGCAACGATATCAATATCGACTGCAACAATTGCATCAACAACATAAACGGCAAGGTCAATTTCAACGACGTCGACTGGAAAAACGTCGACCGTTCGAAAGTAAATTTCGACAAGAACCAATTCGCCAACATCGACAAAACGAAGATCAGCAATCGGGTCAAGGCCGACGATCGCAACAATATGCGCAACAAGGCATCCGATCTGAAAAGGGACCGAGCGAGCACGCTTGCCGGAAAGTCCGGCAAGGTGACGGACGTCCGCCAACGCGAAATCAGAGAGGGTTTAAAAAGCCGACCCCCGGCGTCGAGGCAGGACTTCAAAAAGCCAACCAACAACAACCCGATTTCCTCGGCGCGCAAGAATGATCGCCCCACGGCCAAGACGTCGGGGAATATCAATCGTGCGGTCGGCAAGCCCAGGCCCGCAGCGAGAGTGGACAACAGGCCGAGGAATCCTTCGGGTCTTGGCAACGTCAGCTCCGGAAAACGTCAGCAGATTGCCTCTAACCGCGGTGCGAGGAGCATGGGAGGCGGAATTCGCAGCGGCGGCGGCGGCAACAAAATGATCAGGCACGGCGGTGGCAGGCAGGGCGGTGGCGGGCGCCGGCGTTAATAGATTTGGCGAGAGGAGAACCGACATGAAAACGTCCGTCCGGAGTCTTGTTCTACGTTCGCTGCTCGGTGCCGGAATGATCTTGAGCATTGGCGCGGGTTCCGCAAATTCTGCCGGTGCACAAGAGGTGCACAGCCTCTCGGACTACGTGACCAAGAACGATCCGCCACACTTCGATGATCCCTCGGCGGCGGTGGATGCGTTTAAATCGGTCCTCGCGAAGGACGATTTCGACGGACTGGCGGCATTGCTTGGTCTGGATGCAGCGAAGCTGCGGACAAGCGAAGGCGTGATGGACACCTACGCGCAGATCCAGCAGGGCGCTGCGAAAACGGTGATTGTTCGCGATCTTGGCGACCGCAGGGAACTCGACATTGGCGACAAGCTGTGGACGCTGCCATTCCCCATCACCAAGGGCAAGGACGGCAAATGGGCTTTCGATACTTATGCTGGCATCGAAGAGATCATCAACCGGCGCGTCGGCGAAAATGAGATCACAGCGATCGAAACGGTTCGCGCCTATGTGGAAGCTCAGCGTGACTACGCTGCGGAAGACCGCGACGGTGATGGCGTGCTCGAATACGCCCAGAAGCTGATCAGCAGCGAGGGCCGGGCCGACGGACTATATTGGCCGTCCGACGAGACCAATGGCGTTAGTCCGGCAGGCGATTTCATCAACCAGGCGGCTCTCGACAAGGCGAAGAAAGGCAATGGCTATTTTGGTTATCGCTTCCGCATCCTGACCGGCCAAGGCGCGAATATCGCCGGTGGCGCCTACAACTATATTATCAACGGCAACATGATTGCGGGTTTCGCGCTTGTCGCCTGGCCTGTGAAATATGCCGAAACGGGCGTCAAAACCTTTGTGGTCAATCAGCAAGGCATTGTCTGCGAGGCCGATCTAGGCCCGAAAACGGAGGCTGTGGCCGGCGCGATAAAGCAATTCAATCCCGATAACAAATGGCAGCTGACAGGTGATTAGCCTGGTTCGGAAACGGTGATCGAGATTTCGGGTGGCGTCGCCCGCATGAAATAAAGTCGGAGGCATGGCTTGCAGCGGCCGGGTACTCGACGAACTCTTTGTCGTTTGCCTAGCTGTTTGGTGCAGGAGCGGACGGCGGCGCAGACCCAGGCGAAACATTAAGACGCGTGCCCGGCAGTTGCGCGAAAGAACGGATTCCGGTACTTGGTTGGTGGTGTGGAGCGGCGTGCCGATCAGTTCTTGGGTGCCACTGTCGTGGCAATCATAGTCAACTGACTTCGATTGGTGACAAGCAGTATCCGAGCCGGCTTGTTGACGTTGCACACGTGAGGGGGACGTTTTGGAAGCCGGCTTTGCAGGCGAGTTCAAATTCATGTGTATCCCCCGTGCGTTGCTGGCATTCGCACTGATCGGCCTGCTTGGCGGCTGCGCGTCTCGTCCGACGAACGTGCTGTTACCCGTAGCCGATACCTCCCCGTCATCCAGCAAGGTGGAGATGCTGGTGACGACGACGCGGGCTCGCTCCGCCAATCCGGCCGAGATGTATACGGGCGAGCGCGGACTGGCTCCTTCATTCGCGGACGTTACGGTGTCTATCCCACCAGCATCGGTGCGCAAGGTCGGCGAAGTCGCCTGGCCCAAGAAGCTGCCGTCAAACCCGGCTACCGATTTCGCGGTGGTGAAAGCCGAAGAACTCACACGGGATGGCGCGAAGGAATGGCTACACGCCTCTGTCACGAAGAGCCCGGACCACAGCGTGCTGGTCTTCATCCATGGCTTCAACAACCGCTTCGAAGACTCCCTTTATCGCTTTGCGCAGATCGCTCACGATACGGGCACCGACAGCGCACCGATCCTGGTCACATGGCCTTCCCGAGGCAGTACTCTGGCCTATGGCTACGATCGCGAGAGCACCAACTACACGCGAGATGCGCTCGAGACGCTGTTCCAATATCTCGCTCACGATCCCGAAGTAAAAGAGGTTTCGATCCTCGCCCATTCGATGGGCAACTGGCTTGCGTTGGAATCCTTGCGCCAGATGGCCATCCGCAATGGCGGCCTGCCGGCGAAGTTCAAGAACGTCATGCTGGCCGCACCAGACGTCGATGTCGACGTGTTCCGCACACAGATTGCCGACATGGGCAAACAGCACCCCCAGTTCACCCTCTTTGTCTCGCAGGATGACCGGGCGCTCGCATTTTCGCGACGGGTCTGGGGCAACATCCCCCGGCTCGGCTCCATCAATCCGGAAGAGGCTCCATACAAGGAAGAACTCTCGAGCAACAATGTAACCGTCATCGACCTGACGAAGGTCAAATCCGGCGACAGTCTGAACCACGGCAAGTTCGCCTCGTCACCGCAGATCGTGCAATTGATTGGGGCGCGGATGGCTGCCGGCCAGACCCTGACCGACAGCAGGGTGGGCCTTGGCGACACGATCGTGCAAGCGACGACCGGCGCGGCGGCTGCGGCTGGCAGTGCCGCAGGGTTGGTGATTTCGGCACCCGTTGCGGTGGTCGATCAGAACACCAGAGAAAACTACGGCAACGAGGTCGAGAATTTGACCGGCTCTCCAAGCAGACAGGCCAACAAAACAAACAAGGATTGTACTTTGCCGGCGACCTCCACGAAAGGTTGCAAGAAGTAGTTATTCCAGACCAGGCCTGCAGCGAGGCTTAATGATGCTCCATCTCGAAGTGCTTCGAACGCTCCGTGAGAATGGCATTCGGACGGCAGCAAGCGACTCCGGCCGCCCCTGAAGAGACGCCGCTGTTGGTACCGTAGGGCTGGAAGGGGGAATGATGCGTCGCATCGCTCGAATCTCGTTCGCCATTATCTTGTCGCTCGCCATTGCCGCCGTGGCCGTCTGGGCCGGATTTGCCATGTGGTATCGTCTGCCTGCGGGAGAGCTTGGTCGGGCTGCGGCCTGCGCCCTTTTCATCTTGTTCGGCCTCGGCACGATCATCGCGCTGTTCAGCCGTTTTCGCTTCCGGGCGCTCGTCCTGTTTCTCGCCGCGTTTGCTGCGGTTCTGGTCTGGTGGAGCACCATCAAGCCTTTGGGCGACGCCGACTGGGCTCCAGATGTGGCCCGTCAGGCAACCGGCACCCGCGATGGAAACCTGTTAACGCTGAAAGACGTGCGCGACTTCGAATGGCGCAGCGACACCGATTTCACCGAACGTTGGACAACCCGAACCTACGACCTTTCCACGGTTCAGACCGCCGACCTCTTCATGTCCTATTGGGCTGGACCGAAAATGGCCCACGTCATCATGAGCTTTGGCTTCTCGGGCGGTGACTATCTTGCCTGGTCCATTGAGGTGCGGCGCCGTGTCGGTGGCGAGTTCTCGCCCGTAGCGGATCTGTTCAAGAGCAATCCCTTGGTTATTATCGCGGCCGACGAGCGAGACGTGGTCGGCGTCAGGTCAAATGTTCGGGGAGAGGATGTCCAGATCTATCGCCTGAAAGCATCGCCTGACGCGGCCCGGACGCTTCTGCTGGAATACGTCTCGGACGCAAATGCACTTTCCACGAAGCCTGCATTCTACAATTCCATCACGACGAACTGCACGACGACGATCGTCAAGATGAAGCGAGCAGTCGGCGACGTTGTTCCATTCGACTGGCGGCTCATTGTTAACGGTTATCTTCCTGACTATGCGTACGACCGCGGTGCGCTCGACACTCGCTTGCCATTGTCGACCTTGCGGGAGTTGGCCCACATAGACGACCGTGCGCGGAAGTCGGGCCTTTCGCCGGATTTTTCGAGATTGATCCGGGTTGGCGTGCCGTCTCCAGGCCTTGGCAATTGATCTGGGAAGGGCTCGCAGGTGGGCGTGCCGATTGGTGGAGAGCGAGCAACTGGCCGGACGGATCAATTTGCACTAGCGTCGAGGGCAGTGTTGCTACTTCCTACAAGAGAAGAGGCCTCATGCATCATTCTGCCACTACCGATGTGACCGATCGATCCGATGATAACGTTGTAAATACGTATCAGAAGGCGCTGGAGGTCAATCTCGATGCGACGAGTTTCGGATCGTTCGCCGAGATCGGCGCGGGTCAGGAAGTGGCACGATGGTTTCTGCGCGTTGGCGCCGCGTCGGGCACGGTGGCCAAGACCATCTCAGCCTACGACAAGGAAGTGAGCGACGACCTTTACGGCTCAGGAACGCGCTACGTGTCCGGGCAGCGGCTTAAGGCGATGCTCGATCGTGAATGGAAGTCGCTCGTGCAACAGGTCGGTGAGGCCCGGGGCAAAGACACGCGTTTGTTCGCTTTCGCCGATACCATCGCGGCCCGCAACTTTGCCGGCACCAACGATTGCCACGGCTGGATCGGCGTCCGCTTTCAGGATCAGCCGAGGGCTGAGGCGAGCGACATTCTGCTGCACGCAAACCTTCGCGACAACGCCAACCTGCTTCAGCAGGAGGCGGTGGGCATTCTGGGTGTGAACCTGCTGCATGCGCTGCTGAATGAGCGGGCTGCGCCCGGAGATTTGCCTGCGAGGATGTTCGACAACCTTGCAGATGATCGCCTCGAAATTGATCAGATCGTGATGCGAGGCAGCGCGTTCGCGGGTTGCGACATGCACGAACTGCATACGGCCATGGCACGCGGCGGCCGGGCCGAGGCGGTGACGCTGGACGGTGATGGTGCGGCCGTCGCTGCCAACGAATTTCTGTATAAAAAGTCTGTGGTAATCGTGCCGTTGGCAAGCGACTCGCGTGACGACCTTTCTCCCGAGGCGGTTGCACAGTGTCTGGGAACGCTCCGCCATGAGGTCGCGAGCAATCCTGACGTGAAGGATGTCATCGATGTACGCCTGACGGTCGTCGATTCCAACGCGCCGCTTCCTGCACTGGGCAAGGGTGCAGCGATGATGACGCAGCATCGCCAGTTGTACCGCACGACCGCATTCGTGCGTCGATATACGCAGGCTCCGTTGCGTTTTGCCGTGCCGCTGCCTGCGTTGATACGGATTTTCGACGAGGTGAGATACCAGCACCTGGAAGGCCGCCTGCTCGAGGGTATCGCGCGGCTTTTCGGCTCCGACGTGCGCGTGCTGGCCTATCCGTGCCCTCGCGAGGAGTTGCTTCACCTGCTCAACACCGACCTGGGACGCGGATGGGAGGTTGACGGCAGCGGGCAATGGATCGGTGCCGATCAGTTGCGTCCCGCACCGCCTCTACGGCATCTTTATGAATATCTGCTGGCCTGTGGCTTCCTCGCGGCGATGCCTCCCAGCTAGCGATGGTATGTCGCGCAAACTTCTCAACACTCGCGCTCCGCTACGATGAAACACTACCGTCGAATGGGCTATTGTCGTTTGCGTACTTGCTTACGGTGAGGCGTCAAATAGAGAGCCGAATGAGATGTTGGTTTTCCAAAAGTCGAGCCAGAAGAAAGCCACAGAAAACGCCTGATAGGCATCACCAATCAGACCGACGACATCGGCGCGGTTGTTGCGCTTGGGGCCGGCACGTTCAGTGCGCCCGGACCCTGCGCGGGGCAAAAGGTCAGGGCAGAAAAGAAGCTTGAATTGTGCGACGGTCGAGCGCTGGATAGCGAGACACGGCCGCGACCGCCAGAACTGGCTTCCGCGGCGCTGAAGAGGGGGAAATCGTGGACACTACAGCGGAACCGGACGTTACTTCGTTGATTTCGGGCTTCGAACAGCTCGCCGATCGTTTCGTCTCCGGACTGTTCGCGCGGTTTGCCGCTTTGGGCGACGTCCCCGTCGAGCTTGAAAACCTGAGGGCCTCGCTTGCGGCCGGGGGAACGTCTCTCCTTGGGCTCCTGTTCGAGATTGTGTTGGTTGTCGCGCTCGTGGCCGGCGTGTTCATCCTGCTCGCCCGGCGGTTGGCCAAGGCGAGTGCCACAGGTGGTGCATGGCGCAGATTCTTCGCGGGCGTGGCGGCTATTTTCGTGGCGCTGGTGGTCGGTTTCATCGCTGCGCGGCTGCTGGCGGGTTCTGGCGTGCCTTTGCAAACCCTTCACCTTTGGACGGTGGTGACCGTGCTCGGCTTCATCATCCTCGCCGCCGTCAGATCACTGTTGATGGCATCGCGGCGAACCGAGTTCGTGGAGCACTCCGCCCATCTGGCGGCGCTCGTGCGCGACCTCTCGCTTGCCATTGGCCTGGCGATCATCGGCACCGCGCTGATCGCGACGTTGCGGCTCTGGACCGTCGGGCCGGCCTTGGGGGACCTGTTGCGAACAAGCCTGGCAATTCCGATCTACGTTCTGTTTGCATGGGCGGTATGGCGGCACAGACGCACAATGGCAGCCGCCGTGGCCGGTCCGCGCCCGAGAAGCCGCTGGCGCACCCGTCTCGCCAAAATGTGGCCGGCAATCGTGATCGCGTTCCTGATAATCACCTTTCTCAGCACTCAGGCCGCGCTAACCCTCGGGGCATCGCTTCGTGGGTCGGCCGTTCTGCTGACCGGGTTGATATTTCTCGCCGCGCCGCATCTCGACGCAATGATAGGGAACTGGGCGCAGCGCGGATTGGAGTCTCCTGACATCTCGATCTTGGCAGCGGCAGGACGACAGACCGCCCGCTTCACCGTTGTGGCTATCATGATTGCCATGTTGGGAACGCTATGGGCGACACCGCTGGCTGCCGGGTTCGGCACAGATCTGCGAGAGGTCGCCAAGGGCGCATCCGGTGTGGCGCTGATCATGTTGGTGGCGGCGTTTCTGTGGAACGTGGTCGGCACAGCGACGGCTCGGGCATTGCGCGCGGAGTTGCCTGCCGTAGGTGGTGACGAGGAGGCGCTGGGTGCGCCGCGTTCACGGCTGGGCACGCTGGTGCCGCTGATCAGCGCGGTCGGCAAATCGAGCATTCTGGCCTTGGCGCTGCTCTCGGTCCTGGTGTCGATCGGGGTCAATGTCTGGCCGCTGATCGCCGGCTTGAGCGTGTTCGGGCTGGCCATCGGCTTCGGCTCGCAGACGCTGGTGAAGGACCTGGTCTCCGGGCTGTTTTTCCTGATCGACGATGCATTCCGCTTCGGCGAATACATCGAAACGTCAGGCGCCAAGGGGACCGTAGAAAAAATCTCGGTCCGGTCGGTTTCCCTGCGCCATCAGCGCGGTGCCTTGGCGACAATTCCCTATGGCGAGATCGGCAAGATCCAGAATTTCAGCCGCGACTGGATGATCGAGAAACTGACCTTTCGCGTTGCATTCAACACCGATGTCGAAAAAGTCCGCAAGATTTTCAAGAAGATCGGCCAGGATATGTCGGCCAACCCGGAACTTGCCGGAGACATGCTCGAGCCGTTCAAGAGCCAGGGAATTGGCGAGGTCGAGGACGGCACGCTGGTCATCCGGGCCAAATTCAAGGCGAAAGCGGGCAGACACTTCATGATCCGCCGCGCCGCTTTGATCGCCGTGCACCAGGCATTTCAGGAAAACGGCATTCAGGCCGTCCCAAAGCCACTGACATCCAATCCTGGAGCGGCCTGATCTTGGACAAGCGGAAAGGCCTTACCGCGCTGTAGGCGTGACTGGCAAACCTCCCGAGATCGGTTTGCCGGGCTTCATGGTGCTTGTGGGCAAACCGCGCAAAACATTCGTTGTCCAGCGAGGTTTCGGTTGCGATCCAACAGCATGGGTCTGAAATTTGGAGAACAGCAGGGTCCAAGGGAAGCATTTGTGGGTTCTGAGCGTTTACCACAATAGAGTTTGCCATTGCCGTCGAAGGCGCAGATCCGCTGCGAGCCTCCAACACATGGCGCTTTCCTCGGTCACCATAGGCTTGCGGCGGCAAGCCAAGGAAAAAATGCGCGCTCAAGCTTTCATCAACCGAATTGCGACGGCCGTCCCGGACCACAGCGTTCACAGGTTCTTCCTGCAGTTTGCTGGCTCTCAGTTGACGGCAAACCCCCGTCGCCGCGCGATTTTCAATCGCATGGCAGACAAGGGTGGGATTGAGCATCGCTATTCGTGCTTTGCCCCTGCCGACGATCCCGAGGGTCCGAGTGTGGACATGGCGGGCGTTTTCAAGCGGGGTGCATTTCCAGGAACGGCGACACGCATGGAGATGTTTGCGGCCGCTGCGCCGGTTCTCGCCCAGCAAGCCGTGGAGCGGCTCCTCCAGGATAAGGACAGGACGACCGTCACGCATTTGATCGTGACAACGTGCACCGGTTTCTCCGCCCCCGGTATCGATCTGGAGATAATTGCTCGATGCAATTTGCCGACCACCGTCGAGCGCACGATCATCGGCTTCATGGGATGCTACGCGGCAATCAACGCGCTCAAGCTGGCACGGCACATCATCCGGTCCGAACCCGAGGCTCACGTTGTAATCGTCTGTATTGAACTCTGTACGCTCCATCTCAGGGAGACCAGCGATCTCGAAAAACTGCTGTCCTTCTGCCTCTGGGGTGATGGTTGCGCGGCCGCGTCGGTGACTGCCCGCCCATTCGGGATCGGCCTGGATAGTTTTCACGCGATCGTCGCCGCCGACAGCCGCGACCTGATGACCTGGGGCATTCGCGACGACGGTTTCGACATGGTTTTGTCGGGACAAGTCCCTGGCGCAATTCAAGGTGTGCTCGCCACTGGTATCGGCAGCATTCTGGGAGCCAGCAGCGTCGGAAGCGTTGATCTCTGGGCTGTCCACCCAGGCGGGCGCTCGATACTCGATGCTGTGGAGCGCGCGCTGAATCTCCATCCCGGTGCTTTGTCGATGTCGCGCGAGGTCCTTCGCGAAAACGGAAACATGTCTTCAGCCACCGTCATGTTCGTGCTTGAGCGAATGCTGCGCGAGTTCACGGAAGACCGCGTGGGTTGTGCCATGGCATTCGGACCCGGCCTGACGGCTGAGACGATGATGTTCCATACGGCCGGCAATGCCTGAGTTGACCAAAGATCTCGACCGCCGTCGGATCGAGCCGGAACTGCTCGATATGCTGCCCCCCGACGATCCGAGGGCAATCGGGTCCCGGCGCGACCTCGTTTGGATAAACGCGCTGATGTTTCAGAGCGCGATCATGTCTGGTCTCTTGAAGGCGAACGTGCGCAAAACGCCTACCAGGATTCTGGAACTCGGCTCCGGCGACGGAGCATTCATGCTCTCGGTTGCAAGACGTTTCGCCAGGAGATGGACCGATGTGGACCTGGTCATGCTTGACCAGGTCAACCTCATCTCAGACAAACGGCGCGCGGACTTCGCCGCACTCGGATGGCGAGTTGAAACCGTCACCGATGACGTCTTTGACTGGATCGCAAAGCCCGGCGCCGGCGCGTACGACGTTGTCTCGGCCAATCTGTTCCTCCACCATTTTTCCGACGCGGACTTGAAGGTTCTGTTTGCAGCGCTTCGTTCGCGGGCACCGGTGTTCCTCGCCACCGAGCCAAGCCGAAACGCAAGTGCCTTGAGAATGTGCTCCCTCCTACGCGTCATTGGCGCAAACGAGGTGACCATGCACGATGCAGCCGCGAGCGTCCGCGCGGGGTTCGCGGGCAATGAACTTTCCAGCCTGTGGCCATCGGGCTCAAGCCAGCAGTGTGAAGAACGCAGGATTGGCCCGTTTACCCACGCTTTCAGCGTCATCCCTAAGGAACCGCTCCCGCGATGTACGATGCCATTGTCATAGGTGCCGGGCCAAGTGGCTCGTCCGTGGCCTTGGCTTTGTGCGGCCAGGGGCGCGCGATCGCCATCATCGAACGAAGCGAATTCCCGCGCCGAAAAGTCTGCGGCGAGTTCATGTCGGCAGTCAATCTGGAGCTGTTGGACCGTTTGGGGGCGGGTGCCGCGATTCGCGCCAAGGCAGGCCCGGAAGTCAGGCGAGTTGCATTGTTTGCGTCGGGCCCTGGCATTGACGCGGGCATGCCCCGGGCAGCGGGAGACGCTTTTGGGCGTGCACTTGGGCGCGACGTTCTGGATGGCATCCTTTTGGACGCCGCCCGCAGCGCCGGAGCCGAAGTTTTTCAGCCTTACCGCGCGGTGAAGATCATCAGCGATGGGGAGAACGCCGCAGTCCGGATCAGCGGCAAAGGCGATCAGAGGGTTCTCGCTGCGCCAGTCGTGATAGCCGCGCATGGCTCTTGGGAGCAGGGAAAGCTTCCGACCAACCTCCCAAAAAGCAGTGCGCCTCACGATCTATTCGGCTTCAAGGCGCATTTCAAAGGAGCTTCGCTCGCCCGAGACCTCATGCCTCTCCTGGTATTTCCGGGCGGCTATGGCGGCATGGTGTGGACGGATCAGGACAGGATGTCGGTGTCCTGCTGCATACGCCGCGATGTATTGGCCAGGTTGCGTGAGAAAAGTGGTGCCTTGTCGGCGGGCCAGGCCGTTCACGCGCACATCGTGGCATCCTGTCCTGGTACGGTTTCCGCGATCGGGGGCGCAACGCTCGATGGCGAATGGCTTGCCGCCGGGCCTATACGCCCTGGCATTCGTCCGCGTTTTGCCGACGATATATTTCGGGTCGGCAACATTGCCGGCGAGTCCCATCCCATCATCGCCGAAGGCATCTCCATGGCCTTGCAGTCCGGCTGGCTGTTGGCCACCGAATTGGCCAGGTTCGACCGGTGGGATCGCGAGGCGCGCGTTGCCGCCGGCAGTCGCTACTCAAAGGCCTGGAACAGACAATTCGCAACCCGCATTCGCACCGCCACCGTTTTGGCACGCATTGCAGCCCTCCCTCAATCCGCTGCGGCGATGAGGGCTTTCGTCAGTTGGTTTCCCCAAAGTCTGGCGATCGGAGCCAGACTGTCAGGCAAGACGAAAGCGCTGCCGGTTCCACGTTGATCGTTCCACGTTGATCGCTCCACTCCGACCAACAATGGCATGCTTTGGATCGGCCTTCAGCCCCTGTAGCCAAGCGCTGCGGCATCGATCAGAAGACGGTTGCGAAGTCGAGGGACCGGACAACGTTCGCGCTGTTATGCAATTGCCGGGTTCGGCAGCGTGCGAAGTCGAAAATATGGTTGCTTGAGGAAATACTCCAGGGAGCTCCGCGAATAAATTTCGGCCAGCAATCCGGAGCCTGCTGGAGGAGCAAAGACGATGACGACCTGGCAGCGTGGCCGGGAGGCGCGCAACGCCCGTATCCAAGCCGGCGCGAGGCTGGCGAAGGGCAAGGTCGTCGATGCGCGCGACGCCACCAGACTGATGGAGGCGGTGGTCCGCCCTGGCGATCGCGTCTGCCTGGAGGGCGACAACCAGAAACAGGCGGATCTGCTCTGCGCCGCCCTCCTTGCTGTCGATCCAGCCAAGGTGCGGGACCTGCACATGGTGCAGTCCGGCGTCGTGCTGCCGGAGCATCTCGATCTATTCGACCGCGGCGTGGCAAAGAAGCTCGACTATGCCTACTCCGGCCCGCAGTCGGCGCGCATCGCGAAGATGCTGTTCGGCGGCAAGATCGAGCTCGGTGCGGTCCACACTTATCTTGAGCTATTCGCGCGCTACTTCATCGACCTCACTCCGAACGTCGCGCTGATCGCTGCAGTCAGCGCCGACCGTGACGGGAACCTCTACACCGGGCCTAACACCGAAGATACGCCGACCGTCGTGGAGGCCACAGCCTTCAAGAACGGCGTCGTTATCGCCCAAGTGAACGAGATCGTCGACAAGGTTCCGCGCGTCGACATACCGGGGGACCGGGTGCATTTCGTTGTCGAGGCCGACAAGCCGTTCTTCGTCGAACCGCTGTTCACGCGCGATCCCGCTGCAATCACCGAGTCGCAGATCCTGACCGGCATGCTGGCGATCAAGGGCATCTACGCGCCCTACGGTGTCAAGCGATTGAACCACGGGATCGGCTTCAACACCGCCGCGATCGAACTCCTCTTGCCGACCTATGGCGAGAAACTCGGACTGAAGGGCAAGGTGGCGAGCCATTTCGCGCTAAACCCTCATCCTGCGTTGATCCCGGCCATCGAATCCGGCTGGCTCGAGCAGATCCACTGCTTCGGTTCCGAGGTCGGCATGGATGAGTACATCCGCGCCCGATCCGATATCTTCTTTACCGGATCCGACGGTTCGCTGCGCTCTAACCGGGCCTTCTGCCAGACAGCCGGCCTTTATGCCTGTGACATGTTCATCGGCTCGACGCTGCAGATCGATCTTCAGGGCAATTCCTCCACCGTCACCACGTCGCGCATCGCCGGCTTTGGCGGGGCGCCGAACATGGGCTCTGATGCGCGCGGGCGGCGACATCCGAGCGAGCCCTGGCTGCAGGCCGGCAGGGAAGCCGATCCCGAGGGGTCAACGCTGCTGCGCCGTGGCCGCAAGCTGGTCGTGCAGATCGGCGAGACCTTCGGCGAAAAGAACGTGCCGCTGTTCGTCGAGAGGCTCGATGCTCTGGAACTCGCCGAAAGGCTGAATCTCGAGCTGGCGCCGGTGATGATCTACGGCGACGACGTAACGCACATCGTCACGGAGGAAGGCATCGCCAATCTGCTGCTCTGTCGTGATGCCAGGGAGCGCGAGCAGGCGATCCGCGGGGTGGCGGGATACACCGACGTCGGTCGTGGCCGCGACGCTAAGATGGTCCAGCACCTGCGCGAGCGCGGTGCCATCCGCCGTCCTGAAGATATCGGTATCAATCCGCTCGACGCCGACCGGAGCATGCTGGCGGCGCGCTCCATCAAGGATCTTGTCCATTGGTCGGGCGGGCTCTACGCGCCGCCCTCAAGATTCCGCAACTGGTGAGAAGGACAGCCGCCATGGAGGACCTGAGCTTCCGCCACACCACCCGCCAGCGGGGGGCCGGCACGAGGAAACTGGCCGTCATCGGCGTTGTTGCGTCCGGCAATCTCGAAGTTCTGGCCGAACGCGTGCTGCCCGACTCCGAATGCCTGGTGGAGATCAGGACTGCTGCCGCGGGCTTCGGCGAAGTGTGGGATGCCGTGATCGCAGACTTCGTCAAAGGCTATTCGCCTGGCGGGCTCCGGTTCTCCATCAATGACGGCGGAGCGCGTCCCGACACCGTGTCCCTTAGGCTGGCGCAAGCGGCCCGGCTGATGGAGGAGGACGACCAATGAGCGCCTCTCACACACAGAGAACCAAGTCTTCGGTGGAACTGGATCGCACCGCAAGCTGGTATGAGTCCTCGGCGCGGACACGGGTCCGGCTGCTGCTCGATCCCGGAAGCCTTGTCGAGTTCATCGGACCGGAGAAGCGCGAGGTCAGTCCGCATCTCAAGCTCTTCGATCTTCCCGAGCAGTTCGACGATGGCATCGTTGTGGGACGCGGCAGGCTCGACGGTTCGCCGGTGTTTGTCGCAGCACAGGAGGGCCGTTTCATGGGCGGTGCTTTCGGTGAAGTTCACGGTGCGAAGCTGACCGGCCTGTTGCGCGCCGCGCGCGATATTGGGTCCGTTCCGGTGCTGATCCTGTTCGATACGGGCGGTGTGCGCCTGCAGGAGGCCAATGCAGGCGAGCTTGCCATTGCCGAAATCATGCGCGCAGTGATCGAGGCGCGAACCGCAGGTGTGAAAGTGATCGGGCTGATCGGCGGCCGGGCCGGATGCTATGGCGGCGGCGGTTTGATCGCTGGTTGCTGTTCTGCGTTGGCGGTCTCCGAGCAGGGTCGCATTTCGGTGTCCGGTCCCGAGGTGATCGAGACCAATCGCGGTGTCGACGAGTTCGACTCCCGTGACCGGGCTCTGGTCTGGCGGACCATGGGCGGCAAGCATCGCCGGCTCCTCGGCGGCGCCGAAGTCTTCGTCGATGATACTGTCCAGGACTTTCGCGACGCCGCGCTGGAGCTGCTCAGTTCAATCCGCGCCTTCGGCATCGACACTTTGAAGGCCGAGCAATCTCGCCTTGAAGATCGGTTGCGGCGCTTCGGCGCCTGTCCGGATGCGGTCGATATCTGGACGGCAGAGGGCATTCCTGACGCCGTTTCCATTCCCGCGCTGCCCGCTGACCAGTTCATCGCTCTCGCTGACAAAGTCCGGAGGTCCAGCCGTGACGCTCGATGACATTCTCGCCTCGCTGTTTCCCGACGGCCACGACGTGAAAAATAGCGGCGGAGTTCTGTCAGGTTCGGGTGCACTGCGATCGGGTGGCCGGGCGCTCGTCATCGGCGTCGCGGACCGGACCGCGCTCGGCGTGGACGAGGCCATCCGCCTTTCGAATTACGTCCTGGCGTCGGTTGAGAACGGAAACGCCCCGATCCTCGTCCTGGCGGACAGTGACAGCCAGCGGATGAGCAAGCGGGACGAGCTTTTGGGGTTGAACGAGTTCCTAGCTCATCTCGCCAAGTCCCTCATCTATGCGGATATGCGTGGGCGGCCCGCCATCGGTCTTCTCTACGGCCACTCCGCAGCCGGCGCCCTCCTCGCCACGGCGCTGGCCACCCGCGTGCTGGTGGGGCTGCCGTCCGCCGATCCGGCGGTGATGGATCTGCCATCCATGGCCAGGGTGACGAAGCTATCGATCGAGGTTTTGCAGGAAAAGGCGAAGTCCACGCCGGTGTTTGCTCCGGGCTTGCGAAATCTTGCTCAGACAGGCGCTGTTCATCTCACCTGGGACGAGGCTGCCCCGCTGGCTGAGCAACTGGACTCACTTCTGGCGAACATGCCGGATGCGCGCGACCGCCGAGATGCGCTCGGCATGGAGCGCGGCGGTCGGCCGAAGGCATACGCCATCGCGGAGCGCGTCCGTGAACTCGCACTTCAAGCTCTGTGAACTGCCGATGCGGCGTCACGATCTGATATTCGTCGGGCCGGCGGCGTGGCGTTCGCTGATGCTGACACGCAGCGATGTCGCCGCGAACGAGCTCGCCTCATCTTGGGTCGATAGAGGCTGGCCGCTCATTAGACGACGTGCCATGCCGGGTGAGGGGCATGGCGTGCCTTTGGGCCTTGCGCTGCCGTACTTCGCCGGAAAGAAGCGATTTTCGTTTCTCATGCAGCACGAGGATATCCTGTCGAAGTCTCCGCCGCCCTCGCTGCGGTCCGCCGGCCTGTCGGCGCCACGCGCCTGGCGACCCACGCTCGCCAAGCTTGAAGATATCGCCTCACGGCATCGTGTGGAAGCAAGGGTCTTCGGCAGCCTTGCCTTGGCTGTCGTCACAGGATTGGACTATCTGACCGACCGCTCCGATCTCGACCTCCTGCTGCAGGTCAATCGCGACACGGATCTTAGCCGCCTGACCGCCGATCTGGCGCGGATCGAGGCGGCCGCGCCGATGCGGCTGGATGGTGAGCTGATCCGCCATGACGGCGCGGCCGCGAACTGGCGGGAGCTTCACGCCGGCCCGCACGAGGTTCTGGTCAAGACCGTCAGCGATGTGGCGTTGCTCGACGCCCAGCTTTTTCTTTCTGAAGGGATGCCATCGTGACCGTCGCCCTTGCTTTCGGCACGGAGCGGCCGCTTGCGTCAAAGGTGCTGGTACCACGTTTTCCGGATGCCGCGGCCATCGCCGCGAGCGCGGTGCGTTGCCTTCTCGACGAGCTGGAGACGTGGCCCAAGCCGGGCCTTGTAAGCCACATCGATTCCGGCAGCCATGAAGACATGGATGCCGGCACATTTCGCGCCAGCGCCGCGGCCATCGGGCCGTACTTCCAGGCTTTGGCGGAAGCCGGCGCCGCCGGCCGCGCGATGGGCGCCTTGAGGGAAATCGGTCTCGATGCCGAGGCAGCCATGCTTGCGGCGACGTCGGGGGTCAACACCCATCGCGGCGCCATATTCGGATTGGGCCTGCTATGCGCGGCCGCCGGCGCGAGGATCGGCGGGCAGGTGGATCCCACGCTGTCGTTGGGAACTGTGGTCCTGCGGCTATGGGCCCGCGGCATATTCGAAGGACCGATGGTTCCTCAGAGCCACGGTCAGGTGGCCCGTCGCCGCTTCGGCGCTGGTGGTGCGCGGATCGAGGCTGCCCTCGGATTCCCCAGCATTTATCATGTCGGCCTGCCCACCCTGCGAAAGAGCGTCCTTGAGGCTCCCGACGACGCCGAAGCTCAGCGTATCGAAACATGTTTCGCGCTCGTTGCGGTTGTCGAGGACACCACTCTGCTGCACCGCGGCGGCCTCTCCGGTCTCGGCTTTGCGCGTCGAGCCGCGCGCCGCTTTCTCGACCAGGGCGGCGTCGGCGCACCCGGCTGGCGAGACCGCGCCCATTTTGTGCATAAGAGCTTCGTTGCCCGTCGGCTCAGTCCCGGGGGCTCAGCGGACCTCCTTGCCATGACCCTGTTCGTCGACGCGCAGGAAAGGATGCTTGCCTGATGGCCAATACAATCCTGCTGGCGCTCGCCCCGGTCTTTTTCGTGATGGCCCTCGGCTATGGAGCCGGAAGATTCGGCATCGTCGAAAACCATCATGTCGACGGCTTCAACACGCTCGTCATGAGCTTCGCGCTGCCGGCATCCCTGTTCGCGGCGACCGCGTCGGCCCCGCGTGGCGAACTGCTTGTCCAGGCGCCGCTCTTCGCCATTTTCGGCGGGGTCATGCTGCTGATCTATCTTGCCTGGTACTACATCGCGCGGCTTTTCCTGGCGACGGACAAGGTTGGCGCGTCGGTACAGGCTCTGACCGTTGCCTTCCCCAACCTTGGCGGCGTCGGACTGCCGATTGCATCTGCGCTGCTCGGACCGACGGGGCCGGTCTCGGTCGCCGTTGCCATGGCCGCGGGTTCGATCCTGATCAGTCCGATCACGCTGGTTGTCGCCGAAATGGGCCGCCTGGAGGAAGGGAGCGCCGTCAAGACGCCAGGCGCTCAGATGTTCGACGCGCTGAGGCGCGCGCTGACAAAACCCATTGTTCTCGGCCCCGCGCTTGGAATCCTGCTCTCGCTATGCAGCCTGACGCTCAATCCTGTCATCGAAGCCTGTCTGACGGTGATAGGGCAGGCCGCAGCCGGCGTAGCGCTGTTCCTGACCGGCTTGATCTTGTCTGCTCAATCGTTCGAGTTTAACTGGAAGATCGTGAGCGCGACCGCATTGGCCGACATCGTTCGACCTCTCCTGATGGTCGCGATCGTGCTCCTGCTGCCGGTTCCCTTTGAGATCGCCAGGACGGCGATCCTGTTCGCTGCCCTGCCGGCAGGGTTCTTCGGCATCCTTTTCTCCGTGAGCTATCGGCTCGACTCTTCGACGGTCGGCTCAATGGTCATTGGCAGCACCATCGTGAGCATCGTGACGATGGCGATCGCCATCGCCATTATGTTTCCATAGCGGCGATGGTCCTTGCAATTCTCTGCTCCGGACAGGGGCGGCAGCATCCTGACATGTTCGCCCTGACCGCCGATGCGCCGCAAGCTGCCGGTCTATTTGCCCATGCCGCATCGTTGCTCGGCGACAGGGATCCACGCGAGATCGTGCGGACCGGATCCGGCGACGTCCTGCACCGCAACCGCACTGGCCAGATACTCTGCTCGCTGCAGGCGCTGGCAGCCGCGGCGGCGCTGCGGGACACGCTGCCCGACCGGCCGACCGTCGCCGGCTATAGCATCGGCGAAGTGGCGGCTTGGGGTGTTGCAGGTCTGTTCAGCGCGACCGACACGCTGGACCTCGTCGCGCGTCGGGCGGAAGCCATGGATGTTGCTTCCCCCGGTGGAGACGGGCTGCTTTTCATTCGTGGCCTTTCCGGCAAATCCATCGAGAGACTATGCGAACGGCACAATGCCGCAATCGCTATCGTCAATCCGGGTAACGCCTTCGTCCTCGGCGGGAGCCGCGCGACATTCGAAGCCCTTGCCGGCGAAGCGAAGGCGGACGGAGCCAGGGTTGTCGAGTTACCTGTGGAGGTTGCTTCCCACACGAGACGACTCGCCGGGGCGTCTGCCGCGTTTCGCGCGAGCCTGCGCCATGTTCGCCTGATGCGCTCTCCGACTGACGGCGCGCGTGTCTTGAGCGGAGTCGACGGCTCTCCTGTCATCGACACCAAGGCAGGTTTCGACAAGCTGGCGGCGCAAATATCTCAAACGGTGCAATGGGCCGATTGCCTGCAGGGTTGCATCGAAGGCGGTGCAACGGCCTTCCTCGAACTCGGACCCGGGCGGGCGTTGAGCGAAATGGCAGGCGGCGCGTATCGCGACATCCCTGCACGAAGCCTGGAAGACTTCAGAACTCTCCAGGGCGCTTACGCTTGGCTTAAAGATCACTCAAGCAAGTGAATATCGAGACGTCGGTGTGCGCCGGCGCAGCTATTTTGACGGTGCCGGGCGGCTACCTCGCCACCAACTTGCAGGGACCACAAAAGCATGCCCTCGCTCTCGAACCCACGTGAGCGGGTTTTGGGACGATGCGTCGATCGAATGCGTTCGACGCGATGCGCTTAGAGCAGTTCACCGTTTCACAGAAACGGCGAACGGCTCTAACTCTTTGTTTCGACGCAATTCCGGACGGAAAACCGTTTCACACTTTTCCTGGAATTGCTCTAGGCCGGCACGATGGGCGACTTCCCCTTACGCAAGGCCTGCAGAAACTGCGGGTCGGCGCGCAAACTGACGCGGACCAATTCCGGCGGTGTGAGGGCGAGCCACTGATTCAGTGACACATCGGCGAAGTAGGTGCTCTTGAATACCTCCAAATATCGCAGTGTCGTATTGCCTGTGTTCTCGATGTAGTGCCCCATAGCGAAGGGTACGTATCCGACGTCGTTCGCCTGGAAATCGAATGTTCGGGCCTCGCCCGACGCCGCGAACACGCCCATGCGGGCCTGGCCCTGGATGTAGTACTGCCATTCGTTCGTATTCGGATGCCAATGCAGCTCGCGCATCCCTCCCGGTTCGACTTCGACAAGGGCCGCCGCGATTGCTTTGGAAACAGGAAACACGGCGCTGTCGGTAATTCGCACCGTTCCGTGTTTCATCCTCATAGGAGCCTGTGCCGTCATGCGGTGGCTGAAGCTCAGCGGGACCTCGACCGCGCCCGCGATCTTGTCTGCGCTGAGCGGCCCCGGAACCGGCGCGGGAAACATGTAAAGCTCGCTGGGATCGGGGACGTTCGCAAGACTCGATGCCGGAACGCCGAAATTCTTGGCGAGCACTTCGGGAGGAGTGTGCTTCAGAAAGTCGCTCAGCAGGAAGGTGTTATCCTCGTCGAAGTCGCCGTCATCGAACACCAGCAAGAATTCCGTCCCGTCTGGATCAAGGCCCTGGATCGAATGTGGAATGCCCGGCGGGAAATACCAAAGGTCACCCGCGCCGACGTCGTCGACGAAATTGTGGCCATTGGCATCGACTGCCGTGATGCGTGCTTTCCCGTAGAGGACATAGGCCCACTCGGCGGCCTTGTGCCAATGCAACTCGCGCACGCCGCCAGCATTCAGGCGCATGTTCACGCCGGCAATGTCCTTGGAGACGCCGAGCTCGCGTGCGGTCACCTGCCGAGTCCAGCCGCCGCCAGACAGTCGGATATGAGCATCGTCGAACGAGAAACGCAGGTTCGGCAGACTGCCCGCATCCGTGCTCGGTGGGACCATCAGGTCCGGATTCTGAGCTATTCGGGAAGGATTCATCGGACCGGGGTTGGTGCCGCCGCGGCCGTTGGCTAGCGGGCCACCGTTTTGCGCTTGGGCCAGTGTCGCCGTCGTGAGCAAGCCGCCAGCAGCTGTCGCAGCCAACATGGTTCGACGGGATATCTTATCGGTGGCTATGCTCATCTTGTTTCATTCCTTGCTGCGGTGTGCTTCTCGACTGCGCGAATTGGTTCGGCCGCGGACCGGATGAGTTGTCCGATTGGCACGCAAGGCTCACGATATTGATCGGGCGCTGACGAGGTCTTTCCTGTTGACGCATCGTATAGCTGAATCGCACGATGATCGTGGCCGTGGCTCACCCGAGCCTGTGTCGTCATACCTCTCGTGTCGCTGCCAGAGCTTGGGCGTTGCGTTTTGCCTGCATGCTTTCCGCCGGATCGGATGCTTGTAGGCTCGCTCTCAAGCCGCTGACGGGTCGCTCTGTCCCCTGGATTGGTTCGCGACGCGCTTGCCGTGACAAAGGTGCAATCAGGCACCGGCAACCGCAATTTCGAACAAGCAGAAAGGATTTCGCTGCTTAAGCTGGACCTGGACACTGTGCGACACGGAGGTCGATCAGCGCGCAAGCGTCGACCAGAAGCTGGGCAGAGACCTTATGCGCCATGGACTATTTCCGCGAACACCGAGCAATTCGCGGCTGGTGGCGCCTCTTGCCAACCTTCTTGCCGCCGGAATATTCGCTGTCGATACTCTTGATCCATTTGCGGGATCTGTCTCGGTCCTCTATGTGGTCGTTGTTCTGCTCGCGTCCACCGCCTTTCGCAGGCGTGGCATCGTCTTTTGTTCGCTCGCCTGTGTTGGGCTCACCGTGCTGAGCTTCTGGCTTGTTCACGGACACGAAGCCAGTGGTGGCGCCCTCAGCCGCTGCGTCATGAGCATCGCGACCATTGTCATTACCGCCCTTTTGGTGCTCAAAAACCAGTCGACCTCGACCGATCTATCCGAAAAGGCCGAACTGCTCGATTTGACGCATGACGCGATTTTCGTACGCGGCATGGGCGGTCTGATCTCCTATTGGAATCGTGGTGCAGAAGCCATTTACGGCTGGTCGGCCGAACAGACGGCGGGAAAGTCCACCCATCAGCTCCTGCAGACGGTCTTTCCAGCCAGGCTCGACGAGATCAATCGGGAACTGCTCAGCTCCAACCGCTGGGAAGGTGAACTCTTGCACACGAAACGCGACGGATCCGTCGTTATCGTTTCCAGCCGGTGGTCGCTGAAGACGGATGCCGACGGCAGACCGTTGGCGGTTCTCGAAACGAATACGGACATATCAGAGCGCAGGCGAGCCGAAACCGAGGTCCTGAAGGCCCAGGCGGAACTCGCCCATGTGACACGCCTCACCACATTGGGTGAATTGACGGCCTCGATCGCGCACGAGGTGAATCAGCCGCTTGCCGGCATCGTTATGAACGGCGAGGCGTGCCTGCGATGGATGGATCGAGACAAGCCCGATCTGGATGAGGTCCGCAGCGCGGTCAAGCGGAGCATCGCTGACGCCCAACGCGCCAGCGATATCGTCCATCGAATCCGGGCGTTGTCCAAGAAGGGCGACATCCAGATGGTCCTTGTCGACGTGAACGAGATCGTCAACGAATCGCTCACCTTGGTGCAGCGTGAGTTCGTTGCAAATCGCATCACCCTGAAACTGAATCTAGCCAACCAGGCGCTGCCCGCACTTGGCGACCGTATCCAGCTTCAACAGCTCCTGATCAATCTTTTGATCAACGCGATTCAGGCAATGGCCTCTGGCAACAGCGACTTGCGCGAAATTCTCGTTACGACTTCGATCGATGAATCGAACCAGGCAAATGTGAGGGTCCAGGATACGGGACCAGGCATCGATCCCGATAGTGCGCGTCAGATGTTCAAGGCCTTCTTCACCACCAAGGCGGAGGGATTGGGCATGGGACTGTCGATCTGCCGGTCGATTGTTGAGTCACATGGAGGCCGTGTGTGGATCGAGCCCAATCCAGGCGGCGGCGCGATATTCCAATTTTCCTTGCCACGCGTCGAAAAGGATGCCGGCTCATGATCCAACGCCCCGCCTCTCCCTCTCAACCACAAGTCGGCAATGGCGCCATGCCTCCGACTGTCCTGGTCGTGGACGACGATCCGTCGTTGCGTGAAGCTTTGAGCAGCCTCTTCCGATCTGTTGGAACGCGTGTCGAGCTTTTCGGTTCTGCGCCCGAACTGCTGAACAGTCGGCTTCCCGACGGTCCAAGCTGCCTTGTGCTCGATATCCGGCTGCCGGAGGTGAGCGGACTCGAATTTCAAACGCAATTGAGCAAGGCAGGCATTCACTTGCCGATCATTTTCATGACCGGCCACGGCGACATTCCCATGTCCGTGCGAGCCATGAAGGCCGGAGCGGTCGATTTCCTCACCAAGCCCTTCCGAGATCAGGATATTCTCGATGCAGTCGCCGGCGCTCTAGAGCGCGACAGGCAACGGCGAGACAAAGACCGGGCGCTGTCGGAGCTGCAGAGCCTTCTGAGCACCCTGACCCCTCGGGAACGCCAGGTGATGGCATTTGTCGCGACTGGATTGATGAACAAGCAAATCGCTGGCGAGATGCAACTCAGTGAAATCACGGTGAAAATCCACCGCGGTCGCCTGATGAAGAAAATGGGCGCCAGAACTCTGGCTGACCTGGTGAAGATGGCCGGCGCCCTGGGGATAGACGCTCCCGGTAAATAAGCTTGTTACACCTCTGTATAACTTTCGCTTTCGCAAGCGCGGGCGCAATATCTGGCCGAGAAACAGTCGTTGAAGCAGCAATGTTTGGGTCATCGGCAAGCACGGAGGAATAGTGAATTGACCCGCAGCGCGATGATCTCGATCGTCGATGACGATGAGTCCGTTCGACTTGCCACTGCAAGCCTCGTCAGATCGTTGGGTTTCATCGCATTTGCATTCGAATCGGCCGAGGATTTCCTGATGTCATCTAATCTGGAAACTACGTCGTGCCTGATCTGCGATATCCAGATGCCCGGAATGACAGGAATAGAACTGCAGGATCATTTGATCGAACATGGCTATCACATACCGACAATCTTGATCACCGCCTTTCCAGAGGAGCGTGTCCGCAAACGCGCTCGGGAAACCGGCGCCATCGGCTTCTTCGGCAAGCCGTTGGACAGCCAGGCCATGATCAACTGTATCGATTCTGCGCTTCATGGCGCGCGCTAGCGGCACCTGGGTGCACCTTGGCGCTTCAGGCGAACAGCGCTGCAAACAGCGGCAGCGCTGAACAGAGAAGCCAACATCGAACGTCTATGGGCGTCGAGAAACTATTGATCCCCTGCGAGGTAGGCAAGGAGTGCTTCATGGCGCGCGCAGCAATAACAAATTTGGCAAACGAAGACGGGCTTCGCCGTTATCTCGGCGAGATCAAACATCTCCCCATGCTGACGCTTGGGCAGGAACAAGCGCTGGCAAAACGCTGGCGCGACGACAACGATCCGGAGGCCGCTCACCAACTGGTGTTGTCGCATCTTCGCCTCGTTGCCAAAATTGCCATGCGCTATCGCGGGTACGGGCTGCCGATGTCAGAGGTGATATCAGAGGGCAGCATCGGCCTGATCAAGGCGGTCAATCGCTTCGAACCGGAGCGCGGCTTTCGTTTGGCTACCTATGCGATCTGGTGGATCAAGGCGTCCATTCGCGAATATGTTCTGCGCTCCTGGTCACTGGTGAAGGTCGGTACGACGCCCAATCAAAAAAAGCTGTTCTTCAACTTGCGGCGACTCAAGGCTCGCCTCTCGGCACTGGACGACGGTGACCTGCGTCCAGAGCACGTGGAATTCATCGCAAGCAACCTTGGCGTGACGGAGCAGGAAGTTGTGTACATGAACAGTCGCATGGACGGGGACAGGTCGCTCAATGCGCCCCTGCGAGGCCAGGCTGAGGGCCAATGGCAGGATTTGCTGGTCGAGGGCGAGGACAGCCAGGAGTACAAGTTCGTTCAGTTCGAGGAAGCTTCCGGCCGGCACAGGGCGCTGATCGACTCGCTTGGCGTTCTCAACACACGCGAACGGCGCATCCTCGAGGCGCGTCGGCTTGCGGATGATCCGAGGAGTCTGGCAGATCTCTCCAGCGAATTCGGCGTTTCGCGCGAGCGTGTGCGCCAAATTGAGATGCGCGCCTTCGAAAAATTGCAAAATGCAGTGAAGGTTAGCTATGCGAAACGGGACAACCCCATGCCGTTGTCAGTGTGAAATGACACGACGGAAGAAGGGTCGGCTGCGGAGCGCAAATCGGCGCTGAGCAATGCCAATCTAGCCGGTACCAAATGCCTGTCGCGCAAAACTGGGCAGGACACCTTGCAGCCGAGGCCGTGAAGGACTGCCCGCAGAGCGCACTGACGGCTTCACATGCAATCAAGAGAGAATGTTTGTAGTTATAAGATATACAAAAATCAAACAAGCGTATCATGCTGAAAAGCGTCTCCTGTATCTATATTAATATTGCTTTCAGTAACTAAGAAAGCTTCAACTACAGGAGCGTATTATGAAAAGATCAACATCAGTCCTGGCGACGATCGTCATGGGCGCAATGCTGGCGGCTGGCTCAGTGACGGTCTCGATGGCGCACGGCGGTGGCGGCGGCCATGGCGGTGGCGGCGGCTTTGGCGGCGGCGGTCATGGTATGAGCATGGGCGGTGGCGACCATGCCGGAGGCTTTGGCGGTGGCCACGGGGCAGGCTTTGCCGATGGCGGTCGTGTCGCAATCATGGGCGGCGGTGCCCATGTCCGTGGTGTCCATGTCGGCGACGGTCATAGGTTCAGAAGGGACCGCGGTTTCGGCAGTGACTTTTATGACGACGGCTACTGCGGTTACCCGTACCCATACTATGAGTATCGCGGCCTTTACCCATATTGTCCGTGAACCACCACGGCCTCTTCGAATCCGGACTCCACGGTGCGAGTGGGGACCGGATTCGAACACTGAAGGTTTTGGCTCGCACGTCTGCCGAACCGCGGCCTGACTGGAAGTACTGTTCAAGATTCCATGAATTCTCAACCCGAAGGAGTATATTGTGAGAAAATCAGCAGCAATATTGGCAAAGATTACTTTGGGCGTGATGCTGGCCACCGGCTCGGCGACGGTCTCCATGGCGCGCAGCGGCGGCAGGGATGGTCATGCCGTACACTTCAGCAGCGGTGCCATTGGCAACCGCCAGCACCACAAAGTCCTTTTTGGCGGTCGGGAAGCTGGCGACCGGGAATATGATAGCCAGCTCTGGTTGAACGACGACACCGACACTGCTTACTGCTCGTTCGACGCTGTGAACCCGAGTTATTACGGATCCAATGGTATCTGGCACTCTTGCCTGTAACCCAATTCAGCCGGCCGCCCTGGAAAATCGGTATCGAAATGCTCAGGCCGAGACTGGTTGTGATCGCATTGGCCGTCAGCTGGTTCCCAGCCTTGGGCGTCGAAGGCCGCCGATCCATTCAACTTAATCGATAGAATTCCGCCACCGCCACCCCGATGTCGGCGGTGGCCGCGTGATTATCCGGGCGCCGTCGCGCGAGATCGGAAGGAATGCTGGCAGGCTCGGCGCCGCTTTCGTAGACCTTTCCAGCCGCCAATCCATGGTCCGACCCCGCGCCCTGTCGCGGTTAGCACATGTTCGTATTGAGCAGCCAGCGCATCGTAGGGTTGATGAAAGGGCGAGGCCCACTCCGACAAGGAGCGCGACCTTGTCCAAATCTCACAAATGCTCGGGGTCGGCGTGCGAATAGGGAAATCCAGCCGCCTTTAGGGAAGAGCGCTTCCCCTCCATCTGGCATCATCTCCATCTGACCGGGCGAAATCCGACCCTCCCAACGACCCGAGGAAGTGCTGCCTGCACATATGAAATCCTTGGCCTCAGGCAGTCAGGGCGGTGGGATTAGTACGATGTTCTCTGCCCCTACCTAGACACATGAAACAACGGGAGTTCCAATGCGAAATGAGAATGATGTTGCGATGCCAATCTTGCTGATTACCGTTGCGGTCGCTCTCTTGTTCAGCGGGCCGAGCTTGGCGCAAATCAGCACCATACCCGCGACAGGAATGACATCGCCGCTTTCTGCAATAGGTTCGCCCCTCAATCCGGCTGCTATTCCCCTGGGCGCGGTCGAACTCGATCCGGGTGGCTTGACGGGTAGCACCGTGGGCATCGGGAATAGTTCCGTGAGCGACTCCGGGTGTACCAATGCCTTGGCGCCAAGTGTTTTGGCGTCAAGTTCCGAAGTTGCCGCAGCCACTTCCGCCCTTTCCACTTTCGACGGCGGAGGCATGAACGCAACCACATCCACGAGCGGGACGTCGTTTGTGAACCCGACGGTTTCAACAGCGTCGGGCACCTGCAACTCGACGGCGTCGAGCGCGTCGTCTTTCGGCACCACAGCGACACCATCAATGACCACTGGGACATCGTCCACGAGTCTTGGAGCCGCAGTTGGGATTCCGCTTGGGTCTTCGGAGCTCGGCAATTTGGGAGTGAGTTCGCCGATTGGCATTCCAACACCCGCGTTGGCCGATCCGGTAACAAATCCACAGGTAGCGATTCCTACGCTCAATGTATCAGGCACATCCTGTGGCAGCACGGGGCTGACGGGCATGAGCCGCACGCCGTCGACATCCGGCTGCTGAAAAAACTGATCCCTTAAGAGCCGCTGTCGTAGGAGCCCTCAATGCGCAAGCGACCCTTCATTGTTGCTGCGCTGCTGATCATGATCGGCGGCGTTGGGCTTGCAGCCAAACACGTCTACGACCATTCCGAACCTGCGGCGGCCTCCGGTCCTGCCCCGGCGGTTCCGGTCATTGCCGGAAAGGTAGCCAGTCACGATGTGCCGATCTACCTTCGCGGTGTAGGAACGGTAATCGCCTACAACAACGTGGTCGTGCACAGCCTAATCTCGGGACCGATTACGAAGGTCACATTCACGCAAGGTCAGACCGTGAAAAAGGGCGATCTGCTGGCGCAGATCGACCCAGATCCCTATCAGGCACAAATCGATCAGATAACCGCCACTCGCGATCGCGACCAGGCGCTGCTCGTCAATGCGCGGGCAGACCTGGACCGTTACACGCAACTGCTGGCGAAGGGCTTTGCCACGTCCCAACTGGTAGCCACGCAGAAGGCTCAAGTGATCCAGCTCCAGGCGACCATCAAGGCAGACGAGGCTCTGCTACAGGCCGAGCAGATCAATCTGAGCTACACCCGTCTGACCTCGCCGATCGACGGTGTAACGGGTATCCGGCAGATCGACGAAGGCAATATCATTCACCCGACCGATACTTTTGGTCTGGTCGACGTAGCGCAGGTCCAACCGATCTCGTTGATCTTTACGTTGCCCGAGGACACGCTCCCGCAAATCCAGAAGCAGATGGCCAAGGGGCAGCAGCTTACGGTCTTTGCGTACAGCCAGGACGACAAGACCAAGCTCGACGAAGGCAAACTTTTGCTTCTCGACAACCAGATTGTCCAGACGACGGGCACGATCCGCCTCCGAGCCACGTTTCCTAACGCCAGGAACCAACTCTGGCCGGGTGCGCTCGTGAATGTACGTTTGCTTCTTGATACCCGCACTGGGGGGCTGACGGTAGCCGGGTCGGCAGTGCAACAAGGTCCAAACGGCCCCTATGTCTACGTGATCGCGCCTGATGGAACCGCGCGGATACGGCCTGTCGCAGTTGCCCAGTTGACCGAGGGACAAGCTCTTATCGATTCGGGTCTCGAGGCCAACGAGACGGTCGTGGTCGACGGGCAGTACAGGCTCGTGGAAGGCGCGCCCGTTCAAGTGCTGCGCGGCAAAGCCGCTGATGAAGCCGCCATGCAAAGCGCAGTGCAACAGGCAATCCCGTGAATGTCTCGGCCCCTTTTATTCGCAGGCCGATCGCCACAGGCCTGCTGATGGTGGGTCTGCTGCTGTGTGGGCTGGCTACCTACCAGCTTCTGCCGGTCGCATCCCTGCCGAACGTCAACTTTCCGACGATTCAGGTGTCAGCGCAGTTGCCCGGCGCCGATCCCGAAACCATGGCGTCGTCGGTAGCCACCCCGCTTGAGCAACAGATAAGCCAACTCCCGGGCGCGACCCAGCTGTCTTCGACTAGCGCGCTTGGCAGCACACAGCTCACCGTTCAGTTCGACCTCAGCCGCAGCGTCGACAGCGCCGCGGTTGACGTGCTGTCTGCGATCAATGCCGCCAGTCCCGATCTGCCGCTGGGCATCCCCTATCCGCCGACCATCCGTAAGGTTAATCCGGCGGATACTCCGATCCTGGTGCTCGCGCTGACATCCGACACCCTTCCACTGACGACGGTCGATGCCTATGCGGAAAACATCCTGCTGCCGAAGATCTCGCAAATCTCCGGCGTGGGTCTTGTAGGCATTGGCGGCCAGCAGAAGCCGGCGATCCGTGTGCAGGTCAATCCGCAAGCGGCCGCGGCCCGCGGCATTGGCCTTGAAGATGTTCGCAACGTGCTCGGCGAGGCCAATGTTGATATTGCGAAGGGCACGCTCAATAGCCCGCGTCAAACCTTCACGCTCAACACAAACGACCAACTGCTGAAACCTGACGCCTACAATGATGTTATCGTCGCCTATCGCAATGGCTCCCCTGTACGCATCCGCGACATCGGCACCGCGATAGACGGGCCGGAGAACCACTTTGTCGCCGGCTGGTTCGACAAGAAGCCCGCCATCTTGCTGGCTATCCGGCGCCTGCCCGGTGCCAATGTGATCGAGACGGTTGGCCGCATTCAGGCTCTGTTGCCCCAACTGCAAGCGTCGATCCCACCCGGTATCAAGGTATCGGTCGTTTCAGACCGCACCCAAACCATCCGTGCCTCGGTCGCAGACGTGCGGTTCACGTTGATGCTGACCGTCGCCCTGGTGGTGATGGTGATATTCCTGTTCCTGCGCAATTTCTGGGCAACGGTCATTCCCGCAATAACCGTGCCCCTCTCGCTCGTCGGTACTTTTGCCGTGCTCTATGTGCTTGGTTACAGCCTCGACAATCTGTCGCTGATGGCCTTGTCGATCGCGGTCGGCTTTGTCGTCGACGATGCAGTCGTCGTGATCGAGAACATCGTCCGTCACATCGAAGATGGCCTCACTCCGATGGAGGCTGCGCTGAAGGGCTCGAGCGAAATCGGCTTCACCATCATTTCGATTACGCTGTCGCTCATCGCAGTGTTCATTCCACTATTTCTAATGGGAGGCTATGTCGGCGAACTCTTCCAGGAGTTCGCCGTGACGGTGAGCGTTTCACTGATCCTGTCGCTGGTGGTCTCGCTCACGCTGACGCCAATGATGTGCGCGCGTTTGCTCAAGAATGAGGCCAACGTCAGGCACGGGCGGCTCTATAACATTTGCGAAAGCGGCTTCGACGCGCTGCTTGGATTGTATGAACGCGGCCTAAGGATCGTCCTGCGGCACACTTTCGTGACGCTGCTCGTCATGCTCGGAACGATTGCTGTCACCGGCTATCTCTACTTCATCATCCCGAAGGGCTTTTTCCCGCAACAAGACACCGGCCTGATTATCGGCGTCACCGAGGCCGATCAGGATATTTCGTTCCCGGCTATGTCCGAGCGTCAGCAGGCGGTAACCGACATTGTGCTGAAGGATCCGGCGGTAGCTTCGGTCGGAGCCTCGATAGGAGCAACTGGCGGGAGCACGCTCAATCGCGGGACCATGTACATTGCCTTGAAGCCAAACAACCAACGTGACGTCAGCGCCGATCAGGTGATCAGCCGGCTGTCATCCCAACTCGCCAAGATTCAAGGCATAGCGCTTTACATGCAAGCGGCACAGGACATCACTGTCGGTGGTCGGGTTTCGAAGACACAGTATCAATATACTCTGACCGATGCCGATTCCAACGAGCTCAACCATTGGGCACCGATATTCCTCGACAAGCTTAGAGCCATGCCGGGAATCGTTGACGTGGCCACCGATCAGGAGAATGCAGGACCACTGCTCGATGTGACCGTCAATCGCGAAGTCGCGTCGAGTTTCGGAATCCTCCCGTCGACGATCGACAACACGCTCGACGATGCTTTCGGCCAGCGCATCGTCTCCACGATGTTCACACAGCTCAATCAGTATCACGTGGTTCTCGAGGTCAGCCCGGAATTCCAGTACGGTCCCGAGGCGCTCAAGGATATCTATCTGAATTCTTCGACAGGGCAGCAGGTGCCGTTAAGCGCCCTGGTGACCAGCATGACGAAGGCTGCGCCGATCGTGATCAATCATCAAGGCATGTTTCCGGCGGTCACGATCTCCTTCAATCTAAAACCCGGGGCGGCGCTGGGAAATGCGGTCGCCGCGATCCAGCAGTTCGAACGCGATGCCGGAAAGCCTGCTTCGCTTGCAACCAGCCTCCAGGGCAACGCGCAAGCCTTTCAGGCGGCGCTGTCAGGCACCCCAATCCTGATCGGAGTGGCGCTGGTGGTGATCTACATCATCCTTGGAGTGCTCTATGAGAGCCTGATCCATCCGATCACCATTCTATCGACGCTGCCTTCAGCCGCTATCGGCGCCTTGTTGTTGCTGATGGCGGTCCATATGGACTTCAGCGTCATCGCCATGATCGGCGTTATCCTGCTGATTGGCATCGTCAAGAAGAACGGCATCATGCTTGTCGACTTTGCGCTCGAGGTCGAGAGGAACGAAGGTCTCAGTCCACAGGAGGCAATCTACCGCGCTTGCACCATACGTTTCAGGCCGATCCTGATGACCACCATGGCGGCGATGCTAGGCGGCGTGCCGATGATGCTGGGCACCGGCGCCGGATCGGAAATCCGCCAGCCGCTCGGCTACACGATCGTGGGTGGCTTGGCGCTGTCGCAGATTCTCACGCTCTACACGACACCGGTGGTCTACTTGTATCTTGAGCGGCTCGGCAGATTCCTGGGTGGCTTGCGAGGCGCAAAAACACAGCCTGTGGAACCCGAGCAGGGCGAACTCTTCTCCGAAACGAGGCACCCAGCCGGCTAGGCGAGAGGTTCAGGTCCCGTTGTCAGGGGGTATGAAGCAGTAGACGCTGTTCCCAGCCGCGCAGATGTGGGCCGTTTCGTTCCATGAGTAGGGGTGTTCAGGCACCCTTTTGGACGGTTCGATCGGCGTCCATACTCCGTTGAGTTTGCCCCACCACTTTCCCCCCTCGAACTTGCCAACCGTTGGCCGACAGTCGCCGCCGTTGCAGCATGAGCCACCCAGCGTGTTATGCATCCCCATGTAGATGCTGTGCCACTTCTCGTGCCCCTGGCCGTAATTGCCCTCGGGAGGGCCAATGGGGACGTGGGAAGTGTGGTCCTGGGCCAGTGCGGGGCTGGCCACCAGCAGGAAAACCAGTAGGCGGAAGGCCATCACTCAACATCCTCCAATTGGTGTTACGGGTTGTCTCTCCGAAACATTCCTGGGAGCAGAAGTAGTACTGGTGGGGTATTTTCACCGCGCCTACGCAGTTCAAACATTTCATTCTTTTGCTCCTTCGCGGTCGGGGAAGCATGCATAGATTTTGCCGTTGGCATGAATAATCCATTGGTATGGCTGCATAACCCAAATGGCAAAGAAGTTACTTTGGATTGTCTGTCGGGAGGCGTCCGACGGACACCGTTTCTGACGAGAACGACGAACACAGTGGGGTCGCTGCGCGATCCGCAAACGGCACGCTGGTCCCCGGCTTCGCCTAGAAACCAATTGAAGAAGCCAATCGGCGCAACGGGCGAAACGCGAATTGGGGTGGCGTTTGCGAAAGACATTTCTTTGCTTGGACGCAACATTCGGCGCTCAATACCGAGGATTTGAACGCATGGCACCCAGGAAGTCGATGCGGCCTTGCGAGTCCGTCGCTGGAGGCGGGCGCGCGCTGTTGGCGACCGGAACAGCCCTCACGGAGCAGGGCATCGCCATTGGCGGCTCGACGACGCTGCTGCACATGAATCTCACGCCACCCTGGACGGCGATCGCAGTTCGACCAGTCGGATCCGCAGCTCGCGAGGCGACGGCCTGGAGGCCGAGAGCAACGGGCACTGTCCAAACCGGATGCTCCTTCCCTCTGGGCCGCCGTCGGCATGCTTCGGTGCCTGGCTCCGCGATCTCTGCCGGCATCGACCCACTCGTCTCGGCGATCATCGATGCGTTGTCGTGGCGCGACCGTATCGGTAAGACGCACTGGTTCGAATTCCTCGCCATGACGGGACCGCTCTGCCTTTTCGTCGTGCTCGCGGGCTCAACCGCGGACGTGGTCGCCAGATCGTTTCTGATTTTCTTCGCCATCTATTCAGACCTGGTGATCGTCTTGCTTTGGTTTGCGGAGAAAGACGATTCCCGGACTGAACCGACCCAGTCTCATCCACGCCCCAAGCGCATCGTTCCATGCGTGAAGGGCCAGGGGGATGATCATCCCCAATTCCTACAGCCAGTGGATGCAAGCGAAGCCCATAGTCGACGATGCGGTCGGCGTCGGGCGCGTCAAGCAGGAGAGTGGGATGGCTAACCGGGCGCGGTACCTTGTGGTGCCCAGCTTCCTGGTGCCTCTCGTTGCATGTTCGGAAGCGTCGGCGTCCTACGTTGGGGACCGCTTCTTCCCCTCGACGCTTGCGACCGTGGTTCCCACCCCGGCTGACTTCGTCAATTTTCCCCAATTGATGCAGTTGCCCGACACCGGCTCGCGCGAGATCGACTTTCCTTTCTCCTACAGCAAGCTCATCACCCCGGATTGGTCCGTGTCGTTCACCGCAAACTACCGCATGGTCGATCGGGGGGGCACGCGTTCGGGCTTCGACGATTGGGTGCTCGGCACCCAATATGAAGTCTATTCCAATGCCGAGCACGAGTTCGTGTTCTCGGCAGGCGGTACGCTGGCGCTGGGCGGCACCGGATCGTCCGACATCGGTGCCAAGTCGTTCTCGACGCTGACACCGACCCTTTACGTCGGCAAGGGCTTCGGCGATCTGTCGGATTCGCTGGCGTGGCTGCGTCCGGTCAATGTCACCGCGACCCTAGGAGTCGCGCTGCCGACCGAATCCACCACCCTGACCGGCGCCACCGCGGTCGACAACCCAGACATCTTGCAATGGGGCTTTGCCCTGGAATACAGCCTGCTCACCAATGCGCATTCCGCTGACAAGGGTAATGCTCATCGCTTCGCCGAGGGTTTGGTGCCGCTGGTGGAATTCGCAATGCAGACGCCGCTGAACGGGCCGTCGGCTGGACAGACCACGGGCACGATCAATCCTGGCGTTATCTGGGTGGGCGAGTACGCCCAACTCGGGGTGGAGGCGATCGTTCCGATCAATGCGAGTTCGGGCCGCGACATCGGCGTGCGTGCACAGCTCCACCTCTATCTCGGCAACATTTTTTCGAACGGAATCGGAAAGCCGATCTTCGACTGATCGCGCGCCGCGCCGTGCATGAGTCTGTCCAGGTCTCCGCGGCCAGGGACGAAGCCGCCACGCGAGGACCGCGGGCCAATCGGCGAAAGCTGGCGGCAGGAATAAACTGCTGGCCTTATGCACCAGATCACTTCTTATGTGTGGAATGATACTTGAAGATTAAGTAACCAAACAATTGCAGCCATGCTTAATGTGTTTTGTATAGTGGTTCAGAACGTATTTCGAAACCTATATAAGGATTGCGGGCATGAGCGATATCTCTATCGCCAATTCGAATTTTGCCGCGCTGTGCAACAGAACGACACAACAGGTGAATCGCATGGGTTCTGTTTCAATAGGGGCTGCAATCGCGGCAGTCCTTCTGTCAACCGCTTGGGCCGCTGCCGCAGCTTCGCCTCCAGGACGCATGCAGGCAAAGTTCGATCGTGTCGAACGAAAAACGAACAGCAACCACACTTCGTTGCCGAGGCACGGTGAAGTACCGACAACCAGATCGGCCAAGAAGCCGGCATCGCAGCTCGATAACGACGGGGACCCCCCGACCGATCTTTTTTCAGGCATGAACCGGTTTTGATGAGAGGTGTTGCGCCCCTCACGACGCGGTGATTGCGGTTGAGGCTGACTTGACCGCCCCGTCGACTCGAGTTGGCCCCACCTGCGACAGACGAGCGCCAGTTGCGCTGTCGGATCTTGTCTCCGAAACCGCACGATGCATCGCGCGGCAAGCAAGTCGCATCGCCGAAGGTCTCGACGCCGGCGGCAACGCTCCGGCGATCGACCGTGAATCGGTTCCTGCTCGGAAGGCAGGAGGGAAAAATGGGCCGATGACGACATGTCATCGGCCCAAGAACTCGAGCGGTGAGAAACGCGCCCGGGGGGAGGAGCGCCTTCACAATCGATCGGCGGGCGTGGGAGGGGCCCGGAGAACCAATCTGGCACGAGTTGGAGCGCTGCCACGATGGTGACGAAAACGGATCGAAACCACCGATCGCAACGCCCACCCACAACCTAGTGGTTTTTGCTGCCGGTGCTTCGTCGTTCTTGCCGGCTTTGCATCCAGCTTGCGGATTTCGCGCGGAACGTCAAAAGGCCCAGGCCAAGCAGGGGACCCCGCTCAAGGTCATCAAGACCTGACGTACAGTCGCCCCCAAATCGACCAATCACCTGGGATCGGCAATTGAAGAACCGGCCCATTGGTCAGCTCGGTACATGCACCATTACAATCGATCGCGACGTCCAATCACAAACCAAAGTATGAGCAGTTCAGACCAATACTCTAAGTCCACCTACGGATGTAGAATGGAGTAAATCATCACCGGCGCTCTACGCTGACATCAGATGGGATAACCCGAAGGATGTGCGCCAAGCCATGTTGATGAATCCTGCCTCCCGCGACATCGATTTACCCGCGATAGCTGCCTTCGCGGCCAATGCTCGGCGACCGGAGCAAACGGACCCATTCTTGTCGGCGGATTGGCGCGCTCCGTTCAACGGCGGAAAGGCACAGCGTACCAACTCCGTGGCGCATGCGCAGTTCGGGCGCTGGAGCGCCGATGGGGCCGATTGCCGTGTCGAGATATCTTCAGGCGACGCGGTGAGTAGTCGCACGGTGATTTCAGATGGGATAGTTGCCGAGGTGGTCCAAGCCGCCGGTCATGACAAATTCGAATTCCGGTTTCGCGCGCCCATGCACTTGCTGGTGGTCTACGAGCAGGGCACGCGCCGAGACGGTGACACCTTCGTCGAAGGTTTGCCCCGGTCGAAACTGCGGGATTTTGGTCGCCGGCTTACCTTGGTGCCCGCCGGTCGCGAATATCTCGAATGGCATGCACCGCGGACGGCTGCACGTCTCATGTTTGTCTATCTTGATCCTGCCAAGCTGCAAGTTCCGTTCAACGCTGGCATGACCGATGTGACGTTCGTTGCGAAGCTCTTCTTTGAGGACGCAACGCTTTTGGGCACCGCCCTTAAACTGATGAGGTCGCTCGAGAGTCCAAACCTGGAGAATTGGCGTTACCTGGAAGCACTGGGCATCGTCCTGGCTCATGAGTTGGTCCGTTTCCACGAGAGGACGCCGAGAGCCGAACCTCAGCTTCGAGGCGGACTTGCAGCTTGGCAGGAGCGGATAGTAAAGGCCCATATCGAGGCGCATTTGGGCGAACCGGTACCGCTCGCCACTCTCGCGGAGCTTTCCCGGTTGAGCCCATGTTATTTTTGCCGCGCCTTCAAGCTTTCTTTTGGGATGCCTCCGCATCGGTATCATATCAACCGTCGAATCGAGCATGCCAAGGGTCTCCTTGCGACGCGGGCTCATTCGGTGACGGACATCGGATTGACTGTCGGATACAGCGAAACCAGCTCATTCACGGCCGCTTTTCGCAAGGCGACCGGCCTGACGCCGAGTGCTTACCAGCGGAGCCTCGGATAGGCCCTGGACGGCCCGGCTGGCTGGGACCCGGCCTGGCTGGGCATTGCGCAGTTCTTGAAATTCGACCTTGAAGTCGGCGCTCTTCGATCGAGACTTCGTCCTGGCTCTCACCTTCCCCGGCCTTGATCGGAGAGCTGGGTTCTGGCGCAATTGACGGGCGAGTTTTCTCCGCCCGATCCGCCACTTCCGCTTGATCGCTCTCGCCGAGGGGGCAGCCCGGTGACCGCATTTCGTCCCCTCAGGAGACTGAAATCGTTTCGCGTCAATATGACGTACCATTCCGGCGGTTTTGGCATCCGCACATTTCAACCATTGCCGCATGGCACAGCGATGAACGTCTGCTGGTCGCCGCGCTTGACCAGCAGCAGCGCCGCCTTCTTGCTGGATTTTGCTGCGAGACTAATGGCTTGGCTGGTGTCCTTCGCCGTCTTCACCGGCACGCCATTGACCGAGATGATGATGTCGCCCAATTCGATGCCGGAGGTGGCTGCCGGCTGGTCCGGATCGACACCCTCGACCACGGCACCATAAACCTGTGAAGGCACATTCAAGGCCTGGCGAACGGTTCGATCGAGGTCGCCAAGCGCCAGACCGAGTGTTGGAAAACTGGAATGCAGCGGCTGCGAAGAATTGATTGCGGCCACCGGTTTGACGCTGGCGTCATTGCCGCCGATGACCACCGACAACGCAACTGTCTTCCCATTGCGCCAAACGGACAGCACCTCCCTTTTTCCCGGCAGGAGATCCGCCACGGCTCGAGACAGGGTCTTGGGCTCGTTGATGGTTTGACCGGCAAATCCGGTAATGACGTCGCCGGTCTCGATGCCGGCATGAGCGGCGGGCGATCCGTCGCCGACATCAGCAACCAAAGCACCTTCAGGCGTCGGCAGGCCGAGGGCGTTGGCGAGATCCGTTGTGACCGGCTGCATCTCGATGCCGAGCAGCCCATGTTCGATCGATCCGTTCTTCTCCAGCTTGGCGACGATCTTTTCGGCCTCATTGGAAGGGATCGCAAATCCGACGCCGACGCTGCCGCCATTGGGCGAGTAGATCGCGGTGTTGATACCGACGACGGTGCCGTTGGTGTCGACAAGAGGTCCACCCGAATTGCCGTGGTTGATCGGCGCGTCGATCTGAAGGAAATCGTCGTAGGGACCACTGTTGAGGTCGCGCCCGCGGGCGGAAACGATTCCCGCAGTGACGGTCGTCCCGATGCCGAACGGATTGCCAATCGCCAGAATCGGGTCGCCTGCCCTGAGTCTGTCGGAATCGCCCCAGGCAACGGTGGGAAGAGGCTTCCCAGCCCTTATCTTCAGGACCGCAAGGTCTGATTTTGAGTCGCGGCCGACAAGGGTTGCCGGCAGCTCGGTTCCATCGTCAAGCGTCACCATGATATCGGAAGCTCCGTCGATGACATGGTTGTTGGTGACGATGGTGCCGTCTGAACTGATGATGAAGCCGGAGCCGAGGGCCTCTGCCAGTTGCGTCGCTCCCTGTGGTGGTGCCTTGGGCGCCGGAATCCCCCGATTGCTGAAGAATCGAGGCAGCCGTTCATCGGACGACAGACCGCTGTCCGAGGGCTGGGTTTGGCCATCGGGCGCCGATGAAGTTTTCATGATCGACGTGATCGTCACCACTGCCGGTTTGTCGGCCGCAACGATCGGAGCATAGGAGGTGGCCGGAGCGCGATTGGCGGAGGCCTCCGGGGAGGAGTCCATTTTCGTATCGGCCAAGCTCGCGTTCAGAGCAACCCCAGCGACGAGCGGCGCTACGAGGACGGCGGAGAAAAGCAGCACGGCGCGGTGCCTGCGGAGGATGTTGAAAGTTGACATGGTCGCGACCCGTGCGAGGCTTTGGTCCTGGCGCCGTGGCGTGTTCCTCGTGCGGAACCGTCTATCCGGCGTACGGCCGATCGGATGCGCTAGCCTCGCTGATTAGCTGCCGATCAAGCCGATTTACTAGGCTGGTACTGGTTGCTTCCGGTTTGTGCTTTTGTTGGCAAGACTGCGAGGGCTACGAGCGGTGCGACGCAGTGTCTTTCGAGATCGACCACGTCGATTGTCGACATGTCTCCTCGCGGGAGGCGCGCATAAGGCTTCAGTCAACTCTGGCCACTTCAGCTGCCTGGTCTGGAATCAAGAGCACCCGGTAGGTTGTCCCCTCGCATTTGAGCAGGTAGGCGGTCTGATTTGGTACGGACTCGGCCGCAATGCGCTTGGCAGAACTTGGATTTCTGCAAGGGAAGCCTTGGCTTCGCACCTGGTCGGCAACCACGCTTGCCACGGTGTCCTGGTCTTTGGCTGCAGCGGTGGCTACGGTGCCGGCGAGACAGATCGACACGAAAACGCTGGCGCCAATGGATGAAATCTGCACCAGCGCTCGATTGCTGCCCATTTGTAGTCTCCTCTTCGTATTCCGCCGGCAACCGCTACCGCAGAATTGGTGGCTTCGATCTTGGAAGACGTCAGTCGTAGACGTTCACATCGTGACCGACTCCGACAGGTCGCCGCCAGCCCGACATTCATCTACGTGCCATTCTTGGGCCGCCTTCCATCGCGTTCGACGGCCAGCATACCCGCTGGTTTGTGGACGGCTTTGTCTGCTTTGCGGCGGCTGGCCCTTCCTTGCGGTTATCACCCCTGGGCTCGCTGGTGCTGCCCGCCCAGTTTGCCGTGTTACGGCAGCGGCGGGCGACCGGCCGTCTATCACATCTTTCCATTATGCCCGGGCGGCATTCTGTTCTGATATAGTGTGGTAGAAGTCCGATATCTCGGGGGACCGATCGCGTCGTCTTCTGGCAGGGCGAGGTCCTGATGCCGATTTACGCGGCAGCAGTAGCTGCCTCCGGAGGTGTCCAAAAATGAAAGCAAAGCCGCCGCTGCGGAAGTATGGCTCGACAATAGCCATTTCCGGCGCCGGCTTGTCGGTATTCTGGCTGTCCAGCGAATTGGTTGAGACGGCCGGACCCAATATTTACGTGAGTTTGACCCTCCTCGCCGCAACTGCGATCTTGACCGGCTTTCTCATTCAAGGGCCGCAAGGGCAGGGTGCGTTGGATCGCACTGGGTATGACGCGCATGAGTTCTTGGAGAGCATTCCCGGACCGGCATGGATCGTCGACACGGAAGGCCGGTTAACCGAGGTGAGCACGAGCCTTCGGGCCTATCTCGGCACCGTCGACACCAGCAATCTCCCTTGCCGGCAGGTTATTCATCCGGAGGACTTCGACCGAACTGCAGGCCTCATGTCGCAATGCCTGGAGAATGGCCAGGAATTCCATGGCGCATGCCGGCTTCGTCGCCACGATGGGACTTACCGCTGGTTCCGTGTCGCGGCTCGCCCCAGGCACGATCGGAACGGCAAGTTCATCGGGTGGTATGGTGTCCTGCTCGATATCGATGACTTGAAGAAAGTGGAACAGGCTTTGGAGGCCAGAGAGTTCCAGCTCCAGCGGCTGATCGACGCTCTTCCGACACTGGTCTGGTCCGCCCGCCCAGACGGTTCCACCGAATTCCTGAGCCGGAGATGGCACGAATACACGGCGCTGTCTCAGGCGCAGGCAGCCGGCTGGGGTTGGACTGCCGCCATACATTCGGACGATCGAGACCGGCTTGTCGAATACTGGCGAACTCTCCTGGCAGCTGGTGCGCCGGGCGAGATCGAGGCCCGGCTACGCCGCTTCGATGGCCAGTACCGCTGGTTCCTTTTCCAAGGCGAGCCAGTGCGCGATGCCTCCGGCACTGTGGTCCAGTGGTTCGGGAGCAACACCGACATCGACGATCGCAAGCGGACCGAGGAGGCATTGCGAGCCAGACAGTATGAACTCCAGCAACTTATCGACACCATACCGACACTCGTCTGGTCCGTCACTCCCGAGGGCGAACCAGCCTACATCAACAAGCAATTGGAAACCTACTACGGCCGCAAGATCGACCCCACTCAGCCCAAGGAGGGTTCCAAGCTGGATGGGGCACTTGGACGCCTTATGCATCCCGATGACTTGGAGGCTGTGAAGAGGAACCTGATGCATTCATTGAAGACCGGGGAGCCTTTCGCCATGCGGTACCGCAACCGCCGGGGCGACAGCGTCTATCGCTGGGTTGACAATCGCGCCCTGCCACTACGGGACGACGATGGCCGCATCGTGAAATGGTACGGCGTCATCATCGACATCGATGACGAGATGAGAGCACATGACGCCGTTCGTGCGACCCAGGACAAGCTTTCGCGCGCTTCGCAGCTTGCGAGCCTCGCCGAGCTGTCGGCCTCGATCGCGCATGAGGTCAATCAGCCCTTGGCGGCTGTCATCACCGACAGTCATGCCTGCCAACGTTGGCTGTCGGCGGATCCTCCAAACCTGCAGCGGGCACGCATTACCGCGGAGCGAATCGTTCGCGATTCCATGGCCGCGGCCGAGGTCGTCAGCCGAATACGAGCACTCTTCACACAGACCGCCTTGTCCAGAACTTCAATCGATCTCAACGAGGTGATCGGCGAGGTGCGTCAGCTTTTGTTCGACGAAATAGTCTCGCAGGACATCTTCGTTGTGACGGATCTCGATCCGGCGCTGCCGCAGGTGCTCGCCGACCGCGTGCAGATGCAGCAGGTGCTGGTCAATCTGGTCCGCAACGGGATCGACGCAATGAAGTCGACAATCGACGTGTCGAAATCACTGAAGTTTGGATCACGTCGCTATGGGGAGAACGAGATCCTGGTCGACGTCCGCGACAACGGCGACGGAATTGCCGAACCAGAACGAATTTTCGAACCGTTCTTCACCACGAAGGCGGAGGGGATGGGCATGGGCCTGGCAATCTGTCGCTCGATACTGGAATCACACGACGGCCGGCTTTGGGCAGAGAGCATCGAGCCAAGGGGAACGGTGTTCTCGTTTACGCTGCCGATCCAATCGGGCGATCCGGCATGACCCAGGACGACTGTATCATTTTCATCGTTGATGACGACAAGCGCATATGCGCGGCGCTGTCCGACCTTCTGGCGGCAAGAGGCCTGGCTTCCGTTGCCTTCAACTCGATTGCCGAATATCTAGCTTTTCCCCGGCCGGACCTGCCCGGTTGCCTGATCCTCGATGTCGAACTGCCGGACATCAACGGGCTGGAATTCCAGAAACAGACCGGCCACGAGCAACATCCGCCTATCGTCTTCATCACCGGACACGGCGACATTCCATCTTCTGTACGCGCCATCCAGCGCGGCGCCGTGGACTTCCTCACCAAACCGTTCAGCGAAACCGAGTTGATGAAGTCCATCCACACGGCGATCGATCGGGATTGCGGCGTCCGCCTGGAGCGGGCCGAGCTTGTGGCGCTACAGCGCCGCCTTTCCTCCTTGACCTCTCGCGAACGCCAGGTTCTGCCGCTGGTCGTCAGCGGTCTGCTCAACAAGCAGGCGGCTGCCGAACTTGGGATCAGTGAGGTGACGCTGCAAATCCACCGCAGCAAGATCATGCACAAGATGCAGGCAGCATCGCTGGCCGATCTCGTGAGGATCGCCCAAAGGCTGCAAGTACCAGTAACCCATTCTCGGCGCGCGGGAACATCTTCGAAATGAAAACTGTACGGAAATCAACGATCGCGGTTGTCGATGACGACGTTCGGGTCCTCGAGTCGATCGAGGATCTCCTGGAGTCGGCGGGGCACTCGGTGCGTCTGTTCTCATCCCCTCAGTCTTTCCTCGAACGCGACGAGTTGCGTAAGATAGATTGCCTGATTGCCGATATCGGCATGCCAGTTGTCGACGGCTTCGAGCTTCGCCGGCGTGCGCGAATTGTGCGCCCCGACTTGCCCGTCATTTTCATAACGGCGCGCCATGAAGCCGCAGACCAAAGGCGCGCGGCTGCTGAAAGTCATCATGGGTTCTTTCGAAAGCCCTTCGATGCTTCAGCATTGCTTGCGGCGGTCGCCCTGGCCGTTTTGGCCTCATCGCAAGGGGAGTAATGATGACAAGTGATCTGATGACCAGTGATTATGAACGCCTGCCGCTGCAGCCGACGCAGTCATACGCCCGTCCGGTGGCTGCCCCCATCTATGCTGGGACTACCCAAAATGCATTCGTCTTCATCGTTGAAGACGATGTTGCGATGCGCGAAGGGCTGGTCGATTTGTTGGAATCCGTCGGTTTGCAGAGCCAGGCCTTCTCGTCCCCGACCGAGCTGTTGAACATGGAATTGCCCGATCTTGCGAGCTGCTTCGTGCTGGACATTCGTATGCCTGGCATCAGCGGTCTCGACTTTCAGGCTCGCCTTGTCGCAGCCGGCGTCCGTATTCCAATCATATTCATGACCGGCCACGCCGACGTTCCGATGGCGGTGAGAGCCATGAAGGCTGGTGCAGTCGACTTTCTGACGAAGCCGTTTCGCGAACAGGAAATGCTGGATGCCGTCACAAGGGCCATCGAGCTGGACGGCATGCGCCTCGATAGCAATCGGCGGGCGATCGAGACGTTCACCCGATTTCAGACGCTGAGCGAGCGCGAACGCGAGGTGATGGATCTGGTGACGGCAGGATTGATGAACAAGCAGGTTGCCGGAAGGATTGGCGTGGTAGAATCCACGGTTAAGATTTATCGTGCTCAAGTCATGAGAAGGATGGGCGCGCAATCCCTGGCCGATTTGGTCAGGATGGCCGAGTTGCTGCGCTCGGCACCTGCTCCCACAACTAGCCTCAGGGCTATTTTGGATAGACCTAAGTAGTGGTCCAACGCTCCGAACGAATACGAAACTGTACCAAGCCAGAATGGAGGCTCGGATACGCTTCCTTTATCCTTGCGCTTCTCTCCGCGGCAGCGCGCAGAAAGACATTCTGCCCGATCGCAATAGAGGGGGGTCTGGGAGCGGTATCATCGATGTCGATGTTGCAGAACATTCTCGACTGGAGCGTGGCCGAAGGAGATTTGCCCTTCGTTGTCGGCCGAAACGGCGTTCGCTGCTCCGGCTCAGCCAGTGAAGCGTCTCCGGTGGGCAGGGCCGCGGGGGACGCGCTTTTCCGTATTTTCTCGATATCGACATCGATTTTCGCGACCGCTGCCATGACCCTTGTCGATCGCGGCAAGCTCGATGCCGGTACTTCCGCCGAAGACATCGTCAGAGAGCCGACCTGCCAGCGACACGATCGGTCCAATGCAGACGTGCCTGAGCAAAATCCCTTGCCGCCGACCGCGCCTTTCAGCCTCGAATGGAGTCCAACAACAAGGAACTAGGCACAATGACATTGCACATGCTGCCGCCGAGAGAATTGTGGTTTCTTCGCTTCGCGCAGAGCACGGCACCAAGATGCGCTGGCGCCTCCGGTTCGCCACGTCTTTCGGACACGGCCCAGTATGATCCCGGAGCGCCGGTCCCGACGAGTTAAAGGTCGCAAAAAGATGCAAAGAAGATCGCCCGGATCTTCGAGCATGAGGCCGGCAGCGCCGAGGACGACTGTCACGGCAAGTGACGGCGAATTAGGGATCGGAGAAATCCTGTCTTTCGGCTCCTACCGCTTGATCGGGGCTGAGCGATTGCTGGTCAAGGATGGCACACCGGTCGCTATTGGCGGGCGCGCGCTCGACGTTCTGATTGCGTTGACCGGCCGAGCGGGTGAGATCGTGAGGGGGCGAGAACTGATCGATCTCGTTTGGCCGGGCGTCTTCGTAGAGGAAGCCAATCTTCGTGTGCACATCGCCGCCATTCGCAGAGTGCTGAGAGACGGCAAAGACGGGTGTCGATACATCGTCAATGTTCCTGGCCGGGGCTACACTTTCGTTGCACCGGTTCGGCGCTCAAACGCGGACGGCACCGACCTGATTGTCGCTCCTGACGGTCCCGTGCTGCCCCCGAGTCTCCCGGCGCCCTTGCAACTGCTGGTCGGACGGGACGAGACCGTCGCCACCCTGTCGTCGCTGCTGTTGTCGCGACGCTTCGTCAGTGTGGTCGGGCCAGGCGGAATAGGAAAGACGACCGTCGCCGTCGCGGTCGGCCACGCGCTGCGTCGGGAATTAGGCGACGATGCGGTTTGCTTCGTTGATCTCGGTTCGCTGACCGCTCCAGCAGACGTTCCCGCTGCCGTCGCATCGGCACTCGGCTGCTTTGTCCAGGGGCCCGACCCCGAGCCGTACATAAGCGCCTTCCTGGCCGATAAGCGGACCCTGGTCGTTCTTGACAATTGCGAACATGTGATCGAGACGGCTGCGCCGCTGTGCGAACGCCTCTTTCGCGCAGCGCCGTCGCTGCACTTGTTGACGACCAGTCGCGAGTCGTTACGCGTTGAGGGCGAGTATGTGCATTTGCTGATGCCTCTCGACAGTCCGCCTGACGACACGCCATCTGCCGTTCAGGCGCTGGCTTCGCCCGCCGTCCAGCTTTTCATGGAGCGGGCGGGATCGAGCGGGCACCGTGCCGAGCTCAGCGATACCGAAGCTCCAATCGTTGCGAATATCTGCCGCCGGCTTGATGGAATTGCTCTGGCGATCGAGCTGGTTGCCAGTCGTGTGGGCACCAATGGTATTCAAGGAACCGCCGATCTCCTGGACAGCGGCGCCGGGCTGTTCCTGCAGGGCCGGCGAAGCGCGTCGCCCCGGCATCAGACGCTGCAGGCCATGCTCGACTGGAGCTTCAGGCTCCTGTCAGCGGATGAGCAGAGAACCCTCTGCAGGCTGTCCGTGTTCGTTGGCCAATTCACGCTGGCGGCGGCGCATGCAGTCGCCGGGGATCCCGATGGCGAGACGCAAATGGTCACCAACACGATCGCCAGCCTGATCGACAAGTCCCTGATGGGGATATCGTCGACAAGCGGGCCTGCTTACTACAGGCTCCTGGACACAACACGCGCCTATGCCGCGGCCAAGCTCGCGGAAGGCGGGGAGGCAGAAGCCGCCGAAAGACGTCACGCTTGCTACTTCGTCGGCCTTCTGGAGCAAGGCATGGCCAAAGGGTCGGCTTTTGATGGCCACAACGTAGCCGCCTACGCTCCGCACATCGGCAATGTCCGCAAAGCGCTTGCATGGAGCTTTTCCAGCTCGGGCGACCGTTCCATTGCCATTGCGCTGGCTGCGCATGGGGCTGCGCTATTCCTGGGGCTATCACTGCTGGATGAGTGTCAACAATGGTGCCGGCGAGCACTGGGCTCGCTGCACGAGACGGATCACGGGATGCAACTGGAACTGGAGCTCCAGGGAGCTCTGGCGATGTCATCCATGTACGCCCGCGGCAACAGCCTGGAAGTCAGGGCCGGCATCGAGCGTGGCCTGGAGCTCTCCGAGACTTTGCGGGATGGAGGGCGTCAACTCCAGCTGCTCTCTGGACTCTACATTTTTCTCACGCGGCAAGGCGACTTCAGCGGCGCGTTGGCGGCCGCCAAACGAAGCGACACCGTTGCCAAGGCGAGCGGAGGCCCGACCGAAAACGCAATGACCGAATGGATGCTGGGTGGATCATATCATCTAACCGGCAATCAGGCGGCTGCGCTGCGTCACTGCAAACAAGGCATGACGCTTGCGTCAGATTTCAAGCTGGGGAGGGTGAGCTTCTTTGGCCACGACCACCATGTGTCAGGGCTCGCAACGCTGGCCAGGTCTTTGTGGCTGTGCGGCTTCGCGGATCAGGGATGCAAAGTCGCACGTCAGGGAATCAAGACCGCGCAGGGCTACGATCACCCGGTCTCATATTGCATTGCACTCATCTATCTCATCCCTGTTCTCCACTGGAGTGGCGATCTTAAAGCAGCGGAAGAGCATACCGAAATCGTAATCGAGCAGGCCATCAAATACTCCCTTGCCCCCTATCACGCCGTAGGCCTCGCGCTGAAAGGTGAATTCATGGTCGCGCGCGGCGATGCGGCATCGGGCGTCGAAATCTTGCGGGCAGGACTGAAAGCGATGGATGCCAATCGATACCGCATCGTGACGTTGCCGGCATCGCGTGCCTTGGCCGAGGGCCTGGCCCTTTCCGGTCGGCCGGAGGAAGCGCTGGCCACCATAGACGAGGCTGTGGCGCATGCGGAGCAAGTCGGCGAGATACTCTGGTTGCCCGACCTGCTGCGAGCCCGAGGCGAAATCCTGCTGGCGCGGCCGAGACCGGACCTTCCTGCAGCAGAGGGTTCGCTGCTCCGCTCGATCGATCGTGCCCGCAAGCAATCCGCCCTGGGCTGGGAGTTGAGAGCTGCAATTCCTCTGGCACGCGTGTGGCGGGAACACGGCCGGAGCGGGGACGCCCGCTCCATGCTCGACCACATCTATCAGCGGTTCAAAGAGGGATTTGGAACCCAAGATCTGGTTGCCGCGCGCCGACTTCTCGACGAACTGAGCTCGACCAACTGAGTTCTGCAAACCAGTCGCGGTCCGCCTTCAACCCCGTGGCTCTTTCGTGCTCGCGCCAGGCGCCTGGAGCGATGCCCTAGGCATGTGCCTATTCACAGCCTGTCTTGGGCGCGAATATTTACAGCTATTTGCAACGCTGAACTCGCCTTACAGCTCATAGAGCGGATAGTTCCATGGCCTGGAGTACCAGGCAATCGGCACGCTGGAGGGAGTCAGAATTGGGACATTCGCGTGGCTTCCTCACACCGAACGCTCCGGAACGTTTCCTCCCCGGCACCGGAATAGTCTTGGCGCGCGCGTTTGCAAGGTCAGGGGGATCGATCGCCCGCAGCCCTAGGTACCGCCCACGACCAAATCGAACCCTCTTGGGGCAGGAGCCCGCACCTTATGTTTAGCACCCAATCGACAACGATAGGCGAGCGCGCGGTGTGCATTGCGCATGAAGTGAACCAGCCGCTTACCGCAATACTGACAAACGCGGAAACCGCCTTGCGGTGGTTGACGAGAGACCCGGCGAATCTCGATGAGGTGAAACGGGCCATCGAACGGATCATCGGCAACAGCCTTCGCGCCGCCGATGTCGTCAGAGGCGTTCGGGATCTTGCTCGAAAATCCCCGCCCGTACCCAACAACCTCGACATCAACGACTTGATCAGAGGTCTCCTCAATCTCGTGAGCCTCGATCTGCGCCATCACCGTATCGCAGTCGAGGTGGAACTCGCTGAGAACCTGGAGCCGATCAGGGGCGATCGCGGTCAACTGGAGCGGGTCATAGCCAACCTGGTCGCGAACGGCATCGAGGCGATGAGCATGGTGCAGGACCGGCAACGAAAGCTGCGCATCATCACCCAACTCGACAAGAATGGCGATGTGCTGGTTGCGGTCAGGGACTCGGGCACAGGGCTCGATCCGGCACTTATCGATCGCATCTTCGATCCCCTGTTTACGACCAAGCGCGAGGGGATGGGATTGGGGCTGTGGATATGCCGCTCTATCGTCGCTGCCCACGGCGGTCGGCTCTGGGCCACACCCGATCTTCCGCATGGCAGCATTTTCCAATTCGTCATCCCAAAGAGAGTTGAGCCGAACTCAGTCGGGGCGAGTCGATGCCGGCGGACGATGCGAACGAACCGCCAGGTCGAAGAGCTTTTTAGCGGCGCTCCATCTTGATGATCTCGTCCGGCGGCATGAGAAGTCGAAAACATGCCTGCCTTGAGCAACATGCCTGCCTTGATCGACAGGCGGCGCGCCTGTGACATGTTCATGAGGCTTCACGCTGCAGACCCGCGCCGCTCCTGAGAGACGGCGGGGCTGCGGCGAGACGGTGGAACCTTCTCATTCACCCTTGAGCTGCTGGAGGAAGTCCTTGCCTGCAGCCGGATGGGCCTTGAACGAATTGATGCCGTCAAACCACCCATTCTGGGAGAAGTCGCTGTAATTGCTGCTGTGATCGCCACGGTCGCGACCGCCATCGCGGCCTCCCCCGTGCGACGAGGCGGCAAAGGCCCCGGTGAGCGGAACGGTGACGATCATCGCGGCAAGCACCGCCTTCAGAGGGATAGAACGCATGATTAGATATCCTTTTCGATGAGGATGGCGGCTATTTGTTCACCGCGCATTCCGAGCCGCAGGCACTCGGGAACTTTCGGGTTGCGAAGTTGATCTCGCCGCTTCCGTTCTCGTCCTGCATTACTTAACTAGCAATTTTCGGAAGTAATATGTAGTATATCAAAGTATCATTGATGCATGACATAGTATGGATCGTCAATTTGTGATGCATATATGGTGCCAAGGGGGAAATGGGCTTCATTATCATCCCGGGCGTCCGGAACTGAACTAAGCTGGCCCGACGGCTGCAGGGCTGATCTGCACCTTGCTGCCCTCGTCAAGTTCGACCGGCGGATTCAGGATCACAAGGTCGCCCTGTTTGACGCCGTCACGGACCTCGACCTCGTTTCCGAGATCGCGCGCCACCGATATTTTCCGGATATGCGCAATGCCGTTCTCGACCACGGCAACCTGCAAACCATCCGCGTTGAAGATGATCGCATCTGCGGACACGGAAAAGCTGGGTGTCTTGCGCGGGATCTGGAGCTCGACAGTACAATAGGTGCCGGGCGTGAGAACACCGTCAGGGTTCGGAATGTCGATTTCGGTCAGCAAGGTCCTTGTGCCCGGTGCCAGCGCATCGGCAATCCGCGTCACCGTGCCGGGGAAAGTACGGCCGGGGATTTCGGGGACCTGGAGTACGGCTTTGACCCCCGGGGCCAGTCCAAAGGCCTGGTCCTGGGGGACGTAGACCTGGGCACGGATCACATCCCCCTGCATGATGGCGAACAGGAAAGTGCTGTTGGTCGTGTCGGCCTGCACCAGGCTGCCGATGTCGACGTTGCGTTGAGTGATGACGCCGTCGAACGGGGCGACCACCTGCTGGTAGGCCTGTTGCTGGTCGAGCACGCGCAACTGGTCCTGCTGCGCATTCACATTGGCCTGCGCAACGCCGACAGCCGCCTCCTGTGCCTTGAGGCTTTGGACGTCGATCGTACCCTGCTGCTTGGTGATCCAGCCCTGGTCCACCAGGGGTTTGTCTCGTTGCCACGTCACCTTCGCGAGATCGAGATTGGCTTGTGCTTGTTGCAGCGCCGCCTTGAGCTGTCCCAAGGTTGCCTGGGCCTGCAAAATCTGGTCGTCGAGTTCCGGCACGGCAATCTTGGCTAGCAACTCTCCCTTCTTGACCTTGTCCCCGATATCGGCCTCGCGCGTCTCGATATAGCCGCTGGCTCGTGCGAAGATGTCGGCGACGTCGAAGGCAGTCGTGGTGGCGGGCAGACTGACTTTCACGATGTCGTCGCTCGGCCTTACCGCCGCAACACGCACCTGAGGAATGAAGTCACGCGCCTGTTTGGCCGCAGCCGCGAGTTCGCGGTTGCGCGAATAATATCCCTGGGCGCCATAGGCCAGTCCCGTCATCAGCAGAGCGAGCGCGCCCAATGCAAGCAGCCGGCCTCCGCCTCGGCGCGGCGGCCGCTCCATTGCAACATCCATCACCGTGTCGTCGGCCTGATCCAAACGATGCCTCGGTTTCATCCGATTTCCTCTTCGAAGACGCCGTGAGCCGTCTTGCCGTCCTGTCCGCTACGCAGCATCGCGAACAGGTACGGCACGACGAGGAGCGTCGTGGGCGTTGCAAATAAAAGTCCTCCGATGACCGCGCGCGCCAGTGCGGCATTCTGCTCTTCGCCCGCTCCGCCGATCGCCATGGGAACCATGCCGACGATCATCGCGGCCGCGGTCATAAGCACAGGTCTGATCCGGGTATGACCGGCGTCGATCGCCGCGTCGAACGCGGACTTGCCTGCCAACTGCTGGTCCCGGGCGAAAGTCACGAGCAGGATGGAATTGGCCGAAGCGACCCCGACCGCCATGATCGCACCCATCAGTGAAGGCACGTTGAGCGTCGTGCCCGTGATGAACAACATCGTCACGATGCCGCAAAAGGTCGCCGGCAAGGCAAGGATGACGACGAAGGGGTCGCCGAAGTTCTGATAGTTCACCACCATCAGCAAGTAGACGAACACGGCGGCGAACAGGATGCCGATGCCGAGATCCCAGAAAGCATCGTTCATGCTCTGGATCTGCCCTATGACCTGGATGGTATTTCCGGGCGAAAGCTGCTTCTGCAGGTCGGCGACGATCGTGCTGATCTGGCTGGAGACACTTCCCAGATCACGACCCTGGACGCTTGCATAGACTTCGTAGACTGGCTGGACGTTCGCCTGGTTGGCGTTGGTCGGGAGACTGTCGCGCTTGAATGTCGCGACGTTGCTGAGTTGCCCGGGAACCTGTGCGCCGGCGGTGTTGATGGTTGAGGACACGGGAGTGTTGCCGAGATCGTTCAATGACGCGATCTTGTTTTCCGGTGTCTGAACGGCGAGGTAGTAGGGAATGCCCGTGGTCGGGTCGGTCCAGAAGTTCGGCGACACCTGCTCGGAGGAACTCAGGCTCACATTGATGTTGTTGGCGATCGTGCTGGCATTGAGGCCGAGTTGCGCCGCCCGCGTGCGATCGATATCGGCATAGAACGCCGGAGCGTCGACTTCCTGCTGCAGGTGTGCGTCGACCACGCCGGGAATGGCGGCAATGCGGCGCCGCAACTCCGATGCAACCCGCAGATTGGTAACGCGATCATAGCCGACCGTACGGACATCGATCTGCGCCGGCAATCCGAAATTGAGGATCTGCGTGACGATGTCGGCCGACTGGAAGTAGAACAGAACGTCTGGAAAGGCGCTTGGCAGCGCCGTGCGCAGCTTGCGCACATAGTCGGCAGTCGGCGCGTGGCCGTCTTTCAATGCGACCTGGATCACACCGTCATTCACGCCGATGGTCGATCCATCCGTGAACGCCAAATTGTAGGAACGCGCCGGCAGGCCGATGTTGTCGACGACAAGCTGGAGGTCGCGATCGGGAACGATCTCGCGGATCTTGTCCTCGACAGCCTGGAAGATCTTCTCCGTCTCCTCGATCCGGGTTCCCGCGGGGGCCCGAACATGGAGTTGGATCTGGCCGCCGTCGATCGCGGGAAAGAAATCGCGACCGACGAGCATTGTCAGCACAGCGCCCAATGCGAGCACCAGGGCTGCGATGACGGGAACGATGAACCGCCGCCTGAGGAGTACGGCCAGCAGCTCGGCATAGTGCAGGCGCATAGCCTCGAAACCACGTTCGAACCTGGCGTGAAACCTGCCGAACCAGCCCGTCGAGGCGCCGTGGCGCTCGCTTTTGAGCAGCAGTCCGATGGTGATCGGAGTGAGCGTTCTCGAAAGGCCGTAGGATGCGAGCATCGCGAACACGACGGCAAGACCGAGCGGCGTGAACAGGTATTTTGCCGGACCTTCCAGAAAAACCACCGATGTGAACACGCAGCTTATGGCCAGCGTCGATACCAGGGTCGGCACGGCGATACCGGCGGCTCCATGCAGCGTCGCCTGCGGCAGCGTCTGTCTTTCCTCGGTGAGCAGGCGATGGGTGTTCTCGAGCGTCACCGTCGAATCGTCGACGAGGATGCCAATCGCCAGCGCCAGGCCCCCCAGCGTCATCGTGTTGAGCGTCTCGCCCAGGAAATACAGCGCCACGACCGACGACAGGATCGCCAGCGGGATCGAGATCATGACGACCAGCGTCGATCGCCATGATCCCAGAAACAGCAGGATCATCAGAGCGGTGAGCGCGGCCGCGATCACGCCCTCCCGCAGCACGCCGGCGATCGATTGCTTGACGAACACCGACTGGTCGAAGAGCTCTCTGATTTCCATGCCGGGAGGCGCCGCGGCGCGCGCCGTCTTCAAGGCATCCCGAACGGCATTGACCACCTCCAGCGTCGAGGCATTGCCGTTCTTGATGATGCTGAGCAGAACCGAATGCCGGCCGTTCTCGCGAACGATGTTCTGCTGAACTAGCCATCCGTCATGGACTTGGCCGACATCCTTGACGAACACCGTAGCGCCATTCACGACCTTGATCGGAATATCGTTGAGCTCGTCGATGGTTGCTGGCGTGGCGTTGGTGCGCACGACATACTGTGTGTTGCCGATCTTGGCCGTGCCCGACGGCAAGGTTAGGTTCTGGGCGTTGACCGCGCTGACGACGTCGAGCGGCGTCAGGCCCTTGGCCAGGAGCTTCGACGGGTCGAGGTCGACCATGATCTGGCGATATTTTCCGCCCGCGGGTGTTGGCAGGGTGACACCCGGGATCGGGGCCAGTTGCTGACGGATCCGATAGATGCCGTAGTCGTACAGCTGCTGTTCGTTGAGGGTGTCGGAGCTCAGGCTGATCTGCAGGACCGGCACGCTGGAGGCGTTGAACTGCACCACGAGCGGTGCCTGGATTCCCGGTGGCAGGAGGGCGCGAATGGCGTTTGTTGCCGAAACAATCTGCGCGATCGCGAGATCAAGATTCACATCTTGTTGAAAATAGATCTTCTGGACCGACAGTCCCCCTAAGGTCTGCGCCTCGATGTTTTTGATGCCATTAACGTTGGAGCTGATCGCATACTGGCTGTACGTGGTGACACGCTGTTCCATCTCTGGTGTGCTGAGGCCGCCATAGCTCCAGATTACAGTCACCACCGGAATGTTGATTTCCGGAAAGACGTCCAACCGCATCTCGCGACTTGCGACGCCGCCGAGAAAGAGAATCAAGGCAGCCAGCACATAGAACGTGTGCGGAAATCGCAACGCGAACCGAACGATACCCATGTCTCAGCCGATGACCTTCCTGGCAACGTTAGTCGGAACGGCTCGAGCGATGAACGTCGCCGTATTGCCGGATTTTCTTTCAGTGTCTCCGAAATGACTTTGCGCCCGTTGCCTCGAATGTCCGGTCCTTGCGCCCAAAAGGCGTCGGCACCGAGCGTTGCCCGGTGACGTCGCCAAGCTCATCGCCGGGCGCCCGATGGCGGGCTGGTTTGGGCAACATCGGTGCAGTGGGCGAGACCATTGCGACCAGCATGTGGATGCCGCGCGCGGGAGGCGGGCCGTCGCCGGGACGGCCCGCCCAGGCCGTCAGGCCCGTCCGCATAGCTTCGCCGGGACAAATCCAATGTCATCGGCCCGCGGCAGCCAGAATGAGGTCGGCGACCTCCTTGGGATGGGAAACCAGCGACAGGTGGCCCGCATCGATCTCCACCGTCGTCGCATGCATGCGCTTGGCGAGAAACCGTTCGAGATCAGGGTTGATCGTCTTGTCCTGCTTCGACACCGCATAGAACGATGGCTTGGAATGCCATGCAGCCTCGGTGGTTCGTCCGCCGAAGATGGTCGCAGCGGTGGGTTCCTGAACCGCATACAGGATCTTGGCTTGCCGGGGCGCGACACCGTTCGCGAAGTATTTCAGGAATGAGTCTTCGGACAATCTGGTGAAGCCATCATTCACCTGGATGCCGGCTCGAACGGGTCCTGCGGGAAAGGTTGCAGAAAGAGCGACGAAGTCCTCACCGGCATCCGGTGCTCGTGCAGCCACATAGACCAGCGATGTGACCTTGGGATCAGTCCCCGCTTCGCTGATGACGGTGCCGGCCCAGGAATGCGCTACGAGCACGGTTGGCCCATCCTGCAGCGCCAGCGCCCGGCGCGTCTCCGCGACCGAGTCTGCCAGCGACGTCAGCGGATTCTGCACCGCGGTTACTCTGAGGCCGGCTGCCTGGAGGAGCGGGATCACCTCGGCCCAGCTCGATCCGTCCGCCCACGCTCCGTGCACGAGCACGACGTTGCGCGCCACGGTATGCGCGGGCTTGGGCGTGGGATTGTCAGCCGCCACGGCGACTCCCGACAGGCCAAGAGTGAGGGCAATTGCGATGGCATTGACGATCTCGCGCACGGGTCTCTTCCTTCCCTTTTTCAAACAATCGAATGCGCCGATGACCGAGATGAAGGCCAGCGATGCGGTAGCAAATCCTGCGGGCCGGCTCCGTGGCCTAGGCGTTTGCGGAGGCAGCTCGTTGCGACAATCCCGATTTCGCGGTTCGGCGTCTTTCAGAAACGCCCCTGCCTTTCTCGTCGCGCACGAACGGGCAGGTCCGATGGCGATGTGACGGACGGGCGCGCCAGCCGTCCGCAACGACCGAAGGTCACCAAAAAGGGCGGCGGATCGCTGATGCGACCCACCGCCAGTTCAGGCGCCCGCGGGAGGAGGGGACGGGCGCCTCAGGAGTTCGGCAGAATGGCGCGTGCGCGGAGTGCGTGGGAGCTTCGCCTCCAACGCAACGCTTCGCCACGTGGAAGAGGTTGGGCAGCAAACATTGAGTGAGGGGCAAAGAGCAGGGCCACGAGAAGTCGCGTGGCGGAAAGCTCGTCGCCGGCCGTCGGCAGCGCCAGCATCGCACACTGCCAGATCCGTCCATTGAGTGCCCAGGTCGCCTGTCTTGCTTGCGGCACCTGCTCCGCAGCGGCCCGCACACACAGCCGGCGCAGCTGCCCGCGGCTGGGTTGGGGGAGCGCAGACAGCCTGTGACCACCACGGTCCCCGCCACAAAGCGCGTCCAGCGCCGCGCCCCATCTCGCAAACATGAAGTCTGCTCCCCGCTCAAGCACGATTGCTTCGGCAAGATACGGTTCCAGAACCCCAAACTGCGCCAGTTCGACACTGCCGCTCGCGCCTTCGGTGTCGCGACCGAACCCGTCCGACCACTTGCCTGCGACCCAGCGCGACGCGGCCCGAAGATCGCCGCGGTCCAGCCGCCAGGGATAGGATCGGCATTGGTCATGAAGGCGCGCGAGTTCGACCTCACCCATGATCAAACCGCCTCGGTACGCGAGCGCGAAATGCGAATCGGAATTGCTTTGAAGGAGGGCGTGAAACTCATCGGATCGTGCGAATAGAGCGGCACGAGGGGGTTTGCCTCGGGATAGTAGGCCGCACAGCTGCCATTCGGGAAGGCATACGGGACGATCCGAAAATTGGACAGGCGGCGTTCAACGCCGTCGGTGGACAGAGTGATCAAGTCGACGCGGTCGTCGGCCTGGAGGCCACGCCTTTCCATCTCCTGTTCGTTGAGGAAGATCACGTCGCGCTGACCGAAGACACCGCGATAGCGGTCGGACATCGAATATATCGTGGTGTTGTACTGATCATGGCTGCGCACCGTCGTCAGCCATAGAGCGTCGAGACTGTCCAGGGGCGGATCCTCGCCGAGGCCGTCGAAGACGAGGAAATTCGCCTTGCCGGAAACTGTCGCCCAGATGCGTTCGCGCGCGTTCGATGTCAGATGGAAGCCGCCGGGGATGCGAATGCGGGCATTGTAGCCCTGAAAGATCGGGAACACGTCTTCGATCGCGTCGCGGATAAGGTCGTAGTCGGCGGTGAAGCTTTCCCAGTCGACGACGGAACCTGCACCCAGCGTCGCCCGCGCAATGCCGGCGACGATTGCAGGTTCGCTCATCAGGTGCTCCGACGCCGGAACATTGCGGCCCGCCGACGCGTGCACCATCGACATCGAATCCTCGACCGTGATCGACTGCGGCCCCGTTGCCTGGACGTCGATTTCGGTGCGCCCGAGGCAAGGCAGGATCAGCGCGTCGCGCCCGTGTACCAGATGGCTGCGATTGAGCTTGGTTGACACTTGGACCGTCAGGTCGAGCTTGCGCAAGGCAGCGCGGGTCACCTCCCAGTCCGGGATGGCCGACACGAAGTTGCCGCCGATGGCGAAGAACACTTTCACCTTGCCGTCTTTGATGGCCTCCAGCGCGGTCACGACGTTGTGGCCATGTTCGGACGGCGGCTTGAAGCCGAAGCGGTGCTCAAGCCGATCGAGAAATTCCTTTGTCGGCGTTTCGGTGATGCCGACCGTGCGATCGCCCTGGACGTTGGAATGGCCGCGTACCGGGCAAAGTCCGGCGCCCTCACGACCGATATGACCGCGTAGCAGCGCGAGATTGGCCAGCTGCTGCACGCTTTGTGCTCCCCGCCGGTGCTGCGTGATGCCCATGCCATAGACAATGATCGCTCGTTCGGCCTGCATATAGGCGCGAGCGGCGTATTCGATGTCCTCGCGAGCGAGCCCTGACTGAGAGACGATGTCGTCCCATCGCGTCGCCCGCAGGTCGGCGGCGAGAGCCTCGATACCCGTCGTATGGCCCTTGATGAAATCCCAGTCGAGGATTGCCGGCAGCTCGCCTGCGCGCGCCGCGTCGTCTGCTTCCATGAGAACTTTCATGAGCCCCTTGACGACCGCGACGTCGCCGCCGACACGCACCTGATAAAGCCTGGCGCTGATCGGTGTCGATGTAAACGTTGCCATTTCGACCGGGCTCTGGGGCGACTGGAAGCGCTCCAGGGCGCGCTCGCGGAACGGATTGAAGGACATAATGGTTGCGCCGCGCCGCGAGGCGTCGCGCAGGCTCGTCATCATGCGAGGGCTGTTTGTGCCCGGATTTTGTCCGAAGATGAAGATGCAGTCCGTCTTGTCAAAATCGGAAAGCAGGCAGGTGCCCTTGCCGACGCCGAGCGAGTGCGGCAGGCCGACGCTGGTAGCCTCGTGGCACATGTTCGAGCAATCGGGGAAATTGTTGGTGCCGAACTCTCGCACGAAGAGTTGGTAGAGGAACGCTGCCTCGTTCGAGGTGCGGCCGGATGTGTAGAACTCGGCCATGTTGGGATCCGGCAATCCGTTGAGGTGGCGGGCAATGGTTGCAAAGGCCTCGTCCCAACCGACCCGCACGTAATGGTCGGATGCGGCGTCGTAGGCCATCGGATGGGTCAGGCGTCCGACCATCTCGAGATCGAAATCGCTCCAGCTTGAAAGCTCGGCAACGGTATGGGCGGCGAAAAACTCCGGCGTGCAGCGTTTCGCCGTGGCTTCCCAGGCAACCGCCTTGCCCCCGTTCTCGCAAAATTCGAAGGATGAAGTGTGCTTGGGGTCCGGCCAGGCGCAGCCGGGGCAATCAAATCCCTCCGGCTGGTTCATGCGCCCCAGAGTGGCGGCCCCCTTGATCGGGATTCCCTGCTCGACAAGGTGTTCGCCTAGCGACTTGAGCGCTCCCCATCCGCCGGCCGGGGCATTGTAAGGACGAATGTCATTGGCCATTGGAGACGCCTCTACGAAGAGCTGAAGAACCCTGTGTGGGCAAGAAGCCTTCCGGCAAGCAACATCTTTCCATCGCAGTGCTGCCGCCAGCGATGTCGACTATGTTGCACCGGCAGCGCTGCGGGGCGGCAACTCTCCCGGAGCTGCCAGCTGAATGGGCCGCGTGTCCGACCCACGTGGCGGGTGGCGCCAACCGACGGGATCGCGGTCGAAAGGGCGATCTGCGACATCCCTGCGATTGCCGCAACGCCAGCGATAGGGTGTCTCGCCAACGAAACGTCCGAAGACCGTGGTGAAATGGGCCTGGTTCTGAAAGCCCACGCTCAGCGCCACGTCGACCAGGGTCATCTTGGTCTCGATGAGCATCTGCTTGGCACGGTCAATCCGTCGCCGCAGCAGGAATTCATGCGGGCGAATGCCGGTGGCCGCCCGGAACTGTGCGGCGAAATACATTCGGCTGAGCCCCGCCACTGCTGCCATGTCGGCGAGCGTAATCGTCTCATCGAGATGTGAATCGACGTATTCGACGACGCGCTTCCATCGCCATTTGGACAGGGCGGCCGTAGAGCGTGTCGCCGGCTCATCCGGGTCTGGCTGCGGATCTGAGCGCAGCGTGAGCAAGCGGGTTACGATGGCAAGGCGGACTGCATCGGCATAGAGGTTGCCAAATCCATCATGGCTGTCTTCGGCCGCCTCGAGCGCCCTGGAAAGACGCTGGACGACCGGATCAGAGGAGTGCCGTTCCGGGACCAGTTCGGCAAGGCCTAGGTCCCGAGGCGCGTGGAAAACATTCAGACCGTCGATCGCGCTTTGGCCTGCTTGGGCAAATTGCGCCATGCCCCCACTGGGCGCCGCCGTAGGATCAGGGTCTGCCGCCGCATTTGCATGCATCGTTAGACCGCCGCGACGGGGTTGCGGCATCGCTGCAGCGGACACCGAGAGAACCACATTCATATGAGTGAGGGGGATCGAAATCATGCGGCAGTCTGGCGCCACCGGGTAGGCGCCGTTGCCTGCCTCGAATGGGTCGAACAATGACGAGCCGACTTCAGGCGTTCGAGGCGGGCCGGCGACATGTATCGGTCGGACCATGCCGTCGCGTCGAGGAAGGATGGGCAGATCCTCTGCCGGTTGCCGATCGTAATATTCGGATGCAGACAATGAGTGGAACTGCATTGGGCCCGTGCTCCTCTAGCCTCAGAATTTTCTTCTGCTTGCTGGGCCAAGGTACACGGGTGGGAAATCTGCTCCATTGAATGGCCGTCTGAATGAATCATATCATCAGCTATGCTGCGTATACGATGGTATCTACTATTGGCGGCGCCGCCTTGGGCGCGTCTGGCGATGTCGGCAACCTTGTGCAGGGAGGCCGCCGGTGCCGTGCGACAATGATCCCACCGTGCGGTTGAACCTTGACGCCGCTGTGTAGCCGTACGGTTTTCCGACCGGTCGCCAAGTCGCGGCATCGCTGCCTGCAAAGCTCAGCTCAGTCAAACCTCTGTATGATTTCGGTCTTGGCCCTACGTTTGTATGGTGGCGCCGAGATGAGATCGCGCCGGGCGACGCCGGGCGACACAGTCTCCGGGGGACACCGATGTGCCGAAAATTCCGATGGTTGCCATAGTTGACGACGACGAGGCGGTCCGCACGTCCACCGCGAATCTGATACGTTCCTGCGGCTTTGCCGCGAACCTGTTTGCCTCTGGCGAGGAACTCTTGCGTTCGCCAGGGCTCGCCGACGCCTGCTGTGTCATTACCGATGTGCAGATGCCGGAAATGAACGGGTTGGAACTGCAGACGTTGCTCCTGGCACGTGGCCACACCGTTCCGGTGATTCTTATCACGGCCTATCCTGACGAACGGACCCGGCAAAATGCCCTCGCTGCAGGGGCGGCAGGCTTCTTCTACAAGCCTTTTGACGCCGCCGCCATGATCCGGTGCATCGACGATGCGCTGAACTGGCCACGCGAAATCAAGCCGGAATGACCTCTTCGTGGTGAGCCGAGCGCTGCCACCGCCATTGCTTTCGGAGCGAAGTCGCGTGCGTTCCAAATCGGAATTTTGCGTTCGTTCCGGGAAGATTGCCACCAACCTGTGCGGTTGAATTCCAGGCAGGTTTCGGTGATCGCCTGCCTGGCCCCGCTGCACAAGAGGGCGCGACTGCAGGGACATCAACGCACATGCGCCGATGGGTGGATTGGTGATATTGATGGGAAGCCATCCCAGCCCCCTCGGCATTACCGACAGTCGCGACCACGTCTCGCCTAGTGGCGGGGCTTGTTGCCAAGTTAATATGCTAAGATGGCGTTGTGCCATTCCTGGGCCGTGCGGAGCAGGAATCGTGAGAGCGGATTGCTATCGTGACAGCAGGTTCCAATCCAGGCCAAACCGCGTCGACCGCTTTCGCGCCGACAGTCTATGTCATCGATGATGACGACGCTGTGCGCGATGCCCTGAGTGGGCTGTTCAGATCCGTGGGGCTGCATGTCGAACTGTTCGCCTCCGCCAGCCAATTCCTGCAGGGCAAGCTGCCGGAAACGCCAAGCTGCCTCGTGCTCGATATCCGGTTGCCCGGCGTGAGCGGCCTCGATTTCCAGGCTCATCTTGCAAAGTCGAACATTCAAATGCCCGTCGTCTTCATGACCGGACACGGGGATGTTCCGATGTCGGTGCGCGCGATGAAAGCCGGAGCGATCGATTTTCTGACCAAACCGTTCCGGGACCAGGACATGCTTGATGCGGTCTTCGGCGCGCTCGAAAACGACCGCATAAGGTGGGAATCCGACCAGGAAGCGGCGACGATATCAGCCCTGTACCAAACTTTGACCTCTCGTGAAAAGGAAGTCATGTTCTTCGTGACCAAGGGCCTGATGAACAAGCAGATTGCGGGCGAGATGGGCCTCAGCGAAATTACGGTCAAGATCCATCGCGGGCATCTCATGCGGAAGATGGCGGTGCGAACCTTGCCCGACCTGGTACGGATTGCAGAACGGTTGGGCCTTCGAAGGGCAAATCAATAGCGATGGCAAAGTCGTCATCCGGTATCGCGCGAAAATCTATCGATCCCGCCCGCTCGCTCCAGCGGTTCTCGACCCTCCGCCGTTCGCCGGATATGACCCCGTGACGCCGCGCCGGTGTGGACGGCAGGTGCCTTGGTTCATCATTGAAAACGCTGACGGTTCATTCTTTGCTCACCCTGGTTGGCCTGGCTGCGAGACACCTTCGAGGATCGATCGCAGCTCCTCTCTGCCCCTGGCGATCCGCGACGTCAGCGTCCCCACGGGAATGCCCAGCGCCTTCCTGGCATCGGCATAGGAGAGGCCTTCGACCGCGACAAGCACGAGTGCTGCGCGTCGTTCGGGATTGATCTGCTGAAGCGCCGAGAATACGTCCACGAATACGAGCCTGTCGGCCTGTGGCGACGTCGCGATCGCATCTATCGTTTCTGAGATCGTGGTCACCGCCTGGGCATGGCGTTTGGCGCGCCGCAACTGGTCGACGAACAGATTGTGCATGATCGTGAGCAGCCAGCGGCGTGGCGTATCGCCGGCCGTCCAGTTCGCCATCCTCGACAGCGCTCGTTCGAGGCTGTCCTGCACAAGGTCGTCGGCGGCATCGCGGTCCCGCAACAGCGCGCGCGCATAGCCACGCAGCCGTGGAATCTCCGCGACGATCGCTCGCCTGCGTTCGTCAGTGATCTCGGCCGCCGCGCCGCTTGCCGAAAAAGAAGTGTCAGCCGAGCGAAAACTCGGCTGGGGCGAAACATCGGGCGGAAGTTCGAGTTGTGCCATGTTCGTGGTCACCAGGCGATACGCAATGGCGGCGATTGCAACTTGTGATCCGGACTGAACTCGGTCGGCCACGAACCAGACAGCCACAGCCATCCTCTGGTTCGGGACTGCACATCTGGTCTGTCAGGCATGTGCCGGCGCCTTTCCTGGCTCTAGCTGCGTCCAATCGAAGCTGTTCGGCTGGGGTGCTGTCGGCGCCACCATGGCGGACCCGACTGAGGCCTTCTTTTCGAAACGACTACATTCTTTCGCGAAGCAATGTGGGCGGCCCAATGCCGAGGAAGAAGATGTGTTCGCCGGAATGCCGGGATGTCACTCGGCAGGGCCGAGTGACATCCTCGCCGCAGGGGCAGGCACGTCTTCTGCACCGCCCTTCAGGTAGGTCCAATAGAGAGGAAGTCCGGTGAAGAGGAAACCGCCGGCAATGTTGCCCAAGGTCACGGGTATCTGGTTCCAGTACCACCAGTCTGCGAAGCTGATCTTGGCCCCGAGCATCATCCCCATGGGAATGACGAACATGTTGACGACGCAGTGCTCGAAACCGAGCGCGAAGAAGGCGAAAATGGGCAACCAGCATCCGACGATCCTGCCGAGGGTGGACTTCGAACTCATCCCCATGACGACGCCGAGGCAGACCATCCAGTTGCAGAGCATGGCCTTGACGAAGACAGTCACCAGTCCGTCGTATCCATACGGCTCATAGGCGATCGTCTTCGCTTCGGCGAGCGCACGCAGATGATCTCCGAGCGCACTCGCCCCAACATTGCCGACATCGGTCAGGACGACATAGAACAGCCCGGCAAAGATGAGCGAACCGAGCATGTTGCCGACGAAAACCCAGAACCAATTGGCCAACATCCGGCCGACCGTCGTGCGGTGAGCGAGGACGGCCAGGGGTACCAGACCAAAATTCCCGGTCAGGAGTTCGAGGCCAAGGATGATGATGATCGCAAATCCCACCGGGAAGATGAGAGCGCCGACGAGCGCGACATTTGTCTGAAGTGCACCCTCCAGGGCCATGCTCGTCGCGAAGGCGAGGAGCGCCCCGGAAAGCATGCCGCGGATCAAAAGATCAGGAACGCTGTGAGCGGCTTTAGCGGCGCCGAGATCCACCATTGCCCGCACGATTTCGCGCGGCGAGAGGCTGTCGTTCATGATCGCGATCCTTCTGCGCGCGGCAACTGCGGTCTGGCTGAAGGGATCGCAACTGTCGTCGTGGCCAGAAAGCGCGCTGCGATACCCATGACGTCTCCCATGCGTTGCCAACCAGGACCGATTGGCAGGCTGATTGTCACTTCAGGGATGAATAGCCGACGGCACTTCGCGGCGACATTCTACGGAGGGTAACCGGATTACGCACTTGATTTAGGCCAGACATTCCTTGGTATGTCTTGTCGGCCAACAACTGGGCGCTCCCTTGGGAGACTGGGTTCGAGAGGTTTCTGCTTTTGAAGCGCTGATCGACGCTGCCATAGCAAACGGACCTAAGGGTTACGCCCGATCTGTAGACTTAGTTTGGACGTGATCCGCATAGCCGAACAGGCTGCTCGGGCAGGCCGTTGCGGCGTGCGAGCGCTATCGAACTTCTCTCCGAGGGCAGCTGGACGAAGTCTCTTCATATGAGCGACTTCGGCGAGTGGAATACCTCGCTCGCTCGGCTAAATAACGATGTCGCCGCTGGCAATTCCGTAAATGCCAACGAGGCAACCAATTGCCGCAGCCGCCAACACTATCCATTCTACGCCGACCAACACTGGCTTGTTCTGTTCCCGTCTGACCTGAACATAGAGCAGCGTACCGGGTGCGTAGAGAATAGATGACAGCAACAGAAATTTCAGGCCGCCTGCGTAGATCATGAACGCAACATACAATGTGGCAATGCCAGCCAGGATCAAGTCGCGGGATCGCTGTGCCGGTTGGGTTCCATAGGTCTCTCGGCGTAAAGCCAGAAGGAAGCCGTATCCAGCCACGAGCAGGTAAGGAATTAACACCATGGCACTGCTCAGCTTCACCATGAGCGCGAACGCATCTTGCGAGAAAAGCGTGCTTATGACGAAGACTTGAATGACGATATTGGTCAGCCACAGCGCGGCGGCCGGGACGTTGTTGCCATTTTCACGCGCAAAAATCCTTGGCATGTCGCCGCTCTTTGCGGCCGAGAACAGCACCTCGACACAGATCAACGACCAGGCGAGATAAGCGCCCAGCACAGAAACAATCAGCCCTACGCTGACGAAAACCGCGCCCCAAGTACCGACGACGGCCTCGAGAATGGAAGCCATGGATGGCTGCCTCATTCCCGCGATTTCCGCCTGTGGGAGTACGGCATACGGCAGAAGCGTCACCAGCACCAGCAGGGACAAAACGGCGACGAAACCGACGATCGTCGCCCTGCCGACATCGGAGCGTTCCTTGGCATAGCGAGAATAGACGCTTGCTCCCTCAATCCCAATGAACACAAAGATTGTGACCAGCAGGGTCGCTCGGATTTGCTCAAAGAGACCGCTTCGCGATGCCAGCTCTCCGCCCCATAGGTTGCTGACGAAGATGTTCGCCTTGAACGTTCTGGCCAGAATGAGAATGAAGGCAAGGATGGGAATGACTTTTGCGACCGTAACAACGGTGTTGATGACGGCAGCTTCCTTGATCCCGCGCAGGATCGTGAAGTGGAACAGCCAGAGTGCGATCGACGAGACCACAACCGCCGGGACCGTGTCACCATTGCCAAAAACTGGGAAGAACGCGCCGAGCGTCGACTTGATAAGAATCCAATATGAGACGTCGGCAATGCAGGCAACCAACCAATAGCCAAACGCAGAAAGGAAACCAGCGTAGTCACCGAAGCCGGCTTTTGCGTAGGCAAAGATGCCGGCATCGAGTTCGGGCTTGCGCTCCGCGAGCGCTTGAAAGACACGAGCCAACGTATACATCCCGGTCCCGGCGATGCACCAGGCAATGATTGCGCCGACTGGTCCGGTGGCGTTGCCGAAGGTACGAGGCAGCGAAAATATGCCGGCGCCGATCATTGATCCGACCACCATCGCCGTTAGCGCCGCGAGCGAAAGCTTCTGCGAGGTCTGGGATGCCATGGCCGCGTCTCGAGCCGGTCGTCAATTGCACAAGCGAAATCCGTCCGAATTGTTAAACCGGTCCAGGTCGCTCACCCGATGCTGCATCGGAGAAAGTCACAAGTCCAGCCGATGTAACTCCACTGCGGCGGTGTATTGCGTCGAGGCTCCGAAATAGAGACGCGATGCACAGGAATGAGACTCTCAGCTAATTTCACGACCGCGCCAAAAGCATAGGGTTTGGTTTGTACTGAAATTCCAGCCCGCTTGTTGGCTCACGGACAGATGATTTCCGATCACTCGGGAGAGGCACGTGGCAAGTAAGTCCGAGCAGAAGCTGTCCTTGTTCGCCTTGATCGCAATGGTTGTCGGGTCGATGATCGGGGCCGGCATCTTCAATCTGCCCGGCAGGTTCGCCACCGCGACGGGCCCGTTCGGCGCCATCATCGCCTGGGCGATAGCCGGAACCGGCATGTACATGCTGGCCCGGGTGTTCCAGGCGCTGGCCGAGAAGAAACCCGATATCGATTCCGGCGTCTTCGCCTATGCCAAGGCGGGCTTCGGCGACTATATGGGCTTCCTCTCGGCGTTCGGCTATTGGCTCGGAAGCTGCCTCGGAAACGTCTTCTACTGGGTGCTGATCGGATCGACGCTCGGGCGCTTTTTCCCGGAGATTTTCGGGGATGGCAGCACCGCGACCGCGATCATCGTCTCGCTGGTTGGCATCTGGGCCTTCCATTTCATGATCCTGCGCGGCGTCGAGCAGGCCACCTTCATCAATAGCGTCGTGACGGTCGCGAAGATCGTACCGATCATAGTGGCGATCCTCGCCATGGCATTCGCGTTCAACTACACGCAATTCTCCGAGAACTTTCTCGGCGGCGTGGGCATGCCGGAAAAGACCCTGCTGGCGCAGGTGCGTGACACCATGCTGATCACCGTTTTCGTGTTCCTCGGCATCGAGGGGGCAAGCGTGTATTCGCGCTTCGCCGAGAAGCGTTCGGATGTCGGCACCGCCACCATTCTGGGTTTTGTCGGCGTCACCGGCCTGATGGTGGCCATCACCCTTCTGCCCTACGCCACGGCTACGCGTGCGGCCATCGCCGGAGTCCAACAGCCCTCGCTTGCCGGCGCGCTCGAACTGGTCGTGGGCCATTGGGGCGCGGTGTTCATTTCCATCGGCGTGCTGGTGTCAGTGCTCGGCGCCTATCTCGCCTGGTCGCTGATCTGCGCCGAGGTGCTGTTTGCCGCAGCGAAGTCGCAGGACATGCCCAAGCTTTTCGCGGCGCAGAACGGCAATCGGGTTCCCGCCAACGCGCTTTGGCTGACCAATATCGTCGTCTCGCTATTCGTCATCTCAACCTATTGGTCGCGTGACGCCTTCAACGTTATGCTCGACATGACAAGCGTGACGGCGCTGCTGCCCTACCTGTTGGTCGCGGGCTATGGCGTGCTGATCGCCCGCCGCGGCGAGGGGTACGAGACCTCATCTGGTCAGCGCGGGCGCGACCAGTTATTCGCCTGGATCGCCGTCGCCTACACGCTTGTCATGTTTCTGGCCGCCGGCTTGAAATACGTCCTGCTGGTGGCGGTGCTCTTCGTGCCGGGAACCGTCCTGTACCTCTGGGCGCGGCGCGAACAGAACGCGCGGTTCTTCACATCGGTCGAACTCATCATCTTCGCCGTCACACTGGTCGCTGGACTCGCCGGTTTCGTCGGCCTGTTGACCGGCGCCATTACACCTTGACGAGAAAGGCACAAGTCATGGCGATGGAAACGAAATTCGGCGTGCATTCCGAAGTCGGGCAGCTTCGCAAGGTCATGGTCTGCGCGCCCGGCCGCGCCCATCAGCGCCTGACGCCCACCAACTGCGACGAACTGCTGTTCGATGACGTGCTGTGGGTCGACAACGCCAAGCGCGACCATTTCGACTTCATGACCAAGATGCGCGATCGCGGCGTCGAGGTGGTGGAGATGCATAACCTCCTCGCCGAAACTGTCGCCGTCCCCGAGGCGAAGAAATGGATCCTCGACAATCAGGTGGTGCCGAACCAGATCGGCCTCGGCCTCGTCGACGAGGTGCGCTCCTATCTGGAGGGGCTCTCCAACCGCGATCTGGCGGAGACGCTGATCGGTGGTCTCTCGACCCATGAATTCCCCGAATCCATCGGCGGCGAACAGCTCGAGCTGATCCGTGACGCGGCCGGGGTGAACGAGTATCTACTGCCGCCGCTGCCGAACACGCTCTACACCCGCGACACCACCTGCTGGATCTATGGCGGCGTCACGCAGAACCCGCTCTACTGGCCGGCGCGGCATGAGGAAACCATCCTCACCACCTCGATCTACAAGTTCCATCCCGACTTCGCCGGCAACGTCAACGTGTGGTGGGGCGACCCGACCAAGGATTGGGGCCTCGCCACGCTCGAGGGCGGCGACGTCATGCCGATCGGCAAGGGGAATGTTCTGATCGGCATGAGCGAGCGCACCTCGCGTCAGGCCATCAGCCAGCTCGCTGCGACGCTGTTCGAGAAGGGCGCGGCCGAGCGCGTCATCGTCGCGGCGATGCCGAAACTGCGCGCGGCGATGCATCTCGACACGGTGTTCACCTTTGCCGACCGCGACTGTGTGCTGCTCTACCCCGATATCGTCAATGGCATCGAGGCGTTCTCCTACCGGCCGGACGGCAAGGGCGGCGTCGAACTGCACAAGGACAAAGGCACCTTCGTCGAGACGGTGCGCGACTCGCTCGGCCTCAAAAAGATGCGTGTAGTTGAGACCGGCGGCAATGCCTACGTCCGCGAGCGCACCCAATGGGATAGTGGCGCAAATCTGGTCTGTGCATCGCCGGGCGTCGTGTACGCCTATGACCGCAACACCTATACAAACACGCTGCTGCGAAAGGAGGGCATAGAGGTCATTACCATCATCGGCGCGGAACTAGGCCGCGGTCGTGGCGGCGGCCACTGCATGACCTGTCCGATAATCCGTGATCCGGTGGATTACTGACAAGAGAGCGTTCCCGGAGATCGGAGATGGGCGCCGCTCCTGCAGCAATTCCGGTTAGGCAATCGACGATGAGCGGCGCATCCACGAGCGGAACCGATCACCAGCATCAAGCGGACTCCCTGCGTTCCAGATGGGGTTGGTTTTTGGCGCTGGGCATCGGCCTGGCGTCGGCTGGAGTGCTGGCCGTCGCGTTGCCCGTGGTTTCCACATTCGCTGCAAGCGTTGTCCTTGGAATCGTCCTTTCGCTCGCGGGCATTGTGAAGATGGTTCAATCCCTGCGAGTCAAGGAGTGGAGCGGATTCATCTGGCAAGAGCTCACGGGCGCGGTCGAGTTGGTCGGCGGCATCCTAATATACTTCAATCCCTTCAAGGGCGCTCTCGCGATCACGCTTCTGATCGCCTTGGTATTTCTGGTACAGGGCATCCTGCAAGTCGCCCTCGCGTTCCGGGTGCGCGATCAAGATGGTTGGCATTGGTTCGGAGTATCGGGCCTGGTCGCCCTTGCCGCCAGTGCGACGCTCGCATTGAAGTTGCCCTACACCAGCATTTACACACCAGGTACGGTCGCTGGCATTTCCCTCCTTGTCGCCGGCGGCGCCTACATTGCCATTGCGCTGACGATGCGTAGAGCCCGGTCATGAAGGCGCCGTGCGAAACGTCCGAGCGACATCGTCCAGCCGCGAGGCGGCGATGGATCAGTCGCGCTTCTTGGGCATGCTTGATGGCTGCTTGCCTGGGCGGCGCCGGACCACCTTTCATCAGTTCGATTTCATTCGCCCAGCAGCCTGGCGGAAGACAGGCGCCGCCGCCCGCTGTCGTCGTCGAGAAGATCGAGGTTCAGCAGGTCAGCACTCCCGTGCAGTTTACCGGTCGCGTGGAAGCGATAGAGGCAGTCGACATCCGGGCGCGTGTCACAGGCTTTCTGCACTCCGTCGATTTCAACGGTGGACAAGCGGTAAAGGCTGGGGAAACGCTGTTCGAGATTGAGCCGGATCAACTCAATGTCCTGGTCGCGTCGGCACGGGCGCAGGTGGCGCGTGCTGAGGCAACACGAATATCGGCCGAACGGAGCCTGGCGCGCAACCAGGATCTGTTCGCCCGAAGAACGATCTCACAGGCCGCTCTGGACGAGGTCCAGGCGGCATTCGATGTCGCTGCCGCGGACGTGCAGGTTGCTCAGGCGTCCCTGGCTACCGCCGAACTCAACCTGTCCTATGCTCGTATCACGGCCCCGATCTCCGGCAACATCGGCCGCGCGACGTTCACGACGGGCAATCTGGTCGGATCGGATTCCGGTTCGCTGGCACGCATAGTCGGTCTGGACACGGTCCGCGTGGCTTTCGCAGTGACCGAAGGGTTGCTTGTGACGATCCGGCAGCAGGAGGCGAGTGGCAGCAACGTCGATCCGAGCACGTTGAAGCTTTCGCTGCGTCTTGCCAACGGGACGGACTACGACACGCCTGGTCGAATCGAATTTATCGAGAACGAGATCGACCCGCAGACCGGGACGGTCGCGGCCCGCGCAGTTTTCCCCAATCCTCGCCATATCCTTCTGCCCGGACAGTTCGTCACCCTCTACGTGCGGGAGAAAGACGCGCCCCGCTTGCCGATAGTACCTCAGACAGCGGTGCTGCAGGATCGCGAGGGGCGCTTCGTCTATCTGCTCGGCAAGAGCAACACCGTCTCGCAACGGCGCATCGACACGGGCGCACGCGTTGACAATGGCTGGGCGGTCACCATTGGCCTCAGCGGCGGCGAGCAGGTTGTCGTCCAGGGAATCCAGCGTCTTGTCGAAGGCATGACGGTTCAGCCGAGCCAAGGCCAGCCCGTTGGCGATGGCCCATGATCTCCGATCTCTTCATCACCCGGACCCGGCTGGCGATCGTCTTGTCGATCGTCATTTCGATTGCAGGCGCGATCGCCATTTTTTCGCTGCCGGTGCAGCAGTATCCAGAGATCACGCCGCCCACCGTCAGCGTCTCGGCCATCTATCCCGGCGCGAGCGCGGAAGTAATAGCCGATGTCGTCGGTGGGCCTCTGGAGACGGCCATCAATGGCGTCCCCAACATGATGTACATGTCGTCGACAAGTTCGAATGCCGGGCAATATTCGCTGTCCGTGACGTTTGAAGTCGGCACAGATCCAGACATTGCGCAGGTCAATGTGCAGAACAGGGCGCAACTGGCGATTTCTCAATTGCCGGCCGCGGTCACCCAGCAAGGCGTGTCGGTGCGGTCGAGATCGCCCGATTTCGTGCTCGGCATCGCCTTCTATTCTCCGGACAGCAAGCTCGACGTGCTGCAGATCACCAATTTCACCTCGACAACGATCGCCGATGCGCTCTCGCGTGTCACCGGTGTCGGTGAGGCTTCCGTCGTCGGCGCGTCCGAATACTCGATGCGCATATGGATGGATCCGGCACGCATGGATGCGCTCGGCATAACGGCCGATGACGTGGCCACCGCCATTCAGCGGCAGAACATCCAGGCCTCGCTTGGCCAGGCCGGGGCTCCACCGGCACGGGAAGGCACCGAGCTGCAATATACGCTTGTGGCCCGCGGCCGCCTCATGAGCACGGATGAATTCGGGGCCATCGTCGTGCGCACCGGCGAGGCCGGAGCGATCGTACGGCTGCACGACATCGCCCGCATCGAACTCGGCGCGCGCAATTATTCATCGAGCGCGAGCTTCGCCGGGCATGACACGGCGATGCTTCAGATAAACCAGGCACCGGGAGCCAACGCCATCCAGACCGCCAACGCCGTGCTCGCCGAACTCCAGCGTCTTGCGCCCACGTTTCCGCCCGGCCTCCAGTACCAGGTCGTCTACGACGCGACACGGTTCGTCCGTACGAGCCTCTCGCTCATCGTACGGATCCTCGGCGAGGCTTTCTTGATCGTGCTCGTCGTCACCTACCTGTTCTTGCAGGACTGGCGGGCTACCCTGGTCTCGGCGCTGGCCATGCCCGTCGCAATGCTGGGCGCCATCGCCATCCTGCTGGCGTTCGGATATTCGATAAACTCGATCTCGCTGCTAGCCTTGGTGCTGGCGATCGGACTGGTCGCCGACGACGCCATCCTTGTCGTCGAGAACGTCAAGCATGTCATGGAGGAAGACCCCGCGGTCGAAACTGCTGCGGCCGCGCGCAAGGCGATGGGGCAGATCACGGGGCCGATCATTTCCACCACGCTCGTCCTCCTCGCCGTGGTGATCCCGACAGCTTTCCTATCCGGCATAAGCGGGCAGCTTTACCGTCAGTTCGCGGTCACCTTGTCGGCGGCACTGGTTATCTCGTCCGTAGTCGGCCTCACGCTCAGCCCGGCGCTCAGCGCGATCCTGCTGAGGCGCGGCCAGAGCGGATACCGGCGCGGTCCGCTTGGTTGGTTCGCCCGCTTCATGAACGCGACGCGTGTCGGCTATGGTCGGCTGGTCGGTTTCCTGGTGCGCCTGTGGATCATACCTCTCGCCGCGCTTGCCGCCTGCTTCCTGGGCGCCTTCCTGCTGTTCAGCAGTCTTCCCGCTACCTTCCTCCCAGACGAGGACCAGGGCGCTCTGTTTGTCGACATCCAGCTTCCGAACGCCGCCTCGCTCGATCGCACGAGGGCGATTGTCGGCGAGGTTCAAAGGACTCTGTCGGCAACGAAAGGCGTCGAAAACGTCATTTCGGTCGCGGGCTTCAGCATCGTGCAGGGGACACAATCTCCCAACGGTGCGATGGTGGTTGCGGCGCTGGATCCTTGGGATCAGCGCAACACGCCGGATCTGCGGCTGGACGCCATCCTGGCAAGATTGCGCGCGCAGTTCTCAACCATTCCGGGCGCCAATGTTGCAGTCTTTTCGCCACCGGCCATTTCCGGCATCGGGGCTGTCGGCGGCCTCGATCTGCGCCTCCAGGCTTTGCAGGGCCAGCCGCCGGAGGAGATCGCGGCGGTGGTCCGTGCATTCGTTTCGGAGATCAACCAGGCGCCGGAAATCGGCGGTGTGGCGACTACCTTCAGCGCCGATGTGCCGCAGATTTATGTCGATGTCGACCGGACCCGCGCCGAAGCGCTTGGAGTGAGCGTGTCCGACATCTATTCGACGATCGGCGCCAGCTTTGGGTCGCGTTACGTGAACGATTTCACGCTGCAGGGGCGAGTCTTCCAGGTCAACCTGCAGGCTGACGCCGAGCATCGCGGGGACGCCGCGGATATCCTCAATCTCCATGTTCGCAGCCGGGCGGGCGCGATGGTGCCGCTAAGGGCGGTGGTATCGACCAGCACGGTGCTCGCGCCCTTCGTGATCTCCCGCTACAACCTCTCGGTAGCGGCACAGATCAACGGCCAAGTCGCGCCAGGCGGCAGTTCCGGAGCGGCGATGGACGCCATCGAACGTGTCGCGGCCCAGGCGCTGCCGGCCGGCTATGGCTACGAGTGGTCCGGCCTGTCGTTCCAGGAACGGCGCAGCGCCGGACAGGAGACGATGATCTTCGGACTGGCCTTCCTGTTCGCCTATCTGTTCTTGGTAGCACAGTACGAAAGCTGGATGCTTCCGATCGCCGTAATTCTGTCCCTTGGAGCCGCCTTGTTCGGCGCCACGGGGGCGCTCATGCTTTTCGGACTGCAAAACAGTCTTTATGTGCAGATCGCCATCGTGCTGCTCATCGGGCTGGCGTCGAAGAACGCCATACTGATCGTCGAATTCGCCAAGGAACGCCGCGAGGAGGGGCAACCGATCGCCGAAGCGGCAAGACTTGGCGCCGAGCAGCGCTTCCGTGCCGTGATGATGACGGCTCTCTCTTTCATTCTGGGCATTATTCCACTGGCGGTGTCCACCGGCGCCGGAGCCGGCGCGCGCCAGGCGGTGGGTGTCACAATCTTTGGCGGCATGCTGGCCGCAACGACGATCGGCCTTTTCATCATCCCGGCCTTATTCGCGGCGATCCAGCATATTGCGGAGTGGGCCACTGTACGGCCGAAGGTAGGGATCGCCACCAATGCGGGAGTCCAGCAATCGGAGAGGAAGCCATGACTGCCTATGAGAATGGAACCGCATCGACTTTGCCACCCACATCGGTTCGTCTTCTCCTTGGCCTCGTGCTCATTGTCGGGGGCATATTCGTCTTGAGTGACGTAGCGCTGGCTACCGTGATCAGCGCCATTGTCATTGGTGTTACGGCCATCGTCGTGGGTGCGTTCGAGATGATGCACGCCTTCTGGATGAAGGGATGGGGCGGCTTCATATGGCAATTCCTCCTCGGCATCCTGTATATTGTTTTTGGTGCCATGGTGGTGAGGCAGCCTGTGTCAGGCGCCCTTGTCCTGACCTACATCCTCGGACTGCTGCTTGTGGCCTCGGGCATCGTGCGCCTCTTTGTCGGCTTCAGGCACTGGAGCGACGTCGGCTGGGCGATGGTTCTGTCCGGAACATTCGGATTTCTGGCTGGACTTGTTGTCCTGACTGGTTGGCCCACGACCGGCCTTTGGGTGCTTGGATTCTTGCTGGGTATCGACCTCATTTCGCATGGCATTGCCTGGCTGACAAACGGCTGGGTATCTGCGGCCAAGACAGCGTGAATTCTCGCGACGGCCGGGCTCGCGGATTTGATCGCTGCGCGGTGCTGCGTTGCGGGCCGCGGAACGGTCCGTCAATACAGATGGTGTTTGCATTGTTCGATGGGATTGGATCGGGGTTGCCCGATTTCAGCCGATATCGACCACGCCGGTCATTGCGCCTGGAGCCGAAGAAGCAGCTGGCTCAGACGCTCGGACGGGGCAGCGGCCTGCACCTCGTTCATATGCCATTTCGATGGTCCGTTTTTGACACCAGCTCTCACCTCGCTCGGGCAGTATCCGAACTCGCGTCTAAAAGCCCGGCTGAATTCAGCGCCATCACCGAAGCCGTGTTCGTCAGCAATGTCGAGAATTCGACGGCGGTCGTTCGGATCAGCGAGCGCTGCATGGGCCGCCAGGAGCCGCCGATGCTGGATGTAGTGCACGATCCCTCCGGAAGCCTCGAACAGTCGGTAGAGACGTGAACGCGATATCCCGAGTCCGCGTGTCAGACGCTCGGTGCCGAGATCCGGTTCAAACAGATGAAGTTGCACGAATCGACGGGCGCGCTCGAGCAAGGTGGCGGAAATCGGATCATGGGCTTCAGCGAGATGGTCAGAGCATGGCGCGATGCAACCCTGTAGCATCGCCCTGGTCGCACCGAGCAAGCCAGGAAGATCGCCAACATTAATCGTAGGAAGCCTCTGGGCGAGGCTAGCCAGATAGTCGGCAAGCAGCGTCCCCATGCCTCCACCAAGCACGGTGAACTCGGCCATGTCGAGACCCCACCCCATGTCACGGCAGAAGTCGCGGGGTACGAAGAGCAACAGCATTTCGCTGTCTGTAACGCTTCCCTCGAAGACACGGCCAAGCGAATGCACCTGCACCGATCCGGCCTCTCCGTCGAAAGACCTGGATGGAGTGGTCGTTTGCGATCTGCCGTCCCGGATAAGGGTCACCAACCAATGATCGATGGGGTCTCGGCGAATGTGACCCGCCAGGCTGGAAAAATCCAAGCCATTGGTGCTGATCTGAGCCAAGGCAAGATCGCCTAGATCCCAGAGAAGCTGCGTGCCGGCGAAACCAGCCGCAGTATCGCTCGGCTCGACAAAGTCGAGCATAGTCGCGAAGTTCTGGCGCCATGCCGCAAACTGGTCCCTCGGAGGCAACTCCCTAGTCGAGAATTCAAAGCAGGGAACCGGAACGGGTTCCGGGACAACCGGACGCAGATCATTCTTGGGGGCGACCGCTGTTGCTTGAGGCGACGGTTCGGCGAAGTGGACAGGAAGGGCCCTCGCTGCGTTAGCGGTCACAATCGGACTCCTAACGGGCGCAAGCCCTGACGGGGCTAGATTTCCCGCTCAGGGTCTTCAACAACCAGTCCACAACGTCGGCACGCCGAAAGCAAAGATGCATTAGAGATGCGTTATAGACACTCGTCTTCGCGCAGCCGGCGACTGTTAGCAAGAGCACTCTCATCAGAGATATCCTTCAATGACAAGAATATCTCCCCGCACAATGCCAATTTAAACCGATTTTTCCCGTTTTACAAGGTCGTTGGATTTCGACGCCCCCGCTTGGCCATGAAGCATAGTTAATACAGCTAAGAAGCACCAAATCTTTCGACAGGACCTCCGGACAGCAGCGCAGCAATCCAGTGTGTCGAGTGTTGGTGCATGCAATATGTGACTACAACAATCAGAATTGGGACGCCGATGAAAGCCCCGGGCAGACCCCATAAAAAGCTCCAGAAGAAGATGGCAAACATCACGGCAAAAGGCGAGATCGCCAGCGATGCGCCGGTCAGGAATGGCTCCAGATAACTGCCGATAACGAACTGAATGGCGTTCAGGCCGAGGAACACAATCAGGGCCAGCTGCCACGACCCGGACTGCGCGACGGCGAACAAGGTCGGAAAGATTGTAGCCACCAACGGTCCGACGAACGGAATATAGTTCAGCGCAAAAGCGATCGCCGCCCAAGCGCTTGCGAGTTCGAGCCCGGCAGCCAAGGCAAACCCCCACACGACCACGCCCGTCAGCACGCATGCGATGCTGCGCACCACCATGAAACGGCGGACCTTGGCGCCAATTTCGCGGCCGATATGCAAGAGCATCTCGCCTTGAGGTTGAGCCGAACTCAGGCGAAGACGACGCTGGAAATCGTCGGCTTCGAGCAGGCCAAGCATGACAAAGATGAAGGTCAATATGGCAAAGCCGGCCATGCTGTTCAGCCGATTGAGAAGGCCTTGTGTCAAGCCGATCAGCCAGGTCAGATTGAAATGCTCTTCAAGCGGACCAACGATTGCGATGCCATGGCTCTCCAGCCAGACCGCCCAGTGCGTGTATATCGCCTGAAGCCGCCCGGTATTGTAGAACAGCCATTGCGACAGTTCGCCGAGTCCCCAGACGACGGCGGATCCAACGATTACGATCACTGCAACCGTGAGCAACAGCGTGATCAGCATCGCCGCCAGCTTCGCAATCCGCCTTTGCAAAGCCATTTGAACGGGCAAGACCAGCGCGAGAACGAACATTGAGAATGCAACTGGCATAAAGATTGATTTGGCGAAATACAACAATGCGAGGACGAGGATGCCGGTTGCAACAGGATGAATCGCCCCGCGACCACTCGTTTCTGTCATTTCTGCCTTGTCGTCTATCGAGCGCAACGGTCGCAATCTCCGGAACGGAATTGTTCACGGTCGAGAAAGAAGCCTAGCTCAAATTCCTGCCGGAAGCCTCAACGGCAGCGGCCGGCATGGACTGGCCGAAAACCATCCGCACGGGCCACGCAAGCGTTGGAGAAGGTGCGCAGGCGCCCACTCCTGCTCGCACAAACCGGAGCAAGCTCTCGAGTACAGGCTATCGGTTGGGGCGGCCGAGATATGCGACACTGGCCATTGCTCACCACCTGGAATCCTTGGGCGCGAGCCATGCACGCGTTGCCAAATGTCTGCAGCCTTTCACCTCGTCGACCGCAAACAGGTGCATGCTGGAAGGTGCAGGCCTGAGGTCGCGGGGGAACAGGACGAGGATGATCGACGATGACAGTGCATGCCGCCAACAATGCAGCGACCAGCAAGCACGTGCTCGGGTGAGCAAACAGGCATTGCACCTGCTTCACCTCACTTCTCCTTCGGACCGCCCTCGACGCCGGGCTCCGCCTACGGCAAATGCAATGCACGCGGTAAGGATGAGGCCGCCTAACAATCCTGCAATGCCAACCCCGACAAGGATTGCCGGGGTAAGGACGCCAACGCCTTGCGCCGCGGCGTCCACCGCGCCTTCCACCTTTCCGACAACACGGGCGACGCCTGGCAGCTGTCCGGCCAGCCAGGTCAGAGCCAGTCCGCCGATCGCGCCCGTCAAGGCATCGGCTTTTGCGCCCAGACGAAGACCCGTCCATCGCCCCAGGGCGAGGCCGGCCGCTGCACCACAGATGACCTCTATAGCGAGTACGACAGCAGTCTCGAATGTGCCCATCGTTCTGTCCACGTTGCTAGGCGATCGGCTCACGCGATTCCTGAGCGGCGTTGAACCTTATGCGGCTTTGGACGCCTGACTAAGCGCCTCACGAAGGATCTGCTCCTTCGTCTCGTCCAGCGATGTCTTGAGTACGACGCCACCAAATCCCTTGATTGCGCTCAGCACCTTGTCGGCGGTCATTCCGTGGACGAGCACGAACAGTGCAGCATTTCCCGGCTGCAAGGTGGCCGATAGATCTTTCATGAAAGCATCGTTTATTCCTACGTCGGTCAGTGCGCCGCCAAGCGCGCCGGAAGCGGCGCCAATCGCCACACCGATGACGGGATTGAGGAAAATGACACCGATGAGCAACCCCCAGAAGCTACCGGACACGGCCCCAGTGACGGTGGTGTTCATGATCTGGCTGAGCTTTACGTTGCCAGCTTCCGTCTTGGTCGCGATCACGGCGTCGCCGATGTTGATGAGGTATTCCTTCTGCAATGCAAAGAGGCGCTGGCGCACCTCTTCAGCCTTGGCTTCGGAGGGGTAGACTATGACGACCAGGTCGGACATGGGGCCTCCACTGCGAAATTCGATGGGATCGAGATGCGCTCATGAGATTACGGGATGCCATTTTAGGTCTCTACCAAAGCGAAGAAATTAGCCGGGAATCCCACGCCTTTGCGGTCCGTCCCTTTTTGACTGCAGCCCAAGACGTCAGAATGGCTTCGACTGGCGCCGGATCGCCGCAGGCAGTTACTTCATCTCAACGGTACGCAGCTGTCATCCGGAGGTCTGCATGAAGCGGCATTGGCCGATCGGGCTGTGGCGAAGGGGGAGAGCGCATTCGGAATTCGAACAAGGAACAGAGTACCCCTGGGTGACATCAGAAGATGGAAGTGGGTTTCATGTCCTGTTCTCCTGGGCCAAACAGGTCATGCGTCGCCCCGCGAGCGCTACGGCGGAGCAAGATACGAAACGCGCTCACCTGCATGGCGCCTCGAAGATTCGCCCGTGCCGATCCCGGTATCGACAATATCCGCGACGGTCGGCCGCCGCCCCGATCAAGGTACCCGCGACGGCCCCGATTGCACCGCCAACGACCGCATTTCGCACGTCATTACCGCCAGCTGCCGTTCCGAGCGCGGCGCCGCCAACCCCCCCGATCACAGCACCTTTTTCGGCGTTGGTGCAGCCTGCCAAACCTGAGGCGACTGCAAGCGCAAGAGCCAATTTCCTCATAATGGTCTCCTCATAGCTACCTGGCAATCTTCAGCGATGGCGCACCCGGATGGGGCGGAAAGCGCAGTGCGTTAGATCGTCTTCATTCGCAGCTGTCAGCCTTTCATGAGTGCCCAAACGAACCCGGCCAGCACAATCAGGACAACACCTCCGAGCAGCCCTGCTATTCCCGCTCCGATCAACATGGTCGGCGTCAGGCCATCGGCGTGGTGGCCGATGAGGGGCCCAACACCTGCGATCCGGGCGGAGGGCCATACGAAAAGCAGACCGCCAATGCCGCCGATTATGCCGTCGGCTGTCCGGCCAAGGCTGAAACTTGGCACCCAGCGGCCGAGCGCAATTCCGCTTGCAGCGCCGCAGACAAACTCAATGACCATGGTTGCGACGGCCGGCATGGCTACGCGTCCAGGAATTTAGAGAGCTCCACCATAGAACCCCACAATGCCGATTCTAGCGGACGAGCGAGGTCTTGAGGCCGCGCCGCCATATTTTCTGATCTTCATCAGGATTTTCGCAGTCATGATGAGGACGATGGTCGAGTTGCTGCACACCTTATCCGAGCGGGCGCGCGAAGAAATTAGCTGAGAATCCCGTGGTTGAGCCCTACGTCTCTTTGTGGGGCGGCAACAGGTCACTGCCTTTCATAAAGGCATCGCGCATGAGTTGCCGAGTATGGAGGGCGTGGATCCGGGCTGGAGGGTGCGGCCGGAACTCCAGGGCGGGAAGCTTCCGCAGTCCTCTGCCATCGACGAACTCGAGCGTTTGATCGCGGTTTACCATCCCGGGCGCTAAAGGACGGCCAATAGGCAAAGTCGCTAGCGTGACGGTTTCGCATGATCGCCCATCACCAACAAAACGAGAATCCGTTCAAAACACCCTATGGGTAGGATCATCAACCCGGTATCACTCGAACGATCGACTGTCAGGGATGTGCTACTGGCGGTCATCCGACGAGGTGCCAGCCCCAGGTCTGAATGCGCAGCCTTTGCCCGCGATTTGCCGGCCTCGCCCGCATAACCCAAAGCTTATCTTGGGAGGAGCGGGCTCAGCAAGTGACGAGCTCGGTGTGGCCAAAGCCTTTGGAGTAATCGAGCACTGAGATAACCGTGGGCATCACGCGAAATATGCGCACCTGCTCCGGCGTCGGCATCGGGCCCGGCAACGAAACTTGCTCCGGATACTTCAGCGGCAGCATCCGCAGGACCTTTTCCGCTTCGGCCCGGTCCACCACCGGCTGCGCACGCGCCGCCATAGAAAGTCCGGTGATGTCCATCACCTGTGGCGCGTCGTGATCGATGGTCAAGGACACGCGATCGTCGCGCGCCAGATTCGCAGCCTTCTGGCTTTCCAGACCGCAGAGAAAGTAAAGGGTAAGGCCTTCGTTCACGTAGCCGACTGTCGTCGCCTGCGGCCAGCCGTCCGGCCTCAGCGTTGCAACCGTCATGATCCGATGCTGATCCAACAACGTTTCGATCTTGTTTCTGCTCTCTTCGTCCATCTGCTGTCTCCAAAATCATTGCTGACCGTGACCATGGTAGGGGCCGTAGACCGTCTCGCATTGACGCACATCAACACAGTGGCGGGCAAACGCGCCTCGGTCGCGTTAGCTGACGGAACGAAAGGCAAATCAGTTGTACCCGTTCTGCGGGAAAGGTTCGTTTCCTTGGCTATGCTGAATGTCAGCATTTCGCAGCGCCAAGCGGACTTGGCCGGCGTGCGCAAAGCGCCGGAGGGGATTGTCGAGTTGCGGCCAGGGACGGCGAGATCCACTCCGCGTCGACCCATCACTGGTTCGCAGCCGGCTCGGCACCGGCGGAAAAGAGGAAACAATCCCAGGCTCTTAAGTTACCACCGAAAGGCTCGCCGGCTGCAACACGCCGGGGAACGGGCCGATCCTGGCGCGATGCCCGGACTGGAAGAGGTTGCTGTGGAGGTTGGCGATCCACTGCTTGCCTTCCGTCGTTAGCTCCAGATAGCGGATCGCGTCGCCGATATAGGGCTCGACCTGCAGCGTGAAGAAATCGGTGAAGATGGCGCCGAGATCGGCGGCGGTCTTGCAGCCGAGCTTTTCCACCATTCCGATCTCAGAGAACTCGGCAAACAGCGCCGGCAGCTTGCGGTGGTAGAAGGGGTCAGCGAGCTGGCCGATCAGGTCTGCCGCCCTGACCAGCGCCGGCTCGGTGTTGGTGACCTGGTAGGCCGGATCGTTCGGCACCGGAAAGCGCGTCATCTCGATCGCCGCGACAATGCGCTCCTCATTGACGAACTTCGAGGAAGCAAAACGTTGGCGCGCATAGATTTTGGCGCGCTCGATATGGTAGGGCGCAAGCACCGCGTCGGAGGCGCCGCGCGGTGGCGTAAAGAAGTCGCCGGCCTCGTTAATGACGAAGCTGTCCTCGGTGTCGCCCTGGCACACGCCGTGGACCATGCCGATGTCGTGGACAAGCAACGCGCAGGTATAATGCAGCCAGTCATCGGGGGTCAGGGATTCCGAAAGCAGCCGGCCGCGGATGATCTGCTGGCCAGCAAGCGTAACCATCAGCGTGTGCTCGATGTTGTGATAGAGGGCGTTCGAATTGCCGATGCGCTCCAGGACAAGGCGGGCCGCTCCACCTATGTAGCTCGCATATTCCGGATTGCGATGCGAGAAATACTGGAGATAGAGGTCTGACAGATAGTCGCCGAGCCGGTCGGCCATGATGGAGATTGGATTGAGCATGACAATCGTTCCTGACCGCTTTGAAGCATGACAAGTCGCGCCGGGCGGCGGCCATCCTAGCACAGTTCCCAGATATTATCTTAGGACCGAGGCCACCGAGGCAGCTGCGACTACCGAATGTCGCTGCGGTCGCCCTCGCCACTCACGAAACCGTGGCCGCTGTCGGTGCTGCACAGATCGACGGTACACGATCACAGTCTGGGACTGCACACCAGAGGTACGGTCAAGCCGTCGGTACCGCGCCGCGCCGCTCGAGCGCGGTCTTGCGGATGATTTCCGCGATCTCCGGGCTGCTGCTGCACAGCATCTGGAAATCCACCGCGTGCAGCGAAAGGAGCGAGACCACCGTTGCAGCGCTGACGGTCGCCGAACGCGGTTCGCCGCTGATCAGCGCCATCTCGCCGAAGAAGGCGCCAGGGCCAAGCTCTACCGGGTTCGGCGTCGCGACGCTGACGCGCCCCTCAACGACGAAGAACATCCGATCGCCGGGCTCGCCAATGCGGCAGATCACGGCGCCCGCCGGCACCATGCGAGGTCTCAACGCGCGCACGATCTCGACCAGCACGGCTGGGCCGAGCTTCTGAAACAACGGCACGGTGGCGACCAATTGCCAATTACGGAGGAAATCCCCGCGACGGACTTCTTGATAGAAGCCGGTGGCAAGAATGCCGGCCCAGAGCCCGAAGATGCCGATGCCACTCATCATGACCATCCCGGCAAGGACGCGGCCGGCGAAGCTTTGCGGAATTTCGTCGCCATAGCCGGTAGTGGATAGCGTGACCACCGCCCACCACATTGCCTGGGGGATGCTGCCGAACTTTTCCGGTTGGATGTCGCGCTCGATGACATAGGCGGCGAGCGCGACAGCGAACAGAACGACGCCGAAGAGCGTGGTGACGCCGATCAGGTTGCGCGCTTCGTTGGCCAGCACCCTGCCCAGCACCGGGAAGAAAGTCGAGTCGCGCAGCGGTTTCAGCAGCCAGACAGCACAGTAGAGGCTCCGGTCGGGCGTGCCGACAAGCAGAAATGCGGCGAGTGGAACCAAAACCGCGAGCACATCAATGGCGATTGCCGGCGTCCTGTCCCGAACGTCTCCCGCCCGGCGCTTGAGCAGCGTCGCGGCCAGTTGCAGGAGATAGGCGCCCCAGATGACTGCGAGCACGACAGCCAGAGCCAGTCTGCTTCGTCCGGACATGACCGGTATCGTGAGCGCAGCCACCGCCAAAAGCCCAGGCGCAGCCAGAACCGCGTTGAGCGGCGCGTAGATTCTTAAGAAAGGCAGTACCGACATTCTATGCCCACGAGCCGCTTCTACCTCCAGAATAGAATGCCTTCAAGGCAAGCGCAAAGGTGCTTGCTGGCGTTGCGATGTGCGTCACTAGCGGTGAACCCAGATGTCCGGGATTGCTTCGTGACCGGACAGACAGGCCGCAAACCGACGAGAATGACCCGATCCGGACAATTGCAATAGGTTCAGCGAAGGCTCGGCGAGAAATACTCATATTCGATAGTCCAAGTTAGTCGTCACTGCATCGCTATTGAAAACAATAGGTCACGGAAAACGGGTCACAGAGACGGGTCGCGATTACTCGGGAGAAACAGAGACCGGCTGGGCGACCAAGCCCAACTGATCAGAGACGGTCCAGCCTATCTTACGGATAAGTCGAGCGAATTTCGAGCTACCTAGCATAGTCCAGTTTTGCCGTGACTGAGTGGTGAAGGCGGCAGTCTCGCGCTAACCAGTCTCCGCCTGAATTCCCCGAAAACTGGAAAGCAGCGAATTCGCTCGCAACAAGGCTTTGCTTCGAATGCATCGATCGCGATAGGCGCGGATCGCGGCATGAACGGACATTCGAGCAGTGGTTTGCCAGTTTGCCCTTGTGCGAACGCCGGTATTCTTCCTCTGGTCGGCGAAAGGCTGCTTGCGACACGGGGAAACTGCTAAGGTATGCTTCCGAAGGAAGCGGGGCAACCGAGTATGGAACGACGCCTGACCGCAATATTGGCCGCCGACGTGGTCGGCTATTCCAGGCTGATGGGGCTTGACGAAGCCGGGACGCTGTCGGCGCTCAAGACGCATCGGCGCGAGATGGCCGACGGCAAGATCGCCGAACACCAGGGCCGCATCGTCAAGCTCACGGGCGACGGCATGCTGGTCGAGTTCCCTAGCGTGGTGAACGCAGTGGCGTGCGCCGCTGACATCCAGCGCCGGATGCACGAGCGCAATGTCGACGTGCCGGAGGAGCGCCGCATTGAGTTCCGTATCGGCGTCCATCTCGGTGACATCATCTTCGAGGACAACGACATCTATGGCGACGGCGTCAATATCGCGGCGCGCATCGAAAGCATCGCCAAGCCCGGCGGCGTCGCGGTGTCCGGCTCGGTCCGCGACAATGTCGGCAACCGGCTCGATCTCTCCTTTGAGGACACCGGCGAGCAGACGCTGAAGAACATCGACCGGCCGGTTCGAGTCTACAATGTCGACCTCTTCGCCGGCGCGGCGTCGCCCAAGCCGGCGCCGGCGAAGGAAAAACCGTCGATTGCTGTGCTGCCGTTCAACAACATGAGCGGCGACCCGGAGCAGGAATACTTCTCCGACGGCATCACCGAGGACATCATCACCGACCTGTCGAAGATCTCCGGCCTGTCGGTGATCGCCCGCAATTCGGTGTTCACCTACAAGGGCAAGTCCGTCGACGTGCAGGAGGTCAGCCGGCGCTTCAATGTCGCAACGGTGCTTGAAGGCAGCGTCCGCAAGGCCGGCCAGCGCGTGCGCATCACCGCGCAGCTGATCGACGGCAAGGACAGCACGCATCTGTGGGCCGATCGTTACGACCGCGACCTGACGGACATCTTCGCGATTCAGGACGAGATCACCAAAACGATCGTCGACCAGCTCAAGGTCAGGCTGCTGCCGGAAGAAAAGAAGGCGATCGAGGCGTCTCCGACCGAGAGTGTCGAGGCTTACACCTACTATCTGAGAGGCCGTGAGTTTTTCCACCGCGGCACAAAGCTGAACTACCGGCTCGCCAGACGGATGTTCACGATGGCGATCGAGCTCGACCCTCTCTATGCGCGCGCCTATGCCGGCAGCGCCGATTGCGACTCCTTCCTGTTCCTCGACTACAGCGAGGAGGTGTCGCTCGACGGCATACTGGCCAACGCCGCCAAGGCGCTCGAGATCGAAAGCGGACTGGCCGAAGCGCATGCGTCGCGCGGACTGGCCCTCTCGATCGGCCAGCTGTACGACGAAGCGGATCGAGAATTCGAGCAGGCGATCGCGGGCAACCCCAACCTGTTCGAAACCCACTATTTCTACGCCCGCAGCTGTTATGCGCGGGGAAAGCTCGAAAAGGCCGCCGTCCACTGGGAGCGCGCCGCCGAGATAGACCCCAACGACTACCAATCCCTGCTTTTGCTGATTCAGATCTATCGCACGTTGGGACGGCATGAGGAACAAAGGGAGACGGCTCGCAGGGGTGTTGAACGAGCCGAGCGCGAGTTTGCAAGGAATCCGGAAAATCCCCGGCCTGCGTACCTCGGCGCCAACGCGCTCGCCGGACTTGGCGAGTTCGATCGGGCGAAGGAGTGGGCCGCGCGCGCTTTCGCGATCGACCCCGACGATGTCCTGACCCAATACAACCTTGCCTGCTTCCACTGCTTCCTCGGTGATTTCGACCGGACGTTCGACATGCTCGAGAGCGTGATGCCGCGCGCCAACCACGAGATGAAAGCGTGGGTTCTGCAAGACTCGGATTTTGACCCGCTGCACAGCCTTCCGCGCTGGCAGACGGTGCTGGAGCTTGCGAGATAGCAATGGAACGACGCCCGACCGCAATATTGGCCGCCGACGTGGTCGGCTGTTCCAGGCTGATGGGGCTTGACGAAGCCGGCACGCTGTTGGCGCTCAAGACGCATCGGCGCGAGATGGCCGACGGCAAAGATCGCCGAACACCAGAGCCGCATCGTCAAGCTCACGGGCGACGGCATGCTGGTCGAGTTCCCGACCGTGGTGAATGCAGTGGCGTGCGCCGCTGACATCCAGCGCCGGATGCATGAGCGCAATGTCGAGGTGCCGGAGGAGCGCCGCATCGGCGGGCAATCCTCCCGTCGCAAGCACCCACTGCGATGCGATTAATAAAGCAGGTCTTTCGACCGGCGTGGGCAGCCGATTGCACCCGTGCATAGAGTTTGTTGACACGATGGAACACAGTGGCATTGCCACGAGTGGAACGACGGCCTTACAAACGCCTGACGACGAATTCTCAGGAGGGCAGGCGCTACCATGAGTGGCTGGTTGCATACTCTTCCACTCGCTTGGATGGCTCTCGTCGTGTTCGGGGCCACCTATATCGTCGCGTTCATCTTGCACCAAGGCATCGCCGCTCTTTCTGTGGGCTCCACGGCGCGGTCATTCAAGGCGCTTTCGCCTGGCATGTTGCCGCCGCTCGGTATCATCTTTGGCCTGTTTGTGGCGTTCACCGCGGCTCAGGTCTGGAGCGACAACGATCACGCCAATGCGGCAGTCAATCGCGAGGCCAGTGCATTGCGGTCGGTCGTGGTTCTGGCGAGCAGCTTTCCCGGGGAGCCCGAGGCGCGCTTACTGACGCTGGTGCGCAGCTATATCGAGGAAACGACGAGCCAGGAGTGGCCGCTGATGGCCGAGAGCGCGGCGACCCTCACCATAATCCCGCCGGCGCTTAACGAGGCGCTGCGGACGACGCTGGCTTTGACGCCAAGCAATCCCGGCCAGGAGATCGCGCAGCGCGAGATTACGAGGTGGCTTGAGGACGCCTTTGAGGCGCGTCGCCAACGGATTCTCGTCAGCTCCGCACAAGTCAACCCCACGAAGTGGGCCTGCCTGATCCTGCAAGCCTTCTGTGCTCTTCTCGCGATCGCGGTCGTTCATAGTGATAACCGAATGGCATCGGCGATCGCTCTTGGAAGTTTTGCGACCGGCGTGGCGGCATCCGTTCTCTTGATTCTCGCCCACGATCGGCCCTTCACGGGAGAGATCGCAGTGTCGCCGCAGCCGTTGCTGCAAGTTATGCCGGAAGCCAAAGCGGGCGGCGGCGGATGATACAGGTAGGAGTGCAGAGACGGGTAAATTCCCACTCCGGTGTGGCGCCGGTGACCATGACTGTTTTCGGGATCATTTTGACAGTCCGCGACGGGATCGCCTCGCGGCACTGAGGAAGCTGAATGCCAATGTCGGCAATTGGCGCAATCAAGACGTCCAGCCCTGTCGCTGGCCACGTCTGCTTTCAGGCAGCGGTTAAGCCAATCTCTTCGGCCGACATGAGGCGCAAAACAGCCATGCCGCCGTCGCCTTGTGAGACTCTGATTTGGTGACAAGCAAAACAGCAGCCCCTACGACTCGTCCCTCTCATCGCGCAAATTAGACACAACGCGGCGGTTCTGCGACCTGCAGGCGGCGTCGGGGCAATCGCGGACGAGCCTGTCCTTGCCGTAGCCCTTGGCCCACATGCGGTTGCGGTCTATGCCGCCGGCGGCGAGGTAGTCCATCACCGCATCGGCGCGCTGCTGCGACAGCGCAGTTTCGCTCGCGCCGGGATCGTCGGCGAAACCCTGCAGCTTGAGCAGCCAGCGCGGATGCTTTGCTAACCAGGCGATCTGGGTGTCGAGGGTGGCCTTGGCGACCGAATCGAGCGCGGCTGAACCTTGCGTGAAATAGATGCGGCGGCCGACATTGAGGATAAAATCCTCCTCGCTGCCCGGCTGCACGTTCTGGAAGCCGGCAACCTCGGCGTTGGTGATGTCGGGCGTGGGAGGGGCCAGCGTGTTGCTGGTCGAGCAGGATGCGGCCAGCACCAGCAGGCTGGCGGCGAGCAGCCGGCGCGTGTTTTCAATCATGCGGCTCATGAGGCGCCAATCATTCGACAGTGGTGGAAGCGGGCGCCTGGTCGGCGATGTGTGGCAGGACCTCCACCGCGGTGCCGATCGGACACCGCTGGTAGAGGTCGATGATGTCTTCCGGGAACATGCGGATGCAGCCGCTGGAAGCGTCGGTGCCGATGCTCCATGGCTCCAGCGTGCCATGCAGGCGGTAGCCGATGTCAGCGCCGTCGCGGTACAGATAGAGCGCGCGCGGCCCGAGCGGATTGTTGGACGCGCCGCCTGCGATCATGGGCGGTAGGTCCGGCCTGCGCTTACGCATTTCGGGGGGCGGGACCCATTGCGGCCACAGCGCGCGGCGGTCGATGGTCGCGCGGCCGTACCATTTGAAGCCGTCCTTGCCGACGCCGACGCCGTAGCGGATGGCGGTCTTGTTTTCCATGATGAGGTAGAGGAAGTGGTGGCGGGTATCGACCACGACGGTGCCGACCGGCTCGCTGCTGAAATACTTGACGATCTGGCGATGCCATCTCTTGTCGATCTTGGCGAAGTTGGTCTTGCGATAGACAAAATTGTTGTCGCTGGCGGTACCGGCGAAAAAGGATTTTGCCGTCGCGGCTTGAACAATATTGCCGGTTGCACCGACCGCGACCAGCGCCAGGCCGCCGAGCACGACACCCCTGCGTGATAAAACCATCGGCAATCCCCCATGCCTTAAGCCTTGCGGACCATAGTTGAGAATTATTTCGCCTCAAAGTGGAAAATGCTGCAGTTAGCTGCAAGCTGTCAGTCCGCTATTTGATCGGAACTGCCAATAAGCTGCCGCTCCAAAATGAATCACGGCATCATCGGGCCGAAACTTGAAAACGGTCCCGCGACCGTGTTGGCAGGCAATCTCAAAGGGTTGTCGCTGCTTTGTATAGGGCAGCCTTGCAGTTCAGGGTCTCTGATCTAGGATACATCAGACGCCTCTGCAGCCTCCGAACATCTGATCTGTGAGGTTTGCGCCGACCCACGCGCGGAGGTGGTTGAAGCGCTTCGCTGGGCGCGTGCGTTGCATGCTGGTCCTGTCGGCGGACGCGGGTCTCCCGATCCATTTCGCTGGCGGCGTTTCAGCCCTGAGCACGCGCGCCGGCCAGACCTGCGCAGCGCTCGCGGATGCGATGATCAACGGCCTGTCGCAGGATCGCATTCGCCGTTTGTCCCTACTCTCTCCTTACCTGTCGGAGGCGCTTCCGGCTGATTGGATGAAAGGAATCCCCACCGAGGCGCGTCTGTTTGAGCCGGAGCACTGGGCGCGAAGTCTGGAGACACTCTCCGCTACCGATGGTCTTCCGATCGCGACGATCGTTATGCCGGTGCTTTATGACCTCGTGGACGGCGCCAAAGCTGCGGTCAAACTCGGAACGTTGCTCCTGCGCGGCAGCAGCCTGGAGCTCCAACAGCTGCAGCGGCGGCGTTCGTCAGCCGACGTTTTTCTTCCGGATTCCGAAGGGGCATCGCCCGGCGGATGATTGTATCGGGAACGCTTTCTCAACCGGCAACGAACGGAGGCCGCAACCCCGGACTCACGTGCCCGGTATGAACCAGCCCAAATTCCGGATCTCATTGCTGATAAAGTTGCCCACCCGTTTCCCCCGGTTACGCAGGATGCGCAGCAACCCGCTATCCACAAAATACGTCAGCAGGATGCTGTCCCGTGTTGTCACTTCCGGCCCCACTATGTCCGCCGAGTGCCACGTGTCCTTGTCTACCGCGAAAGCATAGCCCGTGTTCGGCGCGAAACGCATCTGCATCTTCTTCGCCAGCCCGCCGCCCGGCAGCTCCTCGTGAAAGATCGTCCCGATGTTGGTGTGCGCCTCGTCTGGTGGCAGGTAAAGCTGCACCGTGATGCCCTTCCAATGTGTATCCGTGTGCGGCGGAATTTCGTAGCCCGGAATGTCACGCGTTAGGATGGGAATTGGAAACATGCCCACCTCGGCCAAGCCGGGCCCGAACCGTCGCCCCATCGCCGGTGCCAGCCGGCGACGGAAAGCGTTCTTCACCGGCTCGGAACAAAGCGCCTTGCCAACCACGTTCCACACCGTCCGCTTTGCCGACGGCAGATGTCGGATGTTTTCCGGAAAAAGATCAATCTTCACCCGCGTGGACGCACCCAACGCATCCCGCTGTTTGGACCGGCCGTGCATCGGCCGGTAATCCGCATACACCGGCAGCGCCGCCAGCATGGATTTATAAACATCCTCCGGAAAGACCCGGTCGAACTCGAGATGGTAAAATGGCCCTTCCACCGCGCGCGCCGCCTCTACGGACTTCGCTACAAATTCCGCCAGCTTTCCTGCGGTGATAGTTTGATCAACATTTGGAACACTCATATCGGCTCCTGTTGAAGCCATAGATAAAACAGCCCAAATCCGCCCACAAGCACATTTGGAAATGCCGCCGCTTGCTGCGTCGTCAGTCTTCGCCAGTCTACTGACGATGACGCCTATGGCCTTGGTTGCCGTTGTCGCCATCGTCGTTCTGAATGATAATTTGCGCGGCCTGTACGGGCGCGATGACGGCAGACGTTGCGGCGAATGCAAGCAATGAAGCGAGAATAAGGGTTTTCATGATTTCTCCATGGTGTTCCCAAGGAGGCGGTTGAGTTGTTTGCGGCTGGCGGGGCCGGTTCGCCTCGGGCTGCATCTACTGTCGGCGACTTTTTGAGTGGGGCACAGCTTTGTCGGCTGCTGAGGCGGATCATAAGCGATGTCCACTTCTGGAAGTTGGCCAACGCAGCCTGGACGACCGACATCGGCGCGAAGCGGACATTCGGGTCCGCTCCCCTCAGGGCGCGCCAGTCGCGCCCGCGGCGAAAGCCATTGACGGCGGAAAGGTGGAGGGCAAGCCGGCATCGGAGCTTCCCCCGCAACTAAAATCTCAATACCCAGGCTTCCACTTTTCCCTTGCCTTTGACTTCGATAGCGCCGCGCGTCTCGAAGACGAATTGGTCCTTGAGCTGTTCGTAGACGGGGCGCGTCACCTGAACAGAGTCGGGAACTCCGCCAGACTCCATGCGACTCGCCAGGTTCACTGTGTCGCCCCATAAATCATAGATGTACTTACTCTTCCCAATGACGCCGGCGACCACTGGCCCACTGTTGACGCCAACCCTGAGCTTCATCGAGACGTTGTGTTCCATCGCGTGTTCGCGGGTAATGTGGACCATGCGGATGGCCATGCGGACCATGCGCTCGGCGTGGTTGGCTACCGGCACGGGTAGGCCGCACACCGCCATATAGGAGTCGCCCACCGTCTTGATCTTTTCGATGCCGAGATCATTGGCGGCAACGTCGAAGCGCGTGAAGAGTCCGTTGAGAAACATCACGACATCGTGCGGCGGCATTTCCGATGTCAGTGCCGTGAACCCGACCAGGTCTGCGAAGGCGACCGTGACCTCGGCGAAGCCGTCGGCGATCCTCTCCTCGCCAGCGCGCAGCCGATTGGCGATCGGTGCCGGCAGGACGTTGAGCAGCAGCTGCTCGTTCTCGCGGTTCTTGTTCTCTATCACGAGATTCTTCTGGTGCAGATCCTCAACCATGCCATTGAAGGCCGAGCAGAGTTCGCCAATCTCGTCGCGCGTGCGGACCGGCACGCTGGTCGCATAGTCGCCAGCAGAGAAGCGTTTCACCCCGGCAGTGAGATCGCGGAGCGGTCCGAGCAGCGCGCGCGAAAGCCAGGCGGCGGTGGCGGCGACCACGAGCATCGCCAGTCCTCCGACGAGCAACAGATCCCGGCGGAGTTCGGCGATCGGTGCGAAGGCCTCAGCGCTGTCGATCTTGGCGACGAGAGCCCACTTGACATCGGAAATCGCAAGCGGTCCCCATGAAGCGAGCGTCGGGACACCTCGGTATCCGATGATCTCGCCCGTGCCCTCGACACCGGCGAGCGCGGCACGCGAGGCCTTGGTGTCGATGCGCTGATGCAGCACTGGTGTCCCGTACCGTTGAATGACGGCGATCTCCTCGTCCGAAGCGCCCACGGATTTGAGGTCGGCGAAGAAGTTATCCCGGTTCTCGTAGAACGCCCGCGGGCCAGAGCGCGCCAGATAATCGGGTCCGACGAGATAGGCCTCACCCGTGTCGCCGAACCCTTCCTGCGGCCAGCGGCGGTTACCAGTGACAACGTTGTCGATCTCATCATTCGACAGTTGCGCGACCAGCGCGCCGATGACGACGCCCTGGGCAATCACCGGTGCTGCCATAAAGGCGATCGGTGCGCCGCCAGATGGCGCATAAGAGGAGAAATCTTCGAGGCAGATGGCTGACGGATCTGCGATCTGCGAGCAGCGGGCGACGGCGGCCGCGACGTTGGTGCGACGGTACGGACCCAATTGAAGGGACGTGGTGAAATCCACCTCCTTCTCGACCGTATAGATCAGGCGACCTGATTTGGGATCGGCAATCATGAGATCGAAAAAGCCGACCGTGGTAGCCGCGGCGCGCATCAATGGATGATATATGGCATGCAGCCTGGTGTATTCGCTTCCGTCGCCGGCGTCGTCGAGAAGCTTGCGCCGCTCCGGCGAGTTGGGATTCTCCACAATGTAGTGATACTGTAGATAGTAGGGGGCACCACTGACCGGCAGGTAGTCCGACAGGGCTGGTTCCCTGCCTAGGGTGCGCGTCATTCCGGGGATGAAGTTCTCAGCGTACCAAACGCCGACCTTCTGGCGTAGGTCAGGCGGCGCGCCTGCCCGGTCGAGTTGGTCGACCGCGATCCGGAACTCGCGTGTCGCATCGACCACCATCTTGGAAGTGGCAAGCAGGCGCAGCTCCGCCTGGATTGTGCGGAAGTAGGTTTCAACCTGGCGCGCCTTGGTCTGACGGGCGGCCGTGAGTTGGTCGAAGACTGCTTTTTCGAGAGCGTCGCGAGCGCGGAAGTAACCGAGCACCCCGGTCACCAGGACCGCGGTCGCGCCAAGAAGGACAAGGGTTGTAAACAGCTTTGCGGCCAAGCCCCAGCCCGCGGGGCGGGATGAGCCGGTCACATCTGGAGAAGGCATGAGATCTGACATTGCTTTTGCATCATGTCTTCGGAAACAGGAGTGTCGGCGTCGCGTCGGACGCCAAGCCAAGATTGTGTTTCATCTGTTGCCCTCTCCCTCGCATATGCATACCAAATTTACTGCGAGACGTGTGCGGGAATGCGTTGTCGATTTACCCGTGCGACCGCACGGCGCAGAAGCGTCGCGGTCGCACCGACACCGTCCCCTTAATCGGAACCAGCAACAGTCTGTTCCGGGCTTCTAATCACCGTCTCGTCACTTCCCGCTCTCCAGAAGCGGGTCACGTCGGCAATCTCTCTGCATCGGTCACAAAAACAATAGGGCACAGAAACCGGTCAAAGAGACAGGCCTTGAAAACTGGGCGGAAACTGAGACTGACTGGGCATATGAGCCCGACAGTCTAATTGGAGCGCAGCCTAACCTACGGAAATGTCGACTGAATTTCGGGCCGGCCGACATAGCCAATACTACCATTGACTGAGTGGTGAACCGAGCAGTCTCTGGCGAACCAGTCTCCGTTTGATATTCCCTGATAACAGGCAAAAAACAGGGAATTCCCGCGTAACGCTCGATTTTCGTGCAGCGGAAGAGCGATATTATCGTGCGATTTCAGCTATTTATGGACAAATTCCCTGCGCTACCTATCAGGGAAATTCGACCAGGTGTCAGGCAAATTCAGCAGTCGACGGTGACTTAACAGGGAAACTGGTTGTCGTTATCTGGGATGCGATTGTCATTACGTGGGATCGAATTGTCGTCGTCCGGGAACGCGTTGCCGTTTGATGGGAGTCGGATGCCCTAGCGCGGTTGCACATTGAAGAAAGGCGGGAGCAGTTTGCTCCTTCCCGAAAACGCTATGCGATAGACTGGGATGTGATTGTCGGATTGCGGAGACTGCAGCGGGAGCGTCGTTGCCCATCCCCACGGTTGGGCACTCGCTGCAGCTACTGCCCCTGGGGCTTAGATCACTATTTGGCTTTGGGCTTACGCTTTGCAGGCGCCTGCTTCGCTGGCACGGCGGCGGCCTTGCGGCCGAGGCCAATCGTCTTCGCCATCGCGGATCGCGTTGCAGAATAACTCGGCGCTACCATGGGGTAGTCTTTTGCCAGGCCCCATTTTGCCCGGTAGGCATCGGGCGTGAGACCGTAGGTTGCGCCCAAGTGACGCTTCAGCGATTTGTATTTGCGACCATCTTCAAGGCTGATGATGTAGTCGGGAAACACAGACTTCTTGGGATTGACCGCCGGTGTTTGGACAGGTTCCGGGGCGGCAATGGGCGTGATCAGCGCGGAAAGGGCAGAATTTACGCTGGAGATGAGGTCAGGCAGTCCCGCCACTGGGGTTGCATTGTTTTGAACGTATGCGGCAACGATGTCTGCGGTTAGTTCTAGAAGAGCGTCTTTTTCTGCTCTGGCTTCGTCGGTCAAACTCAATCTCCGTCAGTTTCGCCCAGACGCTACTATTCTGAAAAACACTGCGGTCGCAAGGCAGAACGACCAACGCCACCCATTGGTCGGCTAATTGCTCGGGCTAAAGAAGATCATTTTGCGCCTAGCGATCGCCGAGTGATTCGGCCTGGGTCGCATTTTTGAAATGAGTGCAACAATTGCACTCATCAAATGTGGCCGAAATGTGTTCTTAAATCGGTATTAAACGGGCAATACAGTAAAAATCATCCCTTTGGCGCTATTTTGATCAGTAAGCCTTGATTTTTTCCGCTGCCTTCGTCTCCATTTCCGCATCCACTATGTAATCAGCCAAGCGGATAGTTAGAGATGAATTCTCCATCGATCGAAATGCAGCCCGTTGCGGCCCTTCGGCCCTATGCTGGTAACGCTCGAACGCATTCAAAAAAGCAGATCCGACAAATTGCCGAAAGCATCTCGCGCTTCGGCTTCACCAATCCGGTCCTGGTCAGCGACACCGGCGAAATCATCGCAGGTCATGGCCGTGTCATGGCCGCGAAGGAGCTTGGAATTGTCGCCGTACCAACGCTCCGGCTTTCGCATCTCAGTGCTGAGGAGCGTCGCGCCTATATTCTTGCCGACAACAAGCTTGCGCTGAACGCGGGCTGGGACACAGAGATCCTGGCGATTGAGCTGCAGGCGCTGATCGACATTGATTTCGACGTCACGTTGACCGGGTTCTCGCTCGCTGAAATCGATCTGACACTTGACCATGCAAGAAACGCGTCGGCGGCCGCGAATGATGCTGCCGATCTAATTCCCGAACTTCCAGGCGAGGCGGTCTCGAAGCAGGGTGAGCTTTGGCTGCTTGGCCGCCATCGCTTGCTGTGCGGCGACGCCCGGTCGAGCGACGATGTCACTCGCTTGATGAGCGGCGACACGGCCGACCTCATCTTCACCGATCCTCCCTACAACGTCGCTATCGACGGCAATGTCGGTGGCCTCGGATCCGTCCGCCATCGCGAGTTTGCGTTCGCATCTGGCGAAATGAGCAGTGCCGAGTTTACCGAGTTCCTGACGGTGACGCTGTCAAATGCTTCCCGTGTCGCAAAGGACGGCGCTATCGCTTTCGTCTGCATGGACTGGCGCCATATGCGAGAGCTTCAGGATGCAGGCGAGGCGGCATTCACCGAACTCAAAAACCTGTGCGTCTGGAACAAGTCGAATGGCGGCATGGGCAGCTTCTATCGCTCGAAGCATGAGTTGGTGTTCGTCTTCAAGATCGGCACTGCTCCTCACACCAACAGCTTTGGCCTTGGCGAGACGGGACGATATCGGACCAACGTCTGGGACTATGCCGGCATCAGCAGCCTCGGCGCCAACCGCATGGATGAGCTCTCCATGCATCCAACTGTAAAGCCAGTCGCTCTGGTCGCCGACGCGATCAAGGATTGTTCGCGGCGAAACGAGATCGTGCTCGACCTATTCGGCGGCTCTGGCAGCACCCTTATCGCCGCGGAGAGCTGCGGACGGCAGGCGAGGCTTATCGAATACGATCCCGCCTTTTGCGACACCATCATCTCGCGCTGGCAAAGATACACCGGGAGAGAAGCCCTTCTTGCTGATGGCAACATGCAGTTCGGGGCCGCCCCTGAATTGCGAAGAGCGCCCGGTTCTAGAGTTCGCGGAATCACTTCTCGGAGGCAATCCAATGTCGGTTGAAGATGGCAACAATGAAGGTATCAAAAAGCAGATTGTGTTTGGGGCCGGCTACGGAAAACCACCCAAGGCAACGCGTTTCGAAAAAGGACGCTCCGGCAATCCTGCAGGGCGGCCACGAAGAGCGGCGCCGGATCTCTCTATGGCGGAACAGCCCATGCTTAGAGCTGCGCTCAAAGCGGCCAACAAGAAAATCTCACTCATGGATGGCGGCAAAGCCATCGAACTAACAGGTAGAGAAGCAGTCTCACAAAGAATGTTGGTTGATGCGCTCAAAGGAAATGCGCGCGCGCAGGGGTTGGTGTCGGACTTGTTCACGAGAGCCGATGAAGCCAACGCACGGGACATCCGAGATCGCAATGAACTTTGCGAATTGTGGAAGGCCATCAAGACTGCTGAAATTGAAGACGCGAAGCAGAGAGGTGAACCGATCCCAACTATCCTGCCTCATCCAGACGACGTTGTTCCTGACCCGGCGACAGGCCCAAGGTTTCTGGGGCCTGTTAACAAGGATGAGCAACGCGAACTGGAGCGGACGCTGCAAATGCGGGAGACCCTCATTATGCAGGATGCGCTCGATCACAAATCGACCCGCAGGTCAGATGGCCGGCAATTCAATGACCCTGGCGCCGCAATGGTGATGGCAATGCTCCTGGAGAAAAGCATCCCACCTCGTCTGCGGCTCCCGGACATTGAGTGGATTCACAGGCAGTTCAAATACGAGGCTTTCTCAAAACGAAAGTTGCTCAAACTTCTATTCGTTGCCTGGCGTAAGATCGGGCGTCCTCGACCACGCGGTTACCTGTCACACGACCTTCGCGTCGTAAAAAAATGGTTCGAGGATTTCGGTGCGATGTACCAGGAAGTGCAGGCTGGGAAACTCGACGTCGACGCGACGGCGAGAGGTGAGTTTGATGATGCCGCGTTGGATTTCATGGAGCGACGAGGGCTGCATTGAGTACCTCTAGCCCCATGCGTTTTGGAGGCATTTGACATCGCGACATAGTTTCCGAACAACAATCGCCATTCGGTAAAGGCAATGAGCGAACAGTTCACCCGGGGCAGCGTACGAGTTTGCAAACATGATGAACCGTCTTTGCCGCCAAGGCCTTGGCCTCGCGATGCAGCTAAACGCATGCTGACGGCAGGTCTACCTAACGTGACGCCTCGGCCCGCTTTGGTCCTCTTTACTATGGCTATCAAAAGAATCGCAGCCGATAGCGTGACGACCTCGCATGATATATAAAGATTGTCTAATGTGCGTGCTGTTCGCCGGGGGGCAATTTCGGGCATGTCCAGTTCTACAAACCGAAAGGTGCTATCGAGGAGCGTGGTCGAAATGGGCCTCTTCTCCGCGGTGATGAACACCCTGGTGCTAATTCTGCCTCTATACATGCTGCAGGTATATGATCGTGTTTTGCCCGCCGCCAATTTGGATACTCTCACGTACCTAACCTTGCTTGCGCTTTCGTCGCTTTTGCTATTCGGAGTGCTCGAAGTCGTGCGGGGCGTGTACGCAAGCC